>NZ_JAMFLZ010000030.1:0-678 GCF_023502325.1 Jejuia spongiicola
CACCAATGTAACAGGTAATGCTACAAGTACTACTTTAACAGCTGGTACATACATTGTTGCTATTCGTGGTACGTTTCCTAGAATCTATTTTAACAATACAGGAGATAAAGACAAAATACAAACGATTGAACAATGGGGTACAAATGTTTGGATCTCTCTGGAACAGTCTTTTCGAGGGTGTAGTAATTTAGTACTAAACGCAACAAACACTCCAAATTTAAGTCAAGCCTCTTCAATGTTAGGTATGTTTTTAGGGTGTAGTTCTTTTGTAGATAATGGAGGTGCTATTAACAATTGGGATGTAAGCACAATTACTAATATGGAACAAGTATTTCAAGGTACATTATTTAATTCTCCCATAAATAATTGGAAGGTAAGTGCTGTTACAACAATGTCAAATATGTTTAGAAACACTCCTTTTAATCAACCCCTTGATAACTGGGATATCAGTAATGTTACAGCAATGGTTGAAATGTTTTTTGATGCTACCCTATCTCAAGAAAACTACGATGCTACTTTAATAGGTTGGCATACAGACACAAGTGGTGTTGCTAATGATGGTATTGATGATGTCCCTAATAATATAACTTTTCATGGAGGCAGTAGTCAGTACTGTACAGCAGAAACTGCTTGGAATAGTTTAAACTCAACCTTTAATTGGACGATTACTGATGGTGG
>NZ_JAMFLZ010000031.1:0-511 GCF_023502325.1 Jejuia spongiicola
GACTCAAACCTTGAATATAACAGCAACAGTAAATGCAGGAACAAGTGGAGACCTTATAACCAATACAACTACAACGGCCATCGGAGATCAAACAGATCCAACCACAGATGGTGATGATTTAGAAGCGGTTTTTACAGTAAATAATGA
This sequence comes from Jejuia spongiicola, assembly GCF_023502325.1. NCBI lineage: Bacteria > Pseudomonadati > Bacteroidota > Flavobacteriia > Flavobacteriales > Flavobacteriaceae > Jejuia > Jejuia spongiicola. Next base: position 148 of record NZ_JAMFLZ010000031.1, read on the forward strand.
TGCCGATATTGTATTGACCAAGACCGTAGACAATGCGACACCTAATGTAGGAGATACAGTAACCTATACTGTAACAGTAAAGAACAATGGCCCAGCTGTTGTCACTAATTTAGTAGTAACTGATGCCTTACCAACGGGATTAATATATGGAACAATAATTCCTAGCGATGGAAGTTGGACAGCACCAAATTGGGAAATAGGAATCTTGTCTCCTGGAGAGGAAGAGACCATAAGTATTCAAGCGGTAGTAGGTATTGGCCAAGGCGGTCAAACATTAACAAACACTGTATCGAATACACAAGACCAAACGGATGGTAACTCTACACCGGACGATCCATCTGAAACAATTGTTGTAACAAGTTCT
>NZ_JAMFLZ010000032.1:0-362 GCF_023502325.1 Jejuia spongiicola
GAAACTGATGGCGAAATCTGCTGTTCCCGCTGAGGTTGGTGTTCCTGAAACGAAAAATGTAATAAATCCATTACCGTTTGCAAGCGTTCCTGCTCCAACAAGACCTGTCAATCCTGTTACTCCGGTAGAGTTGATAACTGCTCCATTTCCATAACTAGTTCCATTACCTCCTGTGTACGGGATGCTTGCCGATCCTCCATAGACTACATTTTCTGTAGCTGTTGGTGGCGATGGTAGTGCACCTGCACAGTCTAGGGTTAATACGGTAGCGCTCAATACATCAACGGTAAGTGAGAAGGTACATGTTTGTCCTCCAAAGTTGATGGCGAAGTTTGCTGTTCCCGATGTTGTTGGAGTTCCAG
>NZ_JAMFLZ010000033.1:0-347 GCF_023502325.1 Jejuia spongiicola
TGATTCTCCATCACATTTATATGCAAGTGCAGGTGTGCATACTATCCGTATTATCGGTACATTTCCTAGAATCTATTTTAACAATACAGGAGATAAAGACAAAATTCAAACTGTAGAGCAATGGGGGATAAACCCTTGGGCCTCTATGGAAAAAGCTTTTTGGGGCTGCAAAAACTTAAACATAACAGCAACAGATGCCCCAGATTTGTCTCAAGTAACTAACATGAATCTTATGTTTGCTGAATCTGGCATGAATCAAAACATAAATCATTGGAATGTTAGCACTATAACTCAAATGTATCGTTTGTTTTTTAACTCCAATTTTAATCAACCTTTACATTTATGGA
>NZ_JAMFLZ010000034.1:0-311 GCF_023502325.1 Jejuia spongiicola
ATACAAGTAATGTTGTTAATATGAGGGGTATGTTTGAAGGTGCTACTACTTTTAATCAAAACCTTGGTGATTGGGATATTAGTAATGTCACATTAATGTCTGATATGTTTACTGGTGTTACATTATCTACACCAAACTACGATGCTACTTTAATAGGTTGGCATACAGACTCAAGTGGTGGTGCTAACGATGGTATTGATGATGTCCCTTATAATATAAATTTTAATGGAGGCAGTAGTCAGTACTGTTCTGCCATATTTGCTAGGAATAGTTTAGACACTTCTTTTAATTGGACGATTACTGATGGTGGT
>NZ_JAMFLZ010000035.1:0-309 GCF_023502325.1 Jejuia spongiicola
CTTGGATGTACAACTGAAGATTATTTTATAACCACTTGGGTGGTTGAAGAAAATGAAACTATTACCATTCCTACAACTGGAACAGGCTATAGTTATGATATAGATTGGAGTTATGATGGTGCTACTTTTAATGCTGAATCTACCAATGTTTCAGGTAATACTACAAGTACTACTTTAACAGCTGGTACATACACTGTTGCAATTCGTGGTGTTTTCCCTAGAATCTATTTTAACAATACAGGAGACAAAGATAAAATTCAGTCTGTAGAGCAATGGGGAATAAACCCTTGGACGGCTATGGAACAGTCT
>NZ_JAMFLZ010000036.1:0-309 GCF_023502325.1 Jejuia spongiicola
TGTAGTACCAGGTAATACATTTATTTTTACGGTAGCAGTTGAACAATGATTAATAGGAGAATCATCATCACAAATAGTATATGTAAATGTATCTAAACCAATAAAGCTAGTTGGTGGTGTATAATCAAATGTCCCTAGTGTTGATCCTGCAACTATGATTCCACCATTAAAACTTATATCGTCAAAACTACTAATTGTTGCATCATCCACATAAGTATCATTTGATGTAACATTAACGGTTGTTAGCAAGGTGTTTTCTGTAGTAGTTCCCGTGTCATTTACGGCAAAGGGGTCTCCTTGATCAATTAT
>NZ_JAMFLZ010000037.1:0-308 GCF_023502325.1 Jejuia spongiicola
GTTGAAGAAAATGAAACCATTACCATTCCTACAACTGGAACAGGCTATAATTATGATGTAGATTGGAGTTATGATGGCGCTACTTTTAATCCAGAAGCTACCAATGTTTCTAGTAATGCTACAAGTACTACTTTAACAGCAGGTACATACACTGTTGCCATTCGTGGTGTTTTCCCTAGAATATTTTTTAACAACACAGGAGATAAGGACAAAATTCAAACTGTAGAGCAATGGGGAATAAACCCTTGGGCCTCTATGGAAAAAGCTTTTTGGGGCTGCAAAAACTTAAACATAACAGCAACAGATGT
>NZ_JAMFLZ010000038.1:0-294 GCF_023502325.1 Jejuia spongiicola
AATCAACTGGACTTTTGATGATGGTAATGGAAATTCGATTGTTGTTCCACAAAATGTAATTGTTGATGATACTACTGACCCTACTGCTCCAACGCTTGCAGATTTAACTGGGGAATGTTCTGTAACGGCTACGGCTCCTACGATTACAGACAACTGTAACGGTACTATAATCACAGGAACTACTACTGATCCATTAACGTATACTACTCAAGGAACGTTTGTTATTACTTGGACCTTTGATGATGGTAATGGAAACAGTATTGATGTTGATCAAAATGTAATTGTTGATGATAT
>NZ_JAMFLZ010000039.1:0-279 GCF_023502325.1 Jejuia spongiicola
GGTTATTGTAACGGTAGCAGTAGAACAGTTTGCTGGGGTGTCATTATCACATATAGTATATGTAAAGGTGTCCGTTCCAGAAAAACCTGCAGCTGGAATATAACCAAAAGTACCATCGTTATTATCGGTTACTGCTCCTATGGTGCCGGTAATATCCAAACTTCCTGCAGAATATACAGCTCCATCTTGCGTATTATCATTACCGATAGCATTTATTAGTGTTGCTGTTGTTGAGTCTTCTGATATGGAAACGGAATCGTCTACCGCTATTGGATTGCC
>NZ_JAMFLZ010000004.1:0-590222 GCF_023502325.1 Jejuia spongiicola
CTTTCCAGATTTTACAAGAGGAATGTGGGTAAAACGTAAACCTTATAACTGGATGAAAGAAACATACTAAACTAATTAACAACTATATATAACTAAAACTAAAAACTATTTTATGAAAAAACTATTTACTTTTTTAGTGTTATTATCTACAGCTTGTTTTTGTTTTGAGACACATGCACAAAGTAGTGGCAAAACAATAACAGGAACTGTATTTGATGATAGCAATACACCAGCAATAGGTGTAAACATTGTTGTAGAAGGAACTTCTACAGGAGCAACTACTGATTTTGATGGAAATTATTCTATTAAAGTACCAGATGGAGGAACAGCGCTTACATTTTCTTTTTTAGGATTTAAAACTCAAACGATTGTTATTAACAATCAAACAACTATTAATGTAACCTTAGAAACCGATACCTCCACTTTAGATGAAGTTGTTGTTGTAGCCTATGGAACTCAAAAAAAGGAAGCTATTACATCCTCAGTTGTGAGTATTAAATCTGATGATTTAAAGGATATTACAACACCTGATGTATCTTCTATGTTACAAGGAAAAGCTGCAGGGGTGCAAGTAGCAGCATCTAGTGGAGCTCCAGGAGCTACTCCAAGTATTTTAATACGAGGTAGAGCCTCTTTGGGTGGACGTGTTACTCCTTTATGGGTTGTTGATGGTGTAATTCAACATGGTACGCCTATTGTAAATCCAAATGATGTAGAATCTATCTCTGTACTTAAGGATGCTTCAGCTACTGCTTTATATGGTTCGAGAGGTGCAAATGGGGTAGTTATTGTGAATACAAAAAGAGGTAAACTTGGGAAGTCTGAAGTTACTGTTAATACAAAAATAGCTATGAATGAGTTTAATACTGGAGAATTTGAAGTGATGAATTCACAACAGTTATACGATTATCATACGCAGTTTGGAAATACAAACCCATGGTTTACTCCAGACTTATTAACAAGAGATACAGATTGGCTTAATTTAGGAACTCAAACAGGTATAGTTAGGGATGCTAATGTGTCATTTACTTCTGGAACAGATAAACTAAATTTATTCATTAATGCAGGTTACTATAACGAATCTGGTACTTTACGTGGTAATGAATTAGATCGTTATACATTTCGTATGAATTTGGATTATAATATTTCTGAGCGCTTAAAGATAATGCCAAAAGTGTCATTTAGTTTTGATGATAGAGAGCGTGTGGCAGAAGCTCCTTTATACGAATTGTATTTGAACTTACCTTGGGATGTGCCATTTGAAGCAGATGGAACTCCAATAAATGCAGACCAGTCTCAAGATTGGTTAGGTAGAGATAAGCGAAACTATTTTTTCGACCAACAGTGGAATTATTCTTCTAGCAATATCTTTAATATGAGTGCTAACTTTGATTTTGACTATCAAATTGTACCTCATCTAACTTTTAAGTCGATTAATAATTTCACACTTTATCGTTCTTTATCGAAATCTTATACAGACCCAAGATCTAATGGAGGTTTGGCATCTGGCGGTAGTGTAAATGATTTTACAGCGAATAGAATAACAAGGCTTACAACACAAATGCTTAGGTATAATAATACATTTGGAGAGCATTCAGTAACAGCTTTGGCTGGTTATGAATATAACGATTACGTGTATGAGGATTTTGGAGCTACTGGAAATGGAATTATTCCTGGAGGAGAAATTTTAAATGCAACTAGTGAGCCTGGTTCAATTAATGGGTTTAAAAATGATTATGCTTTGCAGTCTTATTTTTTATCTACAGAATATGGTTTTGGAGATCGTTATTTTGCTAAAGCTTCAATACGTCGAGATGGAGCATCAAACTTTGGTTTAGATAATCAATATGGTAACTTTTTCTCTATTGGAGGAGGATGGCTAATCCATAATGAAGACTTTTTCAATAGTGAAGCTATTAACGAATTGAAATTGCGAGCTAGTTATGGTTCAGTAGGAAATAGACCTTCATCATTATATCCATATCAAGGAACTTATAGAGTAAATACTCAATACATTGGAATTCCTGGAGCTGTTCTTAATCAATTTGCAAATCCAGATTTGGGTTGGGAAAAATCATATGAAACGAACATTGCTATAGATGCTAGATTATTTGATAGAGTAGATGCCACAGTTGAGTATTATAATAAAGATACTTCAGACCTTTTATATTTTGTTAGTCTACCAGACATTACTGCATTTAGTGGTTTTTGGGAGAATATTGGTGGTGTCAAAAACAGTGGAATTGAGGCAGTAGTTTCTGCTGATATTATTCGAAATGATAATTTTAATTGGAATCTAGGCTTTAATATAGGTTTCAATACAAATGAAGTTACTGAATTATTTGAAGCTGATGAATTACCACAAGGAAGTAAGATCTGGAAAGTGGGAGAAGATGCTGACTCTTGGTTTATGAGAAAATGGCTAGGTGTTGACCCAGCTAATGGGCAACCACTTTGGGAAGTTGTAGATCCAGATACAGGAGCACGTTCAGAAACAAGTGATTATGCTAGCGCAACACCTCAGTTTTTAGGCAATAAATCGTCACCAGATTTCATCGGTGGTTTTAATACTAGCTTATCTTATAAAGGGATATCTTTAACTGCTAATTTTGATTTTTCTAAAGGGGGAGAGATTTACAACTCATCAAGAGAATTATTTGATTCAGACGGATTTTATTCAACATTCAATCAGCAAGTATTAAAAGATGGTTGGACAAGATGGCAAAACCCAGGGGATATAGCTACACACCCACAAGCTATAGAAGGAGGTAATAACAATTCTAACAAACCATCATCACGTTATTTAGAAGATGGTAGTTATTTAAGAATGCGTAATGTTACATTATCTTATAATTTGCCTCAGCTGGTGCTTAACAAATTAGGAGTGAGTAATGTTAATGTATACGTCTCAGGAGATAACTTATTTACATTTACTAAATATAGTGGTGTTGACCCAAGTGTAGGAGGTTTAGGCGGAAGCGCTAGTTTAAGTTATCCAATACCAAAACGTTATGTTTTTGGCGTTAATGTATCATTTTAATAAAAAAAAGAAAGATGAAAAAAATTATAATATTATTACCAATTATCGCACTACTATTAGTATCATGCGAATTGGAAAGAAATCCTTACGATCAAATAGCAGTAGATGATTTATTATCAGACCCAGGATCTATTGAAACAGCTACTGTTGGTAATTACGCCTTACTAAAAGGAAATGTAGGGTATGATGGATGGGTAGACGACTTACATAGAATATCTGAATATGCTGGAGATAATGTAACACTTAGTGGAGGTACAACCGATCACTTGTTTTTCTTATATAATTATCAATCTATACCTACAAATTCAAGGGTTGCTAGGTTTTGGAGTAATTCTTATAAAATTGCAGTAGGAACCAATGTAATGATTGAAAAAATTCCAGAAGGAGAATCAGATGATAAAGATCAGCTGTTAGGAGAAAATTATTACCTAAGAGGGTTGGTGTATTTTCAAATGGGAAATGTTTTTGGAAAGCCATATAGCCAAGGTAGTTCGAACCTGTCGGTACCACTAAAATTAACTTCAGATACAGAAGATAGACCAGATAGGCATACGGTACAAGATGTTTATGATCAAGTTCTAAGCGATTTGCTAAAAGCAGAAAGCTTAATGACTATTAATAAAGGAGCATCTTATGCTTCTAAAGAGGCAGCACAGGCTTTATTGTCGAGAGTGTATTTATACATGGGTGATGATGTAAAAGCGGAGGAGTATGCCAATAAGGTTATAGGCTCTGGACAATACAGTTTATTGTCTAACAGCGAATTTCAAGAAATGAATAAATTGATACCAAACAATAATGCAGAAGCTATTTTTGCAGTTACTTTAAGTAGTGCATCAGATCTTTTAGGTCAATGGGATGACTGGTTTACAATTGGATCGTTTTATGCAAGTATTGAAGGTTCTGGTTGGGGAGAAATGTATGCTTCTAGATCTTATTTAGATTTAATCGAACAAAACCCTACTGATGCTAGAAAAGCATTTATTGCACCACAATATACAGATGATGGTAGTGGTGGAAAAGTTCCTGCAGTATACTGGGTAAACGATGAATATAAGTACGAATTTAGAAATACAACAGAAGCTGGAGGCGTAACTACATTTACAGATGGAGGTACAACATATACTGTAGAATCTGAAGTTGCTGGAGGGAAAACAGTGTATTATTTTAATGGACCCAATGGAAGACAGGATGTTATAAAAGATTTTGATTTACAGAAACGAAATGGTCATCCTAAGTTCTTTATTCTTAAAGCATCATTACAAGAAGACGATGTACATATGTGGTCTCCAATGGTATCGCGTTTAGCAGAAATGTATCTTAATAAAGCAGAATCGTTAGCAAAACGAGGCCAAGATCAAGCGGCCTTAGACGAAATTAATGTTTTAAGAGATCGAGCTGGTATTCCAGAATATACTTTAGGAACTATCCCATCTGGGAAAACAGTGTTAGATGTAGTTTTAGAAGAACGTAGATTAGAATTGGCCTACGAGGGTCATAGGCGTTACGATGTATATAGAAACGGACGTACTATGAACCGTCGTTATCCAGGTACGCATTTAAATGGATCTAATCCATTTTTCGAGATACAAGCAAATAATAATAGAATTATTGAATTTATTCCAGAGCAGCAAATTATTCTGCAACCAAGTTTAATTCAAAACGATTAGATAATTAATAGTTAAGCCCCTTTCGGGGGGCTTTTTTATTATATTATGGTTTATGAGGTATATACAATATAAATATAGAATAGTTTTAGTGTTTTTTTTTCTTGTGTTTTCGTGTCAAAAATCAATTGATACATTACAAGCAGAAAAATTATTTTCAAAAGTGCCAACTGAAATTACAGGTGTCACTTTTGAAAATAAAATTTTAGAATCTGAAAAAATACATTATTATAAATACCTATACATTTATATTGGAGGAGGTGTAGCTGCTGCCGATTTTAATAATGACGGATTAGAAGATCTTTTTTTTACATCCAATATATACCATAATAAACTCTTCTTAAATAAAGGTGATTTTAAGTTTGAGGATATTACCTTAAAAGCAGGTATTAAAAAAAGAGTAGGATTTGATGTTGGTGTATCTGTAGCTGATGTTAATAATGATGGGTTTTTAGATATTTATATTAATAGAGCAGGTTGGTACAATGGAGACGAAAAACTAGCCAATATGCTTTATATAAATAATGGAGACCTTACTTTCTCAGAACAAGCTAGCGCTTATGGTTTAGCCGAAACAAATAGGTCTATAGCATCAACATTTTTTGATTATGATAAGGATGGTGATTTAGATGTTTATATAGCCAATGCACCCTCAGGGTTTGCATTATCTGGAAAATTAATTGATCTAGAAAAAATTCAAAAAAACGAAGAAACAAAAGCATTTAGAGGCAGTGATAAATTATATAATAATGATGGTAATGGGTATTTTACAGATGTATCTTTAAAAGCTGGAATTCTGCCAGACTTAGGATTTGGACTTAATGCTCAAGTTGGAGACCTTAATAATGATGGTTGGCCAGATATTTATGTGTCTAACGATTTTATCGGACCCGATTTCGCTTATATAAATAACGGAGATGGTACTTTTAAAGATGATCGAAATCACTTATTTAAACACATCTCTTATTATAGCATGGGTAGTGATATAGCTGATATTAACAATGATGGTCTGTCAGATTTATTGGTGTTGGATATGAGTCCAGATGATTATATTCGATCAAAAACCACTATGTCTATGATGTCTATAGATCGATTTCAAGACATGATTGATAAAGATTACCATCACCAATACATGCATAATGTTATGCAAGTAAATAATGGTAATGGTACTTTTAGTGAAGTGGCAAATATGTCTGGAGTTGCAAAAACCGATTGGAGTTGGGCGTCTCTTATGGCAGATTTTGATTTAGATGGATTAAACGATATTTATATAACAAATGGTATTTACAGAGATGTTGTAGATAGAGATACTAATATTGAGATTAATAAATACATTGATGCTAACAAATCAACCTTAACAGAAAAAGATTTTTTTGATTTTACACAAAAATTACCCCAGCAGAAACTTACTAATTATTTGTTTAAAAATAAAGGCGATTTACAATTTGATAATAAAACAGACGATTGGGCTGATGAATCTCCTAGCTTTTCAAATGGAGCTGTATATGTAGATTTAGATAATGATGGCGATTTAGATATTGTTACAAATAATTTAGATGAAAATGCTACTATACTACGTAATAATGCTACTACTCTAACAAAGAATAACTATATAAAATTCAAGTTTAAAGGAGCTGTAAAAAATAAATTTGGAGTAGGTACAGCTGTTAAAATACATCAAAAAAACGGACAGGTATTAACCAGAGAACTAGTAAATTCTAGAGGTTATTTGTCTTCAATGTCAAATACATTACACTTTGGGTTAGGGTTAGACGCTACAATTCCTAGAATAGAAATTGTTTGGAATGATGGTAAAACACAAACTTTAAAGAATGTTAAAGCAAATCAAACCTTAATAGTTAACCATTCAGAAAGTATTAAGCTTGCAGAAAATACAAATACAGCTAAAAAGGAAAAACTATTTACTGAGTATGATTTTGATTTTTCACACCAAGAAATACCTTTTAAAGATTACGATAAACAATTATTATTACCTCACAAATTATCACAAACAGGACCGGCAGTAGCGTCTACAGATTTAAATGGCGATGGGCTAGATGATGTTTTTATAGGAGGGGCACATCAGCAATCTGCTCAACTATTAATTGGAAATAGAGAAGGAAACTTTAAAGCAATATCTATATCAGATTTCACAAAAGACAGTAAATACGAAGATGTTTCTGCTTGTTTTTTTGATGCAGATAATGATGGTGACGACGATTTATATGTGGTAAGCGGAAGCTATGAATTTGATGAGGATTCAGATTTGCTTCAAGACAGACTTTATATTAATCATGGTAATTATAATTTTAAACGCTCAAATTTAAAATTACCAGTATTAAAGTCATCAGGTTCAGTTGTAAGTGCTTCAGATTATGATAATGATGGCGATATAGACCTTTTTATAGGTAGCCGTGTTATTCCTGGAAAATATCCATATGCCCCAGTTAATTATCTTCTTATTAATGAAAAAGGAACCTTTATTGATGGTACAAAACAATATGCTCAAGATGTAGAAAAAGTAGGAATGGTTACAGATGCTCAATGGAATGATATAGATAATGACAATGATTTAGATTTAATTATAACTGGAGAGTGGATGGGAATCGAAATTTTTGCAAATAACAATGGACATCTTTCAAGAGATTATAATTATTCTGACTTAGCATTAGCAAAAGGTTGGTGGAATAAAATCCTAATTGAAGATATTGACGGAGATGGAGATCAAGATATTATTGCTGGCAACTTAGGCCTTAATTATAAATTTCATGCTTCAAAAGAAAAACCGTTTCACATATACACTAATGATTTTGACAATAATGGAACAGAAGATATTGTATTGGCTAAATATTACAATTCAAAACAAGTTCCTGTAAGAGGAAAATCTTGTACTTCGCAACAAATGCCATTCCTAAAGGAAAAGATTAAAACATATACTGATTTTGCAAATTCAGATTTGAAGGGCATTTTAGGAGAGGGTATTAATTCGTCATTACATTATGAAGCCACAGAATTCCAATCAGGTATTTTTTTTAATGAAGGAAATAATCAATTTAGTTTTTCTGCATTTCCAATAGAAGCACAAACAGCTCCCATTAATAGTATTATTTATAAGGATTTTGATGGAGATAATGTAAAAGACCTTTTAATGGCAGGCAATAATTATCATTCTGAAGTTGAAACAACACGTGCTGATGCTGGAGTCGGGGTGTTTTTTAAAGGAACTAAAACTAAAGATTTTAAACACATATCTAATAGACAAATAGGTTTATACGCAGATTCTGATGTTAGAGCTTTAACCTATTTAAAAACAGTAGATGGTAATCTTGTGCTGATTTCAAACAATAATAATAAACATCAATTATATAAAGTTTTTAATAATTTATAACATGCATATAGTAAAAACACGAATAAATTTATTGAGTTCAAACCTCCTATTAATATTCTTAATTAATATTTTAATTTCTTGCAGCTCTTGTTCTCAACATGATAGTTCTTCAGAAATAGAACTAGAAGAAGAAACAGAAGCATTAGAGTTAACAAAAGCAATTCCGATAGGATCAAATAGTTGGGTAGTAAACAATTTAACTCAAGATAATAGTGTTGTATCTGATTCTGGAATACATAATTGGACATCTTTGGATGACGTTATTCGTACTTATGTTAAAACAGGTGCAGGTAAATTAAATTTAGGTTTTAAAATTAAATCACCAGAAACATCTAAAATAAAGGTAACAGTCGGGAGTGTTTCAAAAGAAATAACTATTTCCAATAGTACATATAAAACCGAAGAGGTTGGAACATTTACTGTTCCTGAAGGGTATAATCACATTGAAATTCAAGGGTTAGAAAAAACAGGAAACTACATTGGCGATATTAATGAAATTCTTTTTGGAGGACCTGCAGTAAGTTCTGGAATTACATTTGTCCCTACAAATAACTTTCACTTTGGAAGAAGAGGTCCGTCTGTTCATATGAGCTATGAAGAACCAGAGGGTAAAAATGTACAATGGTTTTATAACGAGGTTACAGTACCTGAAGGGGAAGATCAATTAGGTACATTTTTTATGGCAAATGGTCATGCTGAAGGTTATTTCGGAATGCAAGTTAATTCATCTACAGAAAGGCGTGTTTTGTTTTCCATTTGGAGTGCCTTTAGTACCGATGATCCTAATCAAATACCAGAAGATTATAAAGTTACTAATTTAGGAAACGGAACAGGAGTAACTGTTCAGGATTTTGGTAATGAAGGTTCGGGCATACAATCTTTTATTGATGTAGATTGGAAAGCAGGGGTAACATATAAGTTTTTACTAAAAGGAGAGCCTTCTATTGGCGTTTCTGGATCTACAGATTATACAGGATATTTTTATGACCCTGAGGTTGGAGATTGGCAATTAATTGCTAGTCTAAGAAGACCAAAAACAGACACTCATTTATCAAGATTACACTCATTCTTAGAAAATTTTAATCCCAGCACCGGATATCTTTCCAGAAAAGTAAATTACGGAAACCAATGGGCATATACTACCGATAATACATGGACAGAAATGACAAACGGGACATTTACTGTTGATGCAACAGCTGCGAATGGAGAAAGATTAGACTTTGAAGGAGGTACAAATGGTAATAAGTTCTTTTTAAAGAACTGTGGTTTCTTTAACGCTAATGTGCAACCTAATACAGCTTTTACGAGAACGACATCTGGTGCTGCTCCCAATATAGATTTTACTACCCTAGAAATTCCTAAACTTCCAGACCCTCCTGCTCCAGTAACATTGTTAGACAGAAGTACATGGACAATTTCAGACTTTAGTACTCAAGAAGACAATGGAGGTGAAGGAGATACTGGTAGAGCTGCCGATATTTTAGACGATAATTTAGAGACTTACTGGCATTCTTGTTGGAGCGGTTGTACAGCAACAGCACCGCATTATATTGTTATAGATATGGGGGCAGAAATAGAAGTTGAAGGCATACGATTTGCTCAAAGGCAAACATTGTCTAGGGCTGTAAAAGATATTGAAATACAAATAAGTTCTGATAATACAACTTGGGAAAGTATGGGTGATTTCGCATTACAAAATGTCGCCACAGAGCAAGACATAGATTTTGGGGCAGCAAAAACATATAGATACCTTAAGGTTATAATAAAAGCATCACACGACGGTACCGATAATGCAGCTATGGCAGAAATTATGGGATACACAAAGTAACATTTTTATTTGAGTTAGTTTTTTTCACTATGCCTCTGGTTGTTTTTATAATCAGGGGCTTTGCTTTTATAAAACCAAATAGGGTAATTTTTTACGTGTTAAAAATAAAACCTCACAAAGGGTGCCCAAGAATCTGCATAAATACTTTTATCGGCATCATATAAAACATCGTATCTAACACCAAAAGTTACATTGCCATTTCTGTAACCTGCTCCAAAAAATAAAGCAGGAACCCAATAGTTTTCTTTACCTAAGTTTAAATTAACATCGTAGGTTCTGTTAACATTAAGTTGTTCAAACTCTGCAGAAAGCTGCAATTCTGTTAAAACATTAAATAAACCAATTATGCTACCACCAAGAATTGTTGATTTGTAAACGCCTTTTTGTTTGTTAAATGTAGCATTGAGCCCAAAACCAAGAGCTACATTATTATCAAATTCATAAATAGAACTAGGAGCAATGGTGCCACTAAAGTATCCATCACCAAAACTTAATCCTATGCCTCCGCCAAATCTAACATGATCCCAAAATTCACTGTTTTGCTGCTGTGCAATTAAAATATTTGAACTTATAAAAAGTGTTAAAAAAACAAGTTTTACTTTTTTGTTAATGAATGAATTTGTAATCATATAAAATAAGAAATAATCAAAATTTTAATAAAGAGTGATTGTTTATTTTTTAAACATTTGATAATTCTTATAAATATAATAAAAGAAACATCTAATTTTAGTAAAAGTTGTATTTTTGAAAAATATTTTGACTAACCTTTACGGTATTAAAAATAATAATGGATAAATTTTCATTTTTAAACGCAGCACATACAGCATATTTTGCTGATTTATACGAGCAATATTTACAAAATCCTGACGCGGTAGAACCAAGTTGGAGAGCTTTTTTTCAAGGTTACGATTTTGGTTCCGAGAATTATGGATTAGAAGGTGAAATTGTTGAAGGGGTTTCTACTCAAATCCCAGAACATGTTCAAAAAGAATTTCAAGTAGTTAAGCTTATTGATGGGTATAGAATACGCGGACATTTATTTACAAAAACTAACCCTGTAAGAGAGCGTAGAACATATACACCTACTTTAGATATTAGTAATTTTGGACTAACTGAAGGAGATCTAGATACTGTATTTAGTGCTGGCGATATCTTAGGCATAGGCGCAAAAACTTTGCGTGAAATAGTAGTACATTTAGAAGATATTTATTGTAGTTCTATAGGTATAGAGTACATGTATTTGCGTAATCCAGAAGTTATAAAATGGTGGCAGAGCCAATTAAACGAAAATGACAATCAACCTAACTATTCGGTTGAAACAAAAAAGTATATTCTTTCAAAATTAAATCAAGCTGTTACTTTCGAAAGCTTTTTACAAACAAAATATGTTGGTCAAAAACGTTTTTCGTTAGAAGGAGGCGAATCATTAATCCCGGCCTTAAGCAATGTGCTTTATTACGCTGTTGAAAAATATGGTGTAAAAGAATGTGTTTTAGGAATGGCACACCGTGGACGATTAAGCACTCTAGTAAACATTTTTAGAAAACCATTAAGAGAGCTTTTTAGTGAGTTTGATGGAAAAGATTTTGAAGACGAAAACATTGATGGTGATGTAAAGTATCATTTGGGGTTAACGCTTGATAAAACGTACCAAAACGGAAAAAATATCAAGATGAATTTGGTTCCAAATCCATCACATTTAGAAACGGTAGCTTCTGTAGCAGAAGGAATTACAAGAGCAAAAATAGATTCCGACTATGGAGGTGATGATTCTAAAATAATTCCGATAATTGTACATGGTGATGCTGCAATTGCTGGACAAGGTATTGTATACGAAGTGGCACAAATGAGCCAGCTTAATGGGTATAAAACAGGAGGAACAATACATATTGTAGTAAACAATCAAATAGGTTTTACAACCAACTATTTAGATGCACGCTCAAGTACCTATTGTACCGATGTTGCTAAAGTAACACTATCTCCAGTTTTACATGTAAATGCTGACGATGCTGAAGCTGTTGTTCATGCAGTTGAAATGGCTTTAGAATACAGAATGCGTTACAAAAAAGATGTATATATAGATTTATTGGGGTATAGAAAATATGGGCATAATGAAGGAGATGAGCCTAGATTTACACAGCCAAAATTATATAAAAATATTTCAAAGCATTCAAATCCTTTTAAAATTTATTCTGATAAACTTATAGAGGAAAGCACTATTGATAGAACATACTTAGATAACATAGTATTAAGCTTTAAGGATACTTTAGAAAGGGAATATTCAAAATCAAAAGAAGCTGATTCATCTAAAGTTAGAGAATTTATGCAAGAACGTTGGACAGCGTTTGAGCGTAGAGGAATAGATTCTATGCTAGAATCTGTTAATACAAATTACTCTAAAGATAAGTTAGAGCACATATCAAAAGTGGTTTCAACAGTGCCAGAAGGTGTTAAGTTTTTACGTAAAGCAGAACGCATTTTGGATGGTAGAGCAAAAATGGTTTTTGAAACCGATATGCTTGATTGGGGAATGGCTGAAACTTTAGCTTATGGTAGTTTGATGGAAGAAGGGTTTAACATCCGTATTTCTGGACAAGATGTAGAACGTGGTACTTTTAGTCATCGTCATGCTATTTTAAGAGATGAGATTTCAGAAGAACGCATAAATCTGTTAAATACAAACCCAGAAAACAAAGGTAAAATGGATATTTATAATTCCTTTTTATCAGAATATGGTGTATTAGGCTTTGACTATGGATATGCAATGGCCAACCCTAATACTTTAACTATTTGGGAAGCGCAGTTTGGTGATTTTAGTAATGGAGCTCAAATTATTTTCGATCAATATTTATCGGCAGCAGAAGATAAATGGAAAGCACAAAATGGTATTGTTGTATTATTGCCACATGGATATGAAGGACAAGGGTCTGAGCATTCATCTGCAAGAATGGAGCGCTATTTACAATTGTGTGCCGAGGACAATATGATTGTTGCAGATTGTACAACACCTGCAAATTTTTTCCATTTATTACGTCGTCAAATGAAGCGTGATTTTAGAAAACCTTTAATCGTATTTACGCCAAAAAGTTTATTACGTCACCCAAAAGCAGTTTCATCAATAAAAGAATTAGCAACAGGCACTTTTGAAGAGGTTATAGATGATACGGTAAATCCAAAGAGCATAAAAAAATTAGTATTCTGTACAGGAAAATTCTATTATGACTTATTAGCTGAAAGAGAAAAATTGAATAATGAAGATGTAGCATTGGTAAGAATAGAACAATTATTCCCGTTGCATTTAGATAAAATTCAGCAAGTGATAGACCGTTATTCAAATGTCGAAAATTATGTTTGGGCTCAAGAAGAACCGAAAAATATGGGAGCTTGGAGCCATATAATGGAACGCTTAGATTTGGTTAAATTAAATGTTTGTGCCAGACCATATAGTTCTGTGCCAGCACCAGGATCTAGTACAAGAGATAAGAGAAGACAACAACGCGTTATAAATGCTGTTTTCAATAACGAAAATTAAAAAGCGATATTTATAAAATTCATATACAATTCAAATTATAGAGCATGATTTTAGAAATGAAAGTACCATCACCAGGGGAATCTATTACAGAAGTAGAAATAGCAACATGGTTAGTTGAAGATGGAGATTATGTAGAAAAAGACCAGGCTATTGCCGAGGTAGATAGTGATAAAGCAACCCTTGAATTACCAGCTGAGGTTAGCGGAACAATTACGCTTAAAGCAGAAGAAGGAGATGCTGTTGCTGTAGGAGCAGTAGTTTGTTTAATTGACACTAGTGCAGAAAAACCAGAAGGAGGAGATGCTGTAAAAGAAGAAAAAAAGGAAGAAGACCCAAAAGCTGAAAAGAAAAGTGCTAGTTTGAGTACTAATGAAAACAAAACATATGCTACAGGAACAGCAAGTCCAGCAGCTAAAAAAGTTTTAGCCGAAAAAGGAATAGATGCAGCTTCAGTTTCTGGAACAGGAAAAGATGGTCGTATTACAAAAGAAGATGCTGTAAATGCGGTGCCTAGTATGGGAACGCCAACAGGAGGAAGCAGAGGGACTTCTAGAAGTAAAATGTCTATGTTGCGTCGTAAAGTAGCAGAACGTTTAGTTGAAGCTAAAAATACAACAGCTATGTTAACCACATTTAATGAGGTTGATATGTCTCCAATCTTCGCATTACGAAGAGAGTATAAAGAAACCTTTAAAGCAAAACATGGTGTTGGCTTAGGGTTTATGAGTTTCTTTACTTTGGCTGTAGTTAGAGCTTTAAAAATGTATCCGGCTGTGAATTCTATGATTGATGGAAAAGAAATGATTTCTTATGATTTTTGCGACATTAGCATTGCAGTTTCTGGACCAAAAGGACTTATGGTTCCTGTAATGAGGAATGTTGAAAATTTAAGCTTTAGAGGTGTTGAATCTGAAGTGAAAAGGTTAGCTATTCGTGCTCGCGACGGACAAATTACTGTTGATGAAATGACAGGAGGAACATTTACCATTTCTAACGGAGGTGTTTTTGGAAGTATGTTATCTACACCAATAATTAACCCACCACAAAGCGGTATTTTAGGAATGCATAATATTGTTGAACGACCAGTAGCTATTGATGGAAAAGTTGAAATACGACCTATTATGTATGTGGCATTATCATACGACCATAGAATTATTGATGGTAAAGAAAGTGTAGGGTTCTTAGTAGCTGTTAAAGAAGCTTTAGAAAACCCAACAGAATTATTAATGAATAACGATATTAAAAAAGCATTAGAGCTTTAGTAATATTAAGTTTTTATATACAAAAAAAGCCACCTTCTTTAGGTGGCTTTTTTTTTCAATTAATTCTTTTTTAAAGACTAACTAAAACTAAAAAAAGGTAACAAGAATATTAATTGAAATCACAATTAAAACCAATATTATTAGTCCTATTGCAAAAAATTTTTCAAGAGTATTATTTCTTTCCATTTTGTATATATAAAGACAGGTTTGGGGTAAATTAGTTCTCTTTTTTTTAAAGACTCTGTATTGTGAAAAACACAGAGCCTTCAATAATTCTCCCTAAGAACTAATTAATAGCACTGTAAAAGTATAGTATAGTATTGATAAAAAAAATACGTACTTCTACGTATTTTTTAGATGGATATTATCATTAAATAAAAAAAGCTCTAAATCATTACAATTTAGAGCCTTCAATAATTCTCCCTAAGAACTAATTAATAGCACTGTAAAAGTATAGTATAGTATTGATAAAAAAAATACGTACTTCTACGTATTTTTTAGATAGATATTATTATTAAACAAAAGAAAGCTCTAAATCATTACAATTTAGAGCCTTCAATAATTCTCCCTAAGAACTAATTAATAGCACTGTAAAAGTATAATATAGTATTGATAAAAAAAATACGTACTTCTACGTATTTTTAAAGAAAGTCTTTATTTAAGTTCGCCCAAATTGAAAGGGAGGTAGGTTTGTTGTCTAACCCTAATTTTGCTACAATATTACTTCTGTGCTTTTCTACAGTTCTTACAGAAATTATTAATTCGTTGGCAATGTCATGGCTGGTTTTATTTTCAGATATAAGCTTAACAATTTTTAACTCAGATTTACTTAAGGAAGCTAAAGCATCTGGCTTTTGTTGACTAGCGCTTAAATAATCAGCAATTTCTTCACTAAAATACGACTTGTTATTTACAACGTGTTTAATGCAAGTTTCAATTTCTTCAATAGCAAATTCTTTTAAAATATATCCGTAAACACCAAACTCTAAAGCCTTGTCATAAACTTCCTCTTCTTTATCAAAGGTTATTAAAATAACTTTGGTATTAAGATTGTTCTTTTTGCAAGCTTCTGCAATTTCTAAACCAGTTTTGTGAGGCATTCTTATATCTAGAATGGCAATTTCAGGTTTTAATTTTACGATAAGATTATAAGCAGCATTTCCGTCTTGAGCACTCCCAACAATATTAAAACCTTTTGAGGTTAAAAAATCGGATAGACCTCTTAACATTAGCGGATGGTCGTCTGCAATTACAATGCTATGATTCATTAATTAATTGGTAGGGATTATTTTGCTATATAATTATATTATAAATGTAAGGATTAAAACTATAGATTCTTATAGTTTTAGGTATAAATATTTCTTTTCGTAATCAATTATAGCTTTTGCTTTTTTTAAAATATCTGCACCAATAATACCATCAACAGGTTTTGCGTTATGATTTATAAGGGCAGTGTTAACGTGCGAAAGGTTAAATAAAACCAAAACAATTTTATTATGCTTCCATTTGCCTATTTTAATTTTATTTTTCTTTGCCATTTTAGTATCCATATCTATAGCACCAGCACCTGCTGCTTTAATTAAAGAATCTTCGGCTAATAGGTTAAAATTTTCAACAGCCTCAAACCCCACACATGAACTAGATGCTCCTGTATCTAAAATAAAAAGACCTTTTACACCATTAATAGTCGCCTTGACTTCAAAATGATTTGTTTTAGTAAGCTTCAATTTTACTTTTGTGTAGCCTTTATCTAGTAAAAATTGCTGGTGAGATTGCATCTAATTTAGTTTTAAACAAATATAATGATGTAAAACAATTATTTTTACAAAATAATGCTAATGATACCACATAAAATAATAAAATTTGATAATAACAGATACCCACACTCATTTATATAGCGAGTCTTTTGATGAAGATAGAGAGCAGATAATAAATCGTGCTATTGAGCTAGGCGTAATACGATTTTTTATTCCAGCAATAGACTCTACCTATACAGATGCCATGTTTCAACTTGAAAAAAAATACCCAGATTATATGTTTTTAATGATGGGTTTGCATCCAACGCATGTAAAGAATAATTATATTGAAGAATTAAAGCATGTTGAAAAGTTGCTTGCAGAAAGAAGTTTTTATGCTATTGGAGAAATAGGGATTGACTTATATTGGGATACATCTACTCTAGATATTCAAAAAAAGGCTTTTAAGCATCAAATTCAATTAGCAAAGAAATACCAGTTACCAATTGTTATTCATTGTCGTGATGCTTTCGATGAAATATTTGAAGTTTTAGAAGAAGAAAAGAGTGACGATTTGTTTGGGATATTTCATTGCTTTACAGGAACTATAGAACAAGCACATCAGGCTATATCCTACAATATGAAATTAGGTATAGGAGGAGTGGTTACTTTTAAAAACGGAAAGATTGATAAGTTTTTAAATCAAATCGATTTAAAACACATAGTTTTAGAAACCGATGCCCCATATTTGTCTCCCGTTCCCTATAGAGGTAAGCGAAACGAAAGTTCATATATAATAAAGGTGTTAGAAAAGTTATCAGACCTATATAATATGTCTCAACAAGATATAGCTAAAGTCACAACCGAAAATTCAAAATCTGTTTTTAAAATTTAAAATTATGGCAAATACCAAACCTAATATATTACTTATATATACTGGCGGAACTATAGGTATGATTAAAGATTTTAAAACAGGAGCTCTTCGAGCTTTCGATTTTAAAAACCTTTTAAAGAGAATTCCAGAGCTAAACTTATTAGATTGTAATATAGATACAATCTCATTTAAAGAACCTATTGATTCTAGTAATATGAACCCTAAATATTGGGTGCAAATTGCAGAAATAATTGAGAAAAATTATGATCAGAATGATGGTTTTGTTGTGTTGCACGGAAGTGATACCATGAGCTATACAGCATCGGCATTAAGTTTTATGTTAGAAAACCTTGCAAAACCAGTAGTTTTTACAGGATCACAGCTACCTATAGGTGATTTACGAACAGACGCCAAAGAAAATTTAATTACCTCAATACAAGTCGCATCATTACGACATAGAAAAAGACCAGTAGTTAAAGAAGTGTGTTTGTATTTTGAATATAAATTGTATCGAGCAAATAGAACAACAAAAATTAATGCAGAACATTTTGAAGCTTTTGCTTCATTAAATTACCCAGACCTAGCAGAGTCTGGAGTACATTTAAAAGTCAACAACGAATATTTGTTTAAGCCTAATTTAAAAAAAAGCTTAGTTGTTCATAAAAATTTAGATAAGAATATAGCGTTGGTAAAGCTATTTCCAGGAATTTCAGAGCAGGTTTTACAGAGTATTTTTAATACTCCTGATTTGAAAGGTGTTATTTTAGAAACCTATGGAGCCGGTAATTGTAGTACTGAAGATTGGTTTGTTACTTTGCTGAAAAATGCAATATCAAAAGGGATACATATTATAAATGTAACGCAGTGTTCGGGAGGTGGAGTTATTATGGGGCATTATGAAACGAGTAACCAGCTAAAAAAAATAGGCGTTATTTCAGGAAAAGACATCACAACAGAGGCTGCTATTAGTAAATTAATGTATTTATTAGGGCAAAATATTTCGAGTAAAACCTTCAAAACCAGTTATGAAATGGGTTTAAGAGGAGAAATATCTTAAAATTAACTGTTAAAATTTTAACACCTTGATTTTTTTTTGTTATTTGAGCCACCGTAATTAAAAGTACTGTGAAATACAGAGAGGTGGCCGAGTGGCTTAAGGCGCACGCTTGGAAAGCGTGTATGCGTTAATAGCGTATCGAGGGTTCGAATCCCTTCCTCTCTGCTGTTATTTTTATTTTTTAATTGCTTTTTTTTTATATCTTTAACACTTTAACTAATAAAATTAAGATCGAGAACATGAAAAGATTATTTTCTATCCTAGCCATTACAGGAATAATGGCGTTCGGAACTGTTAATGCAACAACAAATGCAAACGCGACTACAGCAACGACTACTGTAGCAACTATTACTCAAGAAACCAATGAAGCTCCTGCTGAAGAAGCGAGTTTTCATCAAGATTTGAAAAAGAGATTCGTTGAAGGAGGTCCTGGATTTATGGGGATTGTATTATTATGTTTAATATTAGGATTAGCAATAGCTATCGAGAGAATTATCTTTTTAAACCTTTCTACAACTAATACTAAAAAATTAACTCAAAATGTAGAAGACGCATTATCATCTGGTGGTGTTGAAGCTGCAAAAGAAGTTTGTAGAAATACAAAAGGACCTATTGCGTCTATATTCTACCAAGGATTAGATAGAACAGACGAAGGTATTGAAGCTGCTGAAAAAGCTGTTGTAGCTTATGGTGGTGTACAAATGGGTCAATTAGAGAAAAATGTATCTTGGATATCTTTATTTATTGCCTTAGCACCAATGTTAGGTTTCATGGGAACTGTAATAGGGATGATTCAAGCTTTTGATAAAATTGAAGCTGCTGGAGATATGAACCCGTCATTAGTTGCCGGTGGTATTAAAGTAGCACTTTTAACAACTGTATTTGGTTTAGTTGTGGCAATTATACTTCAAATTTTTTACAATTATATTATTGCGAAAATTGATAGCATTGTTAACGATATGGAAGACGCTTCTATTACGTTAATGGATTTGCTAATTAGACAAAAGAAGTAATAATTTAAAATTGTAAGTATTATGAAAAAAATATTAACCATATTGTTAGCAATAGTAGGAGTTCTTTCTATTATATTTCTAGCAATGATAATATCAACTGGCGATGATGCTATCAAAGCAGGAGAGTCTAGTGGTACAGTAAACACGTTTATGTACATTGGATACTTAGTTTTGATTTTAACTTTAGCCTTTGTTGTTATCTTTAGTTTAAAAAATATCTTTAGTAATTCTGAAACACTTAAGAGTACGCTTAAAGGCGTTGGGGTATTCGCCTTATTAGCTCTTATTAGCTATTTTGGATTTGCTAATGGCGTGGAAACAGAATTAAAAGATGGAGACATGTTGTCTGCAGGAGGTTCGCAATTATTAGGAGCAGGATTATATTTATTTTATTTCCTACTTGCTATTGCTGGAGGCTCAATGCTGTTTTTCGGAATAAAAAAAATGATAAGGTAATATGGCAAAACGAGCAGCACCAGAAGTTAATGCAGGCTCAATGGCCGACATTGCCTTCTTACTATTAATTTTTTTCTTAGTTACAACAACTATTGAGAAAGATTCTGGTATTAACCGTAAGCTACCTCCTATTGATGATAGTGAAGTAGAACCACCAATTATAAAACAGAAAAATATTTTTACTGTTTCATTGAACAAAAACAATGATTTATTGGTTGAAGACGAAAGAATGAATATTAAAGATTTGCGCAAAGCCGCTGTTGAATTTTTAGACAATGGAGGTGATGGTACTTGTGATTATTGTGATGGCAAGAAAGACCCAGCATCATCAGATAACCCAGACAAGGCTATTATATCTTTAAAGAACGACCGTGAAACATCTTACGCAGCTTATATTTCTGTTCAAAACGAATTGGTTGCAGCTTATAATGAATTAAGAAACAGAAGAGCACTTCAGGTAGGTCCTCAAAAAGGGTTTAGTGATATGGACTTCATTAAGATGCAAAACAATTATAAGGACGTTAGGTGGAATGGTAATAAAGAAAAGTTAAAAGAGGTTATTGATCAAATAAAACTTGAAATACCTCAAAAGCTTTCAGAAGTTGTAGAATAATTTAGAATTAAATAAATTAAAGATTATGTCTAAATTTAAAAAGAAAAAAGATGGAGGGTTGCCTCCTGTTAATACAGCATCATTACCAGATATTGTATTCATGTTATTATTCTTTTTTATGGTTGCTACCGTAATGAGAGAAGATACACTTAAAATACAAAATCAATTACCGCTTGCAGATCAAGTTGAAAAACTGGATAAAAAATACCCAATTAGCTATATATATATGGGTAAACCAAGTGCTAATTATAAAAAGTTCGGTAATGTTGCAAGAATTCAGCTTAATGATAAATTTGCTGATGTTTCTGAGGTTGGACGATTCATCGATGCTGAAAGACTAGCCATAAGAGAAGAATTAATTCCTTACTTAACAGTATCTTTAAAAGTAGATAAAGATGCTAATATGGGGATTGTTGGAGATGTTAAACAAGAGCTGAGAAAGGTAAATGCATTAAAAATTAATTATACCACCGGCGCTGGAGATGCATTGAGCAACATGGAATAAGAAATCTTAATTTTATATTATAAAAAGCGTTTTGATGATTCAAAACGCTTTTTATTTTTTAATTGCAATGCAATTTTAATTATACTTGTATGTTACTATAATAAATGGATATAAATAAAATGAAGAACCTCTTTTTTATTGTGCTTTTTATACTGGGTTTTCAATGCGTTTTTTCTCAAGAAGTCCAAAATAAAGCTGTTGACTCGCTTTACAAGGAAGATCATTTTTATATTGGAATAACTTATAATTTATTAGGAAGCATTCCAAACGATTTAAAACAAAGTGGGTTTTCATCTGGGTTTCATTTAGGATATATTAAGGATATGCCAATTAATCAGAACAGGAATGTGTCTATAGGAATAGGTATTGGGTATTCAGCAAATTCATTTAATCAAAACTTACTTGTTAATAAAGATAATTCTAGAAACTTCGAGTATAGTATTTTAACAGATAGTGATACATATTCTAAAAATAAATTCTCAATGCATTTGGTTGAATTGCCAATTGAATTTAGATGGCGTACATCTACGGTAGCTAATTACGATTTTTGGCGTATTTATACAGGTTTTAAGCTAGGATATGTACTTGCGAGCACAACCAAGCATGTTGGAGACTTAGGAGCTTTTAAATACAATAATGTTAGTGGTTTTAATGACTTTCAATACGGATTAACATTAAGTGTAGGTTATGGCACATGGAATCTACATTTATATTATGCTTTGAATCCTATATTTTCTAGTGATACCAAAATAAATGGGAATAAAATAGATATAAACGCTATTAAGGTTGGGTTGATGTTTTATATTCTATAAATACTTTTTTCAACCTTACGATATGGGATTCTCCTATAACCAGTAATTTACTAAAATTAGCTGCGGAAACATACCAATAATAAAGCCAATAATTAATTCTTTATAAGTATGTGCATTAAGGTGTAATCTTGAAGTCGCTACAGCTCCAGTAATTATAGACATTAACGCTAATTCATCATTGATGTTAATGTTAAAATGAATGCTCAAAGCTATAAAGAACATAAATAAGCCGGATACTGCAATCATATGAATACTAGCTTTAAATTTAAAAATGGCCAAAATTAAACAAGCTAATGTTGAAATTAATATGCCAACGAAAAAGAAATAGAGCTCAATAATTTGATTTGGAGTAATAATGCGCTGAAGCACCAAAAGGATAACTATACAGTTGAGTATTAAAGGGAAAACTCGCTCCTTAGTGCTTTCTAAATGAATCGACTTAACCTTGCCTAAAGTTTTTAATAAAAAGTATAGTAATATTGGCAAAACAATGGTTAAAATAAAAAGTGAAATTAATTTTGCCTGAATAATTTCATTAGGAATAAATCGTGGTGTTTTTATGAAGTAAAAAGCAACACCTAATAATGGCATTAATAAAGGGTGAAAAATATACGAGATGCTTTTTAAAATACGATCTATCATATTTTTTTGCGTAAACGTGCTACTGGAATGTCCAATTGCTCTCTGTATTTAGCAACGGTACGCCTTGCAATTGGGTAACCTTTTTCTTTTAAAATACCTGCTAAAGTTTCATCAGTTAATGGTTTGCGTTTATCCTCTTCATCAATAACAGTCTCTAAAATTTTCTTTATTTCTCTTGTTGATACGTCTTCACCTTGATCGTTTTTCATCGATTCAGAAAAGAATTCTTTAATCAATTTTGTTCCGTAAGGCGTATCAACATATTTACTATTTGCTACCCTGGATACTGTTGAAACATCCATAGAAATTTCATCTGCAATATCTTTAAGGATCATTGGCTTTAAAGTGCGTTCGTCGCCTGTTAAAAAATATTCACTTTGATAATGCATAATAGCGCTCATGGTTACAAATAATGTTTGTTGGCGCTGTTTTATAGCTTCAATAAACCATTTTGCTGCATCTAATTTTTGCTTAATAAAAATAACCGCATCTTTTTGAGAGCTCGATTTTTCTTTGCTGTCTTTGTAGCCCTTAAGCATATTATTATACTCTCTGGAGACATGAAGTTCTGGAGCATTTCTACCATTAAGTGTAAGTTCTAATTCTCCATCAACAATTTTAATGGCAAAATCTGGTACAACATGTTCAACAATTCTATTGTTTCCAGCATAAGAACCACCAGGTTTCGGGTTTAAATGCTCTATTTCTGAAATAGCATCTTTCAGCTGTTCTTCAGTTATGTCAAACTTTAGAAGCAATTTTTTGTAATGTTTTTTTGTAAATTGATCAAAAGCATTATCAATAATACTTATTGCTAATTCACAATCTGCTGTTTTTTCTTTTCTATGCAGTTGAATACTTAAACATTCTTGTAAACTTCGTGCTCCAACACCCGCTGGATCTAATTGATGTACAATGTTTAAAACAGATTCTACCTTTTCTTCGTCTGTGTAAACATTTTGAGTAAATGCTAAATCATCTGTAATATCAGATAACGAACGGCGTATATATCCACTTTCATCTACGCTTCCTACTAAAAATTCAGCGATATCACGTTCTTCATCGGATAAGCGATACGTATTTAATTGATTGATTAAATGCTGTGTAAACGATGTTCCTGCAGCATAAGGAATTGTTTTTTCATCATCATCGCTACTATAATTATTT
The DNA here is from genome assembly GCF_023502325.1 of Jejuia spongiicola. Lineage (NCBI taxonomy): Bacteria > Pseudomonadati > Bacteroidota > Flavobacteriia > Flavobacteriales > Flavobacteriaceae > Jejuia > Jejuia spongiicola. The sequence goes on from NZ_JAMFLZ010000004.1 coordinate 23,593, forward strand.
ACTTGTGTACGATAATCAGGAATTTCATCATCACTTAAATACTCATCAACATTAATGTCTTCGGTATTTATAGTTTCATTGTCATTAAAATCGTCAGTAGAGTTATCTAAATCAGAATCGTAATCACTATCATGTTCCTCTTTACCTCCTTCAAGTGCAGGGTTCTCCTCAAGCTCTTGTTTTAAACGTTGCTCAAACGCTTGTGTAGGCAGCTGAATCAATTTCATTAATTGAATTTGCTGCGGCGACAGTTTTTGTGATAATTTAAATTGTAAGTGTTGTTTGAGCATATATACGATTTGGTTTAAGATAAAAGTAAAAAAAACTTTTATCTCTTAGTTACCAAGTAACGATTCTTTTTTATAGATATGTTAAAATTCAGCATTTTGAGGTGTTCTTGGAAAAGGAATTACGTCTCTAATGTTACTCATTCCTGTTGCAAACATAACCAATCGTTCAAAACCTAAACCAAAACCAGAATGTACTGCAGTACCATATTTACGTAAATCTAAATACCACCATAATTCTTTTTCATCAATATCTAACGCTTTCATTTTTTCTTTTAGCACTTCTAAACGTTCTTCACGCTGTGATCCACCTACCATTTCTCCAATACCAGGGAATAGTATATCCATGGCACGAACCGTTTTTCCATCTTCATTTAAACGCATATAAAAAGCTTTAATATTTGCTGGATAATCAAATAAAATAACAGGACATTTAAAATGTTTTTCAACAAGAAAACGTTCATGCTCGCTTTGTAAATCGGCACCCCATTCGTTTATAATGTATTTAAATTTCTTTTTCTTATTTGGCTTACAATTACGTAAAATGTCTATGGCTTCAGTGTAACTAACACGTTTAAAATTGTTTTCGGTAACAAATTTTAACTTTTCTATTAAACTCATATCGCTACGTTCAGCCTGCGGTTTTGTTTTGTCTTCGTCTTGTAAACGTTTATCTAAAAATTCTAAATCGTCATGATTATTCTCTAAAACATAGCTAATTACAGATTTCATAAAATCTTCTGCTAAGTCCATGTTACCTGCTAAATCCATAAAAGCAACTTCGGGTTCAATCATCCAGAATTCTGCTAAATGACGTGAAGTATTTGAGTTTTCTGCTCTAAATGTTGGTCCGAAAGTGTAAACTTTACCAAGAGACATGGCATAGGTTTCAGCTTCTAATTGTCCAGAAACAGTTAAGTTGGTTTCTTTTCCAAAGAAATCTTCTTTATAATCAACTTCGCCGTCATCATTTAATGGCGGATTTTTATCATCTAAATTTGTTACTCTAAACATTTCGCCTGCACCTTCAGCATCACTACCTGTTATAATTGGCGCGTGCATGTAGTAAAATCCATTCTCATTAAAGTATTTATGTATAGCAAAAGAAAGTGCAGAACGCAAACGCATCACAGCACTAAAAGTGTTAGTACGTGTTCGCAAATGAGCATTTTCTCTTAAAAATTCAAAGGAGTGTTTTTTTGGTTGAATAGGAAACGTTTCAGGGTCCGAATCGCCTAAAATCTCAATTGAATTTACATTAATTTCAACCTTTTGACCTTTTCCTTGACTCTCTACCAGCTCGCCTTTTATATGCATAGCTGCACCAGTTGTTATGCGTTTTAATATGGCCTCGTCAGTATTTTCAAAATCTACTACACATTGTATATTATTTAAAGTGGAACCATCGTTTAAAGCTATAAAACGATTAGCTCTAAAAGTTCTTACCCATCCTTTAACTTCTACTTCGGGTGTAGCTATCTTTTGCGATAATAATTCTGAAACGGTACTTAATTGCATGTGTATTAAATTTTAAAGTGCAAATATAAATTTTTATCTTTTATTGATTAGTGTTTTCGTCATCATCTCCTTCAGGAATAATATTTATTGAAGGTTCTTTTAAAACTTCTTTATTGGCAATACTGCGCTCTAAAGAGAGTAATAATGACGGGAGTAATAAAAGGTTTGAAAGCATTGCGAAAAGCAAAGTGGCTGAAACCAACGCACCTAAAGCAACAGTGCCACCAAAGCTAGAAATCGTAAAAACAGAGAATCCAAAGAACAAAACGATGGATGTATAAAACATGCTTACACCAGTTTCGCGTAATGCAGCATAAACCGATTTTTTAATTTTCCAGTGGTTTGCCTGTAACTCTTGACGGTATTTTGCTAAAAAATGAATAGTATCGTCTACCGATATACCAAAAGCAATACTAAATACTAATATAGTTGAAGGTTTTATAGGTACACCTAAATACCCCATTAAACCTGCGGTAACTAATAATGGTAATAAATTTGGGATAAGTGATACAATAATCATTCTACCCGATCTAAACATATATGCCATAAATAATGAAATAAGAAAAATGGCTAATGATAATGATATTGCTAAGTTTTTTACTAAATATTTTGTTCCTTTTTGAAACACCAATGCCTTACCTGTCATACTTACATTGTACCTTTCTTTTGGGAAAACTTTGTCTATTTTAGCTTGAAGGTTTTCTTCTATGCGTTCCATTTTATCTGTACCAATATCTTTCATAAAAGTTGTAATACGTGCGTATTGACCAGTACTATCTACAAAGTTTTTAAGCAAATCAACATTCGAAGAGGAGTTTTTTGCGTACGATAAAATAAAACTGTTTTCTTGTGAAGTTGGTAATTGGTAATGCTTAGGATTACCGTTATAATATGCTTGTTTCGAATACTTAACAAGACCAACAACCGAAATGGGTTTTGATAATTCTGGTGTTTCAATAATCAAATCCTCCAATTCATTCATTCGCTTTAGCGTAGCAAGTTTCATAACACCTTTTTTGCGCTTGGTGTCAATCATTATTTCCAAGGGCATAATACCATTAAACTCATTTTCAAAAAAACGAATGTCGTTTACAAACTCTGACTCTTGTGGCATATCTTCAATTAAACTGCCAGAAATTTTAATTTGATAAATACCAATAATACTAGCTATAAGTAAAACCACAGATGTTGCATAAATGGCGATATGTTTTTGTTTTACCATATATTCCATCCAATTGACAAACCCTCCAATCCAGCGTTTGTTTAAGTGCTCTAAATGACGATCCTTGGGGTAGGGTAAAAACGTGTAGATAATAGGTATTATAAGTAAACATAAAATAAAAATAGCAAGAATACTTAGCGATGCTACAATACCAAATTCTTTTAAAAGCTTACTTTCTGTTAAAATAAACGTAGCAAAACCAGAGGCTGTGGTAACATTAGTCATTAATGTAGCATTACCAATTTTTGTAATAACGCGTTGTAGTGATTTTACTTTGTTGCCGTGTAATTTTACTTCGTGTTGATATTTATTAATTAAGAAGATGCAATTAGGAATACCTATAACAATAATTAAAGGCGGAATTAATGCGGTTAATACAGTAATTTCATAATTTAATAAACCAAGAAAGCCAAGTGTCCACATAACACCAACACAAACTACAATAAGTGAAATAAAGGTTGCCCTAAATGATCTAAAAAAGAAAAAGAAGATAAGTGAAGTTACAAGCAATGCCGCTAGAATAAATTTGCCAATCTCGTCAACAATTAGTTGCGCATTAAGTGTTCTAATATATGGCATGCCTGAAACTCTAACATCTATATTATTAGCTTCCTGGAAATCTTCTACAATCGGATTTAAAATATTAACAATAAAGTCTTTTCTTGCTGAAGTGTTAACAATATCTTTTTTTAAATAAATTGCTGTTCTAATTGTTTTACTCTCTTTGTTGAATAAGAAATTGTCATAAAACGGATACTTGTTAAAAAGCTCATCTTGAAGTATTTCTATTTGTTTTATAGAAGAAACGGAATCTTTTATAAAAGGTTCAAGAATAAATTTTTCATTAATGTTATCTTTAACAAGTTTTTGTAAATCTTTAATTGAAACAACAGTTTCTACTTCTTTAAATTGTTTGAAGTTTTCCGAAAGTTTATTCCAAGCATTTAATTTTTCAACTGTGAAGAAAGTAGAGTCTTTAACTCCAAGGATAATTAAATTGCCTTCCTCTCCAAAGGTTTTTAAAAAATCATTATACTTTATATTTACCTCATGGTCGTCCGGCAAAAGATTAGCTTCGGTATAAGTAAATCGCATATTCTCCCACTGAAAGCTAAAAAAAATGGTAGCAACAACTATAGCAATAAGAATAGCAATTTTATTGCGCAAAATTAACCTTGCAGTTATATCCCAAAAATTTGTTGTAAAAAGTTTAAACATGCTATGTTTTAAAGATGCGCAAAGGTAGAAAAAACCTATATATAACTAGCTTTAATTGACTTATAATGTTACGTTAAAAGTGAATTTTAGAGCAACATTATCAGCAATTTCTGGTAAATGATATGCACCATATCTGTAAGTGAAGCTTAAACCAAAGCCAAATAGTAATTTATTAAGCTCGAAACCCGATTCTGTATAGCCTTCTTTTAACGAATTAAAACTTACATTTTGGTGTCTTTCAGGGTTTTTAATATTGCCAATAGCATAACGTGTTATTAATACTAATTGTGGTTGGTAACGCGTAGAAATTTTAAAAGGAGCAACATAATGTTTAAGTTGGAAGGTGGTAAACTTATCCGAAAAGAACTCATTAAAAAACATGGTTTCAAAACTATTTAATCCAGCTACAGAAAAGCGTTGCATAATAGTTTCTTTACTAATATTGTTTGGGTAAGCGTGGTATAAATGTGTTAAAGGGGCGTTTACAGAAGTAATTCCAGATACTAATGTGATTTCTGAAAGGGCTTCGTTTTTATGCTGTATTTTATGAATAGTTCTAAAGTCTAATTTGGAAAAATGAATATTGCTATTAAGTAAACCTTTAAAACTATTTGTATACTGAAGTGTAAATTTTGGATAGCTTTCTTTGGTTTCTACTAATTTGTTTTTTTTATATTCAAAACGACTAAAAGGGCTCCATTGCAATGCTAAGGTTATTGTGCTTAAATGAAACTCGCTTAGCGTATCATTATTAAATACATATTGATAGTTATAAGTTGGGTTTATATTGCTTACAGCAAATTGTGTTTCGGTTAATAGCTTAGGTGCCAACTGATGTTGTAAAGAAATGGATTTGGTTATATGTTTATGAAACAAATCAATATTCAATAAACGGGGCTCAAAAAACTGAAAAAAACGTTTGTCAGTTAAAAACTTCGTACTTCCTGTTTCTTGTAAATCGTTTGTATACGAAGCATTTATCCATGTATTTGTTTTTTCTGCTAATCTAAATCCAGCACCAATGCTGTATTTAAAACGATGATCTTTAAAACCGTAAACGGTATAGCCATTAATTCGAAATTTTTCTGAAAATGCCTCATTAGTTATACCTCCAATACCAGTTCTAATAGCTTCGTATTGATTGTATTTTATTAAATAGCGTAAGTCGAAATTGAAATATTTGGTGGGCAAGAAACCGTTTCCAAGTTGTTTAACAAAAGCGCTTTTTTTTATAGAATCTTGTTTAGGCTCTATATCATTTTCAGAAAAAGATTGAGAGTGTGCTAACATTGTAAAAATGAAAAACAATAAAGCTGTACAATGTTTTAGCATATGGACAATAAAAAAGCTAGGGTTTATAAAAAAAAGCGACGTTTTAGTCGCTTTTTAAATTATACGGTCATAATTTCTTTTTCTTTATTTTCAAAGACATCATCTATTCTCTTAACGTAACTATCTGTCATTTGTTGTATATCTATTTCAGCGTTCTTTTTAAGGTCTTCTGAAACATCTTCATTTTTTTTAACATCGTTCATAGCGTCTTTTCGTGCTGTTCTAATACTTATTTTTGCGTATTCTGCTTCAGATTTCGCTTGTTTTGCTAAATTACGACGACGTTCTTCTGTTAAAGGTGGTACATTTATAATAATAGTTTCGCCATTATTCATAGGGTTAAAACCAAGATTAGCATAAGCTATACCTCGCTCAATTTCTTGTAGCATGCTTTTTTCCCAAGGCTGAACAGTTATGGTTCTACCGTCTGGTGTGTTTACGTTAGCCACTTGGCTTAATGGAGTTTGAGATCCATAATAATCTACCATAACACTACCAAGCATAGATGGACTTGCTTTACCAGCTCTAATGTTTACCAATTGTTTTTCTAAATGCTTTATGGCATTATCCATGGCTTCTTTAGCTGTGTCTAATATAAATTGTATGTCTTCATTCATTGTCTTAAACTTTTATGTCAATAAATATTTCAAAAATTACGCCAAAAATTAAATGTTCACTTCTGTTCCAATTTTTTCTCCCGAAACAACTTTCATTAAATTACCTCTAGTATTCATGTCGAAAACAATTATTGGTAATTCGTTTTCTTGACTTAGAGTAAAAGCGGTGGTATCCATAACCTTTAAGCCTTTTCTTAAAACATCATCAAACGTGATGTGTTCAAACTTTATTGCAGAAGTATCCTTTTCTGGGTCTGTATTATAAATACCATCAACACGTGTTCCTTTTAAAATTACATCAGCTTCAACTTCAATAGCTCTTAAAACAGCTGCCGAATCTGTTGTAAAATAAGGATTTCCAGTGCCTCCACCAAAAATAACAACTCTACCTTTTTTAAGATGACTCATGGCCTTTCTGCGTATAAAAGGTTCAGCAACTTCATTAATTTTTATTGCAGTTTGTAAACGTGTTTTTACACCTGCATCTTCCAAAGCATTTTGTAGTGCTAAGCCATTTATTACGGTAGCTAGCATACCCATATGATCTCCTTGAACTCTATCCATGCCATTCATAGCTCCAGCTACACCTCTAAAAATATTACCGCCACCAATTACTATAGCGACTTCAATACCTTTTTCTGTAACGGCTTTTATGTCTTGAGCATATTCTGCTAAACGTTCAGGATCAATACCGTATTGACGATCGCCCATTAAGGCTTCACCTGATAATTTAAGGAGTATTCTTTTGTATTTCATTAGATGTTTATGAGGTTTCCACAGATGTGAAAATAAAAGTTTAGCAAAGCTACATAAAATTTTTATTTTTTGAATTTATATAAATCAGGATTTTAAGAATAAAAAAACCACTATTCTAATTAGAATAGTGGTTTGATATAATACGGTTTCGCAAGAAAGCGAAAATTTTATATTTTATCCAACAGTAGCACGTTTGAAACCTGAGATTTCAACTTCTCCATAAGAAGAAACATATTGAGCTACATTTTTCTTTTCATCTTTGATGAAATTTTGATCTAACAAGCATTGCTCTTGATCAAGAGTAGTATTATCAGAAATAAAGCGTTCCATTTTACCTGGTAAAATTCTATCCCAGATTTGTTCTGGCTTACCTTCAGCTTTTAGTTCCGCTTTAGCATTTTCTTCAGCTTGAGCTAAAACTTCTGGAGTTAATTGAGCCATAGAAATATACTGAGGTACATTTTTAAGTGTTTTACCCAAACGCCCTAATTCAATATTATCTTTTTCTATAACTGCAATTCTTGCTTCTGTTTCTGATGCTATGAAAGCAGGGTCAAAATCTTTATAAGATAATGTAGTAGCTCCCATAGAAGCGACTTGCATAGCTACGTCTTTAACTAAAACATCAGCATTATCAACTTTACTAGTTAAACCTACTAAGGCAGCAATTTTGTTAATATGAACATAAGAGCCAACAAAAGGGGCTTGTAATTTTTCAAAAGCTGTAACATCTAACTTTTCACCAATTACACCTGTTTGTTCAGTTAATTTTTCTGCAACAGTCATTCCATCAAAATCAGCAGCTAAAAACTCTTCTTTAGTGTTATAGTTTAAAGCAACCTCAGCTAGTTGATTAGCTAATGCTAAAAAGTTTTCGTTTTTACCAACAAAATCAGTTTCACATCCTAATACAATAGCAACGCCTTCAGTTTGGTCTGCATTGATTTTAGAAACAGCAGCACCTTCAGATGAATCTCTGTCTGCTCTTTTTGCGGCAACTTTTTGTCCTTTTTTACGTAAAACTTCGATAGCTTTATCGAAATCTCCTTCAGCTTCAACTAATGCTTTTTTGCAGTCCATCATACCTGCACCAGTAGCTTGTCTTAATTTATTTACTTCAGCGGCTGTAATTTTTACTGTAGTACTCATAGTTATGATAATTTAAAAAAGTCGTTCAATATGTTTTCAATAAAGAAAAGAATCAAACGACTTAAATGTGTTGTATTAATGTTGTTTATTCTTCTTCTTCAGCAGCAACTTCAGCTTTTTTTGCAGGAGCGGCTTTAGCTTTTGGTGTTTCAGCTTTAGGAGCATCTTTTGCTTCTTTTTCAGCTTTACGCTCAGCTAAACCTCCAGCTATTGCAGATGTTACATGAGATAATATTTTATTAATCGATTTAGAAGCGTCATCATTTGCTGGGATTACATAATCAACCTGACGTGGGTCAGAGTTTGTATCTACCATTGCAAAAATTGGAATGTTTAATTTTTGAGCTTCTTTAATCGCGATATGCTCACGTTTAATATCTACAACAAATAAAGCACCTGGTAAACGAGTCATGTCGCTAATTGAACCTAAGTTTTTTTCTAACTTGGCTCTTAAACGATCAACTTGTAAACGCTCTTTTTTAGATAATGTCATGAAAGTACCATCTTTCTTCATTCTATCAATAGAAGCCATTTTCTTAACAGCTTTTCTAATAGTTACAAAGTTAGTTAACATTCCACCTGGCCATCTTTCAGTAATGTAAGGCATGTTAATTTCTCCTGCTTTTTCAGCTACAATATCTTTTGCTTGCTTTTTTGTTGCAACGAATAAAATTTTACGTCCTGAAGCTGCAATTTTTGCTAATGCTGCTCCAGCTTCGTCAATTTTAGCCGCTGTTTTGTAAAGGTTAATAATATGGATACCGTTACGCTCCATATATACGTAAGGTGCCATGTTTGGATCCCACTTACGTGTAAGGTGTCCGAAGTGTACACCTGCTTCAAGTAATTCTTTTACTTCTACTGCCATTTTGTAATAGTTTACGTTCTGTTGAATTAGCAATAATTAAGTGGTCTTGAAATAGGTTCAATCGCCTTAACTATTTAGATGCTAAACTAAATCCTGTCATTTTTGGACTAGGACAACAATAACTGTTTAATTTTTTGTTTAAATTTCAACAAGATTGAGAAATAAATCCCCAACCCAGTTGAGGATAAATTAACGTTTCGAGAATTGGAATTTTTTACGCGCTTTCTTCTGACCGAATTTTTTACGCTCTACCATTCTTGGATCTCTAGTTAATAAACCTTCTGGTTTTAATGTTAATCTGTTCTCTGCATCAACTTCGCACATTGCACGAGAGATTGCTAAACGAACAGCTTCAGCTTGACCTGTAATACCTCCTCCAAATACATTTACTGTAATATCAAAGTTGCTATCATTGTTAGTCATAACTAAAGGTTGCTTTACTTTGTACTGTAATGTTGCAGTTGTAAAGTAAGCAGTTACGTCTTTTTTATTAATCGTGATGTTCCCTTTTCCTGGGGCTACATACACACGAGCAACAGCCGTCTTTCTACGGCCAATTTTGTGAATTACATCCATTATTTGAATTCGTTTAAGTTAATTGTTTTTGGTTTTTGTGCAGCATGTGCATGTTCTGAACCAACAACAACTGTTAGATTACGGAATAATTCTGCACCTAATTTGTTTTTAGGGAGCATTCCTTTTACTGATTTTTCTACTACTCTTGCAGGGTCTTTCCCGTACAATTCAGTAGCAGTTAAACTTCTTTGACCTCCTGGGTATCCAGTGTGACGAATGTACGTTTTGTCGTTCCATTTGTTACCAGATAAAGTGATTTTTTCAGCATTGATAATAATTACATTATCTCCGCAATCAACATGAGGTGTGAAGTTTGGCTTGTGTTTACCTCTTAAAAGTTTTGCAACTTTAGAAGATAAACGACCAAGCGCCTGACCTTCAGCATCAACCAAAACCCACTCTTTATTTACAGTAGCTTTGTTTGCTGAAATCGTTTTGTAGCTTAATGTGTCCACACTTATTATTTTTTCTAATTAAACATTCCTCTCTCAAAAAGAGTTTGCAAATTTACGATTATATATTTGATTACCAAATAGTGAAGTGAGATTATTTTATCATTAAAAATGAATCGTATTTCACATTATAATGAGTAGGTGAAAATAATAATAAAACTATGGGTTATAAATTTCTGGATCTGGATAAAATGTAGCTATAGCAAACCAATAACTTACTACTGATTTTACAGCTGTTAATTTTTCGCCAGTTCGGGGTCCTTCAATAGCTTCACCAAAAACAGACCATTTGTTACCTTCATTATCCTTAAAGAAAGATTCTGAGTCATTAAAGTCATAAGAGAAGGTAAGGTTAGCATATTCTCCACTTAGTTTAAATGCTTTTATAAGATTTTGATTGCCCACAACTAAATGTTCAATACTATTGAATGAATCTTTTATAACATTACCATTTTCAAAACTTGTAAATTGATATATTTTAGATTCATTTTTATCAATAATTGCATATACGCGTTCTTTGTTTGGTAGAGCATCATTAAAAATAGCTGGCTGAAAAATAAAATACGTATTACTGGTTCTATAAGGGCCATATGGGTAGTTATTGTAATTTCTTGAAAAGCCAGTATCTGTACTTAAAACCTCTGAGTTAGGATATAAGGCTTTCCAGGTTTTCCAATTAGTTTCTATAATGTTAACCAGTTCTGGCCTATCTCCAATTAATTGCCCGTTGACACATTCTAATTTCATTTGAGACCAATTGCTACCAGTATTTCTATCATATAAAATTAAATTTGCATTGTATAATAAGCCAGAAACTCCAAATGTTGTTTTTGTGTCGTTTACTTTGCTTTTCCACCCAAAAGCTGTGCCTGTTAATGGACAATAATTTATAGTTACAAACTCTCCGTTTACTTCATCATTTAAAACTTCATGCCAATCTAAAATAGGATGTGGATAAGCTCTAACAACATTGCCGTTTACTATTCCAACAATTAAATCATCGTCACTTAAAAAATCTATTTGGTTAATATTTAAAAATTTAGGATTATCTATTGATGGGATACCATCTTTTCCTGGACCACCATCTTTAACTTCTGCAATTGGGATTGACCAATTACCAGCTTCATTATTTCCGTTTTCAGATAAAGTTGTTCCTTCCTGACTTGTACTACAAGCTATTGTAATTATAATAACTAAAGCGTATATAATATTTTTTTTCATAGCGTTTAATTTAAATTAATAACGTTTTCTTTTTTAGCTAAGGTTATTAAAATACCAGTAGTAATTCTGTAAGTTGGAGTTAATTGAGTGCCATCTACTTTACTGTAAATAGGAAGTTCTGCCTTAGTTGAAAAGACCAAATTTGAAGTTAAATTAATTGAGAAATTTGGAATTATAAAAACCCAATCTCCGCCTGTATTGTTTAAGTTAAAACCACCAATTTTATCTTGTTTTGCATTTCTATATTTAAATGAAATACTGGGATTTGTGAGTGTTTTTAGAAAGACAAATTGGTCTGAAAAATTTATAAAAGCTTGGAATTCGTTACCAAATTTATAAGTGGTATTTTCTAAATAAGAATTATTAGTTCCTGTACTCCGATAAATAATTCTTGATGATAAATTAAATGTTGGTCTAAAGTTAAAGCGTTTTGAAAAGGACGATAAATAAACAATGTCCCAAGCATTGCTTCCAGGTTGTAAATCGGCATTTAAAACTATACCATTTTCATCTTTTTCAGTTGAAGATCCTAAAGGAATTTTTGAACCTAAACCTAAACCCCATTCACTATTTTTACCTAAAACATTTTTAAAGTTATATTTAAAAAGTACAACGGCATCACCAATGCCTGAAGATTGATCTAAATCTACATTGCCAAATTGCGAAATTTTTCTACGTTGATTTACCCAAGAAAATAATCCTTCAACAGAAAAATTATTGGTTACAGCATAACCAATATTTATTAGTGCAGAGTGCGTAATGCGTAATCGGGCATTATCATTAAGTTTTTCTGATTCAAAATTTAAAGTATTTAAATTGTTGTAGTCGTAATTTAAAGCTATTTGAAGTGTGCCTTTTTCGGTAGTTTCTAAACCAATACTATTTGATAATGGAATACCTCCAGAGCAACAAGTTTGCGCATTAGTTAATGAAAATACAGAGCAATATAAAATAATATAAAAGACTCTTAAATTCATAGCACAACTTTTATTAACTCTTAAAGTGTCGTTAACAAAGGGGTGTCCTTACTAATTTTAACAGTATATAAAAATTAATGCGCCTCCAACCAATTATCTCCAATATCTAAATCAACATCTAATGGAACGTCTAATTTATAAGCATTTTCCATTTCGCTTTTTACTAGGGTTTTGATAGTGTCTAATTCTGGTTTATAAACATCAAAAACCAACTCATCATGCACTTGTAAAAGCATTTTAGTTTTGTAGTTACCTGCTATAAGTTTTTCATGAATATTAATCATAGCTATTTTAATGATATCAGCAGCACTACCTTGAATTGGTGCGTTTACTGCATTGCGTTCTGCAGCGCCACGAACTACAGCATTTCTAGAATTAATATCTTTTAAATAGCGACGACGACCTAAAACGGTTTGTACATAACCATTATCGCGAGCAAAATCAACTTGCTCACTTATAAAATTTCGTAGTTTAGGATACGTTGCATAATAAGTATCAATCAATTCTTTAGATTCACTTCGAGATAAATCAGTTTGATTACTTAATCCAAAAGCAGATACACCATAAATAATACCGAAGTTCACAGTTTTAGCGTTACTACGTTGCTCACGAGTTACTTGGTTTAACGGCACATCAAAAACTTTTGAAGCTGTTGATGCGTGAATATCTTCACCATTTTTAAAGGCTTCAATCATGGTTTCTTCTTTACTTAAAGCAGCAATAATACGTAATTCTATTTGAGAATAATCAGCAGCCAATAGGGTGTAATTTTCATTTCTTGGAATAAATGCTTTACGTACTTGTCTTCCTCGTTCAGTGCGAATTGGAATGTTCTGTAAATTAGGATTATTACTACTTAGTCGACCTGTAGCAGCAACGGTTTGCATATAATCTGTATGCACTCTTCCTGTTGTTTCTTCAACTTGAGTTGGTAAAGCGTCTACATACGTGCTCTTAAGCTTTGATAAACCTCTAAAATCTAATATATTTCGAATAATCTTATGATCTTTTGCTAAGTAACTCAGTACATCTTCAGAGGTTGAGTATTGCCCAGTTTTAGTCTTTTTTGGTTTATCAACTAGCTTCATTTTTTCAAAAAGGATAATTCCTAATTGTTTTGGTGATGCTATATTGAATTCCTCTCCTGCAGTATCATAAATACTTTTTTCAAGATTAGCAATATCAGTATTGAGTTGTTCAGATAGTGAATTCAAAAATGCTTTATCTAAATTAATGCCTTCCAACTCCATTGTTGATAAAACACGCAACAGTGGAATTTCAATTTCATCAAAAAGCTTTTGAGTATTAGCTTCTCCTAATTCTTTTTCAAAATGTTCTTTTAACTGAAGCGTTATATCTGCATCTTCAACGGCATATTCGGTTTGTTTTTCAAGATCAACTTCTCGCATTGAAAGTTGGTTTTTTCCTTTTTTTCCAATGAGTTCGGTTATTGAAATAGGAGTGTAGTTTAAATAGGTTTCGGCTAATACATCCATGTTATGACGCATATCTGGATTGATTAGATAATGCGCCAGCATAGTATCAAATAACTTGCCTTTTACAGTTACGTTGTATTTTGCTAAAACTTTGATATCGTATTTTAAATTCTGGCCAATTTTTTGAATGGATTCACTTTCAAAAAATGGGCGTAGCTGCTCTATAAGTTCTTGGGCTTCATTTTTATCTTCTGGAAAAGGCATGTAAAATCCTTTACCAATTTCCCAAGAAAAAGCAATACCAACTAATTCTGCTGTTATTGGGTTTAGGCCTGTAGTCTCAGTATCAAAACACACTGATGTTTGATTCATTAAATTTTTAATGAAGAGTTTAGTAGCAATTCCAGGAGCAACGCTTTGATAAAAATGAGATGAGGTTTTAGCTGTTTGTCTTGTGTATTCTGAAGTTGTTTCAGTTGTAACAGAATCATCTACGCCAAATAAAGAAAATTGACCAGCTCCAGCAGATTTTTGTTCTTTAGGGGTGACTTTTTGTGCTTCTTGTTTTTGCGGTGCAGAAGTTGGAGTTGTTTCAGTTTCGGTGGAAAATGTTTTTAAGAAATTATCAGTTAAACGCCTAAATTCTAAATCTTGAAAAATATTTTTTACTGCTTCAATATCAGGGTGGTCGAGTTCAAAATCTTTTGCGTCAAAAGTTACAGGAACATCTAGCATAATGGTAGCTAGTTTTTTTGAAAGAATACCAAGCTCTCCATTAGCTTCAATTTTTTCCTTCATTTTACCTTTAAGTTCATGAGTATTTGCAAGTAAGTTTTCCATACTGCCATATTGAGCTAAAAACTTTTTTGCTGTTTTTTCGCCAACACCTGGTAATCCAGGAATATTGTCGCTAGAATCTCCCATCATCCCTAAAAAGTCAATAACTTGCAGTGGATCTTCAACCTCAAATTTCTTTTGTACTTCAGGAATACCCCAAGTTTCGTAACCGCCTCCAAAAACTGGGCGATACATAAAAATGTTTTCGGAAACTAATTGAGCAAAATCTTTATCGGGTGTTACCATAAACGTTTTATAACCTTCTTTTTCGGCTTGCTTAGAAAGCGTTCCTATAACATCATCAGCCTCAAAACCTGCTTTTACCATAATAGGAATATGCATAGCCTTTAAAATATCTTGAATAATAGGAACGGCAATTTTTATAGCTTCGGGTGTTTCATCTCTATTGGCTTTATATTCAGCATACATTTCAACACGATCAGTACTTCCGCCTTTATCGAAACAAACTGCTAGATGGTCTGGACGTTCACGTTTAATAACATCTAAAAGAGAATTCATAAACCCCATGATAGCAGAGGTGTCGACCCCTTTAGAGTTTATTCTTGGGTTTTTAATAAAAGCGTAATAGCCTCTGAAAATTAAGGCAAAGGCATCAACTAAGAAAAGACGTTTTTGATCAGACATTGAATTTATTTTTGAAGATTATAAAACTACAAAAACTTATGCGTTAAATAAGCATTATGTGAAATGCAATTTGTAATTTTCGCCTTTAATTTTTTAGAATGAATACATTTTCAATAGCCATTCATGGTGGCGCAGGCACTTTAGTAAAAGGGATGATGACTCCTGAGTTAGAAACTCAATATAAGGAAGATTTAAAATTAGCTTTAGATAAAGGGTATACTATTTTAGCAAATGGAGGAACAGCTGTTGAGGCTGTTGAAGTAGCTGTTGTTGCGCTTGAAGATTCGCCATTATTTAATGCTGGAAAAGGGAGTGTGTTTACGGCCACCGAAAGCCATGAAATGGATGCTAGTATTATGGATGGAAAAACGTTGAATGCTGGAGCAGTAAGTTTGATTACTGGAATTAAAAACCCTGTAAGTTTAGCACGAGATGTTATGGAAAAGAGCGAGCATGTTTTTTTAGCAGGAGAAGGCGCAATGCAGTTTGCAAAACAGTTAGACTATAAAGTTGAAGATGCTTCTTATTTTTATGATAAGTTTAGACATAATCAATGGTTAGAAATAAAAGATTCTGACAGTTTTCAGCTAGATCATTCAATAAAAAAGGATTCTAAATTTGGAACAGTAGGTGCAGTAGCTTGTGATAAAAATGGTAATATCGCTGCGGCAACATCTACAGGAGGAATGACTAATAAAAAATGGGGACGTGTAGGGGATAGCCCTATGATTGGTGCTGGAAATTATGCTAACAATAAAACCTGTGCTATAAGCTGTACCGGAAGTGGAGAGTTTTTTATTAGAGGTGTTGTGGCTTACGATGTGGCTTGCTTAATGGAACACAAAGGCTTGTCTTTAAAAGAAGCTTCAAACGAAGTGATTAACAAAAGAATTCTAGAAATAAATGGTGATGGTGGTTTAATTGCTGTGGACACACAAGGGAATATTGCAATGCCTTTTAATACTGAAGGCATGTATCGTGCTTCAAAATCATCAAATGGAAAAGAAGAAGTTTCTATTTATAAAGATTAAATAAAAGGAGCTTCAATTGGCAATACCGAAACCTTTCTGTTTTTAATATCAAATTTATCACCATTTGAAAGTACGTGAACAGTAAGGTTAGCCATAGTCATGGGTGTGCCTTCTTTTAAAACTTTTTCGTTATTATGAGTTAGTTTGCTTCCATCAAATACTATAGTCATTCCAGACCCAATTACGGTACAATCATTTCCGTTTTTAATAATCATTCCAGTATCTTCTGCAAGACCAATCCCAATTAAATTAGGATATTTTGCAACGGCTTCACTTTGTCTTCCAAAACGACCTCTTCTAATAAAGTGTGTGTCAACTATCAATTCTGGAATTAAGCTTAAACCATTGTACATAGTAACTGCGCCTTTTATAAAAGCTTCGGTTGCGCTTCCTCCTGCTATCATTTGATTTGCCATAGCCATGGCACCAGCACTAGTTCCTGCAATTACAAAATCAGTGTCGTTTTGATAACGGTCTAACATTATTTTATGAATAGTTGTATCCCCTATTTTATCTGTAATTTTAGATTGATCACCACCAGAAAACATAATACAATTTGCATTTTTTACTAACTCAATAGCGTTCTCAGTTTCAGAATCTTCTTTAGATCTAATATCTAAAACTTCTATGTTTTTGCAACCTAATTTTTTAAAGGCACTTAAATAGTTTTCGCCAACTTCAACAGGAATACTTGATGCTGTTGGAATAACCACAATATTTGCATTAACACCACCAGATTCTTTAACAACATGATATAAAATACCTTCATCAATAAACTCTAAAGTGTACATTTCATTCTCATCTAACCCTTTATCTTCATTTCCTCCAATAGGAATTAATGTTCCTTTTATCAACTTCATAAAATTTAAGCTCTTTTTTATTGTATCGACAAAAATAAACTAATTTTTTAAGGGAAAAATGTATATATTTATAATCTTTCATTAAAAATTAACTAAACTCAATCCATATGAAGATACGTGAAATAAATGCCATGAGAGGACCAAATTATTGGTCGGTTAGAAGACATAAGTTAATAGTAATGGTTCTTGATCTTGAAGAGATGGAAGAGTTGCCATCAAATAAAATTGATGGTTTTCCAGAACGATTAAAAACAATGTTTCCTTCTATGTATTCTCATCGCTGTTCTGAAGGTTGTGAAGGCGGTTTTTTTATGCGTGTAGATGAAGGTACTTGGATGGGACATATTATTGAGCACATTGCATTAGAAATTCAAACTCTAGCAGGTATGGATACTGGATTTGGAAGAACACGAGGTTATGGAGAAGAAGGTGTTTATAGTGTAGTTTTCTCTTATATGGAAGAATCTGTTGGTCGTTTTGCTGCTAAATCTGCTGTCCGAATTTGCGAAGCCTTAATTGCTGGAGAAGATTACGATTTAACTGAAGATATTCAAGAAATGCGCGAACTTCGTGAAGCAGATCGTCTTGGTCCTAGTACAGGTTCAATTGTTGAAGAAGCTGAAGCTAGGGGTATTCCGTGGATTCGATTAAATAAATATTCACTTTGTCAATTAGGATATGGTGCAAATCAAAAACGAATACAAGCAACAGTTACAAGTGAAACTAGTAGCATAGGTGTAGAATTGGCTTGTGATAAAGAAGATACTAAATACCTATTAGAACAGGCTGAGGTTGAGGTGCCTCGTGGCGATATTATTCGTCGTGAGCGTAGTCTAGAAGAAGCATGTCGTTATGTAGGCTATCCGTTAGTTATAAAACCAATTGATGGAAATCATGGTCGAGGTATAACTGTTGACATTCAAAACTATGAGGATGCGCTTCAAGCATTTCATCATGCAAAAGAGAGCTCAAAGAGTGGGGCTATTATAGTTGAAAAATTTATTGTTGGAGACGATTACAGATTATTGGTTATTAATAATAAGTTAGTTGCAGGAGCTATACGAACACCTGCACATGTTATTGGTGATGGTACATCTACAATACAAGAACTTATTGATAAAGTAAATAGTGACCCACGTAGAGGTTATGGTCATGAAAATGTGTTAACTCAAATTAGTGTAAACGAATTAACGAAAACTATTATTAAAGATGCTGGTTATACTTTAGATTCAGTAATACCAGAAGGAGAAAGATTTATTTTAAAAGATACCGCAAACTTAAGTACAGGAGGAACGGCAGAAGATATTACAGATATTATTCATCCAGCAAATGTCTCTATGGCTGAGCGAATATCTAAAATTATTGACCTAGATATTTGCGGAATTGATATTATGACAACAGATATTTCTAAACCACTATCTGAAACAGGAGGAGCGGTTCTAGAGGTTAATGCTGGACCAGGGTTTAGAATGCACTTAGCGCCAACAACAGGCTTGCCCCGTAATGTAGCATCACCAGTAATTGATAAGTTATTCCCGCAAAAAGGAGATACAGGTCGTATTCCAATTATTGCAACGTCAGGCACTAATGGAAAAACGACTACAACTCGTTTAATTGCACATATAGCTAAAATGAAAGGTTATCGCGTTGGTTATACAACCAGCGATGGGGTTTATATACAAAATCGATTATTGATGACAGGTGATTGCACGGGTCCTGCAAGTACAGAGTTTGTTCTTAAAGATCCAACAGTGAATTTTGCAGTTTTAGAATGTGCAAGAGGAGGTTTGCTAAGAGCAGGTCTTGGTTTTAAAAAGTGTGATGTTGCTGTAGTAACCAATGTAGCCGCTGATCATTTAGGTTTAAAAGGAATACATACTATAGAACAATTAGCAAAAGTGAAAGCAGTTGTGCCAGAAACAGTCTTACCCGATGGTTATGCTATTTTAAATGCAGATGATGATTTAGTATATGATATGAGACGTAATGTGGATTGTAATGTTGCCTTATTTTCTATGGATGAGAATAATCCACGAATCAAAGCTTTACAGCGTCTTAATGGGATTACTGCAGTATACGAAAACGGTTGGGTTACCATTTGTAGAGGCGAATGGAAAATGCGTATCATGAAAGCTGAAAATATTCCGTTAACCTATGGGGGGAAAGCTAAATTTATGATTCAAAATGTACTTGGAGCCATACTTGCTGCTCATGTTCAAGGTATTAGTATTGAAGATATGAAAGCAGCTTTAGAAACTTTTATTCCTTCGGCGTCACAAACACCAGGACGATTAAATTTATTTGAATTTAAAGACTTTACTATTCTTTTAGACTATGCTCATAATCCAGCGGGAATGCGTGCGCTTAAAAAGTTCACAGACGAATTAGATGCCACAGTAAAAGTGGGAATTATTGCAGGTATTGGAGATAGACGTATTGAAGATAACAACGAAATGGGGGGTATTGCTGCTGAAATGTTTGATGAAATTATTATTCGTCAAGATAAACGCTTACGCGGAAAAACAGAAGAGGAGCTTATTAAAATGTTGAATGATGGTATTAAAACGAAAGATCCAAATAAGAAAACAACCATTATCCCATCTGAAAAAGAAGCCATTACCTATGCTGTAAAAAACGCAGTAAAGGGATCACTTATTATATTATGTAGTGATGTTATACCAGACGCGTTAGACCTAGTTCAACAATTTAAAGATAAAGAAGCCAAAGGCGAATTAGTATTTGCAGATTAGAGCAAAGTAAAGTATTATAAATATTTATCATTTACTGGAGGGTTCTTAATTTTCTAATTTTAGAACCCCGAAAGAATTAGGGACATGAAAGTTAGGTTTGTCAGGGTTGCTAACAACCCAGCTAATCCATTTTATGGCAATTTTGCCATCATCTTTATGGTAATATTCTCCTCTATATAATCCCGCATTTAAAATTCCATCGTCATGATAAATACCTAATTGTTTCAGTGATGCAAAACTTATTGCCCCTTCCACAATATAGCCTTCTTCATTTTGACTAGCTTTCAATATGAAATTATTCTCTGGCCAATCCCAATCAATATCAATCTTTTTATTAAATATTCCTTCAGAATCAAGGCATCTGCCTAAAGCATCCATTTCTAGTGAATAGTATGGCTTTTTTTCATCTGCTGATTTAAAGAATATTTCTACTCTATCAGATTTAACGGTATCCATCTCTCCGAGGTTTCCTTGCGGTGTGATGATTTGACTATCCTCTACATGATACAGAAAATACAAATGAGTTTTTGACGATAAAGCACGGAATGTTGTAGAAGGCAAGCCTTCTGGTTCCCATGGGTGTAAAAATTCTGTTAGAATATTGGCATTTTCCCAAGCTTTGTCAGACCCATGTCCTGTTATACTAATAGAATCATCTGTTTTCTTAACTAAATAAGTTTTGGTTTGCGAAATACAAGATGAACAGAGATAATAGAGAAAAATTAAAAGCGATACATATTTCACTGATTATTAATATTTGTAATGGTTAATGGTTTTTCTTTTTGTAAAAAGAATCAACCTGTTCATTTGTATGTCCAGCACTAGTAGCTTTGCGATAAGTAAATCCAGGGTGTACACAATAACCCCCTGTTTCGCCTTTTTTATTTAGTGCCAAAAAGCCAATCTGAAAATCTTCTCGTCCTTTATTTTTTGCCATAATACGTTTTACACCTTCTTCGCAGGCTTCTTGTGGAGACTTTCCTTGACGCATTAATTCAACAATTAAAAAACTACCAACCGTACGTATTACTTCTTCACCAACACCTGTTGCTGTAGCTCCACCAACCTCATTATCAACATATAATCCTGCACCAATTATAGGGGAATCGCCAACACGTCCACCAACTTTGTAAGCCATGCCACTTGTGGTACAAGCACCAGCTATGTCTCCTTTTTTGTCCATAGTTAACATGCCAATAGTATCATGGTTTTCAATATTTATAATGGTTTCATATTTAGATGTTTTTTTCCACTCCAGCCATCTGTTTTTAGCTTCTTCGGTTAACAGATTAGTTTTTTTAAAGCCTTGTTCATAAGCAAACTGCTCTGCCCCTTTGCCAGCTAAGATAATATGTGGGGTCTCTTCCATCACTTTTCGTGCAACAGCAACCGGATGTGCAATGTTTTGCAGATATACTACGGCACCACAATTTCCATCTTTATCCATAATACAAGCATCTAACGTAACATTTCCGTCTCGATCTGGTGTTGCTCCTATACCAACAGTAGT
Source organism: Jejuia spongiicola (assembly GCF_023502325.1). Lineage (NCBI taxonomy): Bacteria > Pseudomonadati > Bacteroidota > Flavobacteriia > Flavobacteriales > Flavobacteriaceae > Jejuia > Jejuia spongiicola. The sequence continues at coordinate 44,855 of NZ_JAMFLZ010000004.1, forward strand.
GTTTTTTATATCAGCTTCCTCTGCCATGGCACCTTTCTCAACAGCGTCAAGAGCATTGCCTCCATTTGCCAATACTTCCCATGCTTTAGAATTTGCATTTTCAAAATTCCATGTACAAACAGATATAGGTTTAATTGTTTTTGCGTTTTCTTGTTTTGTAACTGTTTTTTTGTCTTCGCATGATGCTAATAATGAAGCAGAAATTATACCTGCGGTACTTAAGGATGTATTTTTAATAAAGTTTCTTCTTTTCATTTAAATATTATTTTTTATTTCTATGAAACCTTTAGATTCATGAATTCATTACTACAAAAACTTTAAACAATGATTAATGCGAAAGTCTTATTTATACATTGTTTAGAATATCTGTTAACTTAGATTTTTTTGATTAATTTTGGCTTCTAATATACTAAAAATGCTACTAGAAATTTGCGCAAATTCGTATCGCTCTGCTAAATGTGCAGAAAAAGCTGGTGCACACCGAATTGAGTTATGTTCAGAATTAGCCATCGGAGGAATAACTCCTAGTTTTGGATTGATAAAAAAAGTGATAGATACCCTTAAAATTCCGGTATTTGTTTTAATACGTCCAAGAAGTGGAAATTTTACTTTCTCTGATGATGAATTTGATATTATGAAAAATGATATAGAACAATGTAAAATTTTAGGATGCCATGGCATTGTTTCTGGGGTTTTAAATAAAAATAATACGATTGATGTTGAAAGAACAAAAGTATTGATTGATCTAGCAAAACCTTTACCTTTTACATTTCATCGTGCTTTCGATTGGATTGAAAACCCGTATGAAGCGATTAAGCAACTTCTAGATTTAGGAGCAGAAAGGGTGTTAACTTCGGGTCAAGAAACAACTGCTGAAAAAGGTATAGAATTACTTGAAGAATTAAAAGAAAACACCAATAACAAGATTATAATACTTCCTGGGGGCGGTATAAACGCTGAAAATGCTAGCATGTTTAAGGGAGCAGGTTTTAATGAAATTCATTGTTCAGCTTCAACAAAAAATTTGGTTATTGAAACCCCTAAAATACCAATGAATAGCGCTTCTTTTTTTGATGAACGTATTGAGGCGTTTTCAGACTCCGAAAAAATTTCAAAAATAATAAAGGCTTTAAATCGATAGAAATTTAACATCACGTTAAAATTTCCTCATTTTTTTACGACTATATTTGTTTAGACTTTTAAACACTACATATGTCGCGTTGGATTATTACACTTATTATAGCATCACTTATATTCTTTTTTGTTGAGTTTTATGCATTTCAAGCTTTAAAAACTGTTACAAAAAATAAGTACATCAAATGGATTTGGATAATAGTTGCCGTTGTCATCTATGTTAATTTATTTTATACTGTCTTCACTACACCAAGAAGCGCAGGGCAAACTAAAGGTTTTCAGTTTGCTATTGGTTTTATGCTTACTTTTTTAATTCCTAAGCTTGTTTTAGTTGCTATAATGTTTGGAGAAGATGTGGTGCGCGTTATTCAAAAAATAGTTTCAAACTTTTCAAGTGGAGAAACAAAACCATTAGCAAGTAGACGACAGTTTCTTTCAAAATTAGCTTTAGGCTTAGCAGCAATTCCTTTTGCATCTTTTTTATATGGTATTATTCAAGGGCGTTATAATTATAAAGTTTTAAAATATCAATTATCTTTTAAGGATTTACCAGAAGCTTTTGATGGGTTGACTATTACACAAGTGTCTGATATACACTCAGGAAGTTTTACTAATAAAGAGAAAGTACAGTATGGTGTTGATATGATAAATAAGCAAAAATCTGATGTAATTTTATTTACAGGAGATATTGTAAATAATAAAGCTGAAGAAATGGACGATTGGATAGATGTATTTAAAAACCTTGAAGCACCATTGGGGAAATTCTCAGTTTTAGGAAATCATGATTATGGAGATTATATACAATGGAATTCGAAAGAAGATAAAAAAAATAATTTTCAAGCGGTTAAAGATATTCATCCTAAAATAGGGTTTGATTTATTGTTAGACGAACATCGCTACTTAGAAAAAAATGGAGAGAAAATAGCTATAGTTGGTGTTGAAAACTGGGGAAAAGGCTTCAACCAGTCAGGAGATTTGAAGAAAGCTACAGCTGGAATGGAAAAAGAAGATTTTAAAATTTTAATGACACATGATCCTTCTCATTGGGAATATAAAGTTAAAAAGGATGATTTTAATTATCATTTAACGCTTAGTGGGCATACTCATGGTTTACAGATGGGGATTGAAATTCCTGGGTTTTTTAAATGGAGTCCATCGCAATACGTATATAAACAATGGGCAGGGTTGTATAATGAATTTGGTAGATTTATAAATGTAAACAGAGGATTTGGTTATCATGCCTTTCCTGGGCGTGTAGGTATTTGGCCAGAAATAACCGTTATAGAGCTTAAAAAGGATGTAAAACACGCATAAACACTAACAAATGTTGTGATTATTACATTTTTTTATATATTTATAATTAAGTAGATATAGCCTAGTTTAAGTTGTTGATTTTCAAACTGAATAAAAAATTGTAGGTTTGTAATACTTTAGACTGATTTAAAACATTAAGATATGTCAAAATTTGGTGAACTTATCGATGTGGATATTCCTGTTTTGTTAGACTTTTTTACAGAGTGGAACGAGCAATCTACAGCAATGCATCCAGTACTTCGAGATGTTGCTGCGGCATTAGGCGATAAAGCAAAGGTGATTAAAATTGATGTTGAAAAAAATGAAGAGCTTGCTGAAGCTTTACGTGTAAAAGGTCTACCTACATTAATTATTTATAAAGATGGCGAAATGAAATGGCGCCAAAGTGGGGAACAAGACGCAAATACCCTTATTGGTATTATTCAGCAATACGTTTAAAATTCTAGACTTTTAAAACTATATCCCTTTTTACTAAAGTGCTCTAAAACTTTGGGTAAAGCATATTGCATATTTTTTGAAGCTTTAATGCTATCATGAAATACAATGATGCTTCCGTTAGTAGCATTAGAAATTACATTGTTTAAACAGGTTTCAGGTAAAACTGTAGAATCCCAATCAAAAGATAAAACATCCCACATTATTATTTTATAACCTAAACCAATAAGTTTTTTACCTTGTTTTGGTTTTATTTGCCCATAAGGGGGCCTAAACAATGGAGAGCTTAAAGTTTTAAGTTCTGTGGACTGGTGTTTTGAGCTTATGATATTTTGAGCCTCTTTAATATTATATAAATAATCTTTAGTTTTTGTTTTCCAACCTTTTATATGGTTGTGTGTGTGGTTTCCAATAGTATGACCATCATTTATAATATCCTGAAAAATGCTTGGGTGTTTTTCAATATTACTACCAATACAAAAAAAACTAGCTTTGGCATTATACTGTTTTAAAATATCAAGGGTCCAGTTTGTGATTTCTGGAATTGGGCCATCATCAAAAGTTAGATAAATGGTTTTATGGTTAGAGGGGATGTTCCAAATGTAATTTGGAAACATCCTTTTTACTAACATAGGTATTTTAATGGGTGTTAAGGTCATTGCCTTAATCCGAATTAATTAGCACTGTCTATCTGCAAGCTATTACTATCAGCAGGAACATCTAAATCAGTACGTTGTTGCTCTTCTTCAAGTTCGTCTTCTCCATAAAAATGCCTAAATAGCTTCAAGTAATTATTAAATATATCACCTTCAGTTTCAGCAAAATTTATATCATACTCCACTAAAACATCTACAAGACTTTTATAGCGTTGTATATCAGTGTAAATATCCTCGAACAATCGTTCTTGATTTTCAACTTTTAAACCACTGTAATAAGTTAAATTTTCTTGATACTTATTAGCGACGTCTTTAAATAATTGCTGTGCTTTTTCTTTATTTCCTACCTCATAGTATCCGCTAATGTATGGTTCTAAAAGCGTATAGAAACCAAAGTATTCAACAGGCATGTTAGCCATAGCAATATCTGCTATTTCTTCAGCTTTTTCTAGCTTGTCTTCATTGATGAGTTGCTCCATTAAACGTGCTAAATTCCCTCGATAAGTAATGGAGTTTTTACGTGTTTCAACATCATGGTAAATATCTGAACTACCACTATTTCCCCAGTTCCAAGTCTTAACTTTTTCATACATCAAATCACTGTCTACACGACCCATATCAAAAGGGTTTGCTCTATCAACAGGTGTTTTAATTGGTACTAATTTATAACACATACCATCTAGCTGTAAGTAATCTTTCATCCAAATATAATCGTCTTCAGCAAAAGCACCACCAGTAAAATAAATTGGACGTTTCCAATCATTATTAGCGACAATGTCTAGCATTAAAAGGCGATTTTTATAAATAGCTCCATCTTTAATACTAATATCAATATATGGTACAATTTTATCGGCATCTTTTGGTTTTACAATACCATGTTTTAGAGCGTTTGCTTTGCTAACAGGGATTCTTAAATTTTCTGTTGGTAAATAATTAGCATTTAGATCTTGATTTCTTACTTGCGAAATATCTACTTCTTGTTGTTGAAGTATATACTTGTATTTTGATCTAGGGTTATCGCTAGCTATAAAGTTTAATGCTTCTTTAATATCTAAAGTGTCTCTTATTACTAATTCTTTTATGACATAATCATTAGTGCCATATTTGTAATCATCGTGCGTTAATTGCGAAGGCACAGGGTCGCTTTCGTAAGCTTTACGCTTCATTTGATCAATGTACCAATCGGTTTGAAATAAACTGGTATTAACAACACGCACGTCAGTTCTATAGCCTTCAATTTCTTGAGCGTACCAAAGCGCAAAAGTGTCGTTATCTCCAATTGTAAATAATATGGCGTTTTCATCGCAGGAATCTAGGTATTTTTTAGCCATAGATCTTGCAGTGTATTTACCAGATCTATCATGGTCGTCCCAATTGTTTGCAGCTAAAATTCCTGGAACTAAAATTAAACAAGCTAAAGTTATAACAGGTACTGCAAATTTTGAATGCAAGTGCTTTTTAAATGCATCATAAATAGCATAAACTCCAAAACCAATCCAAATAGCAAACACATAAAATGAACCGACTACAGAGTAATCACGCTCACGTGGTTCAAATGGGCGAACATTAGTATAAAATTGAATGGCTAATCCCGTAAACAAGAAAAACACCAACATCACCCAAAATGTTTTTTTATCTTTATTAAACAAGAAAAACATACCAATGAGCCCTAAAATTAAAGGTAAAAAATAGTAAGTATTTCGAGCTTTATTGTTTTTAACATCACTTGGTAAATTCTCTTGAGAGTACCCTAAATGCAATTTGTCAATTGGTTTTATACCACTTATCCAATTTCCATGGTTATCATAGCGTCCTTGGATATCATCTTGTCTACCAGTAAAATTCCACATAAAATAACGCCAGTACATGTATCCTAATTGATATTCTAGCATGTAAAGAATATTTGAACCTAACGAAGGTTTCTCGATCTCTATATAACTTTTAAATCGTTTTAAAAAATTGTTGTAATCTTCATAATCAACACCCCCTTGCGCAACATCGTTTTTAAAATCTGATATGGCTTTACGAAGTTCGTTTTGCATTTGATAATCTGGCTTTAGTTTAAAATCTAAAAAACCAGAAAACATCATATAATTTTCAGCATGCTCAGCACTCCACATTCGAGGAAGAATAGCTGCGTGAGTAGAATTGTAGTTTTGTTTGGCGTTTTTATAATCGTTTACAATAACGTACTCGCCTTTTTCTTTATCTTTTTCGTATTTAGGTTTGTCATCTACATACGGGTTGTTTTTGTCAAGATAAGCAAATTGATCTGTAAACAATGGTCCATAAAACAAATGTGTTTCAGGGTATTGTTCTAAATTGTAATAGGCTAATAACTCCCTAGCACTTGATGGGTTATTTTCGTTAATTACTACATTGGCATTTGCACGAATTGGCAACATTAACCAAGTTGAAAACCCAATAATAATGAAGGTTAAACAAAGAATACCTGTATTTAAATGTGTGTATTCTTTTTTTCTAGTATACTTTAAAGCATAAAAAATAAGAGCAACTAATAATAAACCAGCAATAATAGAACCTGAGTTAAAAGGAAGCCCAATACTATTCACAAAAAAGATTTCGAAAACACTAAAAATCTTAAGAATGTTAGGCGCTAATAATTTAAAAACAAACAATAAAATACCAACGGAAACAACATTTGCTATAATGAAGTTTTTCACTGTAACTGTTTTGTAGTTTTTAAAATAGTAAATAAGCCCAATAGCAGGAATGGTTAATAAACCCATAAAGTGAACACCAAATGATAGGCCTATAACAAAGGCAATTAAAATAAGCCATCGATTTCCTCGTGGTTTATCCATGTCTTGTTCCCAACGTAAACCTAACCAAAACAATACCGACATAATTAGAGTTGCCATGGCGTAAACTTCAGTTTCAACCGCATTAAACCAAAACGAATCGGTAAAAGTAAAAGCTAAGCTACCTACTAAGCCACTGCCTAAAATAGCCATGTTTTGTTGAGCGTTTAGTTCTTTACCGTTAGCCACTATCTTTTTTAATAGCAAAGTAATCGTCCAAAACATAAACAAAATAGTAAATGCACTGGCAACAGCGCTCATCATATTCATCATCCAGCCAACCTGAGAAGGTTCAAAAGCAAACGTAGAAAAGAAAGCTCCCATCATTTGAAATAAAGGTGCTCCCGGTGGATGACCAACCTGCAATTTTGCTGAGGTTAAAATGTATTCGCCAGCATCCCAGAAACTTACCGTTGGTTCAACTGTTAAACTATATGTAATAAGAGCAATTAAAAAAGAGAACCATCCTAAAATAGTATTCCATTTTTTAAAGTTTAAATGTGCCATAAAGTATATGTTTGTTTGCTTGGGCGAATTTAATAATAAATATGAAATGAGGCATAACTATTTAGTTAGTCTTAACATAAAAGAAAAATAGCCAGCCAAATAAACTCTAATTGTTTAGAAAAAACGTTAAATATTCAAAATTATTTTTAAAAAAATGCTTGCGCAAATAAAACTTTATACTAAATTTGCACCTGCTTTAGCGAAATGTAATCGCTAAATTACACATTGGCCCATGGTGTAACTGGCAACACGTTGGTTTTTGGTACCAAAGAGTCTAGGTTCGAGCCCTAGTGGGCCAACAAAATCCTAATCATTTATTTTGATTAGGATTTTTTGTTTTCAAAGCATATTATTTTTGAGGGTTAAAAAAATCTATATTTTTTTCTAGCACCTAAAACAGGATGTGGCTACAATTTCTAACGTAAACCAGTAAGTGTCATTAAATTCTTAGACCTTAAAAGTAATCACGGGTCGTTTGGCATGATTTACTAAATCTTCGCTAATACTACCATTAAAAAAATGCGAAATACCTTGTCTGCCATGAGTACTCATGCCAATTAAATCGGCATTTATTGATTTAGAAAAATTCATAATACCTTTTTCTATGCTTAAATCGTTATAAATATTAGTAACGTAGTTAGAGAACTTAAATTCCTCAACAAACTTATTCATTCTTTTATTTGCCTTAGCAGATGTAATAAATTTATTGGGCGTGTTTACCATAAGCAAATGTATTTTAGCATCTAATACTTTAGCAAAATCAATAGCCTTTTTATAAGACGATTTGCTTTCATCTTTAAAATCAGACGCAAAAACGAAATCGTTAACATTAAATTTGTCGTGGCTATTTTTAATAACAAGTACGGGAGTTTCAGAGGTTCTTACTACTTTTTCGGTGTTGCTTCCAATAAGCATCTCTCTTAAGCCACTTACGCCGTTTGATCCCATAACAACTAAATCAATACTATATTTTTTACAGGTTTGGAAAATGCCTTTAAAAATTTCATGCAAATCTACATGCTCATGAATGACTAAGCCTTTTAAGTATTCTTTTGCCTTTAATTCTTCAAATTGTTTGTGAGCTAATTTCATAAAATAAACAGCCTCAGGTAAGTTGTTGTAGGAGCTTAGAGCATCAACTTTATGCATAGGAATTTCAATAATATGAAGCAAATGAATTTCGCAATTATGTTTTTTTGCTAATTGCGCAGCAACTTTTAAAGCATTTTCGGCTTGTTCAGAAAAATCGGTAGGTACAAGTATTTTTTTCATGATTCTTATTATTTGAGATGCACATAAATTTATAAATTATTACTTTATAAATCAATTAAAATATTATATATTTGCAGCGTTGAAAGGCAAAATTAAGATAATGAGGGGACGGAAAGTCCCCTCTTTTTATACTAAAAATGTTTAAAAATACCGTTACAGATTTACTAGAAACTGCATTAGCTGAAAAACCAAGTTTATTTCTTATTGATTTTTCAATTGATAGTAGTAATCACATAAAAGTGATTATAGATGGTGATAATGGTGTTTTAGTTGAAGATTGCATGTTTATTAGTAGGGCTATTGAACATAATTTAGATAGAGAAGAGCAAGATTTTTCTTTAGAAGTAATGTCTGCAGGTGCAACCTCACCATTAACTCATAATAGACAGTATAAAAAGAATTTAAATAGAGTGCTAGAAGTAAGAACCCATCTAGAAAAAATAGAAGGAATTCTTGCTGAAGCAACAGATGATACCATTACATTAAAATGGAAAGTTAGAGAACCGAAACCAATAGGTAAAGGAAAAATAACTGTAAAGAAAGAAGCAAATATTGCTTATAAAGATATTGTAGAAGCAAAAGTTATGATTAAATTTTAATTCAGATTTATGGAAAATGTAGCGTTAATTGAATCTTTTTCAGAATTCAAAGACGATAAGTTAATTGACAGAGTAACGTTGATGGCTATTTTAGAAGATGTATTTAGAAGCGCCTTAAAAAAGAAATATGGTGATGATGATAATTTTGATATTATTGTTAACCCAGATAAAGGCGATTTAGAGATTTGGAGAAATAGAATAGTAGTTGCAGACGGTGATGTTGAAGAACCAAACCAAGAAATATCTTTAACTGAAGCTCGTAAAATAGAGCCAGATTTTGAAGTTGGTGAAGACGTATCTGAAGAAGTTAAGCTTATAGATTTAGGAAGACGAGCTATTTTAGCATTGCGTCAAAACCTAATTTCTAAAATTCATGAGCATGATAATACTATTATCTACAAGCAATTTAAAGATTTAGTAGGAGAAATTTATACAGCTGAAGTGCACCATATTCGTCACAGAGCTGTGATTTTGTTAGATGATGAAGGTAACGAAATTGTATTACCAAAAGACAGACAAATTCCTTCTGATTTTTTTAGAAAAGGTGATAATGTAAGAGGAGTAATTGATTCTGTTGAGCTTAAAGGAGCTAAGCCAACCATTATTATGTCTAGAAGTTCACCTATATTTTTAGAAAAGTTATTTGAGCAAGAAATACCAGAGGTTTTTGATGGCTTAATTACTATTAAAAATGTAGTTAGAATTCCAGGCGAAAAAGCAAAGGTAGCTGTTGATTCTTATGATGATAGAATTGACCCAGTTGGTGCCTGTGTTGGTATGAAAGGGTCTCGTATTCACGGTATAGTTCGTGAGTTGGGTAACGAAAATATAGATGTAATTAACTATACAAATAATTTACAATTATATATAACTAGAGCCTTAAGCCCAGCAAGAGTAACATCAATAAAACTTGATGAAGAGACTAAACGTGCCGAGGTTATTTTAAAACCAGAGGAAGTAAGTAAAGCTATTGGTAGAGGAGGTCACAATATTCGTTTAGCCGGACAATTAACAGGTTATGAGATAGATGTGTTTAGAGAAGGCGCTGAAGAAGATGTAGAATTAAGAGAATTCTCTGATGAAATTGAAGGATGGATTATTGACGAATTTAGCAAAGCAGGATTAGATACTGCTAAGAGTATTTTAGAACAAGATGTAACGGATTTAGTTAAAAGAACTGACTTAGAGGAAGAAACAATTAATGATGTTATTAGAATTCTAAGAGAAGAATTCGAGGAATAAATACCAATTTAATTTGTATGATTAAATAGGTATAATATATATTTGAGTATTTTAAAGGCAATTTATGGCTGAAACAATTAGATTAAATAAAGTATTACGCGAACTTAATATCTCTCTAGATCGCGCTGTGGAATTTTTAGAATCCAAAGGCGTAGAAATTGAGAAGCGCCCTACTACAAAAATTTCTGAAGAAACTTATAGAATTCTTTCAGACGAATTTGAAACAGACGCTAATAAAAAAGTTGCATCTAAAGAAGTTAGTGAAGCGAAACAAAAGGAAAAAGATTTGTTACGCGAACAACGTGAGCGTGAACTTGAAGAAAAACAAAAGGTAGCAGCCCAAAAAGAAGAAGTTGTTAAAGCAGCTAAAACGCTTTCTGGACCAAAAACAGTAGGTAAAATTGATTTAGAACCTAAAAAGAAAGAAGAAGTAGCAGCTAAAAAAGAAGAAGTTGTTGCTCCAGAAGCGCCTCAAGAAGCAGTTAAAAAAGAAAAAGAGGTAGCGGTAAAAGCGGTAGATGTTAAAGAAGAAGCTAAAGCGAAAGAACCTGTAAAAGCTGAAAAGGAAGAAGCTAAAACAGAAGAAAAGATAGAAGTCAAAAAAGAAGAAGTTGTTTCTAAAAAAGAAAAACTAAATGAAGATGGAGAGCTTGTTCCAGATGAAAAGGTAGCTACACAATACAAAAAACTTACTGGACCAAAAATAGCTGGAAATAAAATTGATTTAACTCAATTTAATAAACCTAAGAAAAAGAAAGAAGAAAAGAAACCAGAAGCTAAAACTGGAGAAGGTGCTGCAAATAAGAAAAAGCGTCGCCGTATAAGTAAAGCTGGTGCACCAGGTTCTGGAAATGGAAATGGAAACGCTTCAAGAAGAGGTGGAAATGACAGGTTTAAAGGAAAACCTGGAGCTGGTAAAGGAAGACGAAACATTGTAAAAGAGGAGCCTAGTGAAGAAGATGTGAAAAAACAAGTGCGGGAAACACTTGAAAAGCTTCAAGGCAAATCTAGCAAAGGTAAAGGGGCTAAATATAGAAGAGACAAAAGAGATCAACACAGAGAGCAATCTGAAATTGACCAGCAAATTGAAGCTGCTGAAAGCAAAATACTTAAAGTAACAGAGTTTGTTACTGCTAGTGAAGTAGCAACCATGATGGATGTGCAGGTGACTCAAATTATTTCTGCTTGTATGTCTTTAGGTATGATGGTTACCATGAATCAACGATTGGATGCTGAAACTTTATCTATTGTAGCTGAAGAATTTGGGTACAAAGTTGAATTTATAACAGCAGATATAGAGGAGTCTATTGAAGAAGTTGAAGATAAACCAGAAGATTTAAAACCACGTGCGCCAATTGTTACAGTGATGGGTCATGTCGATCACGGTAAAACATCGCTTCTGGATTACATTCGTCAAGAAAATGTAATTGCAGGAGAATCTGGTGGTATAACACAGCACATTGGTGCTTATGGGGTACAATTAGAAAACGGTCAAAAAATAGCATTTTTAGATACGCCAGGTCACGAAGCTTTTACAGCGATGCGTGCTCGTGGTGCTCAAGTTACAGATATTGCAATTATTTTAGCAGCAGCTGATGATGATATTATGCCGCAAACAAAAGAAGCTATTTCGCATGCCCAAGCAGCAGGAGTTCCTATTGTTTTTGCAATTAATAAAATAGATAAGCCTGACGCAAATCCTGAAAAAATTAAAGATGGATTAGCTCAAATGAACTTGCTTGTTGAAGACTGGGGTGGAAAAATTCAATCTCACGATATTTCAGCAAAGGTAGGTACTGGAGTTAAAGAATTATTAGAAAAAGTATTGCTTGAAGCAGAATTGTTAGAGCTTACAGCTAATCCAAATAAATCTGCAGTTGGTACAGTTGTAGAAGCGTTTCTAGATAAAGGACGTGGTTATGTGTCAACTATATTAGTGCAAGCTGGGACTTTAAAAGTTGGAGATTATGTCTTGGCAGGACAACATAGTGGTAAAGTAAAGGCCATGCATGATGAGCGAGGGAATGATGTTATAGAAGCAGGACCATCAACACCAGTATCTATATTAGGTTTAGATGGAGCCCCACAAGCAGGTGATAAATTTAATGTATTTGAAGATGAACGTGAAGCTAAACAAATAGCGACTAAACGAGCTCAATTACAACGTGAACAATCAGTTAGAACACAACGCCATATAACTCTAGATGAGATTGGTCGTCGTATTGCACTTGGTGATTTCCAAGAGTTGAATATTATTCTTAAAGGTGATGTAGATGGATCTGTTGAAGCACTTACAGACTCATTCCAAAAATTATCAACAGAAGAAATTCATGTAAATATAATTCATAAAGGTGTTGGAGCTATAACAGAAAGTGATGTGTTATTAGCTACAGCATCAGATGCTATTATTATAGGATTTAATGTACGTCCAGTTGGGAATGCAAGAATGATTGCTGATAAAGAAGAAATTGATATTAGAACATATTCTATTATTTATGATGCCATAAACGATCTTAAAGATGCTATGGAGGGCATGTTATCTCCAGAGCTTAAAGAAGAGATTACTGGTACTGCAGAGATTAGAGAAATGTTTAAAGTATCTAAGATTGGTACCATTGCAGGTTGTATGGTAACAAATGGTAAAATACTTAGAAGCTCTAGTATAAGATTAATTAGAGATGGTGTAGTTGTATATACAGGAGAGTTGGCCTCTTTAAAGCGATTTAAAGATGATGTTAAAGAAGTATCAAAAGGTTACGATTGTGGTATGCAAATTAAGAACTACAATGATATTAAAGAAGGCGATATTATAGAAGCTTTCCACGAAGTAGAAGTTAAAAAGAAGTTGAAATAAAGCTTTAAAAACTTCGAACAAAATTTTAAAAGCCTCACAAATTAATTTGTGGGGCTTTTTTATTTCTATTAAAATATCATTTTTTTTGTAAAGCTCACGTGAGCTTTATATATTTACATCATTATTATGATTGAAAGCAAAAATACTGTCACGATTAAAGATGTTGCGAGAGAACTCGGTATTCATCATGTAACAGTGTCTAGAGCTTTAAGAAACACAGGTTCTGTTAAGAAAGAAACAAGAGATCAGATAAAGAAGAAAGCTAATGAGTTAGGGTACAAACCAAACCGTTTAGCGCAAAATTTTAGAAATAAGCGAAGTAATGTGTTGGCTGTTGTGGTTCCAGATTTACGGCCTTATTTTTTCTCAAAATTTGTTTCAGATTTTATGGAAATAGCGCAAGAAGCAGGCTACTCTGTAATGATATTTCAATCAAGTGAGAAGGCTAGTGTAGAAAAAGAAATTATTGATTCATTGATAGGATATCGGGTAGCAGGTGTTATAGCATCCGTTACTAAAGATACTGTTCAAGAGAGCCATTTTGATGTGCTGAAAAGCGAAGGTATCCCGTATGTGTTTTTTGATCGTGCTCCTGAAAAAACTGAGGCATCACAGGTTTTAGTTAACAATTTTCAAGGTGCTTATGACGCAGTTAATGCGATGATAAAATCAGGAAAAAAGGAGATTGCTTATATTTCTACGCATTATCAACATAAAATATTTCGTGATCGCTTGGAAGGGTATAAAGAAGCATTGAAGGATAATGGTTTGACATATCGAGAAGAACTGGTTGTAAAAGGTGGGTTTTTTATGAAAGATGGATTTGTTCAAGCCGAAAGGTTAATGGCGTTGGAAAAAAAACCAGATGGAATATTAGCGGTTAGAGATGAAATAGGAATAGGTGTTATTAAATATTTAAAAAAAACAGACGTTAGCGTACCAGAAGATGTTGCTGTTATTGGATTTGATAATGACCCAATGGGTGTTGCATGCGAACCAGAATTAACAACCGTAGAGCAATCTATTCCGTTAATGGTAGAGAGTTCGTTTGACTTGCTATTAGGGCAAATAAAAAATGCAAAATTAAATTTTGAAAAAAAAGTAATTGAACCAAAAATTATTTTTAGAGGGTCAATTTAGTTTTTAAACAAAAAAGCACACGTGAGCATTTTTGTTTTTTGGATAGAAAAATGAATTAGTAAGTGTAGAATTAGTATAGAACATTTCAAATTGAAAGAAATTTTTAACTTAACCGTTAAGTTTAGATTTATGATTGTTAATAGAAACATAAAAAGAATATGGTCATTGAGCATGCTGTGCTTAATCTTATTATCATGTAATAGTTCTAATCAATCTTATGAGTCACTTCCTAAAAAAGTTGATTTTAACTTTGATATTCGCCCAATACTTGTTCAAAATTGTTATTTATGTCACGGACCAGATCCTAGTAGTAGAAAAGCCAATCTTAGACTTGATACTTATGAAGGCGCTACTGCAGCATTAAAAGAAGGAGGGCATGCAGTTGTGCCAGGGAAACCAAGTAAAAGTGAATTGATTTATCGTATTACTCATGAGAACGATGATAAAATCATGCCACCACCAGAAATGAATAGTAAGCTTAGTGAAAGAGAGATTAAACTTTTACAAAAGTGGATTGATCAAGGTGCAGAATGGAAACCTCACTGGTCGTTTATTAAGCCTAGCCTAGATAATGAAATCAATGATATTGATTTTTACGTTAATAATTATTTAAATCTAAAGGAATTGAATAAGGCCCCAGTAGCAAATAAAAACACATTGATAAGAAGAGTTTCATATTTGTTAACTGGTTTACCTCCTGTTACTGAAGATGTAGAAGAATTTATCTCAGACTCATCTGAAAATGCTTATGATACGATGGTAAATAAGTATTTAAACTCAATGGGTTATGGTGAGCGTTGGGCAAGACATTGGATGGATTTGGTTAGATACGCAGAAACTAAAGGTCATGAATTTGATTATACTATTACTGGTGCATGGGAATACAGAGATTATTTAATAAAAGCGTTTAATAACGATGTACCTTATAGTCAGTTGTTAAAAGAACATTTAGCAGGAGATTTATTAAAAGAAAAGAGATATGATACCGAAACAGGGAAATTAGAATCCCAAATAGCAACAGCATTCTATGCTATGGGAGAAGGAACCCATAGTCCCGTTGATGTGCGTCAAGATGAAGCCAATCGAATAGATAATATGATTGATGTAACTTCAAAAACTTTTCAAGGGCTTACAGTATCGTGTGCTAAATGTCACGATCATAAATTTGACCCAATTACAGCAGCAGATTATTATGCTTTTTATGGGATAATGGAAAGCACTCGCTTTACACCATTAGATGCTAATTTATCTATTGAAAAAGAAAATATAGCAAAAGAATTATTAGAAATTCAAGATTATATAAAGGCTTTAGTAACAGAAAAAGTTAGTCCTCAAATTCAGGTAGAAAGGAACCAAAAAGATAATGAAGTTATAAAACCTTCAAATGATTATAATCTACTTGGAGATTTTAGGGCTTCAAGTTTTGGTAAATGGAAAACAAGTGGAATGGCATTCGGTGAAAAGACAACTTTAGGGGTTCCAGAAATCGATAAACATTCAGGGAAATTAATTGCATTAAAAGAAGGAGTAGCATCAAGTAGGGTTTTTGATGTTGGTGTTTTTGGCAGTTTACGATCTCCCGATTTTATTTTAGACTCCAATTTTATAGGAGTTCGCGCAAGAGGTAATCAAAGTACAATTCGAATAATAGTTGACAATTTTCAATTAATACAAAACCCTATTTATGGAGATTTAACTAAAGGAATAAATAGTTCAGAATGGACAAACTATATTTTTAATGTTGAAGCTTGGAAAGGTCATAAAGCCTATGTTGAAATTCTTACAGGAGAATATATACAGCATAATTTTAATTTAGCTAAAGATGCCTTTGTCGAAGCAGAGTATGCTATTTCCTTTAATAAAGAATGGCCTTCAGAAATAAGAATAACGAATAATGACCCATCAGCAAAACAAATTAAAGCAATTAACAAACAAATTAAAAAAGGACATTTAAAGCCTTCTTTTTATGAGTTAATAACGACTATCGATAGCAGTAAAAAATTATCAAGCAAATTAAAAGGCAAAACATTTATTTATGGGGTTTCAGATGGTTTTGCGAAAAATAGTCCAATATTTAATAGAGGGAGGCACCAAGACCTCTCAGAAGATAGTATACCAAGAAGATTTTTATCAGCGCTACCACTAGGAGATGTCCCTTTTAAATCAAAAGGTAGTGGTCGGTTAGAATTGGCTCAAGCTATGCTTAACAAAGAAAACCCTTTAACTTCTAGAGTTATGGTAAACCGTATTTGGCATCATCTTTTTGGAAGAGGTATCGTTGAAACTGTTGATAATTTTGGGCTTCAAGGAAAGCTCCCTTCACATCCAGAACTTTTAGACCACTTGGCAATTAAGTTTCAAAAGGAGGGTTGGTCAATTAAAAAAATGATAAAATATATAGTGACTTCAGAAACTTTTAAAAGAAGTACACTTGTTAATAAAGAGGCTTTAAAAAAAGACCCTAATAACATATATTTGGCCTCTTTTCCAGTAAGACGCTTAGAATCAGAGGCAATAAGAGATGGGATTTTAGTCGCATCTGAAAGTTTAAACGCTACAGTTTATGGGCCTCCAGTACCTACCTATTTAACTAAGTTTATGCAAGGAAGAGGAAGACCTGAAAAATCAGGACCTTTGAATGGTAATGGAAGAAGAAGTATTTATCAGTCTGTGAGGCGGAATTTTTTAGAACCTATGATGACCGTTTTTGATCGCCCTATACCATTTACTACTTTTGGAAAGCGTGATGTTACTAATGTACCATCTCAATCTTTAATTTTAATGAATGATCCTTTTGTAATTGAGCAAGCTGAAATTATGGCTCAAAAGTTATTAAAAGAAGAAAGCTTATCCTTTGGTCAAAAAATTGAGTGGATTTATATGCGTGCCTTTTCAAGAAAACCAACTGAAGATGAGATTGCTAATGCGTTTAAATTTGTAAAACAACTTGAGGATATGAAAAAGGGAAACAATAATAACGCCGATTTTGATTTAGAAATATGGAAAGAATATTGTCATAGTATATTTAATTTAAAAGAATTTTTATACCTAATATAATGAGTAAGTACCATAATTTTATGCAAAAACCACTTTCACGTCGTGAAATGTTAGATATCTGCAAAGGTGGATTTGGATCACTCGCTTTATTGAGTTTGTTAGGACCTTTACCATTATCTTGCGGTCAGTCTGAAAGGTCTATTATAAACCCAAGTTCAAATCTCAATTTAGGACCACATTTTTTACCTAAGGCGAAAAGCATCATTTTTCTTTATATGGATGGCGGGGTGTCTCAAGTAGACTCTTTTGACCCTAAACCAAGGTTAACAAAAGAAAATGGAGAAGATCCAAGGAAAAAATTTAAAGTAGATGCAACTCAATTTGATAACGTTGGTAAAATTTTAAAAAGCCCTTGGGAGTTTAAACAGTACGGTGAGTGCGGGATGCCAGTTAGTGAGCTTTTTCCTCATATTGCAACTTGCGTAGATGACATAGCATTAATTAGATCTATGACATCACAATTTCCAGAACATACAAATGCGAATTATTTTTTACATACAGGTAGTGGACTTCAAGGAAGACCAAGCATGGGGTCTTGGATAACTTATGGTTTAGGAAGCGAAAACAAAAATATTCCTGGATATGTAGTGCTAGACGGAGGACTTATTCCTCCTGGAGGCCTTGATAACTTTAAAAATGGATTCTTACCAGCATCTTATCAGGCTTCAATATTAAGAGCAGGCCCCCAACCTATCGCTAATATAAAACCCAAAGAAAGTATTCCGAATTTACAGGAACAAAAACTAAGTTTTATTAAAGCACTAGATAAAAAACAACTTGCTGAAATAGGTGAAGTTGACGCTGTTGAATCAGCTATTTCAAATTATGAGCTAGCATATAAAATGCAATCTTCAATTCCAGAATTAACAGAATTCAAAGAAGAATCTAAAGCTACAAAAAAATTATATGGATTTGAATCTGATGATCCTCATACAAGAGGCTATGCAGCTCAATGCTTGTTAGCACGTAGACTTGTTGAAAGAGGGGTGCGCTTTATAGAGTTAACGTGCCCAAAAGTAAGTGCCGACAGGTGGGACCAACATGGAAATCTAAAAGATGGGCACGAGAAAAATGCTCACGCAGTAGACCAGCCCATTGCTGGATTACTTAAAGATTTAAAATCGAGAGGACTATTAGAAGAAACCTTAGTTGTATGGACTGGAGAATTTGGAAGGACACCATTTGCTCAAGGGTCAAATGGACGAGATCATAACCCTTCGGCTTGTAGTATGTGGATGGCCGGTGCTGGAATTAAAGGAGGAACTATATTTGGAAGAACAGATGAATATGGTTATAGAGTAATTGAAAATGAAGTCTCAGTTCATGACCTTCATGCTACGATGATGCATTTAATGGGGATCAATCATGAGCATCTTACTTTTAGATTTGGAGGACGAGATATAAGATTAACAGATGTACACGGACATGTCATTAAAGATATATTAGCTTAAAACCTAAAAACAGTAATTAAATGAAAATAAATACAACTTTTAAATTAGTTCTAGCTATATGCTTAATTGTACCATGTTTTTTATGGTCTCAAAAAACAGTACCAGAAATAACGCATTCTTTTTTTATAGCTGGACCGCAGTTTACTGGAATTATTGGTGAAGCAGGAGAAGTTATTTGGGATTCTAAAAAAGCTGGAGCTCGAGATGGATATATCTTGAAAAATGGACATGTTTTAATATGTTGGGGTGATGAAGTGAGAGAGTATAATAGGAAAAAAGAGGTTATTCTTAGTTATAAGAAAACTGAAGAATCAATGGAATTAGGAACAGCTGTACGTTTATCTAACGGAAATACAATGATTACTGAATCTGGATACAAACCTAGAATAGTTGAAATCAATAAAAAAGGAAAAGTGGTAAAAAGTATTCCTCTGAAACCTGAAACTGATAATATTCATATGCAAACCCGTATGGCAAGAAAGTTAAAAAATGGCAATTATCTAGTGCCTCATTTGCTAGCTTTTGCAGTAAAGGAATATCAGCCAGACGGAACTATAGTAAAAACTTTTAGTACAGATTATGAAAAATTTGGAGGCCGAAAAGCAGAGACTTGGCCATTTACAGCTATTCGATTAAAGAATGGAAATACTTTAGTAACACTTACGCATGGGAACAGAGTTATTGAGTTAAACTCAAAAGGACAAATAATTTGGGAAATAAACAATGCTTTATATGATGAAGATCCTTTAGTGGACCCTTGTGGTGCCCAAAGATTACCTAACGGAAATACAGTAATTGCAAGTTATGGTGCACAAAAAGGGATAAAAATTTTTGAAGTTGATTCGAATAAAAATATAGTTTGGACTTATAATAATTTTAGAGCACATCATTTTCAAATTCTAACTACAAATGGTAAACCTATTAAAGGAACTCCGCTTAAATAAAAATAAATGGAGTTAAGCATTTTATTAAATACCGGTGTTACTGATAATCCTTCAGATATTTTAATATTTTTTGGAAGAATTCATCCTTTAGTAGTTCATTTTCCTATCGGTTTTTTAATATTAGCAGCTTTGGTTGAAATAACAACTAAGTGGGCTAAATTTCAACCTTTAAAAAATTATATTCATTACTTATGGGGATTAGGTAGTATAAGTTCGCTTTTTGCAATATTATTTGGATATTTTCTTTCTCTCTCTGGTGATTATAATGAGAATACTGTTTTTTTACATAAATGGAGCGGTGTAGCATTGTTTTTATTTTCTTCTATATGCTATTATATTTCCAAAAGGCAAATTAAACTTCCATTTTATGGCAAATCAATACTTATACTTATTATTGTGTTTACAGTTTTTTATACAGGCCATTTAGGAGGGAACCTTACACACGGGTCAACATATTTATTTGAATATGCTCCAAATTCAATCCGATCACTTGTAGGAATGCCTAAAAAAGAAATTCCTCGAAAAAAAGTAACTGTTTTAGACTCTGCAGATGTTTATTTAGATTTGATTTCGCCTATAATGAATAATAGGTGCGTTAGTTGCCATAATCAAGATAAAAAGAAAGGAGATCTTGACTTAACTAGCTATGCAAACTTAATGAAAGGAGGCGAAAATGGAGATGTAGTTATTCCAAATGATGCAGAAGCTAGTGATTTTTATAGACGAATAACACTTCCTGAATCGCATGATGACTTTATGCCCTCAGAAGGAAAAAAGCCTTTAACTAAAAATGAAGTATTGCTTATTGGTTGGTGGATAAATAACAACGCACCATCCAATGGTTATTTTTCTCAATTGAATCCAGATAAGGAAATAATTAGCAAGGCGAAAAATATTCTTGGATTAGATAAAAACAACCTGTTTAATAAAAAAGTTAGCCCGCCTAAAAAAGAGATTATCGATTCATTAAGTAGTCAAGGGTTTATACTAAATAAACTAATGAAGGATAACTATTATTTGGAAGCAAATTTTAGTTTAAGCGAAAAAAGTATAACCCCAAAAGGATTTGAAACTATCTTACAATTAAAGGGCCAGTTAATATGGTTAAACTTAAATCATTCTAATATTACAGACGAGTATTTAATGAAAATAGGACAATTAGAAAATTTGATAAAACTAAATGTTAGCAGAAATAATATTTCAGATAAAGGCTTAATGCATTTGTCTGGCCTACAAAATTTGGAGTCTCTTAATTTATACGAAACAAATGTTTCAGACAGTTTACTAACTGTAATCCCTAAACTTATCAATTTAAAAAGGCTCTATCTTTCAGGATCTAAAGCCAATGATAGTATTATAAACGAGCTTAAAAAAAAGAATGAAAAGCTGAGAATTATTTTTGATTAAAACTTATCTAAGGTTTTAACTTTACTCGCATCAATTTTGGTCCAGAAGTAATATATAAAGTTTCTTCTTTATCATCTAAAACACAGTTGGTATTAAATTCATTATTTAAAATAGTACCTAAATGCTTTCCTTCGGGGTTTAGAATATAAACCCCACCTGGGCCAGTGGCGAATATAATCCCATTTTTGTTAACCTTTAAACCATCTGGATGCCCCTTTTCTTTAGGAGCATTTCCTGTAGCATCAAAAAAATGTCTTCCATTTGAAATATTCCCATTTTCATCAACGTCTGCTGCAATCCAAATGGCATGTTTCCAATCTGCATTTGCAATATATACTGTTTTCTCATCTGGTGAAAAAGCAATTCCGTTAGGGCTAGAAAGAGTGTCTGTTACAATTTGCACTTCCCTTTCAGGTGTAATACTATATACTGCAGCTTTTAAACCCTCTTTTTTTGTTGGAGGAGGATCAGACATAATCATGTTTCCATTTGAATGGAAAGCAGCATCATTTGTATTATTAAACGGAATACCATTATAATTATCAACAAAAACACTAAAATCATTTGTAGGTTTATCCAAAGCGCTGTTCATTTTCACTGCTTGTCCATGGCCATATTGTAGAATGACTAATTTTTTATTTTTATCAATTAAAAGTGCACTAGGACCTGGTCTGTTTGGGTTTGGGTCATTCATATCTAAGTATAAGCTAACACTATCTTTCTCTGTCCATTGATAAATTTTTTGATGACCAACATCGGTATATACTAATTTTTGATCTTCTTTAATCCATATTGGGCCTTCGGACCATTTATGACCTGTAGAAAGTATTTCAATAACAGCATTAGGTGAAATTATATCATCTAATTGTTTATCAAGCCGCTCAATTTTTCCAACTGTTTGAAATGTTTTGTGCTTTATTTTTTTCTGTTTTTCACAAGATGATAAAAGTATAGGTATTAGAAGTATTGTTGAAACCTTGTTTATTAAATTCATAATTTTAATTGATTTTTATACTATCAACTTTTATAGGTCGATTTTCTATTAACGACTTATTAGCAGCTTCAGCAATTATCATAGCTTTAATACCATCTTCACCAGAAACAGGCATTGGTTTATTATTAATAAGTGCATTAATAAAACATCGCATTTCTTCTAAGTATGATAATTTATACCTATCCATAAAAAAATTTAAATGAGAATCAGTCTCTGTTCCTATTTCAGTAGATGTTTCTACATTACTTTTTAATGGGTTTTTAACTTTTATAACGCCTTTAGATCCAAATACCTCTAGACGTTGATCATAACCGTATTTTGCTTCCCGACTATTTTCAATAGTAGCTAGGGCATTATTTTCAAACTTAAGTAAAACCGTAGCACTGTCAATATCTCCTGCTTTACCTATGGCTGGGTCTATTAAGCAATTTCCGTAAGCAAAAACTTCAGCAACCTCACTACCCATTATAAATCGCGCCATGTCAAAATCATGAATAGTCATGTCTTTAAATAAGCCACCAGAATTTTTAATGTAAGAAATGGGTGGTGGTTGAGGATCTCTACTAATAATATGAATGTTTCGCAAAAGCCCTATTTTTCCAGCAGAAATGTCATTCTTCACTTTTGAGAAATTGTTGTCAAACCTTTGATTAAACCCAATCATTATAGGAACATTTAATTTAGAAATTAAAGAGATGGTTTCATTAGCCTTTTCTAGAGACATATCAATTGGTTTCTCACAAAAAACAGCTTTTCCTGCTTTAGCAGCTTTTATTATATATTCTGAATGAGTATTATTAGGAGAGCATATTACAACAGCATCAATTTCAGGGTTGCTAGTAATGGAATCTATTTTATTAGAAACATTTTTAATACCATTTTGTAATGCAAAATTTTGTCCTTCGTCTCCAGGATTAACCGCAGCAATTACTTTTGCGTCCTGTATGTTTTTAGATAGGTTTTCAAGGTGGATTTTCCCCATCCTGCCTAATCCAACAACACCGATTTTAATCATAAATTAAGTTTCTTTAAAAGTAAGCATTATTGGGTGGAATTCCAATAGTTAATTCATGCTTCAATAGAGATAAATTATGATTAGAAGGAGTTAATCTTGAAGTATTAAATCAAATATTTTTAAGAGGAAATAATTTGTAAGTATTTAACTGTTTTTTTTCGACTTTGGTTTAAAGATAAACGCGCTAGGAAAGTTTCTTTTAATTCTCTTTAAAGCTCTATCGGCCTCTAAGCGTGTTCTAAAATTACCAGCCCAAATTTTAAAGTTAGGTGTGTCAAAAACAATTTTTGAATGCCAATCACCATAAATAGAATGAAATTCTTTTTGAGCAGATGTAGCGCCTGCTCTATTGCCATTATAAATTTGTATTTTGTACCTGTCTGATGCTTTGTCGTCTTTATTAAGTTCTTTTTTTAGACTTAAAAGAGTAGATATATTTTTATCTTGATTTATGGTAACATTGCCTTGTTGAGCAAAACAATTGGCCGAGACTAAAACAAGACAAAAAACAAGAAATGAGTTAATTTTTATTTTCAATGTGTTCATTTTTAAATATATTTATACAAATGTATACGTTATAAACTTAAATACAGCTCTTTTTATTATTTAGAATGCCTCTAAATTACCAATTAACACTTCTGTAACATTTCTAAAATCGACTTTTAATATTACTTTTGCGTGAGATTTTATAACTGTATTTTTTTCTAATATTAAATGAAAAAATCATACCAAAGTTTAGAAGTTAATTTAACCAACAATATGATACAGGTAATTTACCGTAAACTAACCTCAAATATTCTTCATTTCGGGTTCGTTATTTTACTAACATTTACAACGTCTCTTTCGGCTCAAGAAGGAGATTCAGCAAAAGGAAAATCGTTATTTAATGCCAATTGTGCAGCGTGTCATACTTTAGATAAGAAAATGACTGGCCCTGCTTTACGAAATGTAGAGCAACGTTTAGCTGATGATGAAGGCTTAGATAGAGAATGGCTTTATGCTTGGGTAAAAAATAGCGCAGGCATGATTAAATCTGGTGATGCTTATGCTAACAAGATTTATAATGAGTATAGTGGTGCAGCAATGACAGCTTTTCCACAATTATCAAATGAAGATATTGATAATATACTTGCTTATACTGCAGAAGAAAAGAAAGCTCCTGTTCCTGTTCCAGGTGGAGCAGTGGCAACTCAAGCTACAGAAACTACTGGAGGTATTTCTAACGAAATCATTTTAGGTGCTTTAGCTATTTTGTTTATATTGTTAGCTGCTGGTTTGTTTTTAGTAAACAAAACATTGCGCCGTTTTGCTTCAGCACAAGGCATAGAAGTAGAAGAAGATTCAAAAAGAACACCGTTATGGAAAGCTTTTGTTAAGAATCAATTCTTAATGTTAGTTACTGCTATTTTCTTTTTATTAGCAAGTGCATACTTTGTGTTTGGTTACTTTATGCAAATAGGTATAGATCAAGGGTATCAGCCAGTGCAGGAGATTCATTTTTCGCATAAAATTCACGCAGGAGACAATAAAGTAGATTGTAAATACTGTCACTCTTCAGCAAGAACTAGTAAAACATCTGGTATTCCATCTTTAAATGTATGTATGAATTGTCATAAATCTATATATGAGTATAATGGAGAAACTACTCCTGAATACTCAAAAGAGTTTTACGATGGTGAAATCAAAAAATTATATGCAGCCGCTGGATGGGATGATGCAGAACAAAAATATACAGGTGATTCTCAGCCAGTTAAGTGGACGCGTATTCATAACTTGCCAGATTTTGTTTATTTCAATCACTCACAACACGTAACTGTTGCAGGTGTTGAGTGTCAAACATGTCATGGTCCAGTTGAGGAAATGGAAATTATGTACCAACATGCACCATTAACAATGGGCTGGTGTATAGAATGTCATAGAACAACAAATGTTAACGTAAAGGATAATGCTTACTATACCAAAATTCACGAAGAACTTTCTAAAAAGTATGGTGTAGATAAATTAACTGTTGCTCAAATGGGCGGGTTAGAATGTGGTAAGTGTCATTATTAATTTATTAAGAAGTAATTCAATTATATAATATGTCATCAAACAAGAAATACTGGAAAAGTGTTGAAGAGCTAAACGAAAATAGCTCTATTGTTGAGACGCTAAAACAAAACGAGTTTGTTAATGAGATTCCTACAGATGAATTTTTAGGTGATAAAGAGACATTAGAGGAGACATCAACAACACGTCGCGATTTCTTAAAATATGTAGGTTTTAGTACTGCAGCGGCATCACTTGCTGCTTGTGAAGGCCCTGTTAAAAAGGCTATTCCTTATGTAGTACAACCAACAGAAATTATTCCTGGTGTTGCAAATTATTATGCAACAACAATTGCTGATGGTTTTGATTTTGCGAGTGTTTTAGTTAAAACCCGTGAAGGTCGTCCAATTAAAATTGAAAATAATGCTTTAGCAGTTACTAATGGTAATGCAAATGCTAGAGTAAATGCGTCAGTTTTAGGATTGTATGATAGTTTAAGAGTTCAAGGCCCGAGCAAAGAAGGAGAGCCTATTTCATGGGAGGCTTTCAATTCAGAAACAACTAAAGCTTTGAATAGTGCTGCGGATGCTAATAAAGATATTGTGTTATTAACACAAACTTTTGCAAGCCCATCTACAAGTAAATTGATTTCTGAGTTTAAGGAAGAATATGGTAATGTTCGTCATGTAGTATACGATTCTGTTTCAGAATCTGCTGCACTTGATGCTTACCAAGCAAAATATAACGAGCGCGCTTTAGCAAATTACGATTTCTCTAAAGCCATGACTATTGTTTCTGTTGGTGCAGATTTCTTAGGAGATTGGCAAGGCGGAGGATTTGATTCGGGTTACTCTAAAAACAGAGTTCCAGATCATGGGAAAATGTCACGACATATTCAGTTTGAATCTAATATGTCTTTAACTGGAGCTAATGCAGATAAGCGTGTGCCTTTAACACCAAGTCAGCAAAAAACCGCTTTAGCTAAATTATATAGTCAAGTTGTTGGAGGATCTGTTTCTACACAAGATTTACCTGCTCATATCGAAGATGCTATTAGTAAAGCAGCTTCTCAACTTAAAAAAGCAGGAAGTAATGGTTTAGTGGTTACAGGAATTCAAGACGTAAATGCACAGACGGTTGCTTTAGAAATTAACGAAGCTTTAAATAGTAAGGCATTTGATAAAGCAGCACCAATAAAAATAAGACAAGGTAGCGATAAAGCAGTAGCTAAATTAGTTGCCGATATGAAAGCTGGAACAGTTGGAGCGATCATCATGAGTGGTGTAAATCCAATGTATACACTTTCAAATGCTTCAGATTTTGCTGAAGGATTGAAAAAAGTAGATTTATCTGTAACCTTTTCTTTAAAGGCAGATGAAACTGCAGTACTTACAGATTATATAGCAGCAGCACCTCATTATTTAGAATCTTGGGGAGATGTTGAAATTAAAAAAGGGCATTATGCGTTAACGCAACCAACAATTCGTCCTTTATTTGATACAAGACAATTTCAAGATGCTTTATTAACGTGGACTGAAAACGATGCATCTTATCATGATTATATAAAAGAAGCTTGGGGAACTACTATTTTAGGAGGAAGTTCTTTTAATAAAGCATTGCATGATGGTACTTTTGTTGGCGCTATTGCGACTGAAACTGAAGATACAACTACAACAACTGAAGTTGTTGAATCTGATGAGACAGAAGAAACACCTTCTGGAAATGCAGCAAGAGCTATAGCAGCCTCTGTTAAATCTGATTCAGGATTTGAATTAACATTATATACCAAAATAGGTATGGGTGATGGCCAACAAGCCAATAACCCATGGTTACAGGAATTTCCAGACCCACTTACAAGAACATCTTGGGATAACTACTTAACCATTTCTAAAGTTGATGCAGATGCATTAGGTTTAGTAAATACACACGTAGCAACTGGTGCATTAAATAGTAACTATGCTAATGTAACAGCAAACGGAACAACAATTAAAGTTCCTGTAATGATTCAACCAGGGCAAGCAAAAGGTTCAGTTGGGTTAGCATTTGGTTACGGAAAAACTTTAGGTTTAAAAGAAGAAATGCAAACAGGTGTTAATGCCTATGCATTATATCAAGATTTCAATAATGTACAATCTGTTACTATTGAGTCTGCTGGCGGCGAGCATGAATTTGCTTCGGTACAATTGCATAATACTTTAATGGGTCGAGGTGATATTGTTAAAGAAACCACCTTAGAGATTTTCAACACGAAAGACAAGAAACATTGGAATGCAATTCCTGTAGTGTCTCTTAATCACGTTGAAACCCCAGTAACTTCTCCAGATGTAGATTTATGGGATGAGTTTGATCGTTCTATCGGGCATCATTTTAACTTATCGGTAGACTTAAATGCTTGTACAGGTTGTGGAGCATGTGTAATAGCATGTCATGCAGAAAATAATGTGCCTGTAGTTGGAAAAGAAGAAGTACGTCGTAGTCGTGATATGCACTGGTTACGTATTGATAGGTATTATTCATCTGATGAAACGTTTGAAGGTGATAATAAAGAGAAGGAAGATGCTGATGGATTAGGATTAGGTAATTACGTTTTTGGTGATAGAGAAGGAGATGGGTCTCTTTCTACATTCGAAAGAATGGAAAAAGCGTCTGAGAATCCTCAAGTAGCATTCCAACCTGTAATGTGCCAGCATTGTAACCATGCACCTTGTGAAACAGTTTGTCCTGTGGCGGCAACATCACACGGTCGTCAAGGTCAAAACCATATGGCTTATAACCGTTGTGTAGGGACTAGGTATTGTGCAAACAACTGTCCTTATAAAGTACGTCGTTTTAACTGGTTCTTATATAATGGTAACGATGAGTTCGATTATTATATGAATGATGATTTAGGACGTATGGTATTAAATCCAGATGTTGTTGTACGCTCTCGTGGTGTGATGGAAAAATGTTCTATGTGTATACAAATGACACAAAAGACTATTCTTGATGCTAAACGTGATGGGCGTGAAATTAAAGACGGAGATTTCCAAACCGCTTGTTCTGCAGCTTGTAGCAGTGGCGCTATGGTATTTGGAGACATTAACGATAAGAGTAGTAAAGTTGCAAAACTTAAAGAAGATAACCGTATGTATCACTTGTTAGAAAGTGTTGGTACAAAGCCTAATGTGCAGTATCAAACAAAAGTGAGAAATACAACAGAAGCATAAATCTAATTAAAGAATCAATTATATAATTATGGCGTCTCATTACGAAGCACCTATTAGAAGACCTTTAGTTACAGGCGAAAAGTCATACCACGACGTTACTGTGGATGTAGCTGCACCTGTTGAAGGAAAAGCAAATAAACAATGGTGGATAGTTTTTGGTATTGCACTTGCCGCTTTTCTTTGGGGTATTGGATGTATCATTTATACCATATCTACAGGTATTGGAACTTGGGGTTTAAATAAAACCGTAGGTTGGGCTTGGGATATTACTAACTTTGTTTGGTGGGTAGGTATTGGTCACGCAGGAACACTTATTTCTGCAGTACTATTATTGTTCCGTCAAAAATGGAGAATGGCAATTAACCGTTCTGCAGAGGCAATGACTATTTTCTCTGTAGTTCAAGCAGGGTTATTCCCGATTATTCACATGGGTCGTCCTTGGTTAGGCTATTGGGTATTACCAATTCCAAATCAATTTGGTTCATTATGGGTAAACTTTAATTCACCATTACTTTGGGATGTATTTGCTATCTCAACATATCTATCAGTATCATTAGTATTCTGGTGGACTGGTTTATTGCCTGATTTTGCCATGTTACGTGATAGAGCAATTAAGCCTTTCCAAAAGAAAATATACTCATTATTGAGTTTTGGATGGAGTGGGCGCGCTAAAGATTGGCAACGTTTTGAAGAAGTATCTTTGGTTTTAGCTGGTTTAGCTACGCCTCTTGTACTATCTGTACATACTATTGTATCGTTTGACTTCGCAACATCGGTAATTCCAGGTTGGCACACCACAATATTCCCTCCATACTTTGTTGCTGGAGCGGTATTCTCAGGGTTTGCCATGGTAAATACACTACTTATTATTATGAGGAAAGTGTGTAACCTTGAAGATTATATTACAGTACAACATATCGAATTAATGAACATTGTAATCATGATTACAGGTTCAATAGTTGGTGTAGCATATATTACAGAGTTATTTATTGCATGGTATTCTGGTGTTGAATACGAGCAATATGCATTCTTGAATAGAGCAACCGGACCTTACTGGTGGGCATATTGGGCGATGATGACTTGTAATGTGTTTTCTCCACAATTTATGTGGTTTAAAAAATTAAGAACAAGTATTATGTTCTCATTCTTTATCTCTATTGTAGTAAATATAGGGATGTGGTTCGAACGTTTTGTAATTATTGTGACCTCGTTACATAGAGATTACTTACCATCATCATGGACGATGTTCTCTCCAACATTTGTAGATATAGGAATATTTATAGGAACCATTGGATTCTTCTTTGTATTATTCTTATTGTACTCAAGAACATTCCCGGTAATTGCACAGGCTGAGGTTAAAACAATTTTAAAATCATCTGGAGAACGTTATAAGAAAATTAGAGAAAGAGGAGATAGCTTAGTTGGAACAGGTGTTGATGCTAGAACTTCTGGTGGAACGGTTTCTAAACCAGCTAAAGCTTCAAATGATGATAATTCTGAAAAAGTAAGTAACTTACTTGGAAGTATTGGATCTTTTGATGCCGCTACGCAAACTGCCGATGATTTAAAGAAAGTAAATGGTATCGGCCCTAAGATGGAAGAAGTATTAAATAGCATTGGTATTTATACATTCCTTCAAGTTAGTAAGATGACCAAAAAAGAATATGATTTGTTAGACAGTATTACAGGTTCTTTCCCTGGAAGAGCAGAACGTGATGATTGGTCTGGACAAGCTAAAAAATTAATAAACTAAATATAGTCAATGGAAGCTTCAAAAGTTATTCACGCTATTTATACTGATGATGATGTATTAATGTCAGCTGTTAAAAAAGTTAAGGCAGAAAGACATCATATTGAAGAGATATATACACCGTTTCCGGTTCACGGATTAGACAAAGCTATGGGACTAGCTCCAACTCGTATTGCTATTACAGCATTTATATATGGGTTAATAGGTTTAACAGTAGCAATTGTTATGATGAATTTTATAATGATTGAAGATTGGCCTCAAAATATTGGAGGAAAACCAAGCTTTAGTTACATAGAAAACATGCCAGCATTTGTGCCAATTATGTTTGAACTTACTGTATTTTTTGCAGCACACTTAATGGTAATCACTTTTTATTTACGTAGTAGAATGTGGCCATTTAAAAACGCAGAAAATCCAGACCCAAGAACTACAGACGATCATTTCTTAATGGAGATTGCAATACATGGAAATGAAAATGAATTGGAAAGTTTACTAGCAGAAACTGGAGCAGTTGAGATTAATATTATTGATAAAGAAGATGGACATTAATATGAAAGGCTTAATTAAAATATTAGTATTAGCAGTTGTATTTGTAGCAGTATCTTGTAATAAGAGTACAGCTCCAAACTATCAATTCATGCCAAATATGTATGAACCTGTTGGTTATGAAACTTATCAAGAATCTAAGGCATTTAGAAACGGCATGGAAGCTCAATTACCTGCTGAAGGATCTGTAGCGAGAGGGTATGTTCCTTTTGATATTGATAATACAACTGAAGGGTTTGAATTAGCGAAAACAACATTAGCCAACCCATTAGACTCAGCTGGAGAAGTTGATTTGATAAGAGGAAAAGAACTTTATGACGTTTACTGTGGTATTTGCCATGGTAACAAAGGAAAAGGTCAAGGTAATTTGGTTAAACGAGAAAAAATTCTTGGAATTCCAAGTTATGATGATCCAGGTAGAGCTATTACAGCAGGAAGTATTTACCATACTATTTATTATGGAAAAAATGCGATGGGTTCTTATGCAAACCAATTGAAAGAAGAAGAGCGTTGGCAAGTAGTATCATACGTGTTGAAGTTAAAAGCAGATTTAGAAAAGTAAGAAGATAAGATTATATAGATATGTACACATTTTCAAATAAATTAAAGACATTTTCTATCATTCTAATGGTTTTAGGATTGTTAGGTGTTGGATATGGTTTTATGACATCTCATAAATCTTTAGACGAGGTAAAAACAATGTTAGCTGAAGAGGCTTCTCATCACGGAGGAGGACATGCTGAAGAGGCTCATGTTGTTGCTGAATCTCATGATGAACACGCTGAAGCTGCAACTCATACTAATGAAAGTCAAGCACATGCAACTGCTGACGAAGCACATCATGGTGATGAGCACGCGGAACATGTAATGCACCAAATTCATAATAGACCTTGGTCTGCATTATACGTTGCAGCATTTTTCTTCATGATGATTGCTTTAGGTGTTTTAGCATTTTATGCTATCCAAATAGCATCACAAGCAGGTTGGTCTCCAGTACTTTTTAGAGTTATGGAAGGTATAACTGCTTACTTATTGCCTGGAGGTTTAATTGTTTTAGCAATAGCATTTTTTGCAGATAGTCATTTATTTGTTTGGCTAAAAGAAGGTATAACAGTTGAAGGTCATGAGAATTACGATAAACTAGTTGCAGGTAAATCGGGATGGTTAAATAAAACAGGATTCTTTATTAGAGGTCTAATTTTCTTAGGAGGATGGGTATTATATCGTCAATTTTCACGTAAATTCTCTATTGCTCAAGACACAGCTGATGATAATAGAAACTTTAAAAAATCTTTCCGTATTGCTGCGGGGTTCTTAGTATTCTTTATTTATACAGAATCTATGATGTCTTGGGATTGGATTATGAGTGTAGATCCACACTGGTTCTCAACACTATTTGGTTGGTATGTATTTGCAAGTATGTTTGTAAGCGGAATTACTGTAATTGCATTAATTTCAATTTACCTTAAATCAAAAGGTGTTTTAGAATTTGTAAACGAAAATCATTTGCACGATGTTGCTAAATTTATGTTTGCTTTCAGTATTTTTTGGACATACTTATGGTTCTCACAATTCATGTTAATTTGGTATTCAAATATTCCAGAAGAAGTAACGTATTTTGTAACACGTTTTGCAGATTATAAACTACCTTTCTTAGGTATGGTTGTTATGAATTTTGTATTCCCAATACTAATGTTAATGAATGCCGATTATAAACGTATTCCTTGGTTTGTAGTTATGGCTGGACTAGTAATATTGTTTGGGCACTATATAGATATTTTCAATATGATTATGCCAGCTACCGTAGGCGATAGATGGTTTATTGGAATCCCAGAAATAAGCTCAGTATTGCTTTTTGCAGGACTGTTTATATTTATAGTATTTACAGCTTTAACAAAAGCACCATTACTAGTAAAAAGGTACCCTTTTAGAAAAGAAAGCGAAGAATTTCATTATTAATTAAGATATAAATAAAGACGAACGATACCAATGACTGCTTTATTAACAATTATAGTTTTAGTATTTATTTTAGTTGCCATATGGCAAATGGTAAAGATTTTCGATTTAGCTCAGGCTAAAAACGATAATGTGCCAGGAGTTGCCACAGATAAAGACAACACCATTAATGGGTATTTAATGATGGGCTTTTTAGCTTTCATTTATATCATCACCATTGTATGTTTTGTAAAGTGGGGAGACTTACCATTAATGTCAAACTCGGCTTCAGAGCATGGTCCAACTATAGATAATTTAATGGTTATCTCTATGGTAATCATATTTATTGTTCAAACAATCACTCAATTTTTATTGCATTATTTTGCTTATAAGTATAAAGGTGAAAAAGGGAAAAAAGCATTGTTTTTTGCAGATAACAATAAGTTAGAAGCAATATGGACAATTATTCCAGTAATTGTTTTAGCAGGTTTAATTATTTACGGGTTAAATACCTGGATTAACATAATGGGTGTTGAAGAAGATGAAGACACCTTAGTAGTAGAATTATATGCACAACAGTTTAACTGGAAAGCAAGATACGGTGGAAACGATAATACTTTAGGTAAAGCTAATGTACGTTTAATTGATATTGATAGAGCTAATATTTTAGGTTTAGATGAATCTGATCCTAATGCCCAAGATGATATTATAACTACAGAATTACACTTACCAGTAGGAAAACCTGTATTATTTAAAATGCGTTCTCAGGATGTTTTACACTCAGCATATATGCCACATTTTAGAGCACAAATGAACTGTGTTCCAGGGATGATTACTCAATTTGGTTTTACACCAACAGTAACTACTGCAGAAATGAGAAAAACTCCTCAAATGCAAGAGAAAGTTAAAAGAATTAACGAAATAAGAGTTGAAAATAGTAAACCATTAATTGCAAAAGGTGAAGATGCCTTAGAGCGTTATGAGTTTGACTATATACTATTATGTAATAAGATTTGTGGTAAATCTCACTACAATATGCAAATGAAAATAGTAGTAGAAACACAAGAAGAATACAATGCTTGGATAAAAGAGCAAAAAGAGTTCAAAAACTCTCTAATTAACTAATTAAAAAGATAAATACGATATAAGATTATGTCAGCACACGCAGATAACCACGATCACGACGACGACCACGGACATCATCATAAAGAAACGTTTGTAACTAAATATATATTTAGTCAAGATCATAAAATGATTGCGAAACAGTATCTAATCACAGGTACTATTATGGGAGTTATTGGTGTATTAATGTCATTAATGTTCCGTATGCAAATTGCATGGCCAGAAGAGCCGAATGTATTATTTGAAGCTTTGCTTGGTAAATGGGCACCAGACGGTGTTATGGATGCAGATATCTATTTGGCATTAGTAACAATTCACGGTACCATAATGGTATTCTTTGTATTAACTGCAGGGTTAAGTGGTACATTTAGTAACTTATTAATACCGTTGCAAATTGGAGCTCGAGATATGGCTTCAGGCTTTTTAAATATGGTGTCGTATTGGTTATTCTTTTTATCAAGTGTAATCATGGTCATTTCATTATTTGTTGAAGCTGGACCCGCCGCTGCAGGTTGGACAATCTATCCACCATTAAGTGCATTGCCAATGGCTCAAGGGGGTTCAGGTATGGGTATGACACTTTGGTTGGTATCTATGGCAATATTTATTGCGTCATCATTATTAGGATCGCTTAATTATATTGTTACTGTAATAAACTTACGTACTAAAGGGATGTCTATGACTAGATTGCCTTTAACTATTTGGGCATTTTTTGTAACAGCTATTATTGGTGTAGTATCATTCCCAGTATTATTATCTGCTGCGTTATTATTAATAATGGATAGAAGTTTTGGAACATCATTCTTCTTATCAGATATATTTATTCAAGGCGAAGTATTGCATTATCAAGGTGGTTCTCCTGTTTTATTTGAACACTTATTTTGGTTTTTAGGACACCCAGAAGTATATATCGTAATCTTACCAGCCATGGGACTTGTCTCCGAAATCATGGCATCAAGTTCACGTAAACCTATTTTTGGTTACAGGGCTATGATTGCTTCTATTTTAGCAATTGCATTTTTATCAACAATAGTTTGGGGTCACCATATGTTTATATCAGGAATGAATCCATTTTTAGGATCTGTATTTACATTTACAACTTTATTAATTGCAATTCCATCAGCTGTAAAAGCATTTAACTGGATAACCACACTCTGGAAAGGTAATTTACAACTAAATCCTGCAATGTTATTTTCTATTGGTTTTGTATCAACATTTATAACAGGAGGTTTAACAGGAATTATTTTAGGGGATTCTGCATTAGATATTAATGTACATGATACATACTTTGTAGTAGCCCACTTCCATTTAGTAATGGGTATATCGGCATTGTATGGTATGTTTGCCGGAATTTATCATTGGTATCCAAAAATGTTTGGGCGTATGCTAAATAAGAATTTAGGTTACATTCACTTCTGGATAACTGCTGTTTGTGCTTATGGTGTATTCTTCCCAATGCACTTTATTGGTATGGCGGGATTACCACGTCGTTATTATACTAATAGTAATTTTCCATTATTTGATGATTTAGCGAATGTAAATGTTATTATTACAATTTTTGCTTTAATTGGAGGTGTAGTTCAAATAGTATATTTATATAATTTCTTTGCTAGTATGTTTTATGGAAAGAAAACAGTTCAAAACCCATGGCGTTCTACAACTTTAGAATGGACAGCTCCTATAAAGCATATTCATGGTAACTGGGAAGGAGAAATTCCTCATGTACACAGATGGGCTTACGATTATAGTAAACCAGGTCATGACGACGATTTTGTACCTCAAAACATACCACTTAAAGACGGAGAAGAGGAGCTACAGCATTAGCACTTAATATATATTATAGTCATATATAATAATTAAGCCTTTCTAATATTTTTAGAAAGGCTTTTTCATTTCTTATAAAATAGTTTTTTATACAAATTCACATAATAAAAAAAAGAACTATAGCATTCAAAGCTTAAAAACAAGCTTTCAGCGTGTAAAAACAACGATTAAATACAATTTTTTTCGATAAAGTGTAAAATAAATTAAAAAATATCGATGAAATACAAATAAATCAGTTAAATTGCAATCATAAATAATTTAAACATAGGTTTTTAATAATCATATATCAATGCTTTATTACAAGTTAATGTTAGTTAATAATAATTTAATCAACCAAATTATGAATGCAAAATCCCTTTTAAGGCATACAAAAAAAAATGTTGCCTTTATAATGGTATTTCTTTGGACGGCATTTTCAATAAACGCCCAATGTCCTACCATTAGTGATCCTACACCACCACCTATTTGTGATGCGTCTGGCTTTACCTTTAATGATTTAAATGCATACGCTACCGATGCTGGAAATGGCATTGTTTGGTACGACTCAGCTAGTGGAGGTAGTGCTTACAATGCTAGTCAACTAGTTTTAGAAGGCACTTATTACGCAGATGATAATTCAGGAACCTGCGGAGTAAGATCTTCAATAGTAGTGGATTTTCAAGTTGATGCTTCTGGTCAGGTTTTAGATCGAATTTATTGTTCAAACGATAATGCGACAATACAAGATTATATAGATGATGTTTTACAATCTAGTATTCCATCAGGAGGATCTGTTCAAGTTTATAATGATTTTAACTTAACAAATTTGGCTAATCCAACAGATGCTATCCCAACAGGAGCATCAAACTATTATATAGTATTCGTAGATAACGGCGGATGTGAAAGTCAACAAGAAATTGGTCAAGTAGGAGTTTTTACTGCACCGGTAGATCCTACACCACCAACTCCACAAGACTTTTGTATAGATTCAAATCCTACAGTTGGCGATTTAGATCCAGGAACAGCAGCAACTAATTTTAATTGGTATACAAGCTTAGATGGGTCGGGAGATCCAATTTTACCTGCATTACCTTTTTCAGCATCTTTAATAGATGGGAATACTTATTATGTTCAAGTTGATGACGTTTTTTGTGTTAGTAATCCAGTTGCGGTTATAGTTAATATAGACAACCCTGTTGATCCAGGAACTCCAGGAGTTAGAGAGTTTTGCAATAACAATATTCCTTCTTCAGATTTTGATTTGTTTGATTATTTAAATGGCACACCAGAGAATACAGGAACTTGGTCAGGACCACTTACAACATCTGGAGGTCATTTAGGAACAGTAAATGTTTCAACATTGACTACACCAGGAGATTATATTTTTACATACACTGTTACAGATGGAGGCTTTTGCCCAGACCAAACAGCTACGGTAACAATCACAATATATGAAGCGTTTACATCTGGAACATCGGTTTCTGGCACTCCAATTTGTGAAGTGAATTTACCTTCAGCCTTTGATTTATTTACATTATTAGAAAATGAAGATCCTAATGGACAATGGACACAAGGCACATTAAGTACAGACCCAATAGTTAGTTCTCCAATTGATTTAACAGGTTTAGCACCTGGCATATATAGTTTTACATACACACAGAATGTATCACCAAACCCTTGCCCAGAAGAATCAACTACAGTACAGGTTGAAGTGTTGGAAGATCCAGAAGCAGGAACCCCAACTAATCCATCGCCATTTTGTGAAAATGATTTGGTTGCAAATTCTCCATTTGATTTATTTGGTCAACTATCTGGAAATGATGTAGGAGGAACTTGGTCTGATGATAATTCAACAGGAGCCTTAAGTACAAGTGATGTAGATTTAACATTGCTAACGATAGGTTCTTATGACTTTACTTATAGCGTTACAGCAGCCAATGGTTGTACAGATGATGCTTTAGTAACAATAACTATTGTAGACGCTCCCGAATCTGGGACAGTAAATGGTTCGGCTCCTTTTTGTGAAGGTTCAGCGCCGTCCGCTTTTAATTTGTTTGATTTATTAGATAACGAGGACCAAACAGGGACTTGGTTTGTAGGAACAGATAATCTAGGAGCAGTAACCGCAAACCCTGTAGACTTGTCAGGATTAACAAATGGTACTTATAGCTTTACTTATGATGTAGATGTTATTGGGTCTTGTGATGATGTATTGGTTACAGTTGATGTAATAATTAATGCATTGCCAAATACAGGAACGGCAAACAACCCACTACCTTTTTGTGAAAACGATCCAGCATTAACAAATACTGCTTTTGACTTGTTTTCAATATTGAGCGGACCTTTTGATGCAGGAGGAACATGGTCTGATGACGATAGCACAGGAACTTTGGTTACCGCTAATGAAATAAACCTTTCACTATTAGGTATAGGGGTTTATAATTTCACGTATAGTATTACAGATGCTAATTCATGTACCAATAGTACAACTGTTACTATAACTATTGTACCAGCTCCAGAATCAGGAACACCAGTTACTAGCTTTCCTGAGTTTTGTCTTGCAGAAATTACAGCAGCACAATCGGTAGATTTATTTGATTTATTAGAAGGAGAAGATCAATTAGGGGTATGGAATGACGATTCATTGTCAGGGATGCTAACAGGAAATACCGTAACTATTGATGGATTGGGGGCAGGAACTTACAATTTTACTTATGATGTAAATGCAATTGGTTCTTGTGATGATGTAGACGTAACAGTAAGTATAACAATTAATGATACAGCGGCACCAACAGCTATAACACCTCAAGAGTTTTGTGATGCCGCTACAGTTTCAGATTTAGTTGCTACAGGAACTAACATACAATGGTATGATGAAGCGGCAGGAGGTTCTCCTTTGGTAGGAACAACAAGTTTAGTAGATGGAGAAACATATTATGCAACCCAAACAGACGCTACAACTAGTTGTGAATCTTCAATTAGGTTTGAAGTTATTGCAGAAATATATCAATCACCAAACCCAGGTAATCCTAGTGCAACTGGAATTTCTGCTTGTAATAATGATAATAATATAGACTTAAATAATGGTTTAGATGGCACTCAAGATACCGGAGGTGTTTGGCAAGATACAGACGGAACAGGAGCATTAACAGGAAACATTTTTGATGCTACTGGACTTGCAGCTGGAGATTACCAATTCACATATTTTGTAGCAGCTACTTCACCATGTGTCGACGATAGTACTACTATAACAGTAAGAATTGATACGCCTTTAGATGCAGGAACTGATGGAACTTTAGATGACTGTAGTAATAATGGAACAACAGATTTATTTACTCGATTAGGAGGAAGTCCAGATACAGGAGGAACATGGTCACCAGCTTTAACAAGTGGGACAGGTGTCTTTGATCCATTGGTTGATGTTCAAGGAACATATACTTATACACTAACTAATGCTTGTGGAACATCAACGAGCGAGGTTGTGGTTTCTATAACACAAGCTCCGTATGCAGGAGCTGATGATTCAGTTTCAATATGTGTTATCGATGGAGTTACAGATTTATTCCCATTATTAGGTTCGGGAGCACAAAGCGGAGGTATATGGTCGCCAGCTTTAGCAAGTGGAACTGCTAATTTTGATCCAAGTGTAGACGCATCAGGTGTTTATACATATACTGTTCTTGCTACTGGTTTTTGTACAGTAGATTCGAGTGCTCAAATAACAGTAACTGTTAATGACAGTTCAGCCCCAACTGTAATTGATCCAAATCCAGGATTTTGTTTAATAGATAACCCTACAGTTTCAGATTTAGATAGTGCTTTAACGATAACGGGTACAATAATATGGTACGAAGATGCGGCATTAACTACTGTAGCGAGTGCTACAGACACCTTAGTAAATGGCGAAGATTATTATGCAAGCCAAACCAATAGTTCAGGTTGCGAGTCTTCAACAAGTACTTCAGCAATTACTGTTACTATTAATGATGCCCCAACACCAACATTAATTAATTCTAACCAAGAATTATGTATTAATGATGGACCAACCATTGCAGAATTATCCTCAAATATTAATGAGTCAACATCAGCACAATATAATTTAGTTTGGTATGATTCTGAAACGGGAGGCTCTGTTATATCTAGTAGTTCAATATTAAATAATGGAGTAACGTACTATGCTGTTTTAGTAGATATTGCAACAGGTTGTGAAAGTAGTTTACGCTTAGCAATAACTCCAGACTTAACAGCATGTGGTAAATTGGTAATTCCAGACGGATTCTCTCCAAATGGAGATGGTGTTAACGACACTTTTGATATTGATAATTTAGAAATATTATACCCGAACTTTGAAATAGAAATTTTTAATAGATATGGAAACATGGTTTATAAAGGAAATGCTAATTCACCTAGGTTTGATGGCAAATCTAATCAATCAGGAACACTAGGAAATGGCGATTTGCCAGTTGGAGTATATTTCTACATTTTCAATTTTAACGACGGTATAAATAAACCAGAAGAAGGACGCTTATACTTAAGCAGATAATTTATAGATAAGCAAAATTTAGAATCATGAAAAAATTAAATATATATAAAATAGCTGCTTTGTTAAGTATAACATTATTGTCTTTCCAAAGTTTCGCACAACAAGATCCACAATTTACACAGTATATGTATAATATGAGTGTAATAAACCCTGCTTACGCAACTGCAGAAGAAGGTATATTAAATTTAGGTGGATTTTATAGAACACAATGGGTTGGTTTTGAAGGGGCACCAAAAACAGGTAGCTTCTTTGCACATACACCTATAAATGATAAAATTGAATTAGGTCTTTCTTTTACCAATGATAATATTGGCGATATTGTAAATGAAAATAATGTGTTTGCAGATTTTGCCTATGTGTTACCAGTTGGAGTTGAAAGCAAAATTTCGTTTGGAGTTAAAGCTGGGTTTACTTTTTTTGATGCCATCTTTGATGATTTTGTATTACAATCTGGTAATGTAAGTACAGATGTAGCATTCAACGAAAATATCAGTAAAGCATTCCCCAATATAGGAATTGGCGCATTCTTTTTCTCTAATAATTATTACTTGGGATTATCTGCACCTAATATGCTTACAACTAAACATATTGAAAACGAAAATGGAATAAAGGCAACTGGAGTTCAGGATATTCATTTCTTTTTTACAGGTGGATATATTTTTGATATTAATCCAAACCTTAAGTTTAAGCCTGCATTTATGGCTAAGGCTGTAAAAGGGTCTCCTATGGCTATGGATATTACTGCTAATGTACTTGTAAATGAAAAACTTGAAGCAGGTTTAGGCTATCGTTTAGGAGACGCCGTAAGTGCTTTGGTTAACTTTAGGATAACACCAGATTTAAAAATAGGTTATGCTTACGATTATACAACAAGTAACTTAGGAAATTTTAATTCAGGTTCTCACGAAATATTCATTTTGTTTAATGTCGATTTATTTGGATTTAAAAACGGATATGATCGTTCACCAAGATTCTTCTAAATATTTAATAATTGGAAAACATGAAAAAACAAATATACATACTTGCAAGCCTTTTATTAGTTAGTGGAATAGGATTTGCACAAAAGAAAAATTTAAAACGAGTTAATAAGCTTTTTGAAATAAGAGCTTATAAGGATGCCGCTGAAATTTATGAAACTAAAGAGCGCAATCAAGAAGTGCTTCAAAATTTAGCTGATAGCTATTATTATAATACAAGTCTTCAAAAAGCAATTAAAACTTATAGAGAACTGTTTGTAGAATATGGAGACTCAATTGATATTGAATATCATTTTAGATATGCACAAGCTTTAAAAGGTGTTAAAGATTATAAAGAAGCAGATAAACATTTAAGCAGATATTATAACAAATCAGTAAATACCAGTGCATTTATTGAAAACACAGATAAAACAACACCGCATACGTTTAAATTAAAGCAAATAGAAAATCAAAATTCTAGTAGCGATTTTGGATTATCGTTTTATGGCGAAAACAAAGTAGCTTTTGCTTCGGCAAGAAATAGTGAAAACCCATCGTATTCATGGAATAATTTACCATACCTAGACTTGTATAGCGCAACGTTAACAAATGATAATATTTTAGAAGATATTGTGCCTTTTTCGGATGCTATAAATACAAGCACGCACGAAAGTAATGCTGTGTTTACTAAAAATGGTAAAACAATGTATTTTAATAGAACAAATACAACCCGTAAAAAAACAGACGAACAAAGGATCGCACATATTAAAATTTATAAAGCAGAATTGGTAGATGGAAATTGGACAAATGTTTCCGCATTACCATTCACTTCAAATGCATATAGTACAGAGCACCCAGCTTTAAGTAAAGATGAAAAAACACTATATTTTGCTAGCGATATGCCAGGAACTATAGGTAGTTTTGATATTTATAAAGTGGCTATTAATGATGATGGAACTTATGGAGAGCCTGAAAACTTAGGACCAACAATTAATACAAAACACAGAGAGCAATTCCCATTTATTAGTGAATTTAATGTGCTGTATTTTTCATCTATAGGTCATCAAGGCTATGGAGGTTTGGATGTGTTTAGAAGTAATAAAGTAAATAATACATTTGATAAACCAGTAAACTTAGGAAGCTCAATAAATAGTAATTTGGATGACTTTGCTTATGTAGTTAGAGAAAAAGATAACAAAGGGTATGTGTCTTCAAATCGAACAGGTTATGATAGGTTATTTGGTTTTGGTAGAGAAGAAAACCCTTTAACAAAATATCAAGTAGAAGGAATTGTGCAAGATTTAAATAGTAAAGAATTATTAGCAGGGTCTTTAGTAACTCTATTTGATGAATCAGATACCGTAATTCAAGATACTATTGTTGGAGATGATGCACATTATATTTTTAAAATAGAACCGAATAAAAAATACAAAGTAAGAGGAACCAGAAAAGCATATATTCCTCAAGATGTTGAATTTTCAACCGATAGCAAAGGAAAAGTACAGCACAATATTTATTTATCTTTAGAGTCTTTTGCTGATGCAGAAGAACGTGTAAAGGAAAACGAAAAAGGAGATGTACAAGTAGAATTAGACAAGATTTATTTCGATTTCGATAAATCTAATATTCGCGAAGATGCAGCAGTAACTTTACAAGTATTGGTAGATTTAATGAAAAAATATCCATCAATGGAAGTAGAAGTATCTGCGCATACCGATGCACGAGGTCCAGATCAGTACAATTTAGATTTATCTAAACGCAGAGCTGCTTCAACCTTAGAGTATTTAGTTAGTCAAGGGATAGACAGAGCGCGATTAAAAAGTATTGGATATGGCGAAATGCAACCTCTTAACGAATGTGTTAAAGAAGGTATTTGTGATGATGAAGCGTATGATATAAACAGGCGTTGTGAATTTACAATTCTGAATTAAAATAAAATCAATATTAAAAAGCCTTTCTGTTTAGAGAGGCTTTTTAGTTATATTTGTTTGTGATGAACGAAAACCTAGATCCAACAGACGAAAATTTTTCTCCAGAAGAATTAGATGTAGAAAAAAAACTGAGACCCTTATCTTTTGATGATTTTACAGGGCAGGATCAGGTATTAGAAAACCTTCAAATTTTTGTTCAAGCTGCAAATTTACGTACCGAAGCTTTAGATCATACATTATTTCATGGACCTCCTGGATTAGGAAAAACTACACTTGCTCATATTTTAGCAAATGAACTTAGTGTTGGTATTAAAGTAACTTCAGGTCCAGTTTTAGATAAACCAGGAGATTTAGCAGGATTACTTACTAACCTTGAAGAACGAGATGTCTTATTTATTGATGAAATTCATCGATTAAGCCCCATTGTAGAAGAATATTTATACTCTGCAATGGAAGATTATAAAATAGATATCATGATTGAATCTGGACCCAATGCAAGAACGGTGCAAATCAATCTTAATCCA
The DNA here is from genome assembly GCF_023502325.1 of Jejuia spongiicola. Taxonomy (NCBI): domain Bacteria; kingdom Pseudomonadati; phylum Bacteroidota; class Flavobacteriia; order Flavobacteriales; family Flavobacteriaceae; genus Jejuia; species Jejuia spongiicola. The sequence goes on from NZ_JAMFLZ010000004.1 coordinate 88,042, forward strand.
TTTACCTTAATTGGAGCAACAACACGCTCGGGGTTGTTAACTTCTCCAATGCGAGCACGTTTTGGAATACAAAGTAGATTACAATATTACAAAACCGATTTACTAACAACCATTGTACAGCGTAGTGCGACTATTTTAGATGTACCAATTTCTATGGAAGCAGCTATTGAAATAGCAGGTAGAAGCCGAGGAACACCAAGAATTGCGAACGCATTATTGCGTCGTGTTAGAGATTTTGCACAAATTAAAAGTAACGGGAGTATCGATATAAAAATTGCAAAATATGCTTTGGAAGCTTTAAACGTTGATGCCCATGGTCTAGACGAAATGGATAATAAAATTTTGTCAACCATTATTGATAAGTTTAAAGGCGGGCCAGTAGGTATTACTACTATTGCTACAGCAGTTAGCGAAAGCCCAGAAACTATTGAAGAGGTTTATGAACCATTTTTGATACAACAAGGGTTTATTATGCGAACCCCTCGAGGGCGAGAAGTAACAGAACAAGCTTATAAGCATCTTGGTAAAGTAAAAGGATCAATTCAAGGCGGACTGTTTTAGTGTATGCTTCTCGGTTTACTATTACAACAATTAAACGGATAAATAAATCCTTTCAACATATTAGCTAATTATTCGTTTATTTCATCAAAAAATTTGTAAGGTTTTTGAAAGTGTCATTATGTTTGGCGCTTAAAATATTAATAACCCAATTATAATGAAAAACCTACGAGTATTCAATGTACTTGCAATTTGTGTAGCATCTTTATTTTTTTCTTGTGCTACAGACAATGATGATTATGTTGATATCACATTTCAAAACAATTTAGAAAAAAAAATTATAGAGCTATATGGGTCTAAAGAAGCGCTAATCCTTCCAGCTTCAAATAATTATTCAGCCATACCAAACGATTTAAAAAACCCGATTACAGAAGCTAAAGTTGCTTTGGGAAAAATGTTGTTTCACGAAACAGGTTTGGCTAAAAATCCTAAACTTTCTCAGGGAATGGATACTTATTCTTGTGCAAGTTGCCATCATGCAGGAGCAGGTTTTCAAAGTGGTATATTACAAGGTATTGGCGAAGGTGGTTTTGGTTTTGGTTTGTTTGGAGAAGAGCGTACTAAGTCTTCTGATTATACAGAAGAGCACTTAGATGTACAGCCAATTAGAAGCCCCAGTGTTTTAAATGTAGCTTATCAAGATGTTATGCTATGGAATGGTCAATTTGGAGCAACAGGGACTAACGCAGGAACGGAAGCAAATTGGACGGCAGGAACACCAAAAGAATCTAACACATTAGGTTTTGAAGGAGTAGAAATACAGGCTATAGCAGGAATAAATGTTCACAGATTAGTTATTGATGAAGATTTTATTAAAAACTCATCCTATAAAGCTATGTTTGATAGCGCTTTTCCTAATGTTAATGTAAATGAGCGTTATTCTAAATTAAATGCAGGTTTAGCAATAGCAGCTTATGAGCGTACATTGCTTGCTAATCAAGCTCCATTTCAAAAATGGTTAAAAGGCGAAAGTATTGCAATGAGTAATGATGAAATACAAGGGGCTACATTATTTTTTGATAAAGCTAAATGCTACACGTGCCATTCGGGACCAGGTTTAAATGGTATGAGCTTTCATGCATTAGGTATGAAAGATTTAGCTGGCAATAATGTTTTAACAGTTATAGATGAAGCAACAAAAAAAGGGCGAGGTGGATTTACTGGAAACACAAATGATGACTATAAATTTAAAACACCTCAATTGTATAACTTAAAAGATGTTAGCTTTTTTGGACATGGCGGTAGTTTTGAAAGTGTAAAAGATATTATTCGTTATAAAAGTGAAGCTGTTCATGAAAATATTGAAGTCCCTTCAAATAAACTTTCTCCTATGTTTGTGCCTCTTAACCTAACAGATTCTGAAATTGATTTGCTTACTTTATTTGTTGAAAATGCACTCTATGATGATAATTTAAAACGATTTGTGCCAGAGAGCTTACCATCAGGATATTGCTTTCCAAATGCTGATTTGCAATCATCGTTAGATATGAATTGTAATTAATATTAAGTGACAGATATAGATTAATTAAAACCGAAGTATTTAGCATCGGTTTTTTTGTTTAGTATTACTAATAAAATAGTACTTTTAAAGTATGTGAAATGGTCTAAACTCAAATGTCCTAATTTTATAAACAAATGCCTAAATACAGCTACCCAAATAAAATACCATTTCGAAAGTTTTTATTAATGTCGGCTTCTATAGCCAAAAACCCTATCCCGTTTCATAATAAATGCTTTAATAATGCAGGAGACACCTTTGCTATTAAATCACCTTTTTATGGACATATTGTTTTAACTCGAGAAATAAACATTGTTAAACACATACTTCAAAAAAACCATAAAACCTATCATAAATCAAAAATTCAAACCAAATATTTATCAAAATATGTAGGTTACGGGTTGCTAACTTCAAGTGGCGATTATTGGTTAAAACAACGTAGATTAATACAACCAGCATTCCATAAAGAAAAAATTCAAAACTTAGTTTCAATTATTAATAATGCTATTGAAACTCAAGTAAATTTAATTGAAGAAGGAGAGTTTGTAGATTTATACCCTATAATGAATGAATTAGCTTTTGAAGTAGTTGCTAAATCTTTGTTCAATTTTTCTGCAGAAAAACAAACTTTAAAACGCTTGCAATTCATTATTGAAAAGTTACAATTGTTTATTGTAAAAGAATTGAGAATGCCTTACAAAAAGTTATGGTATTTTTTAAAAGGCGATATTAGTTACCACATGAAATTGGTAAAAGAAAGTAGAGATATAATAAATACTATTATTGATCAAAGACGAAATTCTGATGATGAGCATGATGATTTATTAGATATGTTATTACATGCTAAGTATGAAGACGGAACAACTATGAGTAACGAGCAATTAATTGACGAAATTTTAATTTTGTTTGTTGCTGGACATGAGACTACCGCCAATGCATTAACATTTACATTAAAACTTTTAGCACAAAATAAAAAGGAATTAAAAAAGGTTGAAGACGAAATTAACAAAGCAAAAAAAGAAAGCTTAACGTCCTTACAAACCATTACACAATTAAATTATACTAAATGTTGTGTTGAAGAAAGTTTACGATTATACCCACCAGCTTGGATCACCGATAGAGTAAATATTGAAGATGATGAAATAGAAAATTATGTCTTAAAAAAAGGCACTATTGTTGGAGCATCAATATACGAACTGCACCGAAATAAAGATTACTGGAGCGATTCTGAAGATTTTAAACCTGAGCGCTTTTTAGAAAAAAACAGAAAGCAAATATTACAATATTATATGCCCTTTGGTGCAGGACCAAGACTCTGTATTGGGAACAATTTTGCGATGTATGAAATGATTTTAGCGGTAAATGCTATTATGAAAAAGTTTAATGTTTCTACAGATAATGATATTATTAAAATAAATCCTTTAATTACTTTAAAACCAGTAGATGTTAAGTTAAAGTTCACTTTAAAAGCATGATGGTAAAATCAAAAGCAAACCATACTAAGCTTATTAAAACCGAAGCTAAACGTCTTGGGTTTTTGTCCTGCGGTATAAGTAAAGCTGATTTTTTAGAAGAAGAAGCACCTCGATTAGAAAAGTGGTTGAAAAATAATATGCATGGGGAAATGCACTATATGGAAAATCATTTCGATAAACGATTAGACCCAACAAAGCTTGTTGAAGGCTCAAAAAGTGTAGTTTCATTATTGCTTAATTATTACCCAAGCCAAGAGCAAATAGCTAGCAGCTATAAACTATCAAAATATGCCTATGGAACCGATTATCATTTTGTTATTAAGGATAAACTTAAATCTCTACTAAATTTTATTCAAGATGAAATAGGAGAAGTTAGCGGAAGAGCTTTTGTAGATTCTGCCCCTGTTTTAGATAAAGCTTGGGCTGCAAAAAGTGGCTTAGGCTGGATAGGTAAGCATAGTAATTTATTAACCCAACAAGTAGGCTCGTTTTATTTTATAGCCGAACTTATAATAGATTTAGAGCTCGATTACGATATGCCAACCACAGATCATTGTGGTACATGTACGGCATGTATTGATGCTTGCCCAACCGAAGCCATTACAGAGCCTTATGTAGTAGATGGCAGTAAATGCATTTCTTATTTTACTATTGAATTAAAAGAGAATATACCAACAGAGTTTAAAGGAAGAATGGATGATTGGATGTTTGGTTGTGATGTTTGTCAAGATGTTTGCCCATGGAATCGATTTTCTAAATCACACAATGAACCCCTATTCAATCCACATCCAGAATTATTATCGATGACAAAAAAAGATTGGGAAGAGATTACTGAGGACACTTTTAAAAAAGTATTTCAAAAATCTGCAGTAAAGCGAACTAAGTTTTCAGGCTTAAAAAGAAACATCAATTTTTTAAAAGATTAGGCTTATCCTATCATAGGATTATTATCTTTGTTGGTTTGATATATTTAAACTAATCCATAATGAGCGAAGAAAGTAAACGAAGAGAAGCCCTTATATATCACGCAAAGCCAACTCCAGGAAAAATAAAGGTAGTTCCAACCAAAAAATATGCTAGCCAAAGAGATTTATCTTTAGCCTATTCGCCAGGTGTTGCAGAGCCTTGTTTAGAAATAGAGAAAGACAAAAATAATGCTTATAGATATACAGCCAAAGGTAATTTAGTAGCAGTAATATCTAACGGAACAGCAGTTTTAGGATTGGGAAATATTGGTCCTGAAGCCTCAAAACCAGTAATGGAAGGTAAAGGCTTATTGTTTAAAATATTTGCTGATATTGATGTTTTTGACATTGAAGTTGATACCGAGAATGTTGACGAATTTATTGCAACAGTAAAAAACATAGCTCCAACTTTTGGGGGTATTAATTTAGAAGATATAAAAGCTCCAGAAGCTTTTGAAATAGAGCGTCGCTTAAAGGAAGAGTTAGATATTCCTGTAATGCATGACGACCAACACGGAACTGCTATAATTTCTGCGGCAGCGTTATTAAATGCAGTTGAGTTAGCAGAAAAAAAGCTGGAGAAAGTTAAAATAGTAATAAGCGGTGCTGGGGCAGCAGCTATATCATGTTCTCGTTTATACCAAGCTTGTGGTGTAAAGCGTGAAAATATGGTTATGCTAGATAGCAAAGGTGTTATTAGAAATGATCGAGAAAGTTTGTCTACTGAGAAAGCAGAATTTGCTACACACAGGAAAATAGACACGCTTGATGAAGCTATGAAAGATGCCGATGTTTTTATCGGTCTATCAATGCCAGATATTGTCACTCCAGATATGCTTTTAACTATGGCAAAAAATCCTATTGTATTTGCAATGGCTAATCCAAACCCAGAAATAAAATATAATACTGCAATTGCAACGCGCAAGGATATTATTATGGCAACAGGGCGTAGCGATCATCCTAACCAAGTAAATAATGTACTAGGGTTTCCATTTATTTTTAGAGGAGCTTTGGATGTGCGTGCAACAAAAATTAACGAAGCTATGAAAATGGCTGCAGTTAAAGCTTTGGCTAGATTAGCTAAAGAGCCAGTGCCAGAGCAAGTTAATATAGCTTATGGCGAAACACGATTAACATTTGGGAAAGAATATATCATTCCAAAACCATTTGATCCGCGTTTAATTGCCGAAGTGCCGCCAGCGGTTGCAAAAGCAGCTATGGAAAGCGGTATAGCAAAAGAGCCTATTATAGATTGGGAAAAATACCAAGACACACTTAGAGAACGTTTGGGTTCTGATAACAAATTAGTAAGGCTATTATTAAATAGAGCAAAGCTTGATCCTAAACGTGTTGTGTTTGCAGAAGCTGACCAGCTAGCTGTTCTGAAGGCAGCACAAATAGCTTATGAAGACGGTATTGCATATCCAATTTTATTAGGAAGAAAAGAGACTATTGAGAGTCTTATGAAGGAGATAGAATTTGATGCCGATGTGCCAATTATCGACCCTAAAACAGAAGAAGAAAACCCGCGTAAAGATAAATATGCAAAAGTATATTGGGAACAACGTAAGCGTAGAGGAATAACATACTATTCTGCTCAAAAATTAATGCGTGAACGTAACTATTTTGCTGCAATGATGGTTAGCGAAGGAGATGCAGATGCCCTAATTTCGGGGTATTCTAGAAACTATCCTACAGTTGTAAAACCTATGCTAGAATTAATAGGTATGGCAAAGGGAGCAACAAGAATTGCTACCACAAATGTTATGATGACTAAAAGAGGCCCGCTTTTTTTAAGTGATACATCTATAAACATAGACCCAAGTGCTAAAGATTTAACCAAAATAGCACAAATGACATCTCAAGTTATTAAAATGTTTGGCATGAAGCCTGTCATGGCAATGACTTCTTATTCTAACTTTGGGTCGTCTCAACATATTAATGCATCAAAAGTTAGAGAAGCTGTATCGTATTTACATCGCCATTTTCCAGACATGATTGTTGATGGTGAATTGCAAACTGATTTTGCTTTAAATGATGAAATGCTTCGAGAAAAATTCCCATTTTCTAAACTGGTTGGTAAAAAAGTAAACGCGCTAATATTTCCTAATTTAGATTCGGCTAATATTACTTATAAACTATTAAAAGAACTGAACGACTCTCAATCTATTGGACCAATAATGATGGGCATGCGTAAACCAGTACATATACTTCAGTTAGGGGCTAATGTTGATGAAATTGTTAATATGACAGCAATTGCAGTTATTGATGCACAACATAAAGAAAAATGGGAACTAGAAAAGGCTAATTCTTAATCGTTTTAATGTAAATAATTTTATTACATTTGATTGACTAAGATATAGGGGATTTATGATAACACATATTAAAGGAAAACTTACTGAAAAAAACCCAACAAGTGTTGTTATTGAATGTAATGGAGTGGGCTATATGCTTAATATTTCGTTGCACACATATTCTCAAATACCAGACAGCGAACAGCTAAAATTATATACGCACCTTCAAGTTAAGGAAGATTCACATACGCTTTATGGCTTTACGTCACTAGCAGAGCGCGAAATTTTTAGATTATTAATTTCTGTAAGCGGAATAGGTTCTAGTATTGCACGCACCATGTTGTCTTCTTTAACACCTAAACAAGTTAGGGAAGGTATAGCTGTTGGTGATGTAGCTTTAATTCAATCTATTAAGGGAATAGGAGCAAAAACAGCTCAGCGTGTTATAATAGATTTGAAAGATAAAATTTTAAAGATTTACGATATAGACGAAGTTTCTGTTTCAAAAGGCAATACCAATAAAGATGAAGCGTTATCTGCATTAGAAGTTCTTGGTTTTGTAAAAAAGCAGGCTGAACGTGTTGTGGACAAAATTATTGTGTCTGAGCCCGAGGCTAGTGTTGAAACCATTATAAAACAAGCTTTAAAAAATTTATAATAGATTTTGAATATAACTAACCCAAATTTTTATAAATCAAAAAAACATTACTTTTTTTTAGGTTTTATAGTCTTGTTTTCTACTATGGCTTGGTCTCAGCAAACAGAACAAGATTCTGTAAAAACAGGGTTTAATTTAGGAGAAATAAAAGCACCAAACCCTAATAGTGTAGAATCTAAATATACTTTTGACCCTTTAACGAACCGTTACATTTACACTGAGAAAATAGGAAGTTATAATATTAAATACCCAATTATTTTAACACCAAAAGAGTATTATGCTCTGGTGGCTAAAGAAAATTTAAAAGCATATTACAAAGAAAAAATTGATGCGTTTGATGGTAAAAAATCAGGAGCAAAAGATGGACAAAAAAACTTAATTCCCGAGTTTTATGTGAAGTCCGATTTTTTCACATCTATTTTTGGGAGCGATACCATAAGCGTGATTCCGCAAGGTTCTGTTGAAATGGATTTAGGAGTATTGTTTTCAAAACAAGATAACCCTTCATTTTCACCAAAAAACAGAAGTAATTTTACTTTTGATTTTGACCAGCGTATTAGTTTAAGTTTACTAGGTAAAGTTGGCACAAGATTACAAGTAACAGCAAATTATGATACACAAGCAAGTTACGATTTTCAAGATATTATTAAATTAGAATACACACCAACTGAAGATGATATTATTCAAAAAATAGAAGTTGGTAATGTAAGTATGCCTTTAAATAGCTCTTTAATTACTGGAGCACAAAGTCTTTTTGGAGTTAAAGCACAATTGCAATTTGGTAGAACAACCGTTACTGGTGTGTTTTCTGAACAGAAATCGCAAGCCAATACAGTAGTTGCCCAAGGAGGTGGAACACTTGAGGAATTTGAATTATTCATTCGAGATTATGATGAGAACAGGCACTTCTTTTTAGCGCAATATTTTAGAGATACTTACGACGCTTCATTATCAACTTACCCCTATATGAATAACAAAGGGCTTCAAATTACTAGGCTTGAGGTTTGGGTAACAAATAGGAGTAATAGAACAGATAATGTTAGAAATATTGTTGCCCTTCAAGATTTGGGAGAAACAGATTTAATAGGTTTGCAAACACCTCCAGCAGGTTTTGTAAATGCAGGATTTGGTGCCATTCCAGATAATAGTAATAATGATTTTGATCCTACAGCTATTGGATCAACAAGTTTACTTACAGAAGCGGTTAGAGATGTAGCAACCGTCCAGTCGGGAATATTAGTGCCCAATGTTAATGAAGGATTTGATTATGCTAAATTAGAGAATGCTAGAAAATTAATTAGTGGGCAAGAATATAACTTAAATAAAGATTTAGGGTATATTTCATTAAATCAGCGTTTAAATAACGATGAGGTATTGGCCGTCGCATTTCAATTTACTATCGGAGGAAAAGTATACCAAGTAGGAGAATTTGCAAATGATGGTGTTGATGCAACAGGTGTGACCACAGATGCCAATACTGGAGATATAACCTCTGTAGTTAATAAAAACTTAGTTTTAAAATTATTAAAAAGTAGTATTACAAATGTCAATCAGCCCGTTTGGAAGCTGATGATGAAAAATATTTATGATACGGGTGCTTTTAATTTAAGTCAAGATGATTTTAAACTGAATATATTTTATAATGAAGCTTCTCCTTTAAATTTTATTTCGCCAGTAGGAACAACAGCGTTTCCCACACCTGGACCAAATGAAGACCCTTTAAATGAAACACCTTTATTAAGAGTGTTTAGTTTGGATAAGTTAAACTTTAATAACGATCCGCAAGCAAAAGGCGATGGGTTTTTTGATTTTGTCCCCAATATAACAGTGTTGCCGCAAACAGGAAAAATAATATTTCCAAGTGTTGAACCATTTGGAGAATATCTTTTTAACAAGCTATCACTTAGTGCTACTGAAAATTATAATATAAATACCTCATATAACGAAAATCAAGTAAAATACGTTTACGATGTGCTATACAAAAGCACAAAAACAGCAGCGCTAGAAGCCGTTGAAAAAAACAAATTCAAACTTAAAGGACGTTATAAGTCTTCTGGAGGAGATGGAATTCCTATTGGATCGTTTAATGTGCCAAGGGGTTCTGTTAAGGTTACTGCTGGCGGACGTGTTTTAGTTGAAGGTGTAGACTATACAGTAAATTATCAACTAGGGCGAATTCAAATTTTAGATGAAGCTTTAAAAGCATCAAACACACCCATTAATGTTTCTACTGAAAACAATGCTGTTTTTGGTCAGCAGACAAGGCGTTTTACAGGCATCAATGTAGAGCATAAATTCAACGATAATTTTGTTTTAGGCGCAACACTTTTAAATCTTAATGAACGCCCAATAACTCAAAAAGCAAATTACGGTTCAGAGCCTATAAATAATACTATTTTTGGTTTTAATGGAAACTATTCTACCAAAGTACCGTTTTTAACTCGACTAGCAAATAAACTACCAAATATAGATACCGACGTAGAATCTAATTTGTCGTTACGCGGGGAGTTTGCTTATTTAGCTCCTGGAGCTCCAAAAGGGACAAACCTTAATGGTGAAGCAACATCATATGTTGATGACTTTGAAGGCTCTCAAGGAAGTATCGATTTAAAATCGCAGCAATCATGGTTTTTATCTAGTACACCATTTGATCCTAATTTGGGCTATGTAGATGTAACAGACCCTAACAATCCTTTAAACTTACAAAACGGTTATCAAAGGGCATTATTAAATTGGTATACTATCGACCCTATTTTTTATAGCGCTAGAAGACCAGATGAGATTTCAGATGATGACGTGTCTGATTTATTTACGAGTCGTGTATTTATAAACGAGTTATTCCCAGAAAGAGATTTAGTTCAAGGTCAAAACTCAGTAATATTTACTTTAGATTTAGCGTATTATCCATCAGAAAGAGGACCATACAATTTTAATCCAGTAGCAAATGGTAACATACTTCCTAATCCACAACAAAGTTGGGCAGGAATTACGCGACAATTAACATCAACAGATTTAGAACAAGCCAATGTAGAGTATATCGAGTTTTGGTTACAAGATCCGTTTCAAGAAAACCCAACAAATCCTGGGGGTAAATTGGTTTTTAATTTGGGAAATATTTCTGAAGATGTACTGTCTGATGGGAGAAAACAATACGAAAACGGATTGCCAGATTCATCAAACAATGCTTTTACAACAGAAACATCTTGGGGGAAAACACCAGGAAATCAATCCTTAATTTATGCTTTTGATACTACAGGGCAAGACAGAATTCTTCAAGATATAGGTTATGATGGTTTAAATGACACAGATGAAGGGCTTAAATTTCCTGCTTTTTCAGGATTAGAAGACCCAGCAAATGACAATTACAGTTATTTTTTAAATACTGACGGAGATATTTTTGAACGCTATAAAAAATACAATGGGGTTGAAGGAAATACGCCAGATACATTTACAAATACAGAAAGAGCAGCTAATACACAACCAGATGCTGAAGATATTAATCGTGATAATACTATGAATACGATTAATAGTTATTTTGAATATGAATTAGATATTACACGTCAAAATTTACCAGAAACTGAAGCCGATTTTGATAATATACCGACTAGTAACCCTATAAAAGATTTTTTAAGAGATTTTAAAATAAGACCAAGGTTATTACCAAATGGAGACACAAAAGATGTACGTTGGTACCAATTTAGAATCCCAGTTCAAGGGAGCCATGTTACTTCTGTCGGAGGCATTAGCGATTTAAGGTCCGTTCGTTTTGCACGTGTATTTCTTAAAGAATTTTCAGAAAACACAGTATTTCGTTTTGGAACTTTAGATTTAGTAAGAAGTGACTGGAGAAGATATACTCAAGCCTTAGATAAAAATGATCCAACTCCTGATGACCCGCAAACTGATTTTTCAGTTGGCGTTATTGGTACACTAGAGAATGAAGGGAGTTATCAAAGACCTCCAGGAATCGATCCTGAAGAGCTGTTTAATAACAATACAGTTATTCAACAAAACGAGCAATCATTAGTAGTTAATGTCTGTAATTTAGAATCAGAAGATTCCAAGGCAGTTTATAAAAATATAAATATAGATATGCGTCAATATAAACGTATAAGAATGTTTATGCACGCTGAAGCAGATGAGTCTGGAAACTCTTTAACAAATGATGATTTGGTTGGTTTTATAAGAATGGGGAATGATTTAACGGAAAACTTTTATCAAATAGAAATCCCTTTACAAGTTTCTACATCAACAACAAGAGAAGGGCTTTGGCCAACGGATAACGAAATTAATTTACCGATTGAAATTTTAGGTCAAATTAAATCTATAGGGATCTCAGATGGAAGTTTAACCAATTTAGATCCTACCTACTATGATGTTATTAACGGAGAAGCTATTCCGCTTACTGGTGATGAATTTTCAAATTACGTAGCTGGTCAACACAGAATAGCTATAAAAGGAAATCCTAATTTTGGAGATGTAAGAACACTTATGGTGGGTGTAAAAAATGCTACAAATAGAGATGATGTTTGTGCCGAAGTATGGTTTAACGAGTTACGTTTATCCGATTTAGATAACGAAGGCGGTTGGGCAGCTGTTTTAAGTGTTGACACCAATATTGCAGACTTTGCAAATATAAGCGCCACAGGTAGGCAAAGCACTTCGGGTTTTGGTACTATCGAACAAGGTCCAAGTCAACGTAGTTTAGAAGATGTTAAGCAATACGATGTAGTAACTAATGTTAATATTGGACAATTATTACCAAAAAAATGGGGAATTCAAGTACCATTTAATTATGCTCAGAGCGAAGAGCTTATTACACCTAAATATGATCAGTTTTATAAAGATTTAACTTTAGAATCTAGATTGGCTGCGGCAGATACAGAGGAAAAAAGAAGACAGGTTAAAGAAGATTCTGAAGATTATACTAGAAGACAAAGTATCAATTTTATAGGTGTTAGAAAAATAAGAACAGGAGATTCTAAGCCACGTTTTTATGATGTTGAAAATTTAACATTTAACTATTCCTATAATAAAGTAGAACATCGAGATTTCGAGATAGAAAACTCAGTAAACAAAACCGTTAGAGTTGGTGCTAATTATGCATTTAATTTTAATCCAATAACAATTGAACCTTTTAAAAAGAACGATTCATTATTTAGAGGTAAATATTGGAAGATTTTAAAAGATTTTAACTTCAACTTATTACCAACAAGTTTTACAGTTAATACAGACATTAATCGTCAATTTAATCGTCAAAAATTCAGAGATATTGATTTAGGTGGCGGTAATATTGGTATTGAAGAATTGTTTAGAAGAAACTATACTTTCGATTTTCAGTATACTATCAATTATAATTTAACCAAAGCCCTAAGTTTTAATTTTACGGCAGCAAATAATAATATCGTCCGTAATTATTTTAAAGATAATATTGTAAATGGCGATCAGGACCCAACCTTAGATGTTTGGGATGGTTTCCTAGATTTTGGAGATCCAAACAGACAAACTCAAAATTTAGGAGTTACCTATGAATTGCCAATACATAAAATTCCAACATTTAGTTTTTTAAAAGCAACGTATCAATACTCCGGAGATTTTATGTGGCAAAAGGGCTCAGATTTATATGGGAATTTACCATTAACAATAACAGACCCAATTACTGGTACTGAGACTACAACTAGTTATGACTTAGGTAATAGTATTCAAAATGCAAATACTCACAATTTAAATTCAACTTTAGATATGAAAAAGTTGTACAAGTATATTGGACTTGTAAAAAAGCCAATTAGAAATGTGAGATCAAGAACACCTCAAAAAGGAAGACCACCTGGGGCAAATCAAAATAAAAAACCTACGAAGAGTAAAAATAAGTCGGCTACAAAACTGTTAAACGCAGGAGTTGATATTTTAACAAGTATTAAAAGAATTCAATTTAATTATTCTGAAAACAACGGAACTTTTTTACCAGGATATACTCAAACACCTGGGTTTATTGGTACACTTAGACCAACATTAGGTTATACCTTTGGTAGTCAAAGCGATATAAGACATTTGGCAGCTAGAAATGGCTGGCTAACAGTATTTCCAGAATTTAATCAGCAGTATACTGAAACACACACAAAGCAGCTGGATATTTCAGCAAATTTAGAACCTGTAAAAGATTTAAAAATTGATCTTGTGGGTAATAGAGCATATTACGAAAATTATAATGAAAATTATAAAGTAGAAAATGGAGTTTATAATTCATTAACACCAAATACTTTTGGAAACTTTAATATATCTACTATTCTAATTAAAACAGCATTTGGAAAAAGTGATGAAAATGTGTCAGAAGCATTTAACGATTTTAGAGCTAACAGATTAAAGGTTGCTGAAAGGCTTGCAGAAAATTTTTATGGAAACTCTACCTATGCTAGGGATACTGACGGTTATCCGTTAGGCTTTGGTAAAAATAATCAAGCAGTTTTATTACCTGCATTTTTAGCCGCTTATTCTGGACAAGATGCCAATAAAGTTAAAACTAGTGCTTTTAGAGATGTGCCAATTCCTAACTGGGATTTAAAATACACTGGATTAATGAAATTTGCTTGGTTTAAAAAACGCTTTAAGCGATTTTCTATAACTCACGGTTATCGTTCAACGTATACCATTAACCAGTTTAGTACAAACTTAAATTTGAATTTAGATCCTCTTGATAATGAAGCTCCAATCCCTGGATTAGATTATGCTAGCCAACCATCAGAATCTTTAGACCAATCTGGTAATTATAAAAACGGAACTTTATTTAGTAACATTAATTTAACCGAATTATTCAGTCCATTAATTCGAATTGACTTCGAAATGAAAAACTCTGTAAAGATTCTTGCTGAAGTTAAAAAAGATAGACTGTTGTCGCTTAGTTTCGATAATAATTTATTGACAGAGATTCAAGGAAACGAGTATATTATTGGTTTAGGATATAGAATTAAAGATGTACGCATTCGCTCAAAACTTGCAGGACCCAAAAAGCGTATTGTAAGCGATTTAAATATGAAAGCCGATATATCAGTTAGAGATAATAAAACCATTATTCGGTATTTAGATTTGGAGAATAACCAAGTAACATCTGGTCAAACCATTTGGGGCTTAAAATATTCGGCAGATTATGCGTTCAGTAAAAACTTAACAGGCATTTTCTATTTTGATTATGCATTCTCTGAATATGCTATTTCAACAGCATTTCCTCAAACAACAATTCGCTCAGGGTTAACACTCAGATATAATTTTGGTAATTAATAGGTAATCTATTTGAAATTATAATTTGAATAAATACATTTGTCAAAATAAACAAACAAACTTAAATTAATATAATGAATATTCCATCAGAATTAAAATATACTAAAGACCACGAATGGATTAGTATTGAGGGCGACGTTGCAACAATAGGTATTACAGATTTTGCACAAAGTGAATTAGGAGATATTGTGTATGTTGAAGTTGAAACTGTTGATGAAACACTTGATGTAGAAGAAGTTTTTGGAACCGTTGAGGCAGTAAAAACTGTATCGGATTTGTTTTTGCCTTTATCTGGTGAAATTATTGAGTTTAATGAAGCTTTAGAAGACGAACCGGAAAAGGTAAATAGCGATCCTTATGGTGAAGGTTGGATGATTAAACTTAAATGTTCTGATCTTTCTCAAACAGAAAATCTTATGTCGGCTGATGATTATAAAGCACTTGTAGGTGCTTAAAAAGTATGCTCTTATAATTGCGATATTTTATTCGGTTGCTTTAGCGACAGTGAGTTTAATTAAAATTAATAACTTACCAAACGCAGGTATATCTTTTGCCGATAAAATATTTCATTTTTTAGTCTACAGTGTGTTAGCCTTTTTATGGTTTAACACATTTTTTTTTAAGTTTAAATACAAAAAAACAAAAGCAATTATTTACGCCGCTATATTTTCAATAGCTTTTGGTATAATAATTGAGATATTACAAGGAAGTGCTACCGCATCAAGGCATACCGATGTTTATGATGCTATAGCGAATACTTTGGGAGTGTTAATTACTGTAATAATACTGTTAATTAACAAAAAAACGCATATTAAAAATTTATAAACGCTTGCTTTTTTGACAAATAAATGGTTATTTTAGCAATCTTCAAAAACAATTAAATTATGGAACCTAAAAAAAATCCTAAAGCAAATGTAGGGCGTAACAGCTCACTATATTTTGCAATTGGCTTAGCTTTAATGCTTTTTTTAACAAATTATGCAATTAACTATAAGACTTATGATAAGTCTGATATTGATATAGGACAGTTAAATTTAGATGATCTTGATGATGAAGAAATTCCATTAACAGAACAAATACAAACGCCACCGCCACCGCCACCGCCACCAGCAGCTCCAGAAGTTATTGAGGTAGTAGAGGATGAGGAAGAGGTTGAAGAAACTGTAATTGAATCAACTGAAGCCGATCAAGAAACTGAGATAGTTGAGATTGAAGAAGTAGAAGTAGAAGAAGTTGAAGAAGATATAGAAGTTCCTTTTGCAGTTATTGAAAACGTACCAGTTTTCCCTGGTTGCGAAAAAGGAAACAATGCAGCTAAGAAAAAATGTATGTCTGATAAGATTGCAAAATTTGTAAACAGAAAATTTAATACAGATTTAGCAGGTGATTTAGGTTTATCAGGTAGACAACGTATTAATGTTATTTTCAAAATAGACAAAACAGGTAACATTATTGGTGTACGAGCAAGAGCTCCACACCCAGGTTTAGAAAAGGAAGCTAAACGAGTTATTAGTTTGTTGCCTAAAATGAAACCAGGAAAACAACGTGGTAAAGCAGTAACAGTTCCATATTCATTACCAATTATTTTCCAAGTGCAAGATTAAATATTTCACCCAGTAAATACAGGAATTCAAATAATTTAAAATCCCGTTACAAAATTTGTAACGGGATTTCTTTTTTGGTATGCTTATTGTGATTTTACCATAATATTAACATATAAACTATAATTATTATGAGTAATCCAAAAAAAACTCACGAACTCATTCGGCAAAATGAGAAAATCGTGAAAAAATCACAAAAGCATGACGCAAATTTACAAAAAAACTCAACCCTTTACTTTCAAATTGGCTTAATTGTTTGTTTGTTGGGAGCTTATGGCTTATTTGAGATGAAGTTTGAAACGACCATTCCTAACTATGGCGAATTGCCAAAGATAGAAGATCCTACTTATGTTGCTATTCCGATAATTAAAACGGTAAAGCCAACTTTTGATGAACCAGTAGAAAAAAAGCAAAGCAAGCCATCTAATGAATTTGTTGAAGTACCAGACACTACTCCTGATAAACTTTTTAATGATGAGCCTGTTAAGGAAAAGCAGTCAGATAATGTTAACCCTCCAATAGACGATGAAGAATTTAACGTAGAAGTTCCAGATCCTGTTGATGTTCCTTTTGCAATGATTGAAGAAGTGCCAATTTACCCAGGGTGCGAAAAGAAAAAAACTAATGATGAGAGACGTAAATGTATGTCTGAAAAAATCACTAAGCTTGTTCAGAAAAAATTTAATACAGGTATTGGTGATGATTTAGGGTTATCTGGAAAGCAAGTAATTCGTACGCAGTTTAAAATTGATAAAACTGGGCATGTAACAGATGTTAAAGTTAGAGGTCCACATTCTAAACTAGAAAAAGAAGCACAACGTGTTATTAATAAAATCCCTGAAATGACTCCAGGAAAACAACGCGATAAAAATGTAGGAGTTATATATTCTCTGCCTATTGTATTTAAAGTAGAAAATTAAATATACCAAATACTTTAAAAATTGGAAAACCGTTATTAGTTAAACTGATAGCGGTTTTTCTTGACCTGAATTTATTTCAGGTTCTCATTATTTAACTTCTATCTTAGAGAGATACCTAAAGATTTTAATGACTTACTAATCTAAAAAATATAGTATCTTTCTGCTCAAAATCAATTCTCATTAAATTTATGAAGAGATTCGTTGTCCTATTTCTACTTTTAGTTCAATATAATATATATGCACAAGATACTTTCCAATATGAAAAGGCTCCAGTTTTTCCTAATTGCGAAACGATAGAAATTGATTCATTACAACAGTGTTTTGATACGAATGTATTCACGCATGTTTACGAGAACTTTAAAGTGCCACAAAAAGTTTTAGATGAAAATTATAAAGGTAATGTTGCAGTGCTTTTTGAAGTAGATACAACAGGCCTATTTAAGGTTATTTATATTGATGCCATTTATAAAGAATTAAAAGACGAAACAAAAAGGGTTTTTGGGCTTTTACCTAAAATAAAACCAGCAACTTATAACGGAAGAGTAACCTATAAGCAATATTCTACTTCTATTAAAATACCATTAATAAATCAATCTATAGTTTCTAAAAGCGTCACAAAAGTTAATGCTTTTTCCAAATTAGAAGCAAAAGCAAAAACAGAATTTGACAGCGTAAATGCTAGTTTAGTAGCTTTTGAAAATAAAGGTTATACAAGTCAGTTAAATATTCCTTTTACGCATAGCGATTATTCAAAGTTTGACAGGCAAATGAATTTGATTGGAACCAATAGTCACACCGCATCAAAACCATTTGTTTATGAAGAGGTTTCAAAATATTACAATTTTAAAGCCGAAAAGGAAAAACTTAAAAAAGAAACTGATACTTGGGCTGGAAGAAAACTTTGGAATGAGCATTTAGTACAATTGCAAGGAAAAGATTATTGGTTTACTATAGACCCTATTTTTGATTTACAAGTTGGGAAAGATACCGATGCAGAATTTAGCTCAACCTATAATAATACCCGAGGATTTTTAGTTCGAGGAGGTTTAGGTAAAAAGTTGAATTTTTATGCCTCTGTTTTTGAAAGCCAAGGGCGTTTTGCAAAATATGTTAATGAGTATGCCGAAAGTTTAAAAGCGTTTGGTCCAGATCCAGCAATAATTCCTGGTCGTGGTATTGCTAAACGTTTTAAAAGTGATTCTTACGATTACCCTGTTGCTGAAGCATATTTGTCGTACGCTCCAGCAAAATTTATAAATATTCAGTTTGGGCATGGTAAAAACTTTATTGGTGATGGGTATCGATCTTTATTATTAAGCGATGTAGCGAGTCCACATCCGTTTTTGAAATTGAACACTAAATTTTGGAAAATAAAATACACCAATACTTGGATGTGGTTAAGAGACGTGCGACCAGAAGTTACTGAAGACGGAGCGTTTTTAACCAAATACATGGCCAATCACTACTTAAGTTGGAATGTTTCCAAAAGATTTAATTTAGGTTTGTTTGAATCGGTTATTTGGACGAATTCAAATGATAGAGGTTTTGATGTAAACTATTTAAACCCTATTATATTTTACAGAGCCATCGAATTTGAAACAGGACAAGACGCAGGGAATGCTATTATTGGGGCATCGGCAAAATATAAATGGAATGATAATGTAAATATTTATAGTCAATTTGTTTTAGATGAATTTTCGCTAAATGATATTAAAGGAGGAGAAAAAAGTTGGAAAAATAAATATGGTTACCAAATAGGTGTTAAATATTTTAATGCTTTTAAGGTTAGCAATTTAATGCTTCAGTTTGAATATAATAGAATAAGACCTTATACATATTCGCATAATACAATAGCAACAAATTATGGGCATAACAACCAATCTATGGCGCATTTATGGGGTGCAAATTTCAGCGAAGCTATACTAATTGGTCGTTATCATTACAAACGTTGGTTTGCCAATGCTAAGTTTATTTTTGGTGTTCGTGGCTTAGATTTTAATGACGGAACTGATAACTTTAGTTATGGAGGAAATGTGTATCGAGATTATGATGATCGACCTTTTGATACCGGTGTTGAAGTGGGACAAGGTATAAAAACAAAAACCTTCAACGGGAATTTACAAGCGGGGTATTTAATAAACCCTTCATCAAACCTTAAGGTATTTACTGATATTAATTTCAGAAATTTTGCCCCAGAATCTATTACAACTTCAACGTTTAAAAGCAGTACAGTTTGGTTTAATTTTGGACTTAGAACCGATTTATTTAATTGGTATTTTGATAACTAATCAATTCTTGCGAAATCAAGAATCTACTTTTAAGTTTATTTATATCAATTTTTAATGAAGTTGAATTAACTTATTCTTCTTTTAAACTTCTATAAAACGTTTGACGTATTTGGGCGTCTTTAATAAACCAATCTCCATAATTTAAAGCGGTGTATTCTTTGTTAATAGTTTCGTTATTTGTTACCTCTTCTTCGGTTTTTCCTTTTTTAATTTCTGCTAAAACACGGGTTTTTAGAGTTTTTAGCATGGTTAAGTATGCTGTTAATTCTTTTTTGTTTGATAGGTTTCTGTGTCCAGGAATAATTTTAGTGTCGTCATCAATTAGCATTAAAGCACGCTTTGCAGCATTTATATAACCATTTACACTTCCGCCAGTTGCTAAATCTATAAATGGATATTTACCTTGAAAATAAGTGTCGCCCATATGTAGTACATTACTATTTATAAAATATATCATAGCATCGCCATCAGTATGTGCATTATCTACATGAAAAACCATAATGTCTTCACCATTCATATGAAACGTTATGTTATCCGAAAAAGAAACCAATGGTAATTTTGTTGGAGAAGCTTTGGTAGTCCTGTTTCGGTATTTATCAAACTGATCTACACTCATACGTTTTCTAACATTATCATGGGCTACTATAATAGCGCCTTCATTTTTAATATTTTCGTTGCCGCCAACATGGTCGTGATGCCAATGTGTATTGATTAAAAACTTTATGGGTTTATTACTAATTGCTTTAATGGCGGTTAAAATTTTAGGCGTTAATGGGGCAAACTGGCTGTCAATCATAACAATACCATCTTCTCCAACAGAAATACCAATATTACCACCTTGACCTTCTAGCATATATATGTTCTCAGACAGTTTGTTGGTTTTAATAACAACATCGTTGTTTTGTGCGCAAACTATTAAGGAAAAGCAAAAAACAAAAAGAGAAAATATAGCTTTTAAAGATTTCATAATAAGATGTGTAATGTTAAGTTTTCAATAAAAATACAAAATCTTGAGAGGTTAATGATGTAAATAAATTTACCGCTAAAAAGGATTGCTCAAATTGCTTTAATAAAGTATCTTTGCACTCGCATTATAAAGCGACCAAGAAAAGGAAACATTGAGCAACTCAAAATCTTCATTAGCAACATATTCTGTAATTTCAGATTTTAAGGAAATCACAAAAATGCGATTAGCATTAAGTGTTGTTTTTTCTTCACTTGCAGGCTATTTATTAGGCGCAGAAACCGTAGATTTTAAAACTCTAATTTTACTAGCTTTTGGCGGGTATTTTATGGTTGGAGCTTCAAACGCATTTAATCAAATTATTGAAAAAGATTTAGATGCCTTAATGAGTCGTACTAAAAATAGGCCAATTCCAGGAGGAAGAATGTCTGTTACTACTGCTTTTATAATTGCATCAATTTTTACATTATTAGGCATTATTATACTATACACCATCAATAAGCAAACGGCTATGTTTGGTGCTATTTCAATATTTTTATATACATGTGTTTATACGCCTTTAAAAACTAAAACACCATTAGCGGTTTTTGTTGGAGCTATACCAGGTGCCATTCCGTTTATGTTAGGTTGGGTTGCAGCTACAGACGATTTTGGTATAGAACCAGGAACTTTGTTTGCATTACAATTTTTTTGGCAATTCCCTCACTTTTGGGCTATTGGCTGGTTTTTATTTGAAGATTATAAAAAAGGCGGATTCTTTATGTTGCCAACAGGAAAGCAAGATAAAGGCACAGCAGTACAAACTATTATGTACACTGTTTGGACGCTAATAGTATCAATAATTCCTGTTTTTGGAGTTACTGGTAAATTAGAATTATCAATAGTATCAGCAGTTATCGTATTTCTTTTAGGACTATGGATGCTGTATTATGCAATTCGCTTATTTAAATTAATGACTGAAAAATCAGCAAGACAGCTTATGCTAGTTAGTGTATCTTATATTTCATTAGTACAAGTTGTTTATGTAATTGATAAATTTATTAGATAACCATGGATTTAACTCAAGGGACTTTAGAAGAAAAAAATAACCGAGCAAAAAAAATGATGCTTTGGTTTAGCCTTATTTCATTATTTATGGCTTTTGCAGGATTAACAAGTGCTGTAATTATTAGCAGGAAACGACCAGATTGGTCTAGCGAATTAGAATTACCAAATATTTTTTTAATCAGTGTTTTTGTTACTATTGTAAGTAGTATTACTTTTATTTTGGCAAAACAAGCATTAAAAAAAGGAAATAGATCGTTAACATCTATATTAATAGTAACAACATTTTGTTTAGGAATTTTATTCGTGTTTTTACAGTTTGAAGGATTTAATGCTTTAATAGAATCCGGTTATAGATTTACAGGAGAAATAAGTAACCCAAAAGCTTCTTTTGTCTTCTTGATAGCTTTCTTTCATGTTTTACATGTAGTTGCAGGACTAATATGCATTTTAGTAGTAATTTATAATCATTTTAAACAAAAGTATAATGCAACTAAAATACTTGGGTTTGAATTGGCAGCTACCTTTTGGCATTTTGTTGGTATACTATGGGTATTTCTTTATTTATTACTAACTTTTGTAGGGTAAAATTATAAAGGTTTTTTCTGAAAAAAGAAGGTTTTAGATATAATGCGTTATAACCATTTTAAAAATTACTTAAACGATATTTTATTACATAGATAATTTGATTATTTTTGTGCAACTTTTAAATAACAACCATTACATATGAGTACTACAGTTGTAAATACTGGAACAGAAGGTAAAACTTGGGGCGGAGGAAATAAACCGCTAAATGCAAGTTATGGTAAAATGATGATGTGGTTTTTCATCGTTTCAGATGCTTTAACGTTCTCTGGGTTTTTAGCGGCCTACGGATTTTCAAGATTTAAATTTATAGATTCATGGCCAATTGCCGATGAAGTGTTTACTCACTTTCCATTTTTACACGGTGTAGATGCACCAATGTATTATGTGGCTTTTATGACATTTGTACTTATTATGTCGTCTGTAACCATGGTGTTAGCGGTTGATGCTGGTCATCATTTAAATAAAGGAAAAGTAACCATTTACATGTTTTTAACCATTATTGGTGGTTTAATATTTGTGGGCTCTCAAGCTTGGGAATGGAATACTTTTATTAAAGGAGACTATGGCGCTATTCAAACAAAAGGAGGTAACATATTACAGTTTGTAGATACTGACGGTCATCGAGTTGCACTAAGAGATTTTGCAGTTGCAGAAGAAACGTATAGAGCAGAGCATGGTCGAAAAGACGGGTTGTGGTTTGTACAAGAAGGGACATTGCCAACCTATACCGTTGATGAGGTTATTAATGGTTTTGAAGCGCATGATAATATTTTAGTAAGAACACAAATTATAGACGATGCTGGTAAAAAAACAGTGCTATCTAGAGGAGAATCATTAAAGCTTTTAAAAGAGAATGGTAGAACTGTTGTAGAAGGGGCTAATCTACATGTAAACGAGTATGGCTCACCATTATTTGCAGATTTCTTTTTCTTTATAACAGGTTTTCACGGTTTTCACGTATTCTCTGGAGTTATTATTAATATCATCATTTTCTTTAATGTGATATTAGGAACTTACGAAAGACGTAAAAACTACGAAATGGTTGAAAAAGTTGGTTTATACTGGCACTTTGTAGATTTAGTTTGGGTATTTGTATTTACATTCTTCTACCTAGTTTAATTAAAATATATTTCATTTCCTTGAAGAAAGGAGACATTAAAAGCATTTAAAAATGGCACACGAACATAAATTAGAAATATTTAGAGGCTTATTAAAATTTAAGTCAAACACTCAAAAAATTTGGGGCGTTTTAATTTTTCTTACCATTGTAACTATAGTAGAAGTAGTGTTAGGGATATTAAAACCAGAGATATTAATGGGGCAAGTTTTAGGGATGAAAGCTTTAAACTGGATTTTTATCATCTTAACCATAGTAAAAGCCTATTACATTACTTGGGATTTTATGCACATGCGAGATGAGTTAAAAAGCTTAAGACGCATGGTAGTTTGGACAGCAATCTTTCTAATTTTATATTTAATATTCATCTTGTTACAAGAAGGCGGCTATGTTTTTGATGTTTATAAAGATGGATTTGTTAAAAGAGATTTCTAAAGACTTTATTTATAGTTTACACATAGTGTAATTTAAGTGTTAAATAGATATACAAAGGCGGTTTTTAGACTGCCTTTTTTTATTTTTGCAACCGTATTTATTTTCAATAAAAAGGCATCTATTCAATGGATTATAAGAAAATTAGCCGTTATGTAGTTTTAGGAGTTTTATTTTTTCTTCCTGTAACATTTTTGTTGTTTTTATATCCTGCAACTCACAATTATGAACCATTGGATATAGTAAATGAAAATGTATTAGATTTACAATCGTTTTCTTCAAACTCTAGCGAGCAAATTATATTAAAAGATCACATTACTGTGCTGGGTTTTTTTGGTAATGAGCCTGATAATAAATCAACAACAGCTTTAAATTTAAAAGAACTTGTTTACGATAAGTTTAAAGGCTTTAAGCGTTTTCAAATAGTAATTATAATGCCAAAGGGTACTGAGTCTGCTGTTGAAAACCTTAAAAGAGAAATAGCATCATATGAAGATTTGCGATTTTGGCATTTTCTTTTTGGAGAGCCAAATGATATTCAACGTTTATTTTATAGCTTAAAATCGAAACCGAATCTTAGCGGTAATTTGTCATCAGATAATGTTTTTGTTGTTGATAAAGATTTAAACCAACGTGGTAGATTAGATGATAGAACTGATAAAGAACTGGAAAAGGGAGAACCTATTTATGGGCTATATTCTTATAATTGTATTGAAGTTGCAGAAATTAAAAATAAAATGAGTGACGATTTACGTATTTTATTTACAGAATATAGACAAAAACGAAAAGGCGAATTTAATTCTGATACTAGAAGAGCAAACGATTTAAATAAAACCAATGAGCAAGAAAACTAATTATTCATATATAGGTATAGCATTTATTATACTAGTTTTTGGAATAATATTCATACCTAAAATTGTTGACAGAATATCTAATAACGATATTATACGCAATGAAAGTAGAAGTGATTCTGCTAAAGAAAAAAAGTCGACAAAATCAGATTTAGCATTCATTGAGATTAATGAGCAACCAAAAAAAGTGCCAACGTTTTCGTTTACTAATCAAGAAGGGAAAACAATTTCTAATAAAGATTATGAAGGGAAAGTTTATGTTATAGAATTTTTCTTTACAACATGCCCAACTATTTGCCCGCGGATGAATGCTAACCTTATTCAAATTCAAAATAGCTTTAAAGGTTTTGAAGATTTTGGTGTTGCATCATTCACTATTAATCCAGACTATGACACGCCAGAAATTCTAAAGGGATATGCAGAGCGCTATGGAGTGACTAACCCAAATTGGCATTTAATGACTGGTAATAAAGATGAAATTTATAAATTGGCGAACCAAGGGTTTAATTTATATACAGGAGAAAATGCAGAGGCCGAAGGAGGTTTTGAGCATTCTGGTAATTTTGCTTTAATTGATAAAAATGGATTTATACGCTCAAGAAAAGATAAATTTGGAAATCCCATAATCTATTATAGAGGAATAATTTCAGAAGAAGAGAAAGTTGATGAAGATGGTGTTAAAGAAGAAATTAGTGCATTAAAAGAAGATATAAAAAAACTACTTAACGAATAATTTTCCGTTAAGAACGAAGCAAAGAACCTCTTAAAAATGAATAATCAAGAACCTCTTTTAGACGATAAAAAATATAACAAGTTAATAGTTATATTATCAATAATTATCCCAATTGTTGTAGCTACTTTATTTAGAGTTAAAATACCAAACGTAGAACCTTTGAGCTTTTTACCTCCAATTTATGCAACTATAAATGGGCTAACAGCAGTTATTTTGGTTTTGGCTTTTTTAGCAATAAAAAAGAAAAAGATTGTACTTCATGAAAACCTAATGACTACAGCTATATGGTGTTCTGTAGTTTTTTTAGTTTTGTATGTGGCTTATCATATGACGAGTGATTCTACAAAATTTGGAGGAGAAGGTGTTATAAAATATGTTTACTATTTTATTTTATTAACACATATTGTTTTGTCTATTGCAGTTATCCCGTTCGTGTTAATCACTTATGTAAGAGCGATAACAAACAACTTTGAAAAACATAAAAAAATAGCCAGAATCACATTCCCTTTATGGTTATATGTAGCAGTAACTGGCGTTATTGTTTATATAATGATTTCACCATATTATGTTTAAAACGATGAAGAAGAGTAAAATAGTTTTTCTTGTTTTTTCTTTTTTCTTTTTCTTAGAAACAAATGGACAATGTGCCATGTGTCGTGCAGTTTTAGAAAGCGAAGAAGGGCAAGCTACAGCCGAAGGCATTAATGATGGTATTGTATACTTAATGGCAATACCATATATACTTGTAGGAGGATTAGCTTACTTTATTTATAAGAAATTCAATACGTTAAATAAATAATAAAAATTTTTAGGTACAATTTTTGTAACATTTCTTTGTCTTTTAAGTCTAACTACAAAGCCTTAGCTTTATTAAATCAATCAAAGTAATGTTAAATATTAGCCAACTACACAAGTCCTACCCAATAGGCGATTCCAGTTTACATGTTTTAAAAGGTATTGATCTTTCTGTAGAAGAAGGAGAAATGGTAGCTATTATGGGCTCCTCAGGCTCAGGAAAATCAACATTACTAAATATTATTGGTATGTTAGATGAAGCTGATGAAGGAGATTATGTTTTAGATGGATTACCAATAAAAGATCTTACCGAAAAAAAGGCAGCCGTTTATAGAAATAAATTTTTAGGATTTATTTTTCAATCATTCAATCTTATAAATTATAAAAATGCGCTTGAAAATGTAGCATTGCCATTATATTATCAAGGTATGAAACGTAAACAGCGTCAAGAATTGGCTATGTTTCATTTAGAGAAAGTAGGCTTAGCAGATTGGGCAGAACACTTACCTAAAGAACTTTCAGGAGGTCAAAACCAGAGAGTTGCTATTGCAAGAGCTTTAGCTGCAAACCCTAAACTATTATTGGCCGATGAGCCAACAGGTGCATTAGATACTAAAACGTCGCATGAAATTATGGCTTTCATTCAACAATTAAATGATGAAGGAAAGACCATTTTAATGGTAACGCATGAGGAAGATATTGCCAATATGTGTAAACGTATTGTAAGATTACGTGATGGTGTTATAATGGAAGATAAAAAAGTAGAACAAGTTAGGGCAGAACAGTATGTTTGATATAGACCTTTGGC
The DNA here is from genome assembly GCF_023502325.1 of Jejuia spongiicola. Taxonomy (NCBI): domain Bacteria; kingdom Pseudomonadati; phylum Bacteroidota; class Flavobacteriia; order Flavobacteriales; family Flavobacteriaceae; genus Jejuia; species Jejuia spongiicola. Next base: position 114,906 of record NZ_JAMFLZ010000004.1, read on the forward strand.
GCGAAATATTTCAAAGTATTAATAAAAACAGAACCAGAAGTTTATTATCTGGTTTTACTGTGGCATTTGCCATATTATTATTTACCATTCTTTTTGGGATTGCTAATGGTTTGAAAAATACATTTGCTGAAGCATTTGTTGATGATGCAAATAATTCTATTTTTATTCGATCTGGTAGAACTACAAAAGCCCATAAAGGATTACAAGCAGGAAGACGTATTCAGTTTAAAAATGAGGACTTTGATTATGTAAAAGATGATTTTGGTAATAAAGTAGAATTTATAACTGCTAGAATTTATAAAAATGTTCAAGCGTCTTTTAGAAACGAACAAAACAGTTATAGATTAAGAGCAGTACATCCAGACCATCAATACTTAGAAAAGACAAATATAAAAGAAGGACGATACATTAATCAGAACGATTTACAAAATAGAACAAAAGTTGTTATAATTGGTAGGTTGGTTGAAGAGGACTTATTTTTAAAAACGGCAGCTTTAGGGAAATATATAAACCTTAATGGAATACAATATAAAGTTGTTGGTGTTTTTACAGATGATGGTGGCGATAATGAAGAGCGATTAATTTATATACCAATAACAACGGCACAGCATTTATATGGCAATAACGATTATATAGATCAAATAAACCTAACATATAATCCAGAAATGGATTACGATCAAGCATTAGCTTTTAGCTCTTTATTAACTAAAAAAATGAAAGATCGTTTTTCGGTAGCTAGGAATGACCAAAGAGCAATTAGAGTTCGTAATATGGCAGAAGGAACAAAAGCTGTTGGACAGATGACGGGAGGACTAACAGTTATTATTTTAGTTATAGGCTTTGGTACTCTAATAGCTGGTATTGTAGGTATTAGTAATATCATGATTTTTATTGTTAAAGAACGCACTAAAGAAATAGGAATACGTAAAGCTTTAGGAGCATCGCCACGATCAATAGTATCCATAATTTTAATAGAATCTATTTTAATAACTGCAATTGCAGGATATGTAGGGTTGTTAATTGGTGTTGGTGTTTTAGAAATTGTAGCTCCATATTTAGAAGAATATTTTATAAAAGAACCAGGAGTTAGTAATAGTCTTGTAATAGGAGCAACACTAACATTAATAACAGCTGGAGCAATTGCTGGATATTTACCAGCAAAAAAAGCTTCAAGAATTAAACCTATTGTAGCACTAAGAAACGATTGATTATGTTTAAATTTTTATTTGATAGAGATACATGGCAAGAAGTTTATGATAGCTTTAGTAAAAACAAGCTAAGGTCTATACTTACTATGGTAGGTGTTTGGTGGGGTATTTTATTATTAATAGGGCTGTTAGGGTCTGCCAGAGGGTTAGAAAACTCATTTAACAGATTATTTGGAAGTTTTGCTACTAATAGTGTTTTTGTTTGGGGAGAAAATACAAGTAAACCTTTTAAAGGATTTCAAGAAGGAAAACAAGTAAGGTTATCATTATCTGATGCTAAAAAAGTAGAAGAAAATGTTGAAGGAATAGAATTTGTTGTTCCTAGAAGTGTAAATCAGGCACTAGTAGTTAGAAAATTCCTTTCCGGAAATTTTGGAATCTATGGAGATTATCCATTGTTAGATCAGGTCCAAAAGAAAAAATTAGTACATGGCAGATTTATTAATCAGAATGATATAGATGATAATAAAAAAGTAGCCGTTATATCAGACGAAATTTATAAACAATTATTTGAAAAAGACGAAAACCCAATCGGGGAATATATTCAAATTAATAGTATAAATTTTAAAGTAATTGGCATGTTTGAAAATGGAAACGTAAATATGGGGCCATCGGCAGATATCCATATTCCTTTCACAACATTTCAACAAATATACAATCAAGGTGATCAAATCGGTTGGATGATGATTACAGGGAAACCAGAGTATGATATTAAGCAAATTGAAAACGACGCAAAACTATTACTTAAAAACTTAAATAGTATACACCCTAAAGATAAACGTGCTTTTGGTAGTTTTAACTTAGGGAAAGAATTTGCGAAAGTCACAGGGTTTTTAATTGGAATGCAATTCTTAACTTGGTTTGTTGGCATTGCAACATTAATAGCAGGCGTATTTGCCATAGGTAATATTTTACTAATTACAGTAAAAGAACGTACTAAAGAAATAGGAGTACGTCGAGCCTTAGGAGCAACACCTTTTGAGATTAAAAGGCAAATAGTAGTTGAGGCTGTATTTTTAACTTTAGTAGCTGGATTATTCGGAATTATATCTGGAGGATGGATTTTAATAGGTCTAGATGCAGCCTTTGGGCAAGGAGACGATGCCGCAATAGTAAATGCGTCTGTATCAATTGCTGTAGTATTTATAGCATTAATTATATTAGTAATATTAGGAACTTTAATAGGCTTAATTCCAGCATTTAAAGCAACAAGTATAAAACCAATTGAAGCATTAAGAGAAGAATAAACAATCAAAAAAATGAACAAAACAGTAAAAATTATTTTAGGAATCGTTGTTTTAATACTATTAGTATTTGTGTTAAAATATTTTAAAGATGCCAATTCAAAAGATGTCGTAGATTTTAAGGTTGAAGAGCCTTTTTACACATCAATCAACACAAAAGCTGTAGCAACAGGCAAACTAAATCCAGAAGAAGAGATTGAACTAAAACCTCAAATTTCAGGAATTGTTGATGATATTCTTGTTGAAGAAGGAGACATTGTTAGAAAAGGTGATTTAATTGCAAAAATAAGAGTTGTACCAAACGAGCAAAGTTTAGTAAGCGCTAAAAGTAGAATAGCATCGGCTAAACTTTCTTATGATAACTCTAAAACATTATACGATAGAAATAAATCTCTTTTTGAAAAAGGAGTAATATCACAACAAGATTTTGAAAATAGTGCTTTGTCATTTAATCAAGCAAAAGAATCGCTTAATCAAGCTCAAAACGATTATCAAATTATAAGACGTGGTTCTATTTCTGGAGGAAGTTCTGCAAATACCAATATTGTAGCTCAAATACCAGGTACCATTTTAGAAATTCCAGTTCGAGAAGGCGACCAAGTTATACAGAGTAACAATTTTAATGCAGGAACAACTATTGCTACTATAGCAGATATGAGTCTTATGATTTTTGAAGGAAAAGTTGATGAAGCTGAAGTTGGTAAACTTGAAGAAGGTAAGGATATTAAAGTGCTACTGGGTGCTATAAATGACAAAGAGTTTCCTGCGAAACTAACTTTTGTTGCGCCAAAAGGGCAAGAGGAAAACGGTGCTGTACAGTTTACTATAAAAGCTGATGTACAAATAGAACAAAGTACAGATATTAGAGCAGGTTATAGTGCCAATGCAGAAATAGATATAGAAAGTAAAGACAGTGTTTTGGCAATTAAGGAAGCCCTTTTACAATATAATAGAATAACAGAAAAACCTTTTGTAGAGATACAAAAAGAAGAAGGCAAATTCGAAAAGAAGGACGTTACTTTAGGTTTGTCTGACGGTATAAATGTAGAAATCACTGAAGGCGTAAAAGAGGGCGATAAAATTAAAGTTTGGAATAAGGCATCAAAAGATAATGAAGATGAAGATAATGATTAAGTTAATTAGCCATTTCTTACAACATTTTAGAAATTTTGTAGGAGTGAAGCATTCTGTTTTATTATTTAGTGTGTTATTTACTGTAGCATCTTTTGCTCAACAAAAAAAATGGACACTACAGGAATCTGTAGCGTATGCTCTTGAAAATAATATTTCCGTAAAACAAACCGAAAACACATTGCTTTTAAACGAACAAGATATTGTAGCTGCTAAAGGACAGTTTTTACCATCAGTAAACGGAAGTTTAGGTGAGCGAATGAGTATTGGTTCTGGTTTCGATCCAGTTACTAATCAAAGAATAAATAATCAAACAACACATTCGTTTAATTATAATTTTAGTGTTAATCAAAATGTGTTTAATGGATTTAGAACATTAAATCTTTACAAACAATCGCGCTTAAATCAGGAAATTAACAATCTTGAATTAGCACGTATTAAAGATGACATTTCTTTAAATGTTGTTAATGCGTATTTAAATATATTATTCAATAAAGAAAATTTAGAAACAGCAAAAGCACAGTACGATTTCAGTCAGAAACAACTGGAACAAGTTAAAGATTTAGTAGATGCAGGGGTACAGCCTAAGGCTAATATTTATGATACTGAAGCTACTTTAAGTAGAGATGCTCAACAAGTTACTATTGCAGAAAATAATTTTAATTTGGCATTGCTTACACTGTCACAATTATTACAAGTACCCTTTAATGGATTTGATGTAGAGATTATCGATGTTGATACGCCTTCTGAAGCTTTGTTATATAATGAAGTTACACCAGTTTTAAATTATGCTCTTACTAATAGAAATGAAATTAAAATAGCAGAAAAAGATATTGAAAATGCTACATTAAATACTGAGATTTCTAAATCGGGCTATTTGCCGTCAGTAAGTGTTGGTTATGGCTTTGGTTCTGTTTGGAGTGAATCAAAAAACGATTTTACCAAGCAAGCATTCTTTCGAGAATTAGATTTAAATAAAGGCCATAATTTTAACTTAAATGTAAACATCCCTATTTTTTCTAGATTTCAAAATAAAACAGCTGTCGCTAAATCTAAGATACAAGAAGAAAATAGTAAATTACGTTTAGAACAAGCCAAGTTAGATTTGGAGTCTAACATTCAAAGAGCCTATACAGATGCACAAGCAGCATTTAAAGCTTATGATGCCGCTCAAAAATCATTAGCATCCCAAGAGTTAGCTTTTAATAATTCAAAGGAGCGCTATGATATTGGTAATATGACAGCTTTTGATTTAGAACAAGCCAGAGTACAATTTATAAATGCACAATCATCTTTGATAAATGCGAAATATGATTTTGTTTTTAAGACAAAAGTTTTAGACTTTTACATGGGGAAATCTTTAACTAATTGATTTGGCATTAATACTTAATATAGAAACCGCAACAACTAACTGTTCAGTCTCACTTTCAAAAGAAGGTGAGACTTTAGTTTTAAAAGAAGATTACGATAAAAACTATTCGCACGCAGAGCGACTTCATGTATATATTGAAGAAGTTTTAAAAGAAGCCAATATAGATTCGAAACAGCTAGATGCTATTGCAGTAAGTAAAGGTCCAGGGTCTTATACAGGTTTACGTATTGGGGTTTCAGCAGCTAAAGGATTTTGTTTTGCTTTAGACAAGCCACTAATTTCTATACCAACTTTAGAAGCTTTAGCGCATCAAGTTAAAATTGATGAAGGTCTGATAGTTTCTATGTTGGATGCTAGACGTATGGAAGTGTATTCGGCTATTTTTGATACAGATTATAACCAAGTACGAGAAACTCAAGCGCAAGTTTTAGATGAATCATCTTTTACTAGTTATTTAAAGCAAGGCAAAGTGTATTTTATTGGCAATGGTGTTGAAAAAACAAAAGTACTTATAAGCCACCCAAATGCTATTTTCATCGAAGATAAATTACCATCAGCTAACGAAATGGGTTTGCTAGCTTATGGCAAATATAAAATAAGCGACACCGAAGATGTCGCTTATTTTGAACCGTATTATTTAAAAGATTTTGTGGCTTTAAAGCCTAAAAAATCTTAAGCTTGCTTTTGTATTTCTACAGCGTGCGGATAAGGAATTTCTATACCAGCCGCATCAAGTGCCTCTTTTACATTTTCAGTAACGTCAAAGTATACATCCCAATAATCTTCTGTATTACACCAAGGTCTTACTGCAAAATTAACAGAACTATCTGCTAGTTCAAGCACAGTAACTGCTGGAGCAGGATCTTTTAAAACTTTAGGTTGAGAAGTTAATACTTTCATTATAACTTCTTTGGTTTGTTTAATGTCGGCATCATAACTAACACCATAAACCAAATCTACTCTACGAGTACCTTCTGTGGTATAATTAATAATATTTCCGTTAGATAAAGAACCATTAGGAATAATAATCTCTTTGTTTGAAAGGCCAGTTAATTTAGTTGTAAAAATTTCAATCTCTTTAACTACACCAATTTCACCCTGAGCTTCAATTAAATCACCAATTTTAAAAGGCTTAAAAATCATAATTAAGACGCCCCCGGCAAAATTGCCCAAAGATCCTTGAAGAGCTAAACCAATAGCTAAACCAACTGAAGCTAAAATGGCTGCAAAAGAAGTAGTTTCAACACCTACGGTGCCAAGAATAGTTACAATTAAAACTATTTTTAAAACCCAATTAAGTAGGTTTAATAAAAACTTTTTAAGACTCTCATCGTAGTCTTTTTTATCCATGGCTTTTGTTACACCTTTAAGGAGCATTTTAATTATCCACGAACCAATAATCCAAATAGCTATGGCTGCTAATACACGTGGGCCAAAATCTATAATTAAGGCATAGCCTTTGTCAATCCATCTTTCTAAATCCATTTACTTTTAACTTTAATTTAATTGATAATTATTGTGATTAGTGCAATTATAGCAGGGATGCTTTGCACATAAAACAATTTAATTTTCTTTGTAGAATAAGACCCATATATACCAGCAATAGTCACACAAACAAGAAAAAATATTGCAATATTTATATCTTCTTGTATGATGGCGTAAATTAATCCAGCAGATAAAAATCCATTATATAGTCCTTGGTTTGCAGCTAATACTTTTGTTTCATCAGCAAAGGCTTTCGATTTTAGCCCAAATGTTTTTATCCCTTTTGGTTTGGTCCATAAAAACATCTCTAATATTAAAAAATAGAAATGCTCTAAGGCTACAAATGCTACTAAAATAATTGTTAAAAGCGTCATTCTTTCAAAAATTTTATGGCATCACTTACTTTAGTAACAGGTAGTTTACATGCTCTGTTAACACATACATAAATAAATGTATTACCGGGGTTGTATCTGTTTTCTAATAAAGGCATATTGTTTTCAGATGTGCTAGCAGCAATAAGTTTATTAGGTAAATAGGTTCTATTTAATTCGGTTATTTTTTCTTTAGCATCTTCTCCTACAATGGCAACTTCATAAAATGGCTGTGCGTAGTTTAGCATTAAATCGAGCCAATTTGAGTAACCAGAAGGATATTCTAACATTTCTGGTTTTACATTGTTAAGCATACTCATAGCTGTTTTGCTATAATGTTCATTGTCAAAATAATGAGATAATTTAAATAGATTTTTTGCTATTATAGAGTTACTTGCAGGAATTACATTGTCGCGATATTCGATACTTCTAGATACCAAAGATTCGTCTTCATTTGAAGTGAAATAAAACATACTGCTTTTCTCATCGAAAAAATGATCGAATGTATAATTTGCCAAATCACGTGCAGAAGTTAGCCACTTTTCATTTAATGTACTCTCATATAATGCGATAAATGCATCAATGGTTGCAGCATAATCTTCAAGATAACCATTATTAGTACTCTTTCCGTTTTTATAATTATGATACAATCCGCCATCTTCTTTTAACTGATTGTCAACAATAAAATTTGCATTCTTCTTTGCGACTTCTAAATATTCAACAGTACCAAAAACTCTATAGGCATCAACATAGCCTTTAAGCATTATTCCATTCCATGATGTTAATGTTTTATCATCCAACCGTGGTTTTGATCTTTTATTACGCTCTTTTAATAAAATAGTTTTCCAATTTGATTTCTTTTCTGCTAGTTCATCTTTAGTTAAATCATACTTTTTAATAATTTTAATGTCATCATCTTTTCTAATTAATACATAATTACCATGTTCCCAAAACCCATAATTGTTTATATTATAATAATCTGAAAATAAATCAAAATCATTTTTCAAAAGTGTTTTTAACTCTTCTTTTTTCCAAACGTAAAAAGCGCCTTCTTCAAGTTCTCCTTCTGGTGTTAAACTATCGGCATCCAGTGCTGAATAAAATGCTCCATTATCAATAGTCATTTCGTTTTTTACATAGTCTAAAGTTTCAGTAACAATATCTTTATATAAATCATTTTTTGTAATAAGATAGGCATCAGCATATAAGCTAACTAATTGACCATTGTCATAAAGCATTTTTTCGAAATGAGGTACATGCCATTTTGTATCTACAGAGTATCTGGAAAACCCGCCACCTAATTGATCAAAAATACCGCCATACGCCATTTTTGTTAAGGTTAAATTTACATAATCTAGCAATTCTTTATTATTTGTTTGATAGGCATATCGAAGTAAAAAATGATAATTGTTAGGCATCATAAATTTAGGAGCACGATTCATTCCTCCTAAGTTGTTGTCAAATTGCTTTGACCAATTTGTTAAAGCATCGTCTATATAATTTTTTTCAAAAACTGGTTCATCTGTATTCAGTGTAACAACATCTAAAGCTTTAATGCCTTGCTCCAATTTGTCGGCGTATTCGAGAAGTTTTTCAGGTTTCTCAATATAAAGTTTAGAGATTTGCTCTAGGGCATCCACCCATTGCTCTTTTTTAAAATAAGTGCCTCCCCATACTGGTCTTCCATCAGGTAATGCGATAACATTTAGAGGCCAACCACCACTTCCAGTCATAAGTTGCACTGCATTCATGTATACTTGATCAACATCTGGACGTTCTTCTCTGTCAATTTTTATATTAATAAAATTATCATTCATTACTTGGGCAACTAGTGTATCCTCAAAACTTTCGTGTTCCATAACATGGCACCAGTGGCAAGCCGAATACCCAACACTAATTAGCATAAGTTTGTTTTCAGATTTTGCTTTAGCTAAGGTTTTTGAGCTCCATGGATTCCAGTTTACAGGATTATGAGCATGTTGGAGTAAATACGGACTAGTTTCGTTTATAAGGTCGTTAGTATATTTGTGTGTCATAGTTTCAGAATTCTGACCTTTACAGCTTATTAATGCAATAATAAGAATTGATGTTATAATGGACTTCATTTTTCAAAGTTAGCGAAAATTGAGCACAAAAAAAGCGTTCAATTAATGAACGCTTATATTTTAAAAGAAAAGTAAAATTACTTTACTTCAAAAGTGATTTTTAAGTTTACTCTAAATTCTGTAACCTCACCGTCTTTTACACTAGCACTTTGGTCTTGTACATATACAGAACGAATGTTATTTACACTTTTTGAAGCGTGCTTAACTGCTTTTTTAGTTGCATCTTCCCAACTTTTATCTGAGTTTGATAAAATCTCAATTACTTTTAATACTGCCATGATTTATTTTTTTAAGGTTATAATTTAGCTACCTGTTCTAATTTAAGATAGTTGTTTTTTTGACACAGTTAAATCTAAAAAGTCACCAAATAAAAAATCACACCAAATTTATCCATTTATAGCTTCAACCATGTTTACTTTTCCAGGAAGCATTTCTTTTAGCATATTTTCAATACCACTTTTTAATGTGTAGGTTGACGATGGACAACCACTACACGCGCCTTGAAGCATAACACTTACGTTTTTACTTTCAGCATCATAAGAAATAAATTGAATGTTACCGCCATCACTAGCTACAGCTGGTTTCACATACTCTTCAAGAATATTTACAATTTGTTTGGAAGTGTCATCCATATTTTCAAATTGATTGTCTAATTGAGTTGTCGATTTTTTCAGAGCTTCTGCAGCATTTGGTAGCACAACTTCTTTCCCATTTTCAATATAATTTCTAATAAACTCACGAAGCTCGACAGTTATATCTTGCCATTCTGCCATATCGTACTTTGTAATAGAGACATAGTTTTCGTCAATAAAAACACTTTTTACAAACGGGAAATGAAACAATTCAGTAGCTAATGGTGATAATTTTGCATCATCGATTGAAGTGAATTCAAAAAGAGTAGTTACTATTTTTTTATTTGCAACAAACTTCATTGCAGAAGGGTTTGGGGTACTTTCAGCATAAACAGTTACTGGAACTTTTTTAGATGTTGCAGTTTCTTCAACCACAATACCACCATTATTTAAATAAGTTTCAATTTGTTCAGCAACTTCATCTTTAACATCATTCCATTCAACAATGTCATAGCGCTCTACAGCAACAAAATTACCAGAGACATATACTTTTTTTACAAAGGGTAAGTAAAATAATTGTTGCGCTAAAGGCGATGATTTAGCCTCATCAATATTGTTAAACTCAAAGCTTTGATGCTTGGTTATAAATTGATTTACCTCAAATTTTACTATGGCGTTATTGGTTGTTTCTTGCACAGAAACCTTGAAATTGTTCATTTTAGCTAATTTTTTGTAAAAATACAAAAGAAACTTTGAGATATACATATATTTGAAGCTTTGTGCTAAATATTATTGGTTCAAAAAAACAATTTATTTTTTAGGGTTAAATGCTACTAAACTGTTTTTATAAGACTATGTAGTGTTTAATTTAAATTGACTATGAAAAACGTTTTACTAATTGTATTTTTTATTTGTTTATCTGTAGCAAGTTATGGGCAAATTATAAGTGTAAATAACCCTGCTGATGCAGAATCAAGTTTTTCTTTAGATAAGCTTGTTGAAGATATTTTAATATCTAGTGAGTGTTCTACCGTTGATACTTTTTCTTCTCAAGTTAGTGGTACGCCAACTCAAACAAGTACAAAGAGTTATGGTTATTTTAAAAAACCTGTTGGAAGCTCTTTTCCTTTTGATGAAGGGATTATAATAACATCAGGAAGAGCTTTTGAAGCAGGTAATACAATTGTTACACCCCCAGTAGGAACCGCACATCCTGATAATATTAACGGACTTGGTGGCGATGCAGATTTACAAACAGCATTAGGGATAATAAACACTTTTGATGCTACTTATGTGAAATTTAATTTTGTTCCGTTAGTAAACACAATTAGCTTCCGTTTTTTAATGGCATCTGAAGAGTACGATGGTGCAACCGAATGTAGTTTTGCTGATAGCTTTGCTTTTTTATTAAGAGAAGTAGGTACAACTAAATATCAAAATTTAGCAGTATTACCTAATGGGCAAAGAGTAAGTGTAAGAAATATTAATAATGCAGCTGCTTGTAGAGCTAACACCGAATTTTTTGAAGGTTATAATATACCAGACACTAATTACGGAGGGCGAACTAAAGTGCTTACAGCAAGCGCAGCAGTTGACCCTAATAAAACTTATGAAATAAAAATAGTTGTAGCTGATCAAGGTGATTCTCAATGGGACTCTGCTATATTTTTAGAGGCTGGAAGTTTTGATATTGGAGGTAACCTAGGTGTAGACAAAACTATTAAGGGAGGAAATCCTGCTTGTAGTGGTAAGCTTTTTGAGTTGGATGCTACTTTAGCTATACCAGGAACAACATATAAATGGTTTAAAGACGGTGTAGAAATCCCTGGAGAAACAAATCCAACATACAATGTTGCAACTGAAGGAACTTATTCGGTACAAATTGATGTTGCGGCAGGATGTAGTTCAACAGATGATATTATTGTTCAATTTACTACAAATCCAGTAGTATCTGCTCCACCAGAAAATATTGTTTTGTGTGAATCGGATAACGATTTAACAGAAATCTTTGATTTTTCAGCAAACGAAGCTTTAGTTTTAGGTAGTCAAGCAGCGGCAGATTTTCCTATTAGTTTTCATACTAGTCAAACAGATGCTGATGCTAATCAAAATCCTATTGCAACACCTAACACGTATACCAATACAACACAAAATGAAACCATTTGGATTCGTATTGCAGATAAAACACAAACTTGTTTTGAAGTTGCAAGTTTTAATATTACTGTAAATAAAGAATCAATAGCTAATAAACCAATAGATTATGAGCTTTGTGATGATGCAAATGATGGTGACGATACGAATGAAATTGTAATTTTTGATTTGTCTACAAAAATAAATGAAGTACTAGGGTCTCAGCCATCTACAGATTATGATATTAAATTTTATAATTCTCAAGTTGATGCTGATGCTGCAATTGTAGGAACTGAGATTACATCGCCAATTCAAAACACAAGTAATCCACAAATCATTTACGCAAGAATAGAAAACAAAGGAAATACTAGTTGTTATGATACAACTACTTTTAATTTAGTAGTAAACCCATTGCCAACAGTAAACCCTATAGTTACCTTAACTCAGTGTGATAATGATACTGATGGTTTTTCAAATTTTAATTTAACTGAAGCCAATACAATACTGTCAAACAATTCAGTAAACGAAACTTTTACTTATTATTTAAGTGATGCTGATGCTCAAGGTGGTTTAGTTGCAAATCAAATTACAAACTTTATTAATTACCCAAATCCAACGGCACTTAGTAGTGTGGTTTATTCAAGAATTGAAAATGCTAAAGGTTGCTACCGTACGGCAAGAATAGATTTAGTAGTTAGTGCTACTCAAATACCGTCAACATTTAATTTGACATATCAAGTTTGTGATGATAAACTTATTGATAATAATAATACTAATGGTATCGCTGCTTTTGATTTTAGTGATGCCGAACAACAAATAAAAAATCTTTTTCCTAGTAGTGGACAAAATACCACAATAACTTACTATACTAATGAAGCTGATGCTTTATCTGAAACTAATGCAATTATAGACATTAGTAACCATAGAAATGACACTTCAGCAAATACACAACAAATATATGTACGTGTAGATAGCGATGTTGTTAATGCTTGTTTAGGATTGGGGAGCCATATTACTTTAACGGTTAACCCATTACCAGTACTAAATACAATTGATGATTATGTGTTGTGTAGCGATACAGATTTTACTGTTTTTGATTTGCCAACAAAAGATGTTGAAGTCATTGGAACACAAACCAAGGCTATTTTAATAAGTTATCATCTTACTGAACAAGATGCAATTGACAATATAGCGATAGCTAATAGTAGTACTTATTCAAATATAAGTAATCCGCAACAAATATTTGTTCGTGCTCAATTTGATGAAAATGGAAATGGAGTGGCAGATGCCAATGAATGCTTCAGTACCGATATGAGTTTTAACCTTGTTGTAAATTATAATCCAACTATATTTCAACCAGATGATATTCGAATTTGTAGTGACATTGTAACAACAGATTATGATTTAACTGTTAGGGAAAATCAAATTACTGGAGGTGATACATCTATTGTATTATCATATTTTGAGACTCAATTAGATTTGGATAATAATAACCCAATCACAGCCCCAACCGTATACACCAATACAGTTTTAGATAGAGATATTTTAGTTTTAGCTACAGGTTCAAATACTTGTACGTCTACAACAACATTATCTTTAAAAACAATTATTTATGACAATTTAAATAAAAACCCTTCTCCTATAGAAGAATGTGAAGTTGATAATGATGGCTTTGATTTTTTCGATGTTACAAGACGAGAAACAGAAATTTTAAACGGACTTAGCGCAGCGGATTTTAGTTTTACTTATTATGAAAATGAGGCCGATGCCATTGCTGGAAATAGTAATACAATACCTAATAGTATTAGTTTTGAAAACACAGAGGCAGTGACCCAAACTATTTACGTAAGAGTATTACCAAATGCAAATGAGTGCTTTATAGTGGTTCCTATAAATCTAGTAGTAAACCCAGTTCCAGAAATAGGTATTGAAGAAGAGTATGTAATTTGCTTAAATAGTAATAATGACGTTATAGCTCCTGAAAACGCAACATTATTGAGTAATCCCCCAATCGATACACAATTAAATACTACAGATTATACATTCCAATGGTATAATGGAACAGAAGCTGAGGTAAATGCAGATCCTATAGGTACAGTAATAACTGGAGCTACAAATGCTCAGTTTACACCAGTAGTGGTTGGTAATTATACTGTATTTGCAACTAATATAGCAACGGGATGTAGAATTCCTGCAAGCACCTTGGTTGTTGGGTCGTATCCACCAGAGAGTATGTCAGTAGAATTATTGAGCACATCTTTTTCAGACAATAATATTATAGAAGTGACAGTTATAGGTGTTGGTGAATATGAATATAGGCTAAATTCTGGTTCGTGGCAGAGTTCTAATGTATTTGAACGATTAACTGGGGGAGAACATACGGTATATGTACGCGATTTATTAAATTGTAACGAAATTTCAGAAATGCAGATTGTGATTGATTACCCTAAATATTTTACACCTAATGGTGATGGTGTACATGACACATGGAATATTAAAGGAATAGCAACTCAACCTAATGCAGAAATTTATATATTTGACAGATATGGTAAGCTATTAAAACAGTTAAACCCTAAAGGGTTAGGATGGAATGGAACGTTTAATGGGCAAAAATTTCCAACAGGAGATTATTGGTTTGTAGTAAAATATAATGAACCGCTTGATAACACACAAAAAGAGTTTAGATCGCATTTTACCTTGAAAAGATAAAATTATAGTATGAAAATAAAACATATTTTTATAGTAATTATAGGAGTGTTGAGCACCCAAATTGCAACTTCGCAAGAAGGATTGCCTATATATACAGATTATTTAACAGATAATTATTACCTCATTCACCCGTCAATGGCAGGTATAGCTAATTGTTCGAAAATTAGACTTACATCACGCCAACAATGGTTTGGACATGAAGATGCTCCAAGACTTACTACGTTAAGTTTAAACGGAAGAATAGGCGATACACCTTCTGCAATTGGAGGTATTTTGTATACAGATAGAAATGGATACCATTCACAAACTGGAGCATATGCTACCTATGCACATCACCTTTTATTTTCCAGAAACGAAGTAGATTTAAATATGCTGTCTTTTGGTTTAAGCGCAGGGTTTATTCAATATAAGTTAGATGAAACTTCATTTTTATTTGATGGACCAGATGATATTATTGACGGTATTGTTCAAAACGAAACTAATTTTAATATCGACATAGGCTTTTCATACCATTATTTAGATTACTATGCGCATGCTACAGTAAAAAACGTATTAAAAAACGCAGGGATTAATGATGACCCTAATATAACAAGTAACTTAAGGAAATATTTGTTTTCTGTTGGAGGAATCTTTGGTAAATTAGGGAGCGAATGGAGTTATGAACCTTCGTTGATGTTTCAATATAGAGATGCAACTCAAGAAGCTTCAATTGATATTAATGCTAAGGTTTATAAAGAAATGGATTTTGGTAAAATTTGGGGAGGCTTATCATTCAGACAAAGTTCTGATGGTGCTGAGTATATTACTACCTCCAATACTATAAAAAGTCAAAAACTACAGCAAATAACGCCAATATTAGGAGTTGATTATAAGCAATTTATGTTTGCTTATACATATACTTATCAAACCAACTCGTTAGTGTTTACCAACGGAGGGTTTCACCAATTAACCTTAGGGTATAATTTTGCTTGTAGAAGAAAACAATACGATTGTAAATGTCCTGCTGTAAATTAAAAAAAGAGGCTCGTATAACGAGCCTCTTTTTTTTAATTCCAAGTATACTTTTTCTTTTTAGCTTGCTCTTTTATGGCTTTTGTCATTGCGTTTTCTAGCCCATTTGAGTTTTCTTTTTTATGATCTAGAATATAGAGTTTTCGTTTTTTATTTAACTCTTGAATTTTGTTTTGAATGCTTTCCCGTTCTTTTCGTTTTTCAGCAACATAAGCTTTAATTTCAGTTTCAGATTTACCTTTTAAAACTTCTGGTAATTGACTTTTTTCTAAATCATCATATTTGAAATTTTCTTCTCTCTCTGCATCGACTAAATCCCAAGATTTATTTTTATATAAATGTGAGCTTTTGCTTACTGTTCTACTAACAGCATTAGCTTTACTGTATAAACCAGCATTAGTATCCTGCTCAGCTTGAAGAGCCATTTTTTGTCTGCCAGCATGTCCATAAATAACATAAGTTTTATTCAGTTTTTGATTTAAAATTAAAATATCGTCATCATAAGGCGATGCTATATGTACAGTGGCATTGTTTTGGTTTATAGCCATATAGTCGCCGTTAGTTAAGCTTGCCCCATCTTTCCAACGGCTAGAAATACCTTGTTGGTAATCACCACAAAAAATAGTATTAATGGTAACATTTTTTTCTTTAGCATTAGTTGAGGCATCTTTATAATGAATTTTTCCTTGTGTAAAAGGTTCATTACCTGCAATAAAAATAAGCTTTAAATCATCTGGATTATCACCCCATTTTAGTTGATTTAATGAAGTTTGAATAACTTGCCCACAATACTCTTCACCACCATTTGTAGTTAACGAAAATAGTTCTTTTGAAATTTCATCTAGATCTTCGCTAAAAGTTAAAACCTGTCTTATATAACCTTCGTCTCCATTTAACCTGTCGTTTCCGTATTCATATAAAGCAATTTGTAAATTTGGTTTACTATCATGGCATTTTGCATACGATAACTCATTTACAATATCCCAAAGTTGGGCTTTTGCTTGATCTATTAACCCATCCATACTATTGCTAGTGTCTAATAAAAGAGCAACTTTTATGTATTGTTTACTAGGTTTATGTGCTGTTATTTGTACTTGCGCGTAATTGGTATTTACTTTTTTATTATTTGCATTACAGGCTGTAAATCCCATTAGCAACATGCTAAAAAGAAATATTTTAAAGTGTGTTTTCATAATAATATTGTTTTTTTGATTAATGATAGTTTTACCAAATGCCCATCATGGGCTTTTTTAATTTAATGAGAATTTTGCCTTAACTGAGGCTGCTATTGTAATAGTTTTAATGTTTAAATCTTGAATTTTTTCTTGTTTGCCCCTTGAACCATAAATGTTACTATAGCCTCTAATAACAATACCATTTGCGTTACCATTTAATCTGTTTAAGTTATTTGTAGCTTGTTCTTGAACAAATAAGGCTTTCCCTATGGTTTGATTAATTACCGTTGCATAATCATTAGCTTTTTCTTTAGCTACTTTAAGGGCTTTTAACTTAGTGTCTCTTCTTATTTTTTCAATATCAGAATGACTTGTTTTAGTGATATGAATATTAGAAACATCAATTCTATCTAAAGCTTGATATACTTTGCCTAGAGTTTCGCCATCGTTTACAATTAATTCATAATGTTTCTTTTTTGTTACTTTATCATCGCCTAAAAACTTTCTTTTGTAGTATCCATTAAAATCCAAAATGGAGAAATTTTTGTCTAAATCTATATTTAAAGATTTTAAAATTGTTATCATTTGATTTTCTTGTTGCTCAATACTTATTTTGCCTTTTTTGTCATTTTCATCAAGTTCAATGTTTAAATAGATTTCATTGGGAATAATTTCAGTTTCTATTTGCCCTGTGACTTCAATGTATGGCTGATCGATAAAATTTTTTTCTCCGTTTTGAGAAAAAGACACGATTGTAAATAAAAGGGCAAAAAAAAGGTGATTTGTAATTTTCATAAGATTATTGTTTTCTGATTAACAGTGTAAAACTAAAAGCAACTTTTTTCTTAAAAAAAGAGGAATGAGTTAAATAGTAATTTGGATGAGTAAACAAAACTTTTGATTGGGTAAAAGATACTTTTTCAACATAAAAACATGAACAATTGTAAAATGACCATTTTATTATAACAAAGAAAGTGCGTAAGTTTATCTATTATAAAGTAACCATGAAGTTATTAGTTAAATACATTAGTTTTTTATGCCTTCTTTTTTGCACAAGTTTTTTACTTGCTCAAGAAAGAAACGATGCTATAAACTCAGAAAAAAGATTTACTGTACGTGGCTCTGTAATAGAGAGTGATACCAATAAGCCAATATCTAATGTTAATATAGAAGTTGGAGGTGGTGCATATACCACAACTGACGCTTTAGGAGAATTTAAAATTGTTGCAAAAAAGGGTGACGAGCTTACGATAAAGCATAAAGATTTTGAAACGGTTTATTATATTATTGAAGATAGTGAGCGCATTAAAGTTAAGGTAGAACCTAATAAAATAGAAGAGTACAGAAGCAAACTTTTTAAATCAAAAGCAAATACCCAAGTCTTTAAATCACTTATAGACTCTGCAGAAGTATATTTAAAAAAAGATGCAAAAAAGAGCATTCAATTTATTGCAGATGCTTTAAAGGATAGTAGGTCAGTTAAGCAAAATAGTGAAGCTTACGAAGTTTTAGGTGATATTTACACGTATTGGAAACAGTTTGATTTGGCAGTTTCAAATTACAGAATTAGTATTCAAAATAGAACAAGTAATGCCGTTAAAATTAAATTAGCGAAAGCGTATCAGCTTAATAAAAATTACCAAGAAAGCCTTAGTATTTATAATGAGATTGATAAGAAGCAACTATCAAATTGGCAACTCGTTTCGCTTTACGAGGGGCTTGGAGATGTACACCAAAACACAAAAGCTTTTGACGCTTCAATAGATGCTTATACAAAAGGGTTAGAAGTGGCACAAAAACATTTAATAACTCCAAAGATTACGGATTTAAATTCTAAACTAGCTCAAGCACATATTAATAATGGAGAGCTCCAAGAAGCACAACTTCGATTTAGTAATTCTCTTAAGTTAGCTAGTCAAGAAAACAAAAGAAGAGGCGTAGAGGAAAAAGTTAAAGTAGCAGATTTTCAAAATAATTTAAATGATTATTCCAGCGAAATAGAACTGCGTAAAGAAGCTTTGGATGATATAAATGATATAGAGAGCGATTCGGTTTTCGATAACAAAAGTGCCTTAACACCACAAAAACAAAATTATAAAATAGGAAATGCCTATGCTTTGCAAAAAGATTATGGAAACGCTATAACCTATCTTGAAAAAAGTATTGAAGAAGCTGATGATAAAGAAGATTTAATCGTTCAAAAAGATGCAACTAAAAAACTATCAGACGTATTACGTGACGCTGGCGAATTTGATAAAGCACGAATTGCGTTTGAAAATTACATAAGCTTATTAGACAAAGTCTATGTAAAAAGAGAGCAAGAAATATCGCAAGCGGCACGATTTAGTCAAGATATTATTAGTAAACAAAACAGGATTTTAAGTTTAGAGAGTGATAGAGAGCTCTCAGAAAGTAAATATCAACTTAATGTTGAGCAAGCCCGAACACAAAAATTAATTATTTACTCGCTAATTGGAGGGGTTCTATTGTTGTTAGTTACAGCATTTTTAATGTTTAAATATATAAAGCAACAACGGTTAGCTAATAATTTATTGGCATTAAAAACGTTACGCAGTCAAATGAATCCGCATTTTATATTTAATGCCTTAAACTCTGTAAATAGTTTTATAGCCTCGAACGATGAGCGAACAGCAAATAAATATTTATCAGATTTCTCATTATTAATGCGAGCTGTTTTAGAAAATAGCGAAGAAGATTTTATTCCATTAGAAAAGGAAATAGAGTTATTGCAATTATACACAAAATTAGAACACTTTAGGTTTAAAGATAAGTTTGATTATAATATTACTGTGGATGAAAACATTAATGTAAACAATTTTGTAATTCCGCCAATGCTATTACAACCTTATATTGAAAATGCCGTTTGGCACGGACTGAGATACAAAAAAAGTAAGGGGCGTTTAGATATTAAAATTACTCAAACCAAGCCTGATGAAATAAGCATAGAGATTGTAGATGACGGTATTGGTAGAAAAAAATCGAAGTCTTTAAAAACCGAACATCAGCAAAAGCAAAACTCAAAAGGTATGGGTAATATTAAGAAGCGTGTATCAATTTTAAACGCAATGTATAAAGATAAGGTTGATGTTTTTATTGACGATTTTCAAAATAAGGAAGACACAGGAACCAAAGTTGTGGTAACACTTAAAAAGGATTAAAAATGAAACTAACCTCAATCATAGTTGAAGACGAAGAAACAAGCAGGCAAATTCTAAAGAATTACTTAAAAAAGTATTGTCCAAATGTAACTGTTTTAGGCGAAGCTGAAAACGTTGAACAGGCTTTAGTATTGATTAGGAATAATGATTTAGATTTGGTGTTTCTCGACGTAGAAATGCCCTATGGTAATGCTTTCGATTTACTTGAAAAGGTTGGCGATATAGATTTTGAAACCGTATTTGTAACCGCTTACAATCACTATGCTATGGATGCTTTAAATGCGCATGCATCGTATTATTTAATGAAACCCATTTCTATAGACGAGCTTATAAAAGCAGTTGACTATGTAACCGAAATAAAAACCAAAGAAGAAGCGCTTCAAAATCAAGTATTAGTCCCAAAAACAAATACAGTAAATGGTAAAATTACTATTCCGCAGCTAAATGGTTTTGAGGTTATTAATACATCAGATATTTTATACTGTAAAGCTGATGATAATTATACCGAGATTTTCCTCAACACCAATAAAAAGAAACTGGTAAGTAAAACACTTAAATATTTTGAGGATATTTTAAAGGATACAAGTTTTGCTCGTGTACACAAATCGTATTTAGTAAATGTAAACGAGGTTGTTAAATACGTAAAAGGTAAAGGAGGAAGCGTGGTATTAAGTAACGGAAAGGAAATTATGGTTTCAGCATCAAAAAAATCAGGTTTATTATCCTATTTTAAATAGATTTGTCATTACTAGTAGATAAATAAGTGATGTGGTAATCTTTTAAAGTGAAAATCAAATAATAGTAAACTTACTAAGAGATTGTCACTGCAAATAAATTTGCTTCACAATAACAACTTAATGAAACAACACATAAACAGTAACAGATGCCAATAATAAAACCAGTAAACGGAAAATCACCACAAGTGCCAGACGATTGTTATGTAGCCGAAAACGCAACCATTGTTGGCGATGTCGTAATGGGCAGCCAATGCAGTGTTTGGTTTAGTGCAGTAATTCGTGGCGATGTACATTACATAAAAATGGGAAACAAAGTTAATGTGCAAGATGGTGCTGTTATACACGCTACCTATCAAAAATCACCCACAACCATTGGAAATAATGTGTCTATTGGTCACAATGCCATTGTGCACGGTTGCACGATTCACGATAATGTTTTAGTAGGGATGGGTAGTATTATTATGGATGATTGTATTGTAGAGAGTAACAGTATTATTGCAGCAGGAGCAGTTGTAACTCAAAATACAAGGGTAGAAGCTGGTAGTATCTACGCAGGGGTTCCAGCAAAAAAGGTAAAAGATATTAGCCAAGAACTTATTTCAGGCGAAATAGACCGTATAGCAAATAATTATATAAAATATTCAGGTTGGTTTAAAGAGTAAGGCGTTACCACAACACTTCGACTGCGCTCAGTGCAAATGGTCGCGCTTTCCGTTATATCTTTTTCTCGTGCCTCAAAAAAGGATGCCACTGCAATCGCTAACGCAAAAAGGGTTCAATTAAAAGTCCAAATAATCCACATTATATATTTCGTCCAAAAGGGGCTTCATAACTTCTGGGTTTCCATTTGAGAAAAAAATGTTTTTTGCAATTGTAGTTTCAGTATTCAATAAATTATTCTGCTTTAAAACAGCTTTAGTTTGTCTAGCTACAGCTTCGCCAGAATCAATAATCTTTACGTTATTTGGTAATAAATCAATAAGTAAAGGCATTAAATAAGGATAATGCGTGCATCCTAAAACTAAATAATCAATGTTGGCATCAATCATAGGTTGTAAATACAATTTAAGTAAGGCCTTCATGTCCTCAGAATGTAATTTTCCGCTTTCAATAAGCTGTACAACACCTTCTCCAACTTGTTCAATAACATTAATGTTGCTAGTAAATAACCCAGAAGTTTTTGAGAATAAAGAGCTACTTAAAGTCCCTTTAGTGGCTAAAATACCAATAGCATTTGTTTTGGTTCGCAATGCAGCAGGTTTTATTGCAGGTTCAATACCAATAAATGGAACATTATAAGTTTCTCGAAGATAATCAATAGCATTGGTAGTAGCAGTGTTACAAGCCACTACGATAAGCTTACATTTTTTATTTAATAAAAACTCAGTGTTTTTTGCGCTAAGTTTAATAATAGCTTCTTTTCCCTTTGGGCCAAAAGGAGCATTTTTACTGTCGGCTAAATATATAGTATTTTCATTAGGTAAAAGGTGGTGGATTTCTTTCCATATAGAAGTTCCACCAACACCTGAATCAAAAACACCAATAGGAAATGTACTCATATGCGTATAAATTTACTCAATAAAAACAAAAAGCCACCTTGATTAAGGTAGCTTTTATATTATTTTTATTGAGTGTTTTTATATTCCTAGTTCTTTTTTTACATCATCAAGTAAATTTTTACCATCAGACATAATTACTACACCTTGTGCCGAATCTAAAACATATTCGAAACCTTGAGCTCTTGATACTTTTAATATTGCTGCTTTGGCTTTTTCTGTTATAGGCTTTAAAAGTTCAAGCTCCTTAGTTTGCATATCTTGTTGAGCTTGCCCTTGAAATTGACGAATATTTTGCTCCATAGTTTGTACTTCTTGAGCCCTTTTAGTGTTCTCTTCTTGAGTTTTCGTAGAAGCTTCAGCATCGTATTGCTTTACTTTAGTTTGAAACTCAGTAGCCATAGTTTGGATATCAGTTTCGTAAGTTTTTCTCAATGTTTCCATCTGCGTTTGTGCCGCTTTCATTTCTGGCATAGCAGTTATTAATTCTTGAGTATTTATATGGGCAACTTTACTTTGTGCTTGTGTAAAACTAAGAGTTCCTATACATAATGCCGTTGCTAATAAAATAGTTTTAAATTGTTTCATTTTTAAATAGTATTAATGTGTTATAAATTGTTTTGTTAATTGTTATTTATACTGTCTTTTATTTTTTGACGCTCTTCTAATATTTTTTTCTTTTTGTCGTCTAGAGCCTTTTTTCTCGCTTCTCTTTCTTTTAATTTTTTTTGTCTGTTTTCTTCAACAAGTTGTGCTCTCGTTTTAGTCTCTCCAGTTGTTTTTTCATCAACAGATTTTCCTGCTTCGGTTGTTTTATTTTTAGCATCCAATTTAGCCTGTTTAGCTTTTGCACGATCGTCCAATATTTTTTGACGTCTTTCAGCAGCAGCTTTTACTTTTGCGTCACGAGCCGCTAATTTTTTTTGTCTTGCTATTTCAATAGCACTTTCTCGAGCTGCTTTCTTCTCTTCTAATGCTTTTTGACGTTCTTCCAATTCTAAATTAACCTCTGGTACAACTTCTTCTTTTTCTGCAGCTTTTCGTTCAGCTTTTGTTTGAACTTGCTTACGTTTTGATGCTCTTTTAATACTTCTTAAAATCTGTTCGCTTAAATCAAATTGTTTAGCCGAATATAGCATAACAACATCTGCAGATTTATCAAATATAAAATCGTATTTTCTACTTCCAGCTAAATCTTGTACGGCAGCAAAAATTTGATCTTGTATAGGTTGCATTAATTGCTTTTTCTGAATCATTAAATCACCATTAGGGCCGAAACGTTTTTGTTGGTAATCTAATATTTCTTGTTCTTCAAAAGTTATATCTTCTTCGCGTTCATCAACAAGTTCTTTTGTTAAAAGTGCTTTTTCATTACTTAAATCTTTACGTTTTTGTTCAACAGCACTTAGTTTGGTTTGAATTTCATTGTTCCATTTTTGAGCCTTTTCATCTAATTGAGATATAGCTTCTTGATATTCTGGAACATTTTCTAAAATATACTCTGTATCAATATATCCAATTCGTACCCCACGCTGTGCATGTAACGATATACTTAATGTAAACACTAGTATCAGTAAAAAAAGAACTTTGTTTTGCATCTGTTTAATATTTTTATAATTTATAGCTATAAATTCTAAAATAGACAGATGATAATTTTTTTAAATTCTGTCATTCTTTGAATTGTATTTTCAAAATTAACGAATTTTAATCTGAAAAATTTCAATTCTTATTCAAATCATCAAATTGTTATTAGAAAATATCGTGCCAAAATAAATTTTGTTATAATATTGATTGATTAAAACTGTTGCCCAATAATGAAATGTGTCTCCCAGCCATTTTTAGCAGTTTGCCCTGGCAATGCATCAAACCCGTGACCGAAATCGATACCTAATAAACCAAATGCAGGCATGAAAATACGAATACCTAAACCAGCTGATCGTTTAATATCAAAAGGGTTGTAATCTCTAAAACTATTATAAGAAGCTCCACCTTCTAAAAAGCCTAATGCATATATTTTAGCAGAAGCTTTTAATGTAATTGGGTAACGAAGTTCTAACGAAAACTTATTGTAAATTGTACCTCCATCTTGATCAGATAAAGACTGGTTTGGATAGCCACGAAGCGCAATAGCCTCTCTACCGTCCAAACTATAATTGCCTAAACCATCACCACCAACAAAGAAACGCTCAAAAGGAATAACACCTCTGTCATTGTTATAGGCACCTAAGAACCCAAATTCTACACTTGGTTTTAATACTAAATCTTTTACAATTTCCGTATACCAATCTCCTTTAAAGTTTATTTTGTAAAACTCTAACCACTTGTAGCGTTCTTGATCTATTTCTCCAACTCTATCTGATGCTTCTGTTCTTTCATCAATAGTTTTTGTACCATCACCAATTATAATTTCTAAATCATCTCGCTCATCTTTAAGTGCTTTGTAATCTACTTTATTAAATAATGAATAAGGAACAGAAAATTTAGCGGTAGCAGAAAAGTTTGAGCCGCCAGTTGGATAAATAGGGTCTATTCTGGTGTTATTTCTACTTAAACCAATAGTATATGATAAGTTGTTTGAACTACCGTCTCCAAACGTAAATAAACCTGTATTATAGTTTTGTAAATCGTAGTGCTGAAAACTTACAGCTTGAGATAATGTAAAATAATCATCAGGAACCGTTAATCGTTTTGCTAAACCTACTGAAAGACCTGTAATATTAAAACGTCTAGACTTATCAGCATTTCTAGTTATAGGATTGTATAAAAATTGTTTTGTATGCGATAATGATGTAGAAAATTGTACAGGTTTTTTACCTCCTAACCAAGGTTCAGAAAATGAAAAGCTATAGGTTTGATAAAAACGACTCGCTTGTAAACGTAAAGCCAATTTTTGCCCATCACCCATTGGAATTGGTTTGTATGCCTCTTTTTTGAAGATATCTTTAATAGAAAAATTATTAAAAGAAAGACCAAGAGTTCCAATAAATCCGCCACCGCCGTAACCTCCTTGTAATTCTATTTGACTAGAACCAGTTTCTTTAACAGAGTACTCCATGTCTATAGTACCTTCATTAGGGTTAGGGTTGTTAAAGTTTGGCGAAATTTCTTGAGCATCAAAAAAGCCTAATTGACCTAGTTCTCTTACCGAACGAACAACATTTTCTTTACTGTATAACTGCCCAGGGCGAGTACGTAACATTCTGTAAATAACATGATCGTTAGTTTTGTCGTTTCCTACTACTGAAACTTTATTGAAATAGGCTGGCTTTCCTTCAGATATTCTAATTTCCATGTCGATAACATTGCCGTCTGCATTAACTTCTACTGGATTAATAGAAGAGAATAAATATCCACTATTTTGATATAGGTTTGTTATGTCAGCAGCATCAGGTTTTGAATTATCAGCAATACGCTCTTGTAATAAAACACCATTATATGTGTCGCCTTTTTTAATTCGTAAATATCTGTTTAATTGCTCGTTTGAATATACAGTGTTGCCAATAAAAGTAATATCTCCAAAAGTGTACAGTTCGCCTTCATTAACATTTATATGAAGCGATACGGTTTTGTTATCGTCATTAACAACTAGACTGTCAGATAAAATGCGCGCATCTCTATAGCCGTTCTCTTTATATTTATCTATAACATGGTTTAAATCTGCTTGATAGGCAGAATCAATAAATTTTGAACGCTTTAATATGCGTAATCGGTTTATCTTTTTTGTATTTTTCATGGCCTTTCTAAGCTTTTTATCACTTAAAACATTATTGCCGCTAAATACAATATCTTTAACTTTAACTTTTTCGCCTTTGTCAATATTTAATACCATATTAACTCTAGCTGTTTCTAAAGAATCTTTTACATCGATGGTGTTTATTAATATTTTGGAATTATAAAAACCATTTTTTTTATATTTTTTAGTAAGAAAATTTTTGGTAGTAGTTATAAGGTTTTCGGTTACTTTAGTGCCTTTATTTAAACCAGTTTCTTTGATAATGGCTTCTTTTTTGCCCTTTTTAACACCATTAATTTTTAACTCATTAAGTTGTGGTAAATCAGATAGTCTAATTTCTAAATAGGCAATATCACCTTCTATTTTAGAAATATATACTTCAATGTCGCTAAACAATTTATATCCCCAAAGTTTTTTAATTGCTTTACTAATATCTTCCCCAGGAATAGTTATTTCTTTGCCTTTTCTTAGGCCAGAAGTTGTTATAATTGTAGCTTCACTAAATGTAGTGTTACCAGAAACAGAAATACCTCCTAAAGTGTATTTTTTACCATCGCTATATGGTAAATCTTGCGCTTGTGCATTAAAACTAAAAGCAATTATTAATGCTACTAAGCAATGTTTTATATAAGTTGTCAAAGATAAAATATTAGCTAAGTTGTTCACTTGTTTTCCCAAATCGTCGTTCTCTTTTTTGATATTCAATAATAGCTTCATACAAATGTTGCTTTGTAAAATCAGGCCAAAGTGTACTGGTAAAGTACAATTCTGCATATGCAATTTGCCAAAGCAAAAAATTACTTATACGTTGTTCGCCACTGGTTCTAATAAGCAAATCTACATCTGGTAAATTTTGCGTGTAAAGATGCTCATTTATAATCGATTCATCAATTTTTTCGGGCGAAATTATATTATTTTTAACTTTAATACTAATCTCTTTAACAGTATTTAGGATTTCTTCCCTAGAACCGTAACTTAAAGCTAGTGTTAAAGTCATCCTTTGGTTGTTTTTTGTGCTTTCTATAACCTCTTGAAGTTCTTTATATACTTTTTTTGGCAGTGTATTTAAGTTGCCAATGGCTGAAAGCTTAATATTGTTTTCTTGAAGTGTTTTTATTTCTTTTTTTAATGAAGACACTAAAAGTTTCATTAAGGTTTGAACTTCAAGTTTAGGTCTGTTCCAATTTTCGGTGGAAAATGCGTAAAGAGTTAAATTCTCAATACCAAGCTCTGCAGAAGTTTCAACGGCTTCTCTTACTGCTTTTGTGCCATTTTCGTGGCCAAAAGCACGCAACATACCTTTTTGCTTAGCCCATCTTCCATTGCCATCCATAATTATGGCAATGTGTTTTGGTAACGCATTAGTTTGTATGTTTTCTTTTAAATTCATTTAATCTGTAGGACAATAACAAGGGTTTAAACCAAAAGTGTATGTCAAAGTAATACCTGAAAAGACATACCAATCATTGTTGTTTATATTACCAAATCGATATTGCAAGTTTGTCTTGCTATCTGGAACACTACCATCAATTTCATCTGAAAAAGTATAACGTGCTCCAACCTCAATACCTAAAATAAAATCTCCTAAAAGATTAGCTTTTACACCTAATGCCATAGGAATACCATAGGCCCAACTAGAATTATTCTCAGAAGTTTGTACACCATTTAAAAAGTAATGATTGTCGTGCTTGGCAACACTTATGCCCGAATATATATAAGGTGTCGCAATTTTTTCGCCAGTATGTAAATTGAAATCGAAAAAAGTAAACTCTATACCAGCTGATATTTCTAATAAGTTGGAATCAAAATTATATCCTCTCTGTATTCGTCTTGGATCATCCGAATCTATATCATTCGCTTTTAAATCAGAGTATATAATGGATGCTCTCCATGAATGCCTTGGGCTTGCATTCCATTTGTATATTAAACCTAAAGCAGGACTATCAGGAGAAATGTAGTTGGTAGCACCAACATCTCCAATAAAATTACTACCACCTGCAAAAACACCAATTTCGTTAATTTGCGAATGGTTTAATTGAAAGCTTAAAATGCTTAATATCAGTACGGTTAAATGCTTCATAAATATTCAAAGTTTGCAAATATAATAAATAAGATTAGCTCAATACTAATTAAACTTTAATTTGAGCTAAATTGTATGATGTTAAACAGTTTTTCTATTGAAATATTGCCTAATTACGCTTGTCTTCTCCCCAAAGTAGTTTTTTGCGAAGAGTGGTTAGAAAGCTTTCATTTAAAAGGTCTATCATTTTAATTTTGAATGGTGCCTTTTTAATTTTGATTAAAGTACCATTATCTAAAGTTGCAATTCTTGAATCGAGTGATACTAAATGTTGTTCTTCTCTACCATCTACTTTTAATTGTATTTCGGTAGTATCGGGAATTACCAAAGGGCGTGCACTTAAATTATGTGGCGCTATTGGAGTTAACACAAAGCTATTAGTGCCCGGAGTTATAACAGGTCCTCCACAACTTAAAGAATAACCTGTGGAACCTGTAGGTGTAGAAACAATTAAACCATCACTCCAATACGATGTTAAATACTCATTATCTAAATGAGTTTCAACAGTAATCATAGAGGTTGTATTTTTTCTACTTACTGCCACTTCGTTTAAAGCAAAATTAAGAGAAGTAATAGTTTCATTTTTTGGAGTAGTTTCAACTGAAAGTAAACTACGTTCAGATATTCTGTATTTACCATCAATAATATCTTGTATAGCGTTTTCTATACCATCAACTTGAATAGTAGCTAAAAAACCCAACCTTCCTGTGTTAATTCCTATTATTGGAATGCCTAAATCTTGCACAAATGTAATGGCTCTTAAAATAGTGCCGTCTCCACCAACACTAACAAGTAAATCAAAAGAGGGGTCTAAAACTTCAAATGTTTTAAATGAAGCGTAATCTTTTTTATTTTGCTCTTCTTTTTTTATTAGGTTGTAAAATTCTGTTTCTATATAAGCATCAAAATTGTTTTTTAATAAATAATTAAAGAGTGTCTCAACCGAAATTGTTGTACGTTCATTGTAAAATCGTCCAAAAACTGCAACCTTCATAGTTTACATATTTAAATATTTTCTCAAATAATCTGATCGTTCTTTAAGGCTTTCATTGTAGCTGTCTTCTTCGTGCCCAGAAACAATATTATAACTGTATCTTCTAAAGGTCTGTATAATTTCATTAAGGCTAGAGTTGCCAATTTTTAAGGTAATTTGAACTACATCATTCTTCATTTTTGAAACAAAAGCACCTAAAAGTTTGCCGTTGTTCGATTCAACAATCTGGCTTATTTCGCTAAACGAATAATCTAAAATCCCTTTTTCAATAACTAAAATGCCACCGGCTTCAAAAAAGAAAGGTGTTTCGTTAAAAAGGCCAATAACATCATTTAATTCATAATAACCCAAATACACATTTCTTGCATCTAAAACGGGCATAATATTAGAAGAGTTTTTTGCAAAAGCTTCTAACACATCAAGCCATATTGTGGTGTCTCTAACATAAAAATCTTCGATAGAGTATAGATATTCACTTATAAGCTTTTCACCATCAAAACAATGTGCATCGGTTTCAGAAAAGCTTCCTAAATAGCTGTTGTTTTTGTCTTTAACGGGGATGTGGGAATAGGTCAATTGGTTAAACAACAATTGCAAATCACTTATTTTGCTATCACCATTTAAGGGCTTTATGTCATTAATAATGTATTCTGAAAGTCTCATTATCTTACTTTATAAGTGTGCAAATTAATCAAAAAAATAGTATATAAGCTTGTTCTACTTTGTATTTTTGTCTTTTAAAATAGACAGATGACAAAGTTAAGTGTAAATATTAATAAGATAGCGACTTTACGAAACTCTAGAGGTGGCGATATGCCAAATGTAGTACAGTTTGCAAAAGACGCTCAACGATTTGGAGCAGAAGGGATAACAATTCACCCCAGACCAGATGAGCGCCATATTCGTTATCAAGATGCTCACGATTTAAAGCCAGAGGTTTATACCGAATATAATATTGAAGGAAATCCTATAACTAAATTTATTGATTTGGTTTTAGAAGTTAAACCTACGCAAGTAACACTAGTTCCTGATGCTGTTGATGCAATAACGAGTAATGCAGGTTGGGATACCATAAAGCATAGGAGCTTTTTAGCTGATGTGATAGCGGAATTTAAACAAAATGGTATAAGAACATCTATTTTTGTTGACCCCGTTTTAGATCAAATAGAAGGCGCTAAAGAAACTGGAACCGATAGAATTGAACTGTACACAGAAGCATTTGCACATGAATATAGTTTAGGTAATAAAAAAGCTATTAAGCCTTACGCAGATTGCGCCGAATTAGCAAATAGTTTAGGCTTAGGGATTAATGCTGGGCATGATTTGTCTCTTGATAATATTAAGTTTTTTAAAGAAAATATTCCAGAATTATTAGAAGTTTCAATTGGTCATGCACTTATTTCAGAAAGCTTGTATTTAGGTGTTGAGAACGTAATTCAAATGTATTTGAAGAAACTTAAATAAGCTTACAGTTAAATAAAAAATATTCAAAAAATTCGTTGTGACTAAAGAAATTTTACACTCAAATATTATAGGAGAAGGGCAACCATTTGTAATTCTACACGGCTTTTTAGGTATGAGTGATAACTGGAAAACATTAGGGCGGCAGTTTAGCGAACAAGGTTTTGAGTTGCATATGATTGATCAACGAAATCATGGGCGAAGCTTTTGGAGTGATGCTTTTAATTATGAGATTCTTGCTGAGGATTTAAAACATTATTGCGATGCACATCAGTTAAAAGACATCATATTACTTGGGCATTCTATGGGAGGGAAAACAGCTATGCTATTTGCAACGGAGTATCCCGATATAGTTTTAAAACTAGTTGTTGCTGATATTTCACCGCGCTTTTACCCTATTCATCATGACACCATACTAGAAGGGTTAAGTACTTTAAATTTTGACACTATAAAAAGCAGAGGGCAGGCAGATACTATTTTAAGTAATTATGTTTCAGATTTTGGAACGCGCCAGTTTTTACTTAAAAACCTGTATTGGATCGAAAAAGGTAAGTTAGCCCTACGCATTAATTTAGAGGTTTTAAAAAATGAAGTTGCCGAAATTGGTGAAGCATTACCAAGTTATTCAAGATTTGAAAAAGATACCTTGTTTTTGCGTGGTGACCGATCAGAATATATAGGTGTTGATGATGAAAGATTAATTATTAATCATTTTCCAAAAGCAAAAATAGGTAACATTTCAAATTCAGGGCATTGGTTACATGCCGAAAATCCGAAAGACTTTTTTGAAGCTGTGATGCAATTTGTATGTTAGATTTTGTTCTTAAATTTCATTACCTTTAAAGATAATCTAGTTTTGTAAAACATTTGTGAATTTGTAGCAATTCATATTAAAAATTATTTAAATGAAACTCCTTATCAAACTTCTATTAAATGCCGTTGCAGTATTTGTAATTGCTCACTTTTTATCTGGCGTAAATGTAGATACTTATGTAACCGCTATTATTGTTGCTGTGGTTTTATCAGTGTTAAACCTGTTTGTTAAACCCGTTTTAGTTATTTTAACACTACCAATAACTATTGTAACACTAGGCTTATTTTTGCTTATAATTAATGCACTAATTATTTTATTAGCAGATAAACTTATTGATGGTTTTTCGGTAAGTAGTATTTGGATTGCAGTGTTATTTAGTATACTACTTTCTATCTTGCAATCTATCTTACATTCTCTTTTAAAAGAAGATAAAAAATAGCTTCAAAATCAAGTATTTAAAAACTTTGTTGGGATGTAAAAATATGTTATTTTTGCATCCCAATTTTGGTTACATAAATTTTAGGTTTTTATAATGAAACCTTTTTGTTAAATGCCTGATTTAAGGCTTTATATCATTAAAATGAATATTACAAGAGAAAACGTTGATGCATTAAATGCAGTAGTAAAAGTTGATATTGCTAAAGAAGATTATAGCGATAAAGTTGAAAAAATATTAACAGATTACCGTAAAACGGCTAATATTCCTGGTTTTAGAAAGGGGCATGTGCCAATGGGAATGGTAAAAAAGCAATATGGAAAAGCGGTTTTAGTTGATGAGGTGAACAAGCTTTTGCAAGATGCTTTAAACAAATATTTAACTGAAGAAAAGCTAGATGTTTTAGGGCAACCATTACCAAAACCACAAGATGATATTGATTGGGATGCTGAAGGATTTTCTTTTGAATTCGAATTAGGCTTAGCCCCAGAATTTGATGTAAACTTGAAAAGCAAAAAAGCTATTACACAATACAACATTGTGGCCGATGATAAAATGATTGATGAGCAAATTGAACGTATTCAAAAGCAATACGGAAAATTAGTATCTCAAGATACTGTTGAAAAAGATAGTGAAATTACAGGAACATATACTAACGAAGAAAAAGAGATTGATAATAAAGTAACTTTAACTTTAGATAAATTTAAAGGTAAAGCAACTGCTAAACAATTTATTGGAGCTAAGGCGGGAGATGTTATTGTATTAAAAACTAAAGGTCTTTTTGAAGATGATCATGATTTAATGCACGCTTTAAAAATTGAACATGATGATGCCCATGGTTTAGATATTGAAGTGTCTTTTACAATTTCTGAAATTAATGAAAGAGAATTAGCAGATTTAGATCAAGAGCTGTTTGATAAGCTATTTGGAAAAGATGGTGTAAAGTCTGTTACCGAATTAAGAGCAAAAATAAAAGAAGACGCAGAAAAGCAATTTGTTCAACAATCAGATCAAAAGCTTTTAAATGATGTTACTGAGTATTTAGTTGAAAACACAAAATTCGATTTACCAGCAGAGTTCCTTACAAAATGGATGCAAACTGCAGGCGAAAAAGAAATGGATGCAGAACAAGCTAAAGAAGAATATGATAAATCTGAAAAAAGCTTACGTTATCAATTAATTGAAGGCAAGCTAATTGAAGAAAACAATGTCCAAGTTACTATGGACGACATTAAAGGTCATGCTCGCGAGATGATAAAAGGGCAAATGGCTCAATTTGGACAAATGAATCCTTCTGATAAAGAGTTGGATGATATTGCTGATCGTGTATTATCAAATCAAGATGAGGCACGTCGTATTTCTGAGCAATTAGTAAGCCAAAAATTATTATCGCTTTATAAAGAAAAAGCAAACATAAAAGTAAAAGAATTGAGTTACGAAAAGTTTGTTAAAGAAGTATACGGAGATAAATAAATCAAAGAATAATTCCTTATATTTAGGCACTTAAATCTACAGATTTAGGTGCTTTTTTATTCAATAAAACAATCTAATAAAAATAAACTTTAGCTTATCTTGATGCATGTCAAGGGTTTAGTAAAATTAAATTATTAAAATTAACTATGGATTACGCAAAAGAATTTGAAAAATTCGCGATAAAAGATCAAGGAATTAGCAGCACATATTACAATAAAATTATTAGTAGTATGTATCCAACAAATCTTACACCGAACATTATTGAAGAGCGTCAGATGAATATTGCAGTTTTTGATGTATTCTCTCGTTTAATGATGGATCGAATTATTTTTTTAGGCACAGGTATAAACGACCAAGTTGCCAATATTGTTCAAGCACAGTTATTATTTTTAGAAAGTACTGACGCTACAAAAGATATACAGATATACATAAATTCACCAGGAGGAAGTGTTTATGCAGGTTTAGGTATTTATGATACTATGCAATTTATAAAGCCAGATGTTGCAACTATTTGTACTGGTATGGCAGCTTCAATGGGAGCGGTGTTATTGTGTGCTGGCGAAAAAGGAAAACGTAGTGGTTTAACTCATTCTCGTGTTATGATTCATCAGCCTTTAGGTGGTGCTCAAGGGCAAGCCAGTGATATAGAAATTACTGCTCGCGAGATTTTAATTTTAAAAGAAGAGCTTTACAAAATAATTAGTAAGCATTCTGGTCAAGATTACGACAAAGTATATGAAGATAGTGATCGTGATTACTGGATGAAAGCCGATAAGGCCAAGGAATATGGTATGATAGACGAGATTTTGGCTCGTAATTAAATAAATTTTTGTAGTTTTATAAGATAATTACTGAGGGATTATAAGAATTCTCATCTTCTTAAAGATAAAGATTAATGGCAAAGGAAGAATTAGAGTGTTCGTTTTGTGGACGAAAAAAACCTGAAACGAATTTATTAATAGCTGGATTAGATGCACATATATGCGACCGTTGTATAGAGCAGGCGCATGGTATTGTAATCGAAGAATCTAAGCAAATAGACAGCAGTGACTTATCTGCTGAGTTGAAACTTAGAAAACCTCAACAGATTAAAGAATTTCTTGACGAGTATATAATAGGACAAGGCATGACAAAAAAAGTAATGTCTGTAGCCGTTTATAATCACTATAAAAGATTGTTACAACCACCATCTAATGATGATATTGATATTCAAAAATCTAATATCATTATGGTAGGTCAAACAGGAACTGGTAAAACGTTAATGGCAAAAACTATAGCAAGAATGCTTAATGTGCCTTTAGCTATTGTTGATGCTACAGTATTAACTGAAGCTGGTTATGTTGGCGAAGATGTAGAAAGTATTTTAACTCGTTTGCTTCAAGCTGCCGACTATAATTTAGAGAAAGCTGAAAAGGGAATTGTTTTTATTGATGAAATAGATAAAATTGCACGTAAAAGTGATAATCCATCTATTACTCGTGATGTTTCTGGTGAAGGAGTACAACAAGCGCTACTTAAACTTTTAGAAGGAACTGTTGTTAATGTGCCACCTAAAGGTGGACGTAAACATCCTGATCAAAAATTTATTGAAGTAAATACAGAAAATATTTTATTCATTGCAGGAGGTGCTTTTGATGGAATTGAGCGCGTAATTTCTAAACGGCTAAATATGCAAGCCGTTGGATATAGTGCTTCAATGTCTGATGATGTAGTTGATCAAGATAACTTACTTCAATATATTATTCCTAAAGATTTAAAAGATTTTGGATTAATTCCTGAAATTATTGGACGTCTTCCTGTGCTTACTTATATGGATCCACTTGATGCGAAAACATTAAGAGCAATACTTACAGAGCCTAAAAATGCTATAATTAAGCAGTATAAGAAGTTGTTTGAAATGGATAAAATTGAGTTCTCTATTACTGATGGGGCATTAGATTTTATAGTAGGGAAAGCAATAGAATATAAACTTGGAGCAAGAGGATTACGCTCTTTATGCGAAGAGATTTTAACAGATGCTATGTTCGAATTACCAAGTAGTAACGAAAAGAAACTTAACGTTACAAAAATGTATGCAGAAAGTAAGTTGACTAAAACTACAATAAAGAAACTTAAAGCAGTTTCATAAGGAAAGATTATTATATTTTAGATATAAAAAAACCACGCTAATTAGCGTGGTTTTTATTTTATGGATGTTAATTAATAATAGACACTATGATTAATTTTTTATCAAGGAATATCAACTTTTTTAATGAGGGTATTAAAATATTTAGTTGAGTTTATGTTGTCTAGCAATTAATACTTTTTAAAAGTATGCTTAATTATAAAGCCTACAAAGTGTTTTTTAAGCTTTTAGATGATTAGACGAAATACTCGTTTAAACACTTTTTTTACTTGTATTTAGTCGATTTGTATTGTTTAATCTAAAATAACAAATTCAATACGTCGGTTAGATTGATGCTCTTCATCCGAACACGTATTTGTTTTACAGTCAATTAATGGTTTTGTTTCGCCATAACCTTTAGATGTAATTCTATTTTTAGCAATACCATTTTTAATTAAATATTGTAATGCAGATTTAGCTCTTTTGTTCGATAATTTTAAATTGTAAGCATCATTACCTCTTATATCTGTATGGGCATTTATTGCTAAGTTAATTTCTGGCTTATCTTTTAGTACTTTAATAATCTTATTTAAAGAAATAGTAGACTCTTCTTTAATGCTGTATTTTGCAAAATCGAAATAAATATTTTCTAATACAATCCTTAATTCATCATCAACTTTAGCAATTACAGGTTCTGTAGTGTTTAGTTCTAAATTCTTTTTATATGTTGTATCAAAATTCCTGTTTGCTAAAAATTCAAAATCAGCATCTATAAAACCATCTTTATACGTGCTTAAAGTGTATACTTCAAAAGGCTCAATATTTTTAAAATTAAAAGCTCCAGTTTGATCTGTAATTTGTCTAGCTACTTCATTGTTGTCTTCATCTTTAAGAATCACTAAGGTATTTGGGAGCTTAATTTTTGTTACCAAATCTATAGCATTACCTTTTATAGATTGAATAATTTCATCGTTAACCGCGGTGTAAATATCAAAACTACCTTTACCATTTGGTTTGTTTGATGATACGTATCCTTTATTTTTTGTAGCTAAAAAATAAGCGATTTCATCATAACTGGAATTAATTGTATTTCCAAGATTTCTTGGCGCTTTATAGGAGTTGTTAAGAATTCTACTTGTAAAAAGATCATAACCACCTATGTTTTGATGCCCTTTAGAAGAAAAATATAAGTGCTTTCCGTCTATTGATAATGAAGGATATTTTTCATCGGAAGTTGTATTTATTGAGTGTCCCAAGTTTTTTGGAGTATCTAATGATCCATCTGCATTAACGTTTGACACATAAATATCATAACCCCCAATTGATCCAGGCATATTTGATGCAAAATATAACTTATCTCCTTTTCTATTTAAAAAAGGAGTTTCAATAGAAGTATTAGCTTTATTTATATCTAATAATTCTACATTTATCCAATTACCATGAGAGCCTTCCTCAAGGGAGGCTTTATAAAGTTTATATTCAAGAGAATTTTCTTTACTACTTCTTGTAAAATAAACAGTTTTTTCATCCGGTGAAAACGTAAGTTGATCTTCACTGTCGTTGGTATTTAATATTCTTGAAAACAATAAAGGTTTGCTTAATGCACCATTTTTACCAACATCTAAACAAAACAATTCTTTGTAAGCCTCGTTTGTATTAAGGTCAATTTTTGCAAACCCGCCAAGCTTTTTAGACGAAACCATAATCAGTTTGTTTCTAAAAAAGCCTGTGCCTATTTCAGAGTATTTAGTATTTACACCTGCATCTAAAAGTTCAAATTCAAAACCGTTAGTTCCTATTTCATTTGATGAAACAGAATTGTTAGTATGTATTAAAGCAGATTTTGAAGTATCAATATTACCTGCAATAAGATTTGAAGGGCCTTGGCTAAAAATAAAATTTGAGATAAAACAAATAAGAACGAAAAGATTAGTTTTCATTTTGAGAGAGGGATTTATGATTAATTAGTCTTTCAAAAATACTTGTTAACCTAAGATAAAATGAAATTTACTAGACCAATCGCAATTTAATTCGTTAAGTAATTGTTTTTCAGAGCCTTTTGCGTTTTAAAGATTAAGAGTTTAAACTCAACAAATCATCTATATAATCCCTAGTATTTGAGAGCCTGGGGATTTTATGCTGCCCACCTAATTTATTGTTTTGCTTCAGCCAATCATAAAATAATTGCTGTCTAGCTATATGTATCTTAGGCTTATTAAGTGTTAAGTTGTTATACCGCTTTGCTTCGTAATCAGAATTTAAAGATTTTAAGGCATTATCAAATAGCTCATTAAAATAGTTAAGATCTTCTGGAGGTGTTTTAAATTCAATAAGCCATTCATGAGCACCTTTCTCTTTACCTTTCATAAAAATTGGAGCTGCAGTATAATCTACAATTTCAGCTTTTGTACGCTTACAAACTTTTTTTAAAGCATCTTCAGCATTTTCAATAATTAACTCTTCACCAAAAGCATTAATATGGTGCCTGGTTCTTCCAGAAACTTTTATTCTATATGGATTTAATGAAGTAAATCGAACAGTATCACCTATTTTATAACGCCATAAACCTGCATTAGTGGTAATAACAACTGCATAATTTTGGTTTAGTTTTACTTCACTTAACGGAATGGCACATTCATCAGAAGACTCATAAATATTCATAGGAATAAATTCATAAAAAATGCCATAATCTAGCATTAATAACAATTCGCTTGAATTATTTTGATCTTGAATAGCAAAAAAACCTTCTGAAGCATTATAAATTTCGTAATATTTAAAGTTATTTTTAGGCAATATTTTTTTGTACTGGTCTACATAAGGTGTAAAGCTTACACCGCCGTGAAAATACACTTCTAAGTTAGGCCAAACATCATGTAAATTTTGTTTTCCTGTGGTTTCTAAAACATTATTTAACAAAACTAACATCCAAGATGGAACACCAGCCAAACTGGTAACATTTTCATTTATAGTTTCGTCAACAATTGCTTGCATTTTATATTCCCAATCGCTCATTAGCGACACTTTACTACTTGGAGTGCTACTAAATTCTGCCCAAAAGGGCATATTGTCAATTAAAATCGCAGATAAATCACCAAAAACAGTACCGTTTTCTTTATATAATTCTTTACTTCCACCTAAGCGTAAACTCTTCCCAGTAAATAATTGAGAATCTTCATTGTTGTTAAGATACATACACAATAAATCTTTTCCAGCTGCATAATGGCAGTCTTCTAAAGATTCTGAGCTAACTGGAATAAATTTACTTTTGGCATTGGTAGTGCCACTAGATTTGGCAAACCATTTTATAGGACTTGGCCAAAAAATATTGGTTTGGCCTCTTCGCGAACGTTCTATTACATCTTGCCAGCCTTCGTAGTTTTTTATTGGAATTCGTTCTGCAAATGTTTTATAATTTGTTATAGATTCAAAACCGTATTGCTTGCCAATTTCGGTGTCTTTAGCCATATTAATAAGGCTTAAAAGTAATTCGTTTTGTACTTCATTTGGGTATTTTAAAAACAATTCTATTTGATGAAATCGTTTTTTTAAAAACCAAGAAGCAATAGAATTTACTAAAGGAATTGGCATATTTATTTTATCTTTAAAGTTCTTAAAAATAAGACTTTTTTTTATGAACTACCAAGGCGTTTTAACAAAAATGGAAACTGAGTTTTCGCAACCTATACAGTATTTTTTAGTTTTTGAAAATGATTTTTTGAATATGAATCAGTTACTAAATAAAACTATTACTATGCAATTTGTTAAGTACCAATGTTTAAACTGTGGATTGAATAAGCCTATTTACAGACAGGGTTTTGATAAACAATGTTTTTATAACGTGCCACAGGCAGCAGACTGGATTATGCGTCCAGAATTAAGTACAGCACATTTAGGTAAAGAAGACCGAGATTTAGAATTTGAAAAAAAAGTGCAATTACAGCCACATATTGTGTATTTAGCAAACTCCAGTAATGTAAAAGTTGGAGTTACAAGAAAACAACAAGTACCAACACGTTGGATAGATCAAGGCGCTCATGAAGCTATTGAAATTGTTGAGGTTCCTAATCGTTATCTTGC
This sequence comes from Jejuia spongiicola, assembly GCF_023502325.1. Lineage (NCBI taxonomy): Bacteria > Pseudomonadati > Bacteroidota > Flavobacteriia > Flavobacteriales > Flavobacteriaceae > Jejuia > Jejuia spongiicola. The sequence goes on from NZ_JAMFLZ010000004.1 coordinate 154,063, forward strand.
TGGTATTACTGAAGTGGCGTTAAAAAATTATGTAGCAGATAAAACAAATTGGCGTAAAATGCTTAAAAATGAGATTGAAGATGAAAATTTGGTTGAATGGAGAGACCGCTTAAAACAATATATTCCTGGTGAAGCGATAGATTATTTTATTGAAAGTAATACTGAAACTAATTTAGAATTCCCAGTTTATAAATATCCTGAAAAACCAAAAAGCTTAAACATTATTAAGCAACAACAGTATTCTGGAAAACTTGTTGGAATTAAAGGGCAATATTTAATTTTTGAAGATAATACTGTTTTTAATGTTCGAGCTAATGAAGGTTTGGTGGTTAATATTTCTATTAATTAAAAAGAATATATATTAATTACTTGAACAACCCCAATAATAACTAATAAAACACCTGTAATTTTATTAACTACCAAAGCTATATTTTGAGCTTTGTTTTTAATGATTAAGCTAAATCTGCTATAAAAATAAAGTGTTAGTAATTTGCCCAGATAGACACCTGCAAAAAACAAAAACAATACACTAAATGATGATTTTAGAGATAGCATAATGTCATTGTTATTTATAAATCCGTAAACGAGAACCCAATAAATTAATACAGGTGGATTTAACAACCCTAATATAAACCCTGTAGCGTATTTTGATTGTACTAACTTTCTTTTTTTAGATTGATTTATAGATTCTTTTTTAAAGAAAAGAAATATACCAATCGCTAATAATAAAATAGTTATAAAAATTTGCACCCACATATTATTATTAAAAAAATCTTTAACCACTAAATTACAGTGTAAGGCATAATATGATAAAATAACTTCAGCTATTCCAGCTGCTACAGCAATTTTGAAAGCTTGTGAAGCATTCTGTTTTAATGTGGTGTTTATTACGGCAATATTTGAAGCACCTAGAGGTAAGGCACTTAGTATAGAGGCTAATATTCCAATTAGAAAGTAAATTAAAATCATAATCCTTTTGTTGAGTAAGATTATGAAAGCTTACAAAAATAAAATCCCAATTACATGGCATTGTAATTGGGATTTATATATGTTGTATAAACTAGAGATTAAATATCTTCTTGGTCTCTTAAGTTTTGAATGTAAGCGGCTTTCTGAATTTCGCGACGTCTCTTAACTGATGGTTTTGTAAAGAACTGTCCATCTCTTAAGTTTTGCATCACTTTAATATTTCTGTGTTTTCTTTTGTAGCGTTTTAAAGCTCTCTCGATGTTTTCACCATCTTTAACTATTATCTTTAACATAAATATAATTTATTTTGTATTTTCTATAAAATCTTAAAAAGGGTGACAAAGTTCAGTTTTTTTATTAGGAAAACCTAATTAATTGTATCTTCTTTCTTTTTTTTATTCCCTAACAACCCACCAAGTGCATTTTTAACAGCATCAGTAGTATTGGTTTTAGTAGAATCTGACGATGTTTTATTACCTCCAATTATGCTTCCTAAAACATCTTTTACAGTATTGTTTTGTTCTTTTTTTAGAGAGTCTGCTTTAGTTTGATTACCCCCAATAACATCTCCAATTAAGTCTTTAACCTTGTCTTTTCCTTGATTTAATAATTTTTGCTTTTCAATTTCAATAAGTTGATTTGTTAAGTTGCTAATACCGCTTGTTAAATCTGTTTTTACTGTTGGACTAGTATAGGTTCCACCAATATTTGCAGTTACTGGGATGGAAATATTTTTAGCATCTTCAGTACCAATTTTACCAATTAATTGATTTATCTCACTTCCTAAATATTTTGCTGGCACATTAAAAATGGCATTATAACTCAGGGTTTTGTCAAAACCATGAGATCCTGAAACATCAATAATAATGTCTTCGTATTTTAACTGAAAGGGCTTTACGCTTACCTGTCCGTTGGCAAACTCCAGTTTGGTTTTTAAATCTTTTAAATCTAGTTTGTCAAAATCTATAAAGCTTATAGCACCTTCTAATTTACTGATTAAACCATTTTGGTTTTCACTAATTTTTGTGGCTAATAATTCTGCAAAAGCATCACCTGAAACACTACTTAAATTTGGAGAAAATTCCTGATCTAAATTTCCAGACAAATTAATATTTGTATTTAATTTTCCATCAAAAAGCTTTGCAATAGGTGCTATATTTTTAAGTAATTCTAAATCTTTAAACGATTTAGAAATATCAAATCCGTTTGCGCCTAAATTTAAATTAAAGGAAGGTGTTTCGTTTTTTGTTGAAACATCTCCAGCAATTGATAACGCACCATCAAATATGCTAGATGTCATGTTTTTTATTTTGGCTTGCTGGTCTTTTATCAAAAGCGTTCCTTTAACATCTTTCAAATTTAAGTTGTCGTAAATTACTTTTTTTGCATTCGCATTTATGGAGCAATCCAAGAAGGCTGGAATTTTTAAAGATTCGCTACCTGAAGTCGTTTTATTTTCGGACGTTTCACTACCCTCAGTCATAAAATCACTCACTTTAAACATATTAGAGTTTACATTGAAATCTCCTTGCAAAGTGTTATCGCTTAATAAAAAACCTAATAAGTTTTTAATAGTTCCAGTAGCATTTAAATCGCTATCACCAGTTTGTGCTTTAAAGCTAGTTAATGTAACCGTTCCAGGGTTAAACGTCATGTTAGCGTTGGAAATATGAATAGGATTTACAATATCTGTTGAAGAAAATACAAAATCAGTAATATTAGCAGAACCGTTATTTTTAATACGCTCGTAAGCATTGGTTTCAATAGCCTTCATATCGAAAGCAGTATTGATTTTACCCTTTAAAATACCACTTAAAGCATTTTTTAATTCAATAGGATATACTTTGGTAATATTTGCTAAGTTTAAAACCCCATCGACATTGGCATTAACTAGCATATTTTTTGTGATGTTTTTTAATGTAGCTGAAGATTTAAAGATATCATCATCAATTTTAAAGTTTAATTTTTGAATATCTATATAAGTGTCATTTGCATTTCCAGTTGTGTTTTTTATAGACGTGTTTATAGAAATATTACTAACGCGTTTTGGTAAGTTAGGATATTTAAACGATGCATTATTTGAAGCAATATTAATATCTAAATTAGGAATTGTTTCTTCAGAAATTAATCCTTTTATAATTCCATTTACTTTAAAGTCGCCAGTAGTTTGTACGTCTTCAATATCTTTAGAATATGCTTTAGGAATAACAGCTAAAAAGCTCTTGAAATCCGATTCTGGATTTTTAAAAGTAATATCAATCTCTTGTCCGTTTTCAAGTTGCTGTACATAACCTTGAAATTCTAAAGGCAGATCGTTTAAAAGGCCTTTGTTTTCCTTAAAAGTGTATTTACTGTTATTTAAATCTAACCCAATTAAGGCGTCTAATTTAACAGGATTGTTGCTTAAATAATTTGTGCTATCAATAGTGATGCTAATATTGGCTTCGCTTTTGGTATCTAATTCTGAGTTTTCTGCTGAAAAAATACCATTTCCTTCGTGGTTTAATTCTGAAACATGTATTATAGTATTTGATGCTTCATCTAGATATGTCAATGCACTATTGTTAATGCTGTAATCTTCAAGATTAAATGAGAAGCCACTAGTTTCAGTTTCGTTTAAAGCATCTTCATCAGTTTTAGTAATATCGTAGTTTGTGTCACCAAATTTATTGGTTTTTAAGGTTAGTAAAGCCTCATCTATATCAATTGAATTTACAATAATGGGAGCCTCGTCAGACTTTTTAAATAACTCTTTTATAGGCATGGTGAATGAAATATTTTTTGCAGTAGCAAAAGTTTCATCTTTAAAAGGCTCAAAATTAGTAATTACCAAATCACTTACACTTACATGCGCTTGTGGAAAACTACTAAGGAAACTTAAACTCACATCGCTAAACTCTACCTTGGCATTAACATTTTCGTTAATAAAACGTTTAACCATATCTTTTATTTGTCCCTGAAAAGCAAAAGGAATAGCAATTAAAAGCGCTATAATAATAAGTAATGTAATTCCAATAATTTTAAAAACTTTTTTCATAAACAAAATTTTGTCATTCCAACTAAGGCTAGAATTTTATTAAATAAAATGTTGTTAGTTTATATACGCAAAAATGATGCTAAAAGTTGAAACGAATGATAGGCTAATACATATTAATGGTCAATTTTACCTATGCTGTCTATTAAATTATCACCTTCTAAAAGATTAATCTCTTCGTTTACTTTTAAGTTGAAACGTTTTCTAAATAAATAAACGCCTAAATACAAAAATGGTGTGTCGCAAGCTGCAACTATAACTTTAAATAGAAAACCGCTTATTAGTAAACCTTTAAAGTTTACCCATTCTAAAATCCCAAAATAGCTAAGCAAAGTCACAATTGAAAGTGTATCGACAAATTGTGAAAACCAAGTGGAGAAGTTATTACGTAGCCATAAATGTTTTCCTTTGGTTAAACGTTTCCAGAAATGATAAATCTGTATGTCTACAAATTGAGCAAACAAATATGTTAGCATACTAGAAAAAACTGCAATAATTGAATTGCCAAATACATGACTAAATGTTTCATTATTTACATGAGACCAGGAGGTTGCGGGAACAATATCTGCAATATAGATTATTAAAAGAGAAAATAATGAAGCAAAAATACCAGTTACCACAACATCGTTAGCTCGTTTTTTACCATATATTTCACTTATTAAATCGGTTATTAAAAAGGTAATAGGGTAAGGTAAAATACCTACCGAAATTTCAAAAAGTTTACTTCCAAAAATTTTCACATCAAAGGGATGCCAGTAAAAGAATTTCTGAAAAATAAGATTTGAAACTACTAATGATGTTATAAATAGGGCTCCTAAAAGGATGTAAATACGTTGTGCAGCTAGCTTATCTTTTAAAGTCATATAAATTGTGAATAAATACGTCTTGTAAATATAAAGGATTAAAAATTGTTTTAGTTATTTTGCTTTCTCTATGATAAAACCAACAACATTTCATATTGCATTGGGTAGTAATAAAGGAGATAAATTTAAAAACCTTCAGAATGCTATTGATGCTATTCATGCAAAAATTGGAAATATTAAACAGATTTCTAAAGTATATAAATCTCCAGCTTTTGGCTTTGAAAGTGATGATTTTTTTAACTGTTGTTTAGTCTTAGAATCTCATTTGCAACCAAAAATTGTATTAAAAGAATTATTATCTGTTGAGACTGCTTTAGGGCGCACACGAAAAAAAGGCGCAAATTATGAGGCGAGAACCATTGATTTAGATATTGCTTTCGCTGAAGATAAAATTATAGACACTAAAACATTACAAGTACCACATCCAGAAATGGCGAAACGTAAGTTTGTTTTGCAACCACTTAACGATGTTGCTGCTAAAGTGAAGCACCCTAAGTTTAATAAAGAAGTATTTGTTTTATTAGATGAATGCGAAGATGATTCTCTTTTAGAACCTATTAATATTTGGCTAAAAAACCCGAGTAAAGTATATGATTTTTCAAAATATAATTACATTGCTATAGAAGGGAATATAGGCGCAGGAAAAACCAGTTTGGCAACTAAAATGGCGCATGATTTTAATGCTAAATTAATTTTAGAGCGCTTTGCAGACAACCCGTTTTTGCCAAAGTTTTATGAAGATGCACAGCGTTATGCTTTTACTTTAGAAATGTCTTTTCTTGCAGATCGATACCAGCAAATTTCTGACGATTTATCTCAGCTTGATTTGTTTAAAGATTTTATTGTGAGCGATTATGACGTGTTTAAATCACTTATTTTTTCTAAAATTACTTTAGCAGAAGATGAGTTTAATTTATACCGAAAGCTGTTCTATTTAATGTATAAAGACATTGCAAAGCCAGAACTGTATGTGTATTTATATCAAAATACGGAGCGTTTACAACAAAATATTAAAAAGCGTGGACGCGATTACGAACAGAATATTGCGAATGATTATTTAGAAAAAATTAATGCTGGCTATTTAGATTTTTTAAAAACTCAAAAGGATTTTAATGTAAAGATTATTGATATTTCTGATAAAGATTTTGTAGAAAACCGCGCAGACTATTTGTGGGTTTTGGGAGAGATTTGTGGGAATTGATAGAAGGTAATGTTTATCGTTTGTTTATAAGGTTAGTTGTGTGGTTTGTTGAGTGCGAGAATTCTTCGCAAGAAAATCAGAGAGGTCAAATATACACTTGTCTTTTGATTTAGGGATAAACTTACGCACTGTCTCTAACATTGTTAGCCACTGCTTTTTATTCTTTTAAATAGCCCGATTATTAAATTAATGATGTATAGAAATTGTCCAAGAATCATTAAAAACAAAATTAAAGCAATTATCAAATTCCGTTTTCCAATATCATCAAACTCATATTCTGCAGATTCTGTAAGTATCAGTGATGTAATCCAGATTGCTATAAACCCGCCAATAGTCAACGTAATGTGAATCAAATTCAGCAATTTTGAAAGCTTTCTGTTAGTTTCCAGCATTATCCAATAGCCAAGGCCGATTATTCCAAAAAGTATTGAAATCAGTATTGCTAGATGTATGTATGCAATTATATAATAAGTGTCGTGAACATTAATATCCAATGCTGCTTCTCCATTGATAAATCCGATAAGCATTATCATGGGAATCGAAAGTAAAAAAACCAGATGGGGTTTATTGGTTATTCTGCGCATTTTCAACTTGAGGCTTACGTCTTGATATGAAATCGTTTGAATATTTTATATATATAAAGATAAACAAAGTTAGTTTTTTTGAGGTTAGAATCAAGCTAAACGATTAGGTTAAAAAACTCTGTACAACATAGTCACAATACGCCCCTTACTATTTTCTAAAAAATACTCCCCAAGTTGTTTTTCTTCTTTAATTTTAAAATTGAGAGGAGCTTCCAGTACATTAACGCCACTATTTTGTTTTAGTCTAATGCCTTGTCCGGTAATAATATTTTTGTTTGGAACAAAGTTGCCTAATGGGATATGCTCGGTTAAAATGACATATTTATAATGCTTTATCTTTTTAACAACTTTTTGTATTTCTGTATTAGATAAATGCTGTAATACCTGTCTTAATATAATGCAATCTCCTTTAGGAAGCTCATCTTTTGTAATGTCTAAACAATAAAACTCTAAGTTATCTTCTTTGTATAATTTTTTGTTTCTATTAATAAGAGTTTCAACAATATCAATAGCAATATACTTTTTAGAATATTTGGTTAGGTGTTTTCCAATATTGAAATCTCCACAACCTAGATCGCAAACTACTAAAGGAGGGTTTTGAGATTCTAAAAAATCAGTTAAAACTTTTAAATAAGGGTCTATAATTTTTGGATCGTGCGAACCTGCTCCAGAATAAAAATCGAATGTTGTACCACCCCAAAGATTCTTTTCATAAATCTGGGTCATCACATCTTTGGTTGGCCAATGCTGTTTTGAAGTTTTATTCATTTAAAAAATTTCAAAATAATAGATGTAACAAAAAATAAGATTAATATAAAAGCTATTGTATTTTTATGGTTTACATTTTTATTTTCAAGGTAGTCTTCGTCTATATTTGGAGGGCAGGTGTAGCTTAATTTATCTATTACTTTTTTTCTTCTAAAAATAAAAGTAAAAAATCTCATGAGATAAAATCTAGATGTTCCTCCTACTAGATTCTTTAATTTATGTAAATCATCAAATTCAGTTTTTTCCAAAATGGTTTATTTTTGAAAACACATCCCAAACCACAATGCCGCAACTTACAGAAATGTTTAAAGAGTGTTTGGTTCCAAATTGTGGGATTTCAATAACAAAGTCGCTTGCAGAAACTACTTCTTGCGCTACACCTTTTACTTCGTTTCCAAAAACAAGAGCGTATTTAGTATTGGGTTCAGCTTTAAAATCGTTTAACATGATAGCGTTTTCTGCTTGCTCTATAGAACAAATCTTTACGTTTTCATTTTTTAGTTTTTCAACTAAATCAAGAGTGTTTTTTGCATATTCCCAAGCCACTGTTTCGGTGCTTCCTAGTGCTGTTTTGTGAATGTCTTTATGTGGTGGTTTTGCAGTAATGCCACAGAGATAAATTTTTTCAATTAAAAAAGCATCGCTTGTTCTAAAAACTGAACCAATGTTGTTTAAACTTCTAATATTATCAAGTACAATAATTAAAGGTGTTTTTTCTACGCTTTTAAAAGCATCAACACTTAATCTATCTAATTCGCTATTTTTAAGTTTACGCATTGCAAACAATTGTTTTTTTTATTTCTGTGAAGATAGAAATCTTTTTTGTTGAAATCTCACTCTAATTGTAGATAACTTCTAAAAAATCAACTTCAAAAAACATGAAATTAATGGTACATTGCATGCTACAATTTTGTCAAAAATAACATTAATAAATAACTTTTCCATTGGCTACAAAAAGTAAAAAAGTAACCCCTTTAATGAAGCAGTATAATGCTATTAAAGCAAAGTACCCTGATGCGTTATTACTGTTTAGAGTGGGCGATTTTTATGAAACTTTTGGTAGTGATGCCGTAAAAGCTGCAGGGATTTTAGGGATAATTTTAACTAAGCGCGGTGCAGGTAGTGAGAGTGAAACAGAGTTAGCAGGATTCCCACATCATTCTTTAAATACGTACTTGCCTAAGTTGGTAAAAGCAGGCGAGCGTGTTGCTATTTGCGATCAATTGGAAGATCCTAAACAAACCAAAACCATTGTAAAGCGCGGTGTAACCGAATTGGTAACTCCAGGAGTAGCTTTAAATGATGAGGTTTTAGTGTCAAAATCTAACAACTTTTTATGCTCTGTCTATTTCGATAAAAAATATATAGGAGTTTCATTTTTAGATATTTCTACAGGTGAGTTTTTAACCTCGCAAGGTAATGCTGAGTATATTGATAAACTGCTTCAAAATTTTAGCCCGAGTGAAGTTTTAGTATCCAAGCAAAAACGAACACTTTTTAATGAAACGTTTGGAGAAGATTTTCATACCTTCTATCTGGAAGACTGGATATATCAAACCGATTATGCATACGAAACCCTAATAAAGCATTTTGACACAAAGACCTTAAAAGGGTTTGGTGTTGAAGATTTATATGAAGGTGTTATTGCTTCTGGTTCTATTTTACATTATTTAGGTGAAACACAACATCATAAACTACAGCATATTACGTCTATTTCTAGAATTGCTGAAGATGATTATGTGTGGATGGATAAATTCACAATTAGAAATTTAGAATTATATAATTCTACAAATAATAATGCGGTTACGCTTTTAAATGTTATTGATAAAACTATTTCACCTATGGGTGGAAGAATGCTTAAACGATGGTTGGCTTTACCCTTAAAAAATGTTGATAAAATTAAGCAACGCCACGAAGTAGTTAGCTTTTTAACCAAGGAAAATACGGTGCTTCAAAAAATTCAAAACCATATTAAGCATATTGGAGATTTAGAGCGTTTAATTTCTAAAATTGCAACAGGAAAAGTTAGTCCGCGAGAGGTTATTCAACTTAAAAACTCATTAGAAGCTATTGTGCCTATAAAATCGTTAGCCTCTAATTGTGATAATGAATCGCTTAAAATTATTGGAGATAACTTACAGAGTTGTGAAGTACTTCGCGAAAAAATAAAAGAAACACTAAATGAAGATGCACCAGTAAATGTGCTAAAAGGAAATAGCATTGCTGCTGGTTTTTCATCTGAATTAGACGAATTGAGAGATTTATCTAAATCTGGGAAAGATTACCTAGACAATATGCTGCAACGCGAAAGTGAGCGTACAGGAATAACATCTCTTAAAATAGCATCAAATAATGTTTTTGGATATTATATTGAAGTGCGTAATACGCACAAAGATAAAGTTCCAGAAGAATGGATACGAAAACAAACTTTGGTAAGTGCTGAACGCTACATTACCGAGGAACTTAAAGAGTATGAAGCCAAAATTTTAGGAGCCGAAGATAAAATACAAGCCATCGAGCAACAACTATTTGCAGAATTGGTAGGTTGGATGAATCAATATATAAAACCAGTACAACAAAATGCTTATTTGATAGGTCAAATAGATTGCTTGTGTGGATTTGCACAACTTGCTAAGGATAATAATTACATCTATCCTAATATTGATGAATCGTATGATTTAGATATTAAAAATGGACGCCATCCTGTTATCGAAAAACAATTACCAATTGGTGAAGCTTATATCGCTAATAATGTGTTTTTAGATAGAACAACACAGCAAATAATAATGATTACGGGACCCAATATGTCTGGTAAATCAGCTATTTTAAGACAAACAGCACTTATAGTATTATTGGCGCAAATAGGGAGTTTTGTGCCAGCTCAAGAAGCTAGAATAGGTTTGGTTGATAAGATTTTTACCAGAGTAGGTGCCAGTGATAATATTTCGATGGGAGAATCGACATTTATGGTAGAGATGAATGAAACAGCTTCTATTTTAAATAATATATCCGACAGAAGTTTAGTGTTGTTAGACGAAATAGGTCGTGGCACTAGTACTTATGATGGTATTTCGATAGCATGGGCTATTAGCGAATATTTACATGAGCATCCTGCAAAACCTAAAACACTTTTCGCAACACATTACCATGAGTTGAATGAGATGAGTGAAACTTTTGAGCGTATTAAAAACTTTAATGTCTCTGTTAAAGAATTAAAAGATAATGTTCTTTTTTTAAGAAAATTGGTTGAAGGAGGTAGTGCACATAGTTTTGGAATCCATGTAGCTAAAATGGCAGGTATGCCTCAACAAGTTTTACACCGCGCAAATAAAATTTTGAAGAAATTAGAGCAATCACATTCAAGTGAAGAGCTTACAGATAAGGTGAAATCTATGCAAGATGAAATGCAACTAAGCTTTTTTAATTTAGACGATCCTTTATTAGAAAATATTAAGGACGAGATTTTACACATTGATATTGATACACTTACACCTGTAGAAGCACTTATGAAATTGAATGAAATTAAGCGTATGTTAGTTAAGAAAAAACAAGCTTAAAATTATTTTTATTTATTTTACTAAAAGGCTTTGGAATTCCTAGAAATATTTTAAATTTGCATCCGCAATAGCAATATTGTATGTTCATATAAAAGACTGCGAAAGTAGCTCAGGGGTAGAGCATCACCTTGCCAAGGTGGGGGTCGCGGGTTCAAATCCCGTCTTTCGCTCTGAAACTTTCTTAAAATATACCAATGCTGAAGTGGTGGAATTGGTAGACACGTTGGACTTAAAATCCAATGTCCATTAGGACGTACGGGTTCAAGTCCCGTCTTCAGTACTAAAGCCTTATCAAAATTTGATAAGGCTTTTTTTATGCTATTAAATTAGAAGTTTGCTTTAAGCCGTATAGAATATCAAACTAACAATTGTACCTTTATTTTCTGCACTTTTTACTTGAATTTTGCTTTTATGTAGAAGCATAATTTGTTTACATAGACTTAAACCTATACCGCTACCAGTTTTTTTTGTGCTAAAAAATGGAACAAAAATATTTTCTATTATTTCGTTTGGAATGCCTTTTCCGTTATCCCTTATTTTTATGATGGCTTGCCCATTAATATTTTTTTGAGCGGATAAAGTAATTTTAGGATGCTTAACTTCTTTAGAGGCTTCAACCGCATTAAGTATTAAATTAATTAATACTTGTTCAATTAAATACGTATCCATTTCTATTTCAAGATTTGGATTTTCAATTTCGAAATGTAAGTCAATATTTTTATTTTCTAGCGAAGGAAACATTAAGGTTTTTATGTTTTCGAACAGCTCGATTACTAATATATTGCTTAAATTAAGTTTGGTGATTTTATTCAAACTTCTGTATGTCTTAGCAAATTTTAATAAGCCTTCACTTCTTTTTTTAATACTTTCAATTCCTGTGTCTAAATCGTTCATGTCTATTTGATGCTCGTTGGGATCGCTTATAGATTGTTGAACTTTGGTTTGTAGTGTTTCCGCTAATGACGATATTGGCGCAATTGAGTTCATGATTTCATGCGTCATAACACTCAAAAGCTTTTTCCATGCCTCGGTTTCGTTTTGGGTTAATGTACTTTCTATATTTTGTAAAACAATAAGTTTATATGACTCTTCCTTTATTTGGAAAATGGAACTAGCTATTAAAAGTTTTGTTTTTTCGTTCTCAATAGTTACGGTTATACTATCCTCAATGTTATGGTTTTTTGTAAAAACAGTATTGTAAAGCTTGGGGTTTCTTTTTTCAATAAACTGAACATTTTTTAGAGAAGGAACACTTAAGGTTTTTTTAAAAGCATCATTGATCCATAAAACTTTACCAGACTCTATATTATAAGCAATTATTCCTGTATTAATTAATTCTAGTATTTTTTTTAGGTATAAATGCTGTGCTTCTTTTTCTTTATTTATTTCGTGTATGGTTTTGTTAACTTCATTGAAGCCTTTGCGTAACTCCTTAATATCTTCAGATCCAGATTTTTCGTTAAACCATCGGGAGAAATCTCGATACTTTACAGATTCAAAAAAATCATCCATTTCATAAAATCGCCTAAATATAAACTTGTATAAGCTTCTAAAGGAGTAATACAATATGATTAAAAAAGGGGCTAGTATAGCAAGACTAAGTTGTAAATTGGTTTGAAAATCTAAATAGGTAATTGTAAACGCTAAAATTGTTAGCGCAAAAAATAGAATAATGACTCTTAAGGTAAGAACTAATTTATATTTTCTATAAGCCATACTTATTTAATCTTCTATAAAGTGCTGTTCGCGTAATCCCTAATTCTTTAGCAGATTTAGAAATGTTACCATTATTTTTCTCAATAACTTTTAAAATAGCATTCTTTTCTATGGTTTCTAGTTTTAAATCGGATGTGCCAATATTATTCCCTCGTTTTTCTATTGGAGAAAACACTAAGTCTTCTTTATGTAAATAATCACTGTCAGCCATAATCACTGCTCTTTCCAAAGCGTATTGTAGTTCGCGGACATTACCTGGGAAATAATAGCTCCTTAATTTTTCAATAAAACCATCATCTAGTTTAAAGCTGGATTTTAAATACTTTTCGGCGTAAACATTAATAAAATGCTTAGCAAGTAAAATAACATCTTTATCACGGTTTCTAAGCGGAGGTACAATAATTTCAACAGTATTAATTCTATATATAAGATCTTTTCTAAAATTAGCTTCGTCTGCAAGAAATTCAATATCTAAATTAGTTGCACAAATAAGTCGAATATTAATATCTATAGCTTTGTTAGAGCCTAATGGTGTTACTTTTCTGTTTTGTAAAACCGTTAAGAGTTTTGCTTGTTGTTGCAAACTTATATTACCAATTTCATCTAAAAAAAGCGTACCGCCATCGGCAGATTCAAACCTTCCTGGTCTGTCATTTTTTGCATCTGTAAAAGCTCCTTTTTTGTATCCAAATAATTCACTTTCAAATAATGTTGCAGTTAGCGATCCAACATCAACTTTAATAAAAGGTTTGTGTTTTCTTAACGAATTATCGTGTATAGCTTTAGCAATTAAGTCCTTGCCCGTTCCGTTTTCTCCCAAGATTAAAATATTAGCGTCAGTAGGAGCAATTTTTTTTATCTTCAAAAAAACATCAGTCATAGCATGACTTTCACCCAAAATTTCATGTCTTGTAATTGAGGTGCCCGCTTTTTTATATGTGTTTGATTTTTTCTTATTTAAGATATCAGTAATCGACTCAATAAGCTTGCTGTTTTCCCAAGGTTTTACTAAAAAATCTGAAGCTCCTTCTTTTAAAGATCGGATAGCTAAATCTAAATCACCATATGCTGTTATTAGAATAATAGAAACTGATTTATCAATGTCCTTAATTTTATTAAGCCAATAAATACCTTCGTTACCAGTATTTATAAGCCCATTAAAATTCATATCTAGAATAATAATATCGAATTTAGTTTTCCCTATTAAGGAAATTATATTTCCAGGGTTTTTCTCAACAACAACCTCCTTAACTCTCGATTTTAACAGTAACCTCATAGCTGTTAAGACATCGGTATCATCATCTACAACTAATATGTTTGCGTTTTTTAACAACATAAATACAATAATACAATAATAATGAGGGCATTAAAAATTATTAATCTACAATTATTTAAGCATTAAAAAGTGTTTTGAAAGCGAACACAGTTGTATCATTTTCGAACACCTCTGTTTATAAAATTATTTTTAACATTATGATTTATAGGTATTTACGTGATTGGCATAGTAATGACTATATAGAGGTTATAAATATTGGTACTGTATGGATATCCCTTTAGAAAAGAAACGATTTAATAAGAAACAAATTAGCATAGCTATTGGATTAATTCTTCTAATTTCATTAATCACTTTTGTAATTATTTCAACTGGAGGAAACTCTAAACTAAATGTAGATAAAGAGCGAATTTCCATTAGTGAGATTAAAGAAGGAGTGTTTCAAGAAAATATACCTGTTTCTGGAAATGTTTTACCAATTACCACAATTTATTTAGATGCTCTTGAAGGTGGTCGAGTAGATGAGCTTTTTGTTGAAGATGGGGCTATTATGAAACAAGGTGACCCTATACTTCGCTTATCAAATACCGATTTAGAATTGAGTTTAGTAAATCAAGAAACATCAGTATATAATTTATTAACACAAATGCAGATTTCTCAGAATGCTGCACGTCAAAATACCATTAATAAGTTGACTAGAATGACAGATGTTGAGAATGCGCTTATTGAAGCTAGCAGAGTTTATCAACTTAATAAAAAACTATTTGATCAAAAAGCTATTGGGCGTCAAGAGTTTCAAGAATCAGAAAATAACTATAACTACCAAAAGCAGCAGATGGAACTTGCTCAAGAAATTTTAAAACAAGATTCGATATCAACTAAGCAAGAAACTAATCAAGCTCAAAATTCATTTTCTAGAACCCAAAGTGCTTTAAAATTAATGAGGAAGAAGGTTGGAGATTTAGTAGTAAAAGCTCCAGTTGATGGTCAGTTAACATCTTTGGATGCCGAAATAGGACAATCTAAAAACAAAGGTGAACGCTTAGGACAATTAGATGTTTTGAGTGGGTTTAAAGTACGTGCCGATATTGATGAACATTATATATCTAGAATCTATACAGGGCAACGAGGTACATTTCTTTTTAATAGTAAAGAGTACAGTCTTATTATTAAGAAAGTATTTACTCAAGTTACTGGAGGTCGATTTCAGGTAGATATGCTTTTTGAAGAAAAAGTAGAAGGGGTTCGTCGTGGGCAATCTCTACAAATTCGTTTGGCTTTAAGTGAAGAGAAGCAGGCCATTCTTGTTCCAAAAGGAGGCTTTTTTCAACAAACCGGAGGTAATTGGATTTTTAAATTGAATGAAGCTGGTACAATAGCTTACAAAGTAGATATCCGCCTCGGAACAAAAAATACAGAATATTATGAAGTATTAGAAGGGTTACAACCTGGAGATAAAGTCATAACATCTAGCTATGATAATTATGGCGATAAACAAGAATTGGTATTAAAATAAACTAACACATATTATGATTAAAATTAAAGATTTAGAAAAATATTACAAAACTGAGGAGTTACAAACCATAGCTTTAAATAAACTGTCTTTTGAAGTGAAACAAGGCGAGTTTATAGCAGTTATGGGGCCTTCTGGATGCGGAAAATCTACGTTGCTTAATATACTAGGTATGTTGGACGATTCAGATGGAGGCAGTTTTATTTTTAATGGTGAAGAGGTTATTAATTATAACGAGCGTAAAAGGGCTAACATCCGTAAACATAATATTGGGTTTGTATTTCAAAGCTTTAATTTGATTGATCAACTTACGGTTTTTGAAAATGTAGAACTACCTTTAATTTATACAGGCGTAAAAAAAGCTGAAAGAAAAAAGAAAGTACATGAGGTCCTAGAAAAAATGCAAATTATGCATAGACGCAAGCATTTTCCACAACAACTTTCTGGTGGGCAACAACAAAGAGTAGCCGTTGCTAGAGCAGTGGTTAATGACCCAAAATTAATACTTGCCGATGAGCCAACAGGAAATTTAGATAGTAGTAATGGTAATGAGGTTATGGAATTATTAACCGAATTAAATAATCAAGGCGCTACCATAATAATGGTAACACATAGCGAACACGATGCCAAATACAGTCATCGTATTATTCGCATGTTAGATGGACAGAAAGTAACTGAGAACAGCTTAATATAAATTGTAAAGCATAATCATGCTATTAAATTATTTTAAAATAACATTAAGAGTTTTTCTGAAAAACAAACTTTTTACTACAATTAATGTACTTGGTTTGGCTATTGGGATAGCAGTTTATATCCTAATTACTCAATATGTTAGTTTTGAATTAAAGTATGATCAACATTTATCTCACGCTGATGATTTATATCGGGTTACACTAACTTCTGACCTTGGAGGTAAAGGGTTTAAAACCATGGCAACAAATCATCCAGCAGTTGCTCATGCAATGAAACAAGATTTTCCTGAAGTAGAGAGTTATGTGCGTCTTGTAGATAGAAATATTATGTGGGGAACTTTTGTACTTTCTTACGAAGACCAACATGGAAACCTTGTAAAAACGAATATTAATGAAGAGAAATTGTTTATTGCTGATAGTACAGTGGTTGATTTGTTTGACATTAAAATCATAAAAGGTAATTCGAAAACGGCTTTAACAGAGAGCGGCTCCATCATTTTATCTCAAGAAGTAGCCCAACGTTTTTTTGGAAATGAAGACCCTATAGGTAAGATGTTAAGATTTAATAATCGATCACCCTTTATGGTAACAGGTGTTTTTGAAGAACTTCCTGAGAATACTCATTTTAAGTTTAACATGCTTGTTTCTTTCTCATCACTCGGGCCATGGACCGAACAAACATGGATATGGCCAGATTTTTATAATTATGTAAAATTAAAACCGGGTACAGATCCAGCACTAGTAGAAGCCAAATTTCCTGACTTTGCAAAAAAGTATTTGAGTGAAATTATGCAAGAACATGGATTTGAAGCTCGATTTGGGTTACAACCAGTACAAGACATTCATTTAAAATCTCATCATATTAATGAAGTATCGACCAATGCCAACGAAAAAACATTATACTTTCTGCAGATTATAGCACTCTTTGTGATACTAATTGCCCTTATGAATTTTATTAACCTGTCAACTGCTAAATCTACGGAGCGTGCTATGGAAGTAGGTTTAAAAAAAGTTGTTGGGATTAGAAAAAGAGCTTTGATTATTCAATTTCTTTTGGAGTCACTTTGCATCAACTTTATAAGTATTATTCTAGCTGTAGGGTTGGTTAGCATTTTTATTCAACCTTTTAATGATCTAGTGGGCTTAGAGATTTTATCTCTAGATATCTGGAAAGAACCTCGATTGTGGATGCACCTATTAGCTCTTATGTTTGTGGGCGGTATTTTGGCAGGAATATACCCAGCTTTTGTACTTTCTGGATTTAAGCCTATTGAGGTGCTAAAAGGAAGGTTTCATCAATCTAATAAAGGTGTTTCTATGCGAAAAAACCTTGTGATTGCTCAATTCGCCATATCTATCGCTCTAATAACGGGAACATTTATTATTTATCATCAATTTTCTTATATGCAAAATCAGGAATTAGGTTATGATGTGGAACATAATCTTGTACTGAATGCCCCAACAGTTATAGACTCTACAATTAGCCGAAAAATGGAAACTTTTAAGGGAGAGCTTCTACAGAATTCCAAAATTAAAGCAGTTACTGTGACTCAAGATATTCCTGGTAAAAAAATAGCACTGGATAATATAGTAAGACAAGCACATGAAAGAAGGGAGGAAGGAGTTAATTGTGATTTCTTAAATATTGACTATGATTTTTTAAATACATACCAAATCAAATTATTAGCAGGACGAAACTTTAGATTGGGAGATGCTACTACATACGATAGGGACAAAGAAAAGGATAATGGCAGAGCGCATAAAGTTATGATTAATAAAGTTGCTGCTAAAACATTAGGTTTTGAAACTATAGAAGATGCTGTTAACAAAAAAATAATCTTTCCAATGCTGAGTGATGGTACGGAAGGGATAGCTGAAATTATTGGAGTTATAGATAACTATCATCAAGAATCTCTTCAAACTGACTATTACCCAACTATCTATCAGGATTTTTCGTATTACAATGCAGCCTATATAACCATTAATATGAATACTTCTAATGCAAAAAAAACAATTGCAGATATTGGAGAGAAGTTTGGACAATTTTTTCCTATGGATCCCTATAATTATTTTTTTCTGGAGGACTATTTTAATCGCCAATATAAAGCTGATGTGAAATTTGGACATATATGCTTATTGTTTTCTATACTCGCTATTTTTATTGCTGCACTGGGACTTTTTGGATTAGGCTCTTATATGGCGATAAAGAAAACAAAAGAACTTTGTATACGTAAAGTTTTAGGAGCAAACCTAACGCAAGTATTAATATTAATACCTAAAAGCTTATTGACTTTGGTTTTAATATCCGGCCTCATAGCTGCCCCAATTACTTATTTTTTTGCAGATGAATGGCTTTCAGATTATGCATTTAGAACAGCTTTAAGTCTCTGGATGTTTGTTGTACCCATTTCATTGGTAGTTGTTATTGCAGCTTTATCGGTTTTACCCGAATGTATAAAAGTAGCTTTTGTAAATCCAGCAAAATATTTAAAAAACGAATAATTAGCATCAATCAAAAAACGAACAATCATGATCAGAAATTATTTCAAATTAGCTTGGAGAAACCTTATTAAAAACAAGGGATATTCTCTAATTAATATAGGAGGTTTAGCTATTGGTATAACAGCATATTTGCTCATTATTCAATATGTAAATTTTGAATCTAGCTACGATCAACATCAGCCACATATTGATGACTTATATCGAGTTACACTCTCCACGAATTTAGGATCTAAAGGTTTTGTAGACGCAGCGGCAACGCATCCAGCAGTTGGATCTGCAATGAAACGAGATTTTCCTGAAGTTGATAATTATGCAAGACTTGTGAATAAAGAGATTATGATGGGGTCTTTTGTGTTGTCTTATACTAATGAACAAGGTGATTTGGTAAAGTCAAATGTGAGTAATGATATGATATACATTGCTGATAGTACGGCGCTAGATCTTTTTAAAATTAATCTTGTTAAAGGGAACCCGAAAACGGCTCTTAAAGAACAGCGATCAATGATTTTATCTACCAAAGTTGCAGAACGCTTTTTTGGAGACCAAGACCCTATTAATAAAACTTTAGTAGCGAATGGAAATATTCAAGTAAAGGTTACTGGTGTTTTTGAAGAGCTTCCAGAAAACACCCATTTAAAATTTAACATGTTAATTTCGTTTTCAACGTTAGGGCCTTGGACAGAAACTACGTGGAATTGGCCAGAGTTTTATAATTACGTAAGGTTAAAGCCAGGGACAGATCCTGCAATTGTTGAGGCTAAATTCCCAGCTTTTATAGATAAATATTTAAGCGAAAGTATGCAAGAGCATAGTTTTGAAGCGAAAATGGGATTGCAACCTGTAAAGGATATTCACTTAAAATCCCACTTGAGTAATGAGATTAGTGTAAACAGTAATGAGAAAACATTAAATTTTCTTTGGCTTATTGCTGTATTTGTAATTTTAATTGCACTTATGAATTTTATTAATCTTTCTACAGCAAAATCTACAGAACGGGCTATGGAAGTAGGGTTAAAAAAAGTTGTTGGTATTAAAAGAAGTGCTTTAATAGTGCAATTTTTATTTGAATCTGTAATCATTAATTTAATTGCAGCCGTTATTGCTGTTATTATAATAAGTATGCTAATTAGCCCTTTTAATGAATTTGTAGGCTTACACATATTATCTACAGATATGTGGTTGAAACCTCAAATATGGGCACACATTATTGTACTTATCTTTTTAGGAGGGCTTTTAGCAGGAATATATCCGGCTTTTGTACTGTCTGGTTTCAAACCTATACAGGTATTAAAAGGTAAATTTCATCAATCAACAAAAGGAACTTTAATACGTAAAGCTCTCGTTGTTGCTCAATTTACCATATCTATCGCATTAATTGCTGGTACTTTTATTATGTACAGTCAGTTTTCGTATATGCAAAACCAAGATTTAGGTTTTGATTCTAAGCATAATCTTATTATAAATGCACCTATGGTTGTAGATTCTACGGTAAATGATAAGATGGAAGTTTTTAAAGCTGAACTTTTGCGTAACCCAAATGTAAATGTTGTAGCGGCAACCGCAGACGTGCCTGGAAAAAAAAATCCATGGTATAATACAACTAGGCAGGTACACGAACAAAGGGAAGCCAACGTTATTTGTAATCAGTTTAGTATAGATCAGGACTTTATGGATGCTTATAAAATAAAGTTATTAGCTGGACGAAACTTTAGATTAGAAGATCATTCATATTACGGCTTTAGGAATCCTAACCCTCCAAGTGCAAATAAGCCATATAGAGTTATGCTTAATAGAGCAGCTGTGAAGTTGCTTGGATTTTTATCTGTTGAAGATGCCGTGAATAAGAACATTATATTTCAGTTAGGGCCTCAAGATCGAACCGCCGAAGTTATTGGTGTTATGGAAAATTATCATCAACAATCACTTCAAAATGATTATGATCCTACACTGTTTTTATATCCAACGTACTATAATACGTCTTATTTAACGGTTAATATAAATACCTCGAATATTGAAAGTACTGTAAAGCATATTGGTGAAAAATACGAAGCGTTTTTTCCTATGGACCCTTATGAATATTTCTTTCTCGACGAACATTTTAATCGTCAATATAAAGCAGATCGTAAGTTCGGTCAACTCTTTTTCTTGTTTGCAGGACTAGCTATTTTTATTGCAGCTTTAGGATTATTTGGCTTAGGGTCCTATATGGCCATGCGAAGAACTAAAGAGCTCTGTGTTCGTAAAGTTTTAGGAGCAAATATTTTGCATGTCTTGCTTTTAATTCCTAAAAGCTTGGTGGTTTTAGTGTTTGTTTCTGGAGTAATTGCTCTTCCTATTACATATTTTATGGCTTCGGAGTGGCTTTCTAATTATGCGTTTAGAGTTGACATAAACCCATGGATGTTTATTGTACCTCTAATTGTTGTTGTTATTGTTGCTGCATTATCAGTATTACCAGAATCGATAAAAGTAGCCTTAGTAAAACCAGCCAATTATTTAAGGAATGAGTAATTAAAGAGTTGTGTAAATGGGCAAACATGGAAACAATAATTCTAAAGTATATAAAAGGAGAAATGGATGTTTCTGAAAAAATGAAAATGATTGAATGGATAAATAAAAATGACGACAATCATAAAAAGTATAACATTTTTAAAGCTAAATATGTTGCCTCTAAATTAAAAGATTACGCTTAGAAACTATTTCAAAATCGCATGGCGAAATTTTAAAAAGAACAAAAGCAACAATTGCTTAAAGAATGAGTAATTGAATAACAAGGTTTATTGAGACTTTGTATGAAGTGTTAAAAATAAAAAAACGAAACTAATGATACAGAATAATATAAAGATGATTTGGAGGAATTTCCTTAAAAATAGGGTTTATTCTTTTATAAATCTATTCGGGTTAACTATTGGATTGTCGAGCTTTATTCTGATTGCTTTATACATACAATATGAACTGAGTTATGACTCTCAGCATGAAAATGGGAATAATATCTTCCGTATAGTACAGCAACAAAAAGGTAATATGTATCAAGGAACCGATATGTCAATAGCAACACCATTGCCGTTAGCGGAGTCTCTTAAAAAAGATTTTCCAGAGGTGTTGGCTATAACAAATTTAGATGTTTGGGGAGGACTACTTATTAAAGATAAGGAGTCTTTTGCTCAAAAAGGATTGCTTACCGATAAACACATATTTGACGTTTTTACTATTCCAGTGCTTGCTGGCGTTGGAAAAGAAGCATTAGAAGACCCAAAGTCTATTTTATTGACAGAGTCTTTAGCTAAAAAGATTTTCGGAAAAACTTCTCCCATAGGTCAATCACTGCTCTACAATAGTAAAGAAACATTAATTGTTAAAGGTCTTATTGCAGATCCGCCAAAGAATCAACATTTTTCTTATGATTATATCGTTCCACTGGATCTTTCTTCAGAATATAAACGAGATGCAGGCAGATGGAACAGCAATAACTATGTAACCTATTTAGTTTTAGAGGAAGGAACAGATGTAAATAGCTTCCAGAAAAAAATGAAGGTTTATGAGGAGATTACAAAACCTATATATCAACGATCTGGTTTCGAATTTTTCCCGGAATATAAACTTCAAGCTCTTAAAAAAATTCACTTGTATTCAAAGGTGAACCATGAAATTGAAGCAAATGGAGATATTCAATATGTCTACCTCTTTGCATTCATTGGTTTTATTATTTTAATACTTGCTTCTATAAATTATACAAATTTAACAACAGCTCGAGCTGCACAAAGGGCCAAGGAAATAGGTGTAATTAAGGTAATGGGTGCGAGTAGGAGACAGCTGGTTTATCAATTTTTAGGAGAAGCCACATTATTTACATTTATTAGTTTTATAATATCATTGATTTTAGTTTCATTAGTGTTGCCCACGTATAATGAATTGATTGGCAAAAACATTTCTTTTTCCATTTTTAATAATGGCGTACTTGTTCTTACAATGTTTGTAATTGCTAATATTGTCGGCATTTTGTCGGGCTTATACCCAGCTATATTTCTTTCAAAAGTAAGTCCTGAAAAAGCACTTAAAGGAAATTTTTTAAAAGGACATAAAGGCGCTTCACTAATGCGTAATGTGCTGGTAACAGGGCAATTTATAGTAGCAATTACTCTAGCAATAGGAAGTATAGTTATCTATCAGCAATTACATTTTATCCAGAATAAAAGTTTAGGGTTTAATAAAGAGCATGTTGTTTATGTAGATTACTGGGAAAAGGAAATTTTTGAAAAAGAAGCAGTTATTCAGTCGGAATTACTAAATCATCCAAAAATTCAAGAAGTAGCTTTTAGTAACCGATTACCGTTTGGAATCAATAGTTTCGGGAATGTTGATAAATGGGAAGGAAATCATGACAAGAAACAGTTAAACTTATATAGAAGCTATGTCGACTACAATTTTATTGATCTTTTTGATATGGAACTTGTTGCTGGAAGGAATTTTTCTAAAAAGTTTCCAACAGATACTTCTGATGCTTATATATTGAACCAAGCTGCTTTAAACGCGTTAGGCTGGGAAACTGCTGTGGGAAAAAGTTTTGATGAAGGTCATGTTATCGGAGTCGTTAAAGATTTTCATTCGCAAACCTTTGATCAAGAAATAGAACCTCTTTTTATGGCTATGCGAAGACCATATAACAAGCATTTTGGGGTAGCAATTATGAAGATTAGTATAGATGATTTTCAAAATACAAAGGAGCATATTGAAAAAACGATGAAAAATGTAGTTCCCTTAGCTCCATACGAAGTGAAATTTGTTGAAGATTCTTATAATCAGCAGTACAAATCCGAGCATAAACTGGGGCAGGCATTTAATCTATTTACCCTGTTGGCATTGTTTATTGCAAGTATGGGCTTATTCGGACTTGTTTCTTTTACAGTAATTCAACGAACAAAAGAAATTGGAGTGAGAAAAGTTTTAGGAGCCTCTATCATACGAATTGTGGGCATATTATCCGTTGATTTTATCAAAATGGTTTTGGTAGCACTTGTAATTTCAGCACCTATAGCTTATTATTTTATGAATAATTGGTTAGATGATTATGCGTATAAAATTGATATTAATTGGTGGGTTTTTATAATGGTTGGGATTGCAGTTATAATGATAGCTTTTGTAACTATTAGTTTTCAAAGTATAAAGGCAGCAATGGTCAACCCAATAAAAAGTTTAAAAACAGAATAACCATGATTAAGAATTATTTTAAAATCGCGTGGCGAAATTTTAAAAAGGACAAGAGCTTTACGTTTATAAATCTATTAGGCTTGGCAACAGGTTTTGCTATTACGCTGCTTATTATCCAGTATGTAAGATTTGAGTTTAGCTATGAAAATACACATGTAAACGTTGATAGACTTGTACGGTTGACCATGGATTATATGGACGGAGAAACAGTAACTGCTCAAGATTGTGAAACGAACCCACCAACAGGGGCAAAAGTATTGGCAGAAATGCCAGAAGTAGAAAACTTTACCAGAGCCTACCCTATAGGAGAACCCAATGTTAATGTTGGCATTGATAACGAACATTTTATATTAGAAAAACTGTTTGCCGTAGACCATTCATTTTTTAATATGTTCTCTTATCCTTTAATATATGGTACTAAGAAAGATATTTTTAAACAACCTAATCAAGCTGTTTTAACTGAGACAACAGCACTCAGGTATTTTAATAAAAAAAATGTTGTTGGAGAAACACTAGAAATTCCTTTTGCTAAAGGGTCAGTACTATTAGATGTTGTAGGTGTTGTAGCAGATAGTCCTCCAAACACACATTTAAAATTTAATATGCTTATGTCTTATCCAACCATGTTATCAGATAAAGCGATGTTAGAAGAGTATGGTGAAAAAGAAGATAATTGGGGTGGGAATAATACATTAACCTATTTACTATTAACACCAAATACAAACTACGCAAGTTTTACGTCATCACTTTTGGATTTGAATAAGCGAATGGAAGTTGAAATGAATTTTAAAAACCAGCGCATTATTGGACAAAAGATTGGTGATATTCATTTATACTCCAACAAAACTTTTGAAACGGAGCCTAATGGAAAAGCATCCTCAGTATTTTTTCTATTAGGTGTTGCTTTTTTAGTTATTATTAGTGCCTTTGTAAATTATATTAATCTAGCAACATCAAAAGCATTAGATAGAGCTAAAGAAGTTGGTATTCGTAAAGTAGTAGGTTCAACCAAAAGCCAATTAAGAGTTCAGTTTTTGATAGAATCTCTTCTTATTAACTTTTGTGCAGGAATCTGTGCTGTATTATTAATTTTAATTGCGAAATCTAAGTTTATTGAAGTGTCTGGATTGCCAACAGATTTTAGCATTTTTGAAGATTCACTCTTTTGGCTTATACTTGGAGCCTTTATTTTATTAGGAGTACTGTTTTCTGGGGTTTATCCTGCGTTAGTGCTATCTTCGTTTAAACCTTCTTCGGTGTTAAAAGGTGCTTTTACCCATTCAACACAAGGCGTGCTCCTTCGTAAATCTTTAGTGGTTTTTCAATTTGCAATTACTATTATTTTACTCATACAAATTTTTATGATTAATCAGCAATTAGAGTATCTGCAAAATATAGATTTAGGTGTAAATACAGACCAAACTATTGTTGTAAATGCGCCTACTCAAAATACCGATCGACAAAATTATAGTGTTTTTAAACAAGAATTATTAGCAAATTCTTCTGTAAGTTTAGTATCGCTTTCTGGAGCTGTACCTGGACAAATGGCAAGTCAAATGGGTACAACTACAGGTATTAACCTTTCAGAGGTTATAGAAGATCATAATTATAATTTTTACCTCACTCAAATTGATGCCAATTTTATTACTGTAATGGGAATGGAATTATTAGAAGGTAACAATTTTGATGAGACCAGTCATCCAGATAAGAAAGAAGTTATAGTTAACCAAGAAGCTATTCGTTTATGGGGCATTCCAGAGGCTAAAAATGCAATAGGTAAAAAATTGAAATTTTGGGGAAGTGAGTGGACTATAAAAGGCGTTGTTAAAAACTATCATCAAGAATCAGCTAAATCTGCTCATATACCAATTATACATAGATATTCTGATTATTTTGGAGGTTTTGCAAGTATAAAATTCTTAGGAAATAACCCTAAAGAACAAATTTCACAAATAGAACAAACTTATAAATCAGTTTTCCCTACAGCCCCATTCTCTTACTTTTTTATGGATAGTGAATATGATAAACAGTTTAAAGCTGATAAGCAGTTTCAAGATGTATTTACTGTACTTACAGGCTTTGCTATTTTAATTGCATGTTTAGGATTGTTTGGTTTAGCATCATTTACTGTTTTAAAAAGGAAAAAAGAAATTGGCATTAGAAAAGTAATTGGTGCAAGTGTTGTAAATATTTTAGTGTTACTATCAAAAAACTTTATAAAAACCGTTTTTATAGCAATGCTTATAGGTATTCCTGTTACTTATTTGTTAGCAACAAAATGGTTAGAAAATTTTGCATTTCATATTGAATTGAATTGGTGGTTATTTACGCTACCAGTCATATTGGTAATGGGACTAGTTGTTTTTTCAATTAGTATTAAAACTATTAATGCTGCCATTGTAAATCCTGTAGAATCTTTAAAGGATGAATAAAGAAAGATATTATGCTTAGAAACTATTTCAAAATAGCAATTAGGAACTTATGGAAACACAAGGCCTTTTCATTTATTAATATTTTTGGTTTAAGTGTTGGGATGACTGCCTGCTTTCTAATTTTTTTGTACGTAAACTTTGAATTAAGCTATGATAATTTTCATTTAAAGGAGGATCGTATTTATAGGATTGTTGCCGACATTAAAACCCCAACAGAAACAATTAATGGAAATGGGCCGTCTTGGGCTGTTCCACCTCATATAAGTGAATTTCCTGAAGTATCAGCTGCGGTTCGTGTTCTTAGTGATGTTATACTTTTTAAAAAAGATAATTTAACGTTTAACGAAACCGAATCGTTGTGGGCTGATGCAGATTTCTTCACTGTTTTTGATTATAAATTACTAAAAGGGAATCCTCTTACAGTATTAAAAGAACCTTTTAGCATTGTGTTATCCGAATCTTCTGCAAAAAAATATTTTGGTGATGATGATCCTATTGGGCAAGTAATTCAAATCACTGACGATGCTTTTCCTTCAACAGTCACTGGTATTATGGAAGATATACCAGTAAACTCCCAAATACAGGGTGATGTAGTAATATCTATGACAACTATTACAAAAAAGTTTGCTGAAGGCGTAGATAATCAATGGGGTAATTATGGACCTTTTGCCTACCTATTACTTAAACCGGGTACAAATGCAGCGGGTCTTGAAAGTAAACTCCCAGCATTTCTTGAAAAATGGAGTGGTAAAGAAATGAGCAAATCACAAATGTTTCCAACGCTTTTGTTAGAACCGTTAAAAGATGTTTACCTCAAATCAGATCGTGGAGGATTTGTTACCGGCAATATTAAAAATGTGTATGTTTTCTCAATAGTTGCTATGCTAATATTGCTGATTGCGTGCATAAATTTTGTAAACCTTACAACAGCTAGATCTTCTGAACGGGCAAAAGAAGTAGGAATTCGAAAAGTAGTAGGAGCTGCAAAATTTCAATTGGCTCGACAATTTATTGGGGAATCTGTTTTAATTAGCCTTATTGCTTTTTTATTGACATTAGTTGTTTCATCACTATTATTATCATCATTTAATCAGTTAGCGGGTAAAACAATTAGTCAAGGAGTTTTTGACACTCCTCCATATATATTATTACTTTTTTTAACAGCTATTGGGATAGGGCTACTAGCTGGAATTTATCCAGCGTTAATACTTTCTTCCTTTAAACCGACAACAGTTTTAAAAGGACGGTTTTCTACTGGAACAAAAGGCACCTTTTTGCGTAAGAGTCTTGTAATATCACAGTTTACTATTTCAATTGCATTAATTATTGGAACCATTGTAGTCTATTCACAAATGAATTATATGGGTAATCTTGATTTAGGGTTTAAAAAAGATCAGATTCTTGTTGTTGATACTAATAGCGATAAAAATAGGGACGCACTTAAACAGGCTATATCTGATTTGTCAAATATTAAAAACGTCTCTTTGTCATCAAGTGTTCCAGGGACTGGAAATCCATCTGCATATTCAGAAATAGAAAATATAAAAGGCGATTTACAAGTAGCAAACCTCGATCTATATTTCGTAGATTTCGATTACATTTCTTTATTTGATATTCAATTAGTTGCCGGAAGACCTTTTTCTCGTGAATTTAAAACAGACAATACGCAGGCAATGGTGCTTAATGAAGCTGCTGTGAAAATGTTTGGGTATAGTTCTCCTGAACAAGCTATAGGAAAACGATTTAAACAATGGGGACGTGAAGGAAAAATTATAGGTGTTATTAAAGATTTTCATTTCCAGTCATTAAAAAATCCAATAAAACCATTGAGCATGCGTATTGAGGCTGATCGACACGATTATTTGTCAATAAATGTCCCGTCTTCAAATCTCGCCTCAACTATAGTTACCGTTGAAAAAGAATGGAAAAAAATCATTCCAAACAAACCTTTTAGTTATTATTTTCTTGATGAATTTTTTAGTCGCCAATACAAAAGCGAAGAACAATTTGGTAAATTGTTTTTAAATTTTGCTTTACTAGCAATTTTTCTGTCTTGCTTAGGGTTGCTTGGTTTGGCTTCATATACTACAATGCAACGAACTAAAGAAATTGGAATTCGGAAAGTAATGGGCGCATCTGTATCCAGCATTTTAAATTTATTATCTCGCGATTTTTTAAAATTAGTAGCCATTTCTTTTTTCGTAGCCACTCCAGTTTCTTGGTATTTTATGCAAAAATGGCTAATGGATTTTGCTTATCGAACTAATATCGGTTGGTGGGTATTTGTTGTTGCTGGAGTTATTGCTATACTTATTGCGTTAATAACAATAAGTTTTCAATCGATAAAAGCTGCTAGATCTAACCCAATAAAAAGCTTAAAAACAGAATAACTATGATTAAAAATTATTTTAAAATCGCGTGGCGGAACCTTATAAAAAACAAAGGACTTTCTTTTATAAATTTAAGCGGTCTTGCATTAGGGATGGCAGTAGTTATTCTTATAGGATTATGGATATATGATGAGGTTACTTTTAATCAAAATCATGAAAATTATGATCGTATTGCTCATGTTTTGATGAATAAAACGTCTTCTAATGGAGACAAGAGAACTAGATTCACTATGCCTTTTCCTTTAGGAAACGAATTGAGAGACAAATATGGCGATAATTTCGATTATGTAGTGATGAGTTCTTTTCACGGCGATAATATTCTATCTATAGATAATAAAATTCTTACTAAGTTAGGAGGGTTTATGGAGCCAGAGGCACTTAGAATGTTGTCTTTAAGAATGATATATGGAGATTGGGATGGGCTTAAAAACCCTAATTCTGTTGTTATCTCTCAATCTACATCAAAAGCCCTTTTTGGAGATATAAACCCCATTGGAAAGCCATTAAAAATTAGTAACCTTTTAGATGTATTTGTAACTGGGGTATATCAAGATATTCCTTTTAACGCAACATTTAACAATTTAGAATTTATTGCTCCCTGGGAATTATATGTTACGTCTCATAGTTGGGTGCGATATGCTAGAGATAATAATTTTTGGGATAATAATTCTTACCAGTTGTATGTACAAATTGCTGATGGTAGAAATATGAAATTGGTAAATGCAAAAATTAAAGATGCCGTTTATGATAATTTGTCTGGTAATAGTAAAAAAAGTCATCCAGAACTCGTACTGCACCCAATGAAAGATTGGCATTTACGATCAGATTGGAAGAATGGTGTTAATGTAGGCGGGTTTATACAGTATGTATGGCTATTTGGTATTATAGGTCTTTTTGTATTGCTTTTAGCCTGTATTAATTTCATGAATTTAAGTACAGCGCAATCAGAAAAACGTGCCAAAGAGGTGGGTGTTCTTAAGTCTATAGGTTCTTCTAAAAAGCAGTTAATAAATCAATTTTTAAGTGAGTCGTTCTTAGTGGTTGTATTGGCATTTATACTTGCAATTAGTATTGTTTTTTTAGCCATACCTTCATTTAACCAATTGGCAGATAAACAGATTGTATTTCCTTATAAAAACATTCTGTTTTGGTTAATAAATATTGGGTTTATAATAGTAACCAGTCTTTTAGCTGGTAGCTATCCCGCATTTTATTTGTCCTCTTTTCGCCCAGTTAAAGTACTAAAAGGAGGTTTTAAGGCGGGTAAATCGGCCACGTCGTTTCGTAAAACACTGGTAGTTGTACAATTTGCAGTATCTGTAATGCTAGTTATTGGAACCATTGTTGTAAAAAAGCAGATTAACCATTCTAAAAACCGACCTATAGGCTATGAGCAGGAAGGATTGGTAATGATTGGAAAAGTTACTGAAGATTATGAAGGTAAATATAATGTTTTACGTAGTGAACTTTTAAACACTGGAGCAATTGAAAATATGTCTGAATCTTCAAGCCCATTAACAGACGTTTGGTCCAGTGGCGGTGGATTTGAATGGCAAGGAAAAGACCCTAATTTTTTGACCAATATAGTAACCGTTTGTGTATCTCATGATTACGGAAAAACAGTAGGATGGAATATTGCTAAAGGAAGAGATTTTTCACGAACGTTTTCTACTGACTCCACTGCATTTATTCTTAATGAAGCAGCTGTTAAATATATGGGGATAAAAGACCCAATAGGTAAAACAATACGATGGAATAATCAAGACCATAAAGTTATTGGCGTAGTTAAAAATATATTAACAGAATCGCCTTTTCAACCTGTAAAACAAGCAGTTTACATGATAAAGTATGATAATACAAATTGGATAGAATTAAAACTCAATCCAAGTAAAAGTGCAAGCGAATCATTAGCAGCAATTAAAACCGTTTTTAATAAACATGCCCCTAATGTACCGTTTGAATATCAATTTGTAGATGAAACTTTTGCTGAAAAATTTATTGCTGAAGAACGCATTAGAAAGCTGTCAACAATATTTTCCTTCTTTACTATTTTTATTAGTTGTTTAGGGCTTTTTGGGTTAGCATCTTTTATAGTAGAACAACGTACTAAAGAGATAGGAATTCGTAAAGTAGTTGGAGCTTCGGTGTTTAATTTATGGAAATTATTATCTAAAGATTTTATAACCTTGGTAATACTTGCTACCATTATCGCTATTCCTCTAGCATATTATGGAGTAAATAATTGGTTAGATAATTATGAATATAGAACAGAAGTTTCTTGGTGGGTTTTTGTTACAGTTGGAATAGGAGCTATAGTTGTTACACTAACAACTGTAAGTTTTCAGGCTATTAAAGCAGCAAATACTAATCCTATAAAAAGTTTAAAGACAGAATAGTCATGATTAAGAATTATTTCAAAATCGCATGGCGAAATATTAATAAACATCGCTTTTATGCTGCAATTAATGTACTAGGATTGTTTACAGGTGTTGTGTTTACATTACTGATTGGTGCTTATGTCTGGGGAGAATTACAGGTTAATAGAACGCTTAAAAATTCAGATCGGCAATACTTTTTATTAAGCAAATGGGAGAAATCTAATATGGGCGTTGATTTTGCTACATTAGGACCATTAGCAAAACGCTTAAAAGAAGATTATCCATCTTTGGTAGCTAATTATTATAGATTTGATGGGATTTCAACTATCATTTCAAGAGGAGAGAAACGTTTTAGAGAAGGGATTCAGTTGGGCGATGCTTCCTTATTAACCATGTTTGGTTTTGAATTGTTATATGGAAATAAAGAAACGGCTTTTAAAAACCCTCATTCAGTAGTAATATCTACTGACAAAGCGCGAAAATATTTTAATAAAGAAGATGCCGTTGGTGAAACAATCACCATCCAAAATTTTAATGGGGAAGACCATAATTTTAATGTAACGGGTGTTTTTAAAGACCTTCCTGAAAATTCGGTAACACACATAAATAATGAAAATAGCCCAAATGCGTTTTTAGCGCCAGAGTTTTTTATGCCAACAAGCATATATGCTTTTTTTGATCGGGCAGATTTTGATTCTTGGCAAAATGTTTTTATACCCTCTTATATTGAGTTAAAAGCGGGAGTTTCTGCAGATGATTTGAAAACTCCAATTGAAGACTTGATATCGCAACATGCTTCTGAAGAAGTTAAAAGGAATTTAACGGTAAGTGCTATTTCTCTAACTGATTTTTATCTTGAAAAAGATGATGGACTTGTAAAAGGGATGCTTTACATTTTATCTATAATTGGATTATTTATTTTATTAATGGCAATAGTAAATTTCATTAATATCTCTATAAGCATGTCTGGTAGTCGCATGAAAGAGATAGGAGTTCGTAAAGTATTAGGCGGAGTACGTAGACAGCTTATTTTTCAGTTTTTGGTTGAGTCATTTATATTAGTTTTAATAGCCACCATATTAGCATTGTTTGCTTTTTCATTTTTAAGGCCATTATTAAATGATATTGTGGCTACTGAAATACCTAAATTATCAACTTTCCCTCTTTCAATTGTTTTTATACTATTGCTGTTTGTGTGCGTGGTTAGTGTCTTGTCAGGCTTGTATCCTGCATTTGTTTTATCGTCTTTAAAATCGATAGAGTCTTTAAAAGGTAAACTACAAACAAAAAATGTGCCTTTCCAAAGGTCATTAGTAGGCTTTCAATTTTCAATTGCTTTATTTATACTGATAAGCGCCTTTATAATTACCCAACAGGTTGATTATTTTTTTGATAAAGATTTAGGGTACAATAAAGACTTTGTTTTATCTGCACAGGTTCCAAGAGATTGGACTGATGGTGGAGTTGAAAAAATGGAGGTTATACGAAATGAATTTGAAAGTTTGCCAAATATTACAAAATCATCATTGTCTTTTGAGATCCCTAATGGAAATAATGGGAGATGGCTTCCTTTACAACGATTAGAAGCACCTTCGGACCAAGTAGTTAGAATGGTGTCTTTGTCTGTAGACGGCCATTATATTGAGACCTATCAAATACCTTTAATGAAACTAGAAAATTCACGAAATAGTAGTCCTTCTAAAGGGCAAAAGGTAGTTATAAATAAAACCGCAGCAATAGCATTGGGTTGGGATAACCCAACAGATGCTATTGGCGAAAAATTAAAAATTGAGGATGGAGATTATGAGTATATCATACAAAATGTTACTGAAGATTTTCATTTTAGTTCTATGAAAGAACAAATTCAACCCGTTATATTTTTTAATCTCGATATTTTCCCTACTTACCGTTATCTCAATTTTAGAATAAGGTCAGAGAATATACAAAGTACTATTTCTAGTATTCAAAGTAAATGGGCCGAATTGATTCCAGGTAGCCCATTTGATTATCGCTTTATGGATGACTCTTTAAATGAATTGTATACCTCTGAAGTTAAGTTTCGAAAAGCGATATATAATGCTTCATTATTGTCTTTAATTATAGTGCTTTTAGGAATAATTGGACTAGTATCATTAAGTGCTCATAAAAGAATAAAAGAAATTGGTGTTCGCAAAGTTTTGGGTGCTTCTGTATTAAATATAGTTGTACTTTTTATTAAAGAATTTATTACAATTATTGTTATCGCATCTGCGATAGCAATTCCATTATCATATTACTTTATGACAGCATGGTTAAACAATTATGTGTATAGAATTAATATCTCATCAAAGCCCTTTTTTATATCGATAGTATTATTAATAAGTATAACTTTTTTATTAATTGGATTGTTAAGTTTTAACACAGCAAAAGCAAACCCTATAAAAAGTTTAAAAACAGAATAGTCATGATTAGAAATTATTTTAAAATCGCGTGGCGAAACCTAATTAAAAACAAAGGATTTTCTGCTATAAATATTGGTGGATTGTCTGTTGGATTAACGGTTTCTATAATTATTTCAATTTATGTATTTAATGAGTATAGTTATGATAATTTCCATGAAAACTATGACAAATTATACCGAGTACTTCGAATAGGAGGAATAAATGACGATAAATATTTAATAGGTGTTACTAGTGGTCCTTTTGGCCCAGCATTAGAAAATGATTTTTCAGAAAGTATAGAAAATACAGTTAGGGTAATGCCAAATGATGGTTTGGTAACTTATAAGAATAATTCCTTTTATGAAAAGAAAGTATATCTAGCTGATTCAAACTTTTTCGAAATCTTTTCATTCCCCTTAAAAGAAGGTGTTAAAGAATCAGCTTTAGAAAAGCCTAATTCTGTTGTTTTAACCCAAGAAATGGCTGCCAAGTATTTTGGCGATGAAGACCCAATGGGTAAAATATTACAATTAGATGATAATTTTGAGCTAACGGTTACAGGTATAATGGAGGATTTGCCAACAAATTCTCATTTAGATTTCGATTTTATTGTACCTATAGCTATTATAAAAAACTATGAATGGTTTAATGATTGGTGGAATAATTCTATGCTCACTTATGCTTTGATTGATTCTCCAAAAGAAGCAAAATATGTAGAAAGTAACCTTACAGGATTTATGGATAAATATTTTGCTGAAGATTTTAAGAAAAATGATAGCAGAATTGATTTAACATTACAACCCTTTTCTGAAGTGTATTTTAATAATAAAGTGCGTTATGACCGAATTACAACAGGAGATAACACTGTCGTAAAAATGTTTTTAATCATTGCCATCTTTATTTTATTAATTGCATCAATAAACTTTACAAATTTAACAACAGCTCGCTCAAATAGGAGAGCAAGAGAAATTGGTGTTCGTAAGGTTCTAGGGGCAATTCGTTCAAAACTTATTTGGCAATTTTTTGTAGAGTCCCTTTTGCTAACTTCTATTTCAATTCTTATTGCAATTGTATTAGTATTATCGATTTTACCAATTTTTAATAGCTATTTTGATTTACAATTAAGCATTAACTTTTTAATGCCTAAAGTTATTTTAATGCTGGTAGCTTTTTTGCTTATAGTAACTTTAATTGCTGGGAGTTATCCTGCTTTGTTGCTGTCTTCTTTTCGGCCAGTTAAAGTTTTAAAAAGTAGTTTGTCAAAATCATCTTCTAGTATTTTTATAAGAAAAGGGCTGGTTGTTTTTCAGTTTTCTGTCTCGTTTTTTTTAATTGCTGGAACCCTATTGATTTCTAATCAACTTGATTTTATGCAAAGTAAAGACAAAGGGTTTGATGATGAAAGTGTGGTTTTGGTAAGAATGAATAATTCTGATATACAAAGAAACGCTATAGCATTTAAAAACCGTTTAAAGGCAGAGCCAAATATTATTAGTCTAACAACAACATCTGGTGCTCCAGGAGGATTTCATGATACATATTCACATACTGTAGAGCAAGTAGATGGAAGTATAAGATTGCGAACTGTATTTGCAGATGTTGATTATACTAAAACTTTTGGGTTACAGATAGTGTCGGGGAGAGACTTTTCTAAAGATTTTGGTACAGATGAAACACATGCAGTTTTGATAAATGAAACTTCGGCTAAAAATTTAGGTTGGACTAACGAAGAGGCTATTGGAAAAAACATTGTTAATACAATGATTGAAGATTATGGAACGAGAAAGGTTGTTGGTGTTGTAAAAGACTATCATTTTTCATCGCTTAAAGATAAAATAGATCCGCTTATAGTTACTGCTGACCCTTTTTCTTGGTTGTTGGCAATTAAAGTGAATGCGGCTAATATAAAACAAGCCATTGCTCAAATTGAAACCCAATGGAAAATAATTGCTCCAAATTATCCTTTCGAGTATACTTTTTTAGACACAAATTTGGACAAACTCTATAGAAAAGAACAACAAGAGTCTCAACTGTTTATTATTTTTTCGATTCTTTCAATTTTAATAGCTTGCCTGGGAAGCTTTGCTTTAGCGGCATATTCAGCAGAAGAACGAACAAAAGAAGTTGGTGTTCGTAAAATCTTAGGTTCATCTGTATTTGCTATATTCTTATTGCTAACAAAAGATTTTGTTAAAATAGTGTTTTTAGCAATAGTTATTACCTCACCTTTCGCCTATTATTTTATGAATAAATGGCTTCAAGATTTTGCTTATCAAGTTGGAGTAAACACTAGCATATTTATAACAGCTGCGTTCGTTACAGTTTTTATGGTTTTGGTTACAGTAAGTTGGCAATCTATAAAAGCTAGTAGAAATAACCCTATTGATAGCCTGCGGTATGAGTAATTAAGATAAAAATAAAAGTTTAAAAAAATAAAGACAATATGTTACTAGAAATTAAAGACTTATTTAAATGGGTAAACTCAGGAGGGAATAGAATTTTCTTATTAAATGATATCGAGTTAACTATAAATGAAGGTGATTTTATTTCCATTATGGGACCTTCTGGATCAGGCAAAACAACCTTGTTAAATATTATAGGTATGCTTGATGACTTTAACGAAGGAGAGTATAATTTCTTAAATGAACCTGTGCATACTTTAAAAGAGAAGTACAGAGCAAATTTATATAAAGAATATATAGGTTTTGTGTTTCAATCTTATCATTTGATAGATGAGTTAACTGTTTATGAAAATATAGAAACACCATTACTTTATAAAAATTATAAATCGTCAGAACGTAAATCTTTGGTTGCAGATATGTTAGATCGATTTAATATTGTTGGGAAAAAAGACTTGTTTCCATCGCAATTAAGCGGCGGACAACAACAAATTGTTGGTATTGCAAGAGCCCTTATTTCCAACCCTAAACTTATTCTTGCTGATGAACCAACAGGAAATCTCAACTCAAAACAAGGAGAAGAAATCATGAACCTATTTAAGCAATTAAATGATGACGGAGTTACCATAATCCAAGTTACTCATTCTGAAAAAAATGCAACATATGGTTCGAGAATAATCAATTTATTAGATGGAATGATAGTGTAATGAAATTAAGTAATAAATCCTTTTAAAACCTCAAGGATAGAATAAATAATTAAGTATAGTGAGCTTAAAAAAAGTAACAAATAATAAAAATAGAGGAAGCCAATGTATTATAAATAACATTGTAGTGTGTATGTATGATCCAAAAGAGGATAAGCCAGTACCAGATAAACTAGATACGTTTAGTGAAGATGTTTATGTTTTAAATGAAAAAGGGCTTAATGGGTTAGCTTGTTTTTGTTATAAGAGTAATCGATGGAAGTTTCATACGGAAATGATGGAGGATTATAATAATACTGAATTAAATATTAAATGGTGGTGGTATTACCCGCCAGTTAAAGTATCAGATATAGACCGGTGATATGTTTTTAAATACTAAAATGAAAATGAAGAATAAAAAAATAGTTGCAGTAATAGTTTTACTAAATATCTTTTATAGTATAGGGTTTGCTCAAAACACTGAACAATCTAAGTTTACTTTAAATGATTGTATTTTATTGGCATTAGAAAACAACAATGATTTAAAAAGTTCTAAGCTTCAAACAAGATCATCTTCCATCAATTATAAACAATCTATAAATGAATTGCTCCCTAGCCTTAATGTAAATTATAATATTGGGGTTAATGATGGTAGAAGTATAGATCCATTTACAAATAGTTATAGCAATCAAGAACTTACATTTTCAACGCTAGGTGTAAATTTAAATGCCACTGTTTTTAATGGATTTAGAGTTTTAAATAGTATTAAACAGAGTAAGTTTAATATGAAAGCTTCAGAAATGGAATTGGAAGAAGCTAAGCAAAATTTAGTTTTACAAGTTACCATTGGATATATTCAAATATTAAATAGTAGAGATTTGTTAGACCTTTCTAAATCTAGATTAACAACCACAGAAGCTCAATTAAAAAGGTTGAAGACACATTATGATGAAGGTGTTGGAAATCCTGTTGATTATACCGATATGCAAGGACAATATGCAACAGATAAGATAAATATTGTTGATGCACAAAACAATTTGGAAGCTGCGATTTTAGATTTTATAACCTTATTAAATTTGGAGTCAGATTCTGAAAAAGATTTTGAGAATATTTCAGGCTTAATAGCTTCTGATAAGTATGAGTTTTCTGCAAACGATGTTTATAATGAAGCATTACAAAACCTAGCAACATTTAAATCAAAACAGTTTCGAATTGATGCCGCCGATAGTGGTATTAAAGTGGCACGTTCCAGTTATTATCCTGAAATATCATTTTTTGGTCAGTTAAATACAAATTATTCTAGTGCCGCAGAGATTTTTACTGAAACAGGAAGCAGTATTATAGAGACAGGTGATTATGTAACTGTTGCTAATCAAAATTATCCGGTACTTCAAAATCAAAAGCAATTTTCTGGAAGCAAAATTAGTTATGAAGACCAATTTGATAATAATCTTAATTCTGTTGTTGGAGTTTCAGTAAGAGTCCCTTTATTTAATGGTTTCAGAGCAAAAAATTCAGTGCAATTGCAAAAAATAGAATTTGAAGAGTCTAAGTTAGAACTGGAAAATACAAAATTGCTTTTTAAACAATCTATAGAACAAGCTTATAATAATATGGAATCTGCATTTAATAGATATCATATTTTATTAGAACAAGTTATCGCATTTGAAGAATCATACCGAATAAACGAAGTTAGGTTTAATAATGGTGTATCAAACATTGTAGAATATATAAGTAGTAAAAACAATATGGATGGCGCTAAAATTAACTTGAATAAAGCTAAGTATGAGTACTTATTGCGCGTTAAAATTTTAGACTATTACAGAGGGGTGAACTAGTTAAATTATTGATATTTAGCGAAATATAAATACTGTTTTTTATCGTTAACACTTTTTAAGCATAAAAAAAACCACCTAATCGGTGGTTTTTTTATAAATTTTAATGGTTTTTAGTTACCACCAGTTGCTTCTTTTAACTTGTCTTTTGCAGCATCAGCAGCATCATCCACAGCATCAGCAGCAGCATCAACTGCTTTATCAGCAGCTTCACCAGCAGCATCAACAGCTTTGTCTACAGCTTCACCAGCAGCATCAACTGCTCCTTCAACAGCATCGCCAGCAGCTTCAGCAGCTTCTTCAACAGCATCACCAGCAGCTTCAGCAGCTTCTTCCGTTGCTTCAACAGCATTTTCTACAGCATCTTCAGATTTTTTTGTATCTCTACAAGACGTAAATGATAAGCCTAATACTAATAATAAAGCAGTACTTAATAATAATTTTTTCATCGGTTTTTGTTTTAGTGTTAATTTTTTAAATATCTAGATTACGAATTTAATAACTTCATGTTAAAATTTGCTATAATTATGTTAATTTTTTAACATTTGCTATCAAAATCATCTTATATACGTAAATAATCGAGTATTTGGATGACTGCTCCTTCGTTTTTTTTGATGTAATTTGAATTTTTCTTACCAGAATTTACTCTTTTGCTCTCATTTTTAATGAGTTCATTTAAAATTGTATTAAACTCTTTTTGATTAGAAACTGAAAACATACCATTATTGTCAATCATAGATTTAGCTTCAGGAAATTTTGAATGATTATTTCCAATAATAATAGGAATACCAAAAACTGCAGGTTCTAATGTATTGTGTAGACCTGTGTTACCCATAGCGCCCCCTACATAAGCTATGTCAGCATAGCTGTAAACTTTAGATAAAATGCCTATAGTGTCAACAATAAAAACTTGAGCGCTAGAAAGTTTTTGATTCTCTTTATTAGAAAATAATATAGTTTTAGTATTAATTTTTTCTTCCAGAAGTTTAATTTGTGCAGGCTTTATGTTATGTGGAGCAATAATAAATTTGATGTTCTTTGAGGTTTCAGAATTAATAAAATTTACAAATAGGTTTTCATCTTCTGGCCATGAACTGCCAGCAACTATACAGAGTTTGTTGTTTTTAAATTTCTCAATAAAGCTTAAACTATTGTTTGTGTTTAGTTGATTTGAAACACGATCAAAACGAGTGTCTCCAGAAACAGTTACATTATTATAATTTATAGATTTAAGTAATGTTTTACTAGTTTCATTTTGAGTAAAAATATGCTCAAACGAAAATAAGGCATTACGCAATGTTTTTCCATATAACTTAAAAAAGGGTTGATTTTCTCTAAATGCTGCCGAAATTAAAATGGCCCGTAAGCCTCTTAGCTTTAGTTCATTTAAAAAATTAGGCCAAATATCATATTTAACAAAAATAGTTAGCTCAGGTTTGATAATATTAAAAAAGGTTTTTGCATTCTTTTTTGTGTCTAACGGCAAATAAATAACAACATCTGCAATAGGAGAATCTTTACGAATTTGGTAACCCGAAGGAGAAAAAAAAGAGAGTATAATTTTATGCTTTTTGTAATGTTTTCTTAAAGCTTGAAAAACAGGGAGGCCTTGTTCGTACTCACCTAAAGAGGCGCAGTGGAACCAAAGAGTTTTGTCTTGTTTGTTAAGGTTGCTTTTTAAAATATTAAAAGCCTTAGAGCGCCCAACAATACCTAGTTTGATTTTTTTGTTGAATGGTGCAACACATTTTAGACCTAAATGTGTTAAATAAATTAATAAATTATAAATTAAACTCAATTTTATTTCTTTAATGCTAAAATACATTTCTTTAAAATAAATTCATTGGTTAGCGTATATGAATTTTGTAATTTCGCTACATTAAAACTCATTATTGAGTATTCATTAAAATAAAGCTTGTTTGTTTTCTTAAGTAGAAACAGGTTGTAAATTTTTTTAGATGAAGAAAATTCAAATGGTAGACCTAAAAGGTCAATACAATCAAATAAAAGATACAGTAAACCCTTCGATTCAAGAAGTTATTGAAACCACATCATTTATAAATGGACCAAAAGTTCATGAGTTTCAGAGGAATTTAGAGCAGTATTTAGATGTAAAACATGTTATTCCATGTGCAAATGGCACCGATGCGTTACAAATTGCAATGATGGGCTTAGGATTAAAGCCTGGTGACGAAGTTATTACTGCAGATTTTACTTTTGCCGCTACTGTTGAGGTTATTGCATTGCTTAATTTAACACCAGTACTGGTTGATGTTAATCCAGATGATTTTAATATAAATATTGAAGCCATTAAAAAGGCAATTACTCCAAAAACAAAAGCTATTGTGCCTGTGCATTTATTTGGTCAATGTGCAAATATGGAGGCGATAATGGAAATTGCTAAATCACATAATTTATTTGTTATTGAAGATAATGCGCAAGCTATTGGAGCAACCTATACTTATAAAGATGGTACTAAAGCAAAAGCAGGAACTATAGGTCATGTATCATCTACTTCGTTTTTTCCTTCAAAAAATTTAGGCTGTTATGGAGATGGTGGAGCCATTTTTACAAATGATGATGATTTAGCACATACTATAAGAGGTATTGTTAACCACGGAATGTACGAGCGTTACCATCATGATGTAGTAGGAGTAAATTCAAGACTTGATAGTATACAAGCCGCTGTTTTAGACGCTAAATTGCCACATTTAGATGATTATTGTGATAGAAGAAGAGATGCAGCTAATAAGTACGATGAAGCATTTAAAAATATAAGTAGTATTGAAACACCTTATAGAAATGGAAGTGATGATAATCATGTATTTCATCAATATACATTAAAGGTAAAGGATATTGATAGAGATGCTTTGGTAAAGCATTTAAATGCACATGATATCCCATGTGGAGTATATTATCCAATTCCACTTCATTTACAAAAAGCATACGCAGATTCTCGTTATAACGAGGCAGATTTTTCGATTACAAACCAATTGGTAAATGACGTTATCTCATTGCCAATGCATACTGAATTAGACGACGAACAAATTGAATATATTACATCAACTCTTATAAATTTTATAAATGAATAAAATATTAGTTACAGGTGGTCTAGGTTTTATAGGATCGCATACTGTTGTTGAATTGCAAAAAGAAGGTTACGAAGTTGTAATTATTGATAATTTATCTAATTCTTCAATAGATGTTTTAGACGGAATCACTTCAATTTCAGGAAAAACACCCATTTTTGAAAAATTAGATTTAAAAGATAGAGAAGATGTTGAAGCTTTTTTTGCTAAACATAATGATATAAAAGGTGTTATTCATTTTGCAGCTAGTAAAGCAGTTGGTGAAAGTGTGCAAGAACCATTACTTTATTATGAAAATAACATTAGTACATTAGTATATATTCTTAAAGAATTAAAAAAATTACCATCAGCAGCGTTTATTTTTAGCTCGTCATGTACGGTTTATGGTCAGGCAGATGAGTTGCCAATAACAGAAAATGCTCCTGTGAAACAAGCCGAGTCTCCTTACGGGAACACCAAGCAAATTGGAGAAGAGATTATAAGTGATACTTGTAAAGTAACACCAAATTTAAAGGCTATTGCTTTACGTTATTTTAACCCAGTAGGCTCTCATGAAACAGCTAAAATAGGAGAATTGCCAATAGGAGTGCCACAAAATTTAGTGCCATTTATTACACAAACTGCTATTGGTATTCGTGAACAATTATCTGTTTTTGGTGACGATTACCCAACACCAGATGGCACCTGTATTAGAGATTATATTCATGTTGTAGATTTAGCTAAAGCACATGTTGTAGCTCTTAATCGTTTATTGCAAAACAAGAATAAAGCTAATTATGAAACCTTTAATCTAGGAACAGGAACAGGAAGTTCTGTATTAGAAGTAGTTAAATCTTTTGAGAAAGTTTCAGGCAAAAAGCTTAATTATAAAATAGTAGGTAGAAGAGAAGGCGATATTATTTCGGCATATGCAGATACAACTAAGGCAAATAATGAATTAGGTTGGAAAACCCAATTGACACTTGATGATGCAATGCGTTCCGCTTGGAAATGGGAACAAATTGTTAGAAACAGTTAATAATCTTTTTCAATTTCAGATACTGACAATTTAATAGGAATACTAATCTTAGTAATCACTTTATTCAATTCATTATAAATATTAAGTTTATAATTATTACCGTATAAAGTATCAAGCCTTTCTTTAATATTATTAAGACCGGTGCCTTTTTTTAGTAAAGCAGGGAGTTTTTCTTTTATAGCTTTACCATTGTTTTGAATTTTAACAATAAGTTTATCATTCTTTTTATATATATCTATTATAATTTCTAACGAAATAAATTCTGTACTATAACCATGCTTAGTTGAATTTTCTACAATGGGTTGAATAAGCATATTAGGGACTAAAATATTTTCTAACCCAGCCTCAATATTTAGATGAATATTTAGTTGATCAGAAAACCTTGTTTTTTTAATATGAATGTATTTTTTTAATATTACTAATTCTTCTTGTAATTCAATTAAGTTTTCATCTTTTTTCTCTAAAACATTTCTTAGTAAATCACTTAAATCTACAACCATGCTTTTAGATTTATCAATATCTATTCCCATTAAGGAATGAATACCATTTAATGTGTTAAAAAGAAAATGCGGATGCATTTGAGACTGTAAAAATTTTAAGTGA
Source organism: Jejuia spongiicola (assembly GCF_023502325.1). NCBI lineage: Bacteria > Pseudomonadati > Bacteroidota > Flavobacteriia > Flavobacteriales > Flavobacteriaceae > Jejuia > Jejuia spongiicola. The sequence goes on from NZ_JAMFLZ010000004.1 coordinate 197,190, forward strand.
GATTTTGATAGCTGATCTTGCAGTTTAATGGTTTGTATTTGACTTTCTTGACTTTTTTGAAAATAGTAATACATGTAAATAATGGTTACTAAGGATAGATAAATTAAAAAGTGTAAATCAATCAACCTTATAAAAGAAATGCATAGTTCGGAAAATGAAAATTCAGCAAGCGTTCCAATATTTTCTACAAGCCATGAAAGGCCAATAGTAAAAGCGCCAATAAATAACGAAAAAAATAAATGTATTGAAACAATATAAATTATCTTAATTTTTTTGCGCATTAAATATTTTGTAGTAAATGCAATAAAAATCATAAAAACGGTTATCAAAAACCAATCTAATACATTGGCAAAAACAAATCCTCCCCAATCTGTTTTTCTCTTCATATTTATTCTTAAAAAAACATTTTTAAAAGAATAAATAATAACAAAGACCATGTAAACCAAAGATAGAATACCTATAAGTTTAAAATCGAAATACTTTTTTAGGTTTTTAAACATAAAATTAAGGTATTAAATTCCCATTTTTTTCTGAAACTCCTTTTTATGAGTTTTACTTATTCTAAATAATTTTTCATCCTGCATTTTCACATCAATTTCGCCATAGTTTGAGTATAAAACTTCTTTTATTAATGATGAATTAATAATAGTTGACCTGTGAATTCTAATAAAATTAAAAGATTTAAGTTGTTCTAAAAGAGAATTTAACGATTCTCTTAAAAGATATTTTTTTTGCTCGGTAAAAATTTCAGCATAGTAGCCAGAAGCTTGAATATACTTAATATCGTTTTTCTCAATAAATGAAACTTTTCCATTAGCTTTAATAGCTAATTTGGAATGTTTAATTTCTGAGAACCCTTCATTGGGATTTTCTATATATTTTAATAAGTTGTTTATTTTTTTGTTAAGACCATTGGATTTGTTTGAAGTAAACAATTCAATCACTTTGTTTGTAGATTGAAAAAAACGTTCGTCTTTAAAAGGTTTTAATAAATAATCAAATGCAAAAAAATCAAAAGCCTTTAATGCAAATTCATCAAAAGCGGTTATAAATATTACTAATGGCATAATCGATTCATCTAATTCTTTAAGTATATCAAAACCAGTCATATCGGTTATTTGAATATCTAAAAAAATAAGATCGGGTTTTTTTTCATTTATAGCTTTTATAGCTTCTTTTCCAGAACTGCATTCTTCAATTAGTTCAATCTCTTTTATATCATTTAACAAATTGGAGACCCTTTTCCTAGCTAAGAACTCATCATCTATTATTATGGCTTTAATTGGAGCAATCATTTATGAATTTATTAATTGAGTATTCGAAACTAGCATAAAAAAACGACTTTTTAAATTTAGTTAATCCACTTTTACTGCAATAATCGAGGCATTCAAATCAATTTAAAATAACTACAATTCAAAAAAAATACAGTTTAAATCAATTTATTGCAAACTGACTTCACAACGAATTTGCGTTTTTTAAGAATTTATAATTTACTGTTTTAGCATTAAAACGTGCATTTTTATTGATGTTATTAAGTTATGAAATATATATGAAATCAAAACGAATCATTCATTTATCTGTTTAAGTTATAAAATAAGTTGATCAAATCATTTTGGAGACCCTTCAAATCATACTTACTCCAAAAAGCCAATTAAACTCCTTCTTTTACTACTGCAATTGTAAAAGGTAAGGCAGTTATAAGCTTTACTACTATCACTAAAGTTTCACTAAACTTTGGATTTGTGGAGTGATTTTTTTTGAATTAGTCCTTAAAAAAATATCATAGCTGTCTTCCTTTTTTACAATCTGCAAAGACTAACTCAAATTAACAAATATGAAAACAAAGTTTAGTAGAATGCTAACGCTAATTCTAGCGTTTGTTGTGCAGTTAACTCTCGCACAAGAAAAAACAGTGTCAGGAATAGTTTCTGACGAGAATAGTTTACCACTTCCCGGAGCTACAATTATAGTACAAGGAACTACAAACGGAACATCATCAGATTTTGATGGTAATTATTCCATTACTGCAAATGCAGGAGATGTACTTGTTTATAGTTTTGTAGGTTATGCAACTAAATTAATTACTGTAGGAGCTTCAAACACAATTAATGTATCCTTAGACGCAGATAACGCTTTGGATGAAGTTGTAGTTATTGGTTCAGCCTCAGGAAAATCAACTAAGGAGCTAAGTTTTTCTATCGGGCAAGTCAAAAATGAACTGCTAGAAAATGTTCCTGCTACTAATATTGCTGGTGCGCTTCAAGGGAAAATATCTGGTATTTCTGTTTCGCCAACTGGCGGACAACCAGGAAGCGACGTGTCTATTCAATTAAGAACTGCAAACTCATTAGCAACAGGACAACAACCACTTATTATTGTTGATGGTGTTATTTTAGAAGGTGGATTATCAGATATAAATACAGAAGATGTTGAACGAATTGAAGTAGCAAAAGGAGCTGCTGGAGCATCTTTATATGGTTCTCGTGCCTCAAATGGTGTAATTCAAATATTTACAAAAAGAGGAAAAGGAAATGATAAAGTTAGTGTAACTTATAGAAGCGAAATTGGCTGGAAAGATGTTTCAGACAGATATGATTTAGCGACAACGCATCGATTTAAAATGACTGCAGATGGATCAGCTTTTGACTTAACAAGCGGATCTCGAGAGGTAGATGCAGATGGGTTAAGTGATAATTTATACCCATCAAATATAGTTTTTGATTATCAAGATGAAATATTTAACAGAGGGATATTTAACACTCATTATGCATCTGTTACCGGTGGTGGAGAAAAAGCAAGATATCTTTTTTCTTATCAAAGACTTCAGGACGAAGGTATTATTGCTTTAGTTGAAGATTATAGAAGAGATAACTTTAGATTAAATTTAGATAACAACATTTCTGATAAGATTAGTTTAAAAACTTCATTTTTCTATAGTAATTCTAATAGAGACGGCAGTTTAGGAGGAGGTATTGCTGGTACTAATCCATTGTTTGAGGCTTTAATTACTGAACCAATTTACGATTGGCATGCTGCTAATGAGGAAGATGGTTCCCCTTATAATTTTGATGCCAATACATTCGATCCAAATCTTTATAATCCACTTTATCAATTAGCAAATCAAGACAAAATAGAAAAGAGAAATCGTTTTTTAGGTAATGTGTCTTTAGACTATAAAGTACTGCCATGGTTAAAGTTAAATGGAGCTTATTCTATCGATTTTGAAAATAACACTTTTGAAGACTATATACCTAAGGGGTATTTATCTGCAAGTCCAGATGGTCAAGCACAAAACATTGGATTTCTTCAGCGTTCTAATTTTAATGGTAGAGCACAAAATATTAGATTAAATAGTTTGATAACTAAATCATTTGGAGCTGAAGACGAATTTAATTTAAACTTAAGATTAAGTTATTTACATGAAAGATATGCTAACGAGTTTAATAATGCCGAAGGCTATAACTTAGCAGTATCTGGTATAAGATCGTTGGATAATATTGCAGGAGGACCAACAGTATCGTCTGCAACACAAGAAATATTAACAGATAGTTACTTTGCAGTAGCCGATTTTGATTATAAAAAGAAATATATATTTAGTGGTGTAATTAGAAGAGAAGGATCTTCGCTTTTCGGACCAGATACAAGGTGGGCTAATTATTTTAGAACAAGTGTTGCATATCGTTTAACAGAAGATTTTGAAATCCCTGGAGTTCAAGAATTTAAGCTAAGAGGTTCTTACGGTACTGCAGGTATTAGACCAACTTACGAAATGCGTTTTGAAACATTTAATCTTCAAAATGGCTCGCCAACAAAGGCTACTTTAGGTAACAACCAATTAAAACCTGCAAAAACGGGCGAGTTAGAATTAGGTATTAATATTGATTTTTTAGATAAATTTTCTTTTGAGTTTAACTATGTGAAGGCAAAAACTGAAGATCAAATACTTAGAGTTCCTTTATCTGCTTCAACAGGATTTGGAGCACAATGGAGAAACGCAGGAGAAATTGATGCTACCACATATGAAGCATCATTAAATTATGATATTATTCAAAACAATAATTTCTCATGGAATCTAGGGGTTGTTTGGGACAAATCTGAACAAAAAATTAGCCGTTTAGATGTACCTGCATATTTAACAGGTCCTGGTACACAAGAAACAACTTTGTTTAGAATAGAACAAGGACAGAATTTTGGTGCTATGTTTGGTAACATATACATTAGAGATTTAGCCGACTTACCAGCGGGGTCAAATGCAAGTAATTTTGTTGTTAATGAATTTGGATATGTTGTTGATGCAGCGACTAGAAGCACGCCTGTAAAAAAAGTTGATAGTTCTGGTAACGAATTCTTTACTATGGGAGATATTACCCCAGATTTTAGAATGGCATTCAATACCACACTTAAATATAAAAACCTAGCATTATATGCACTTGTAGACTGGAAACAAGGAGGAGATATTTACAATAAAACAAAGCAGTGGTTATATAGAGATGGTAGACATACTGATATTACTAGTGGATTGCCATATAATTTCTTTCAAGGGTTATACAACACAAACTTAGCAAGTTCTGCTTTCGTTGAAGATGGTACTTTTGTGAAATTACGAGAATTATCTCTGTATTATACTCTTAACTCTAAGGCATTAGGAAACATCGGAAACTTTATCGATACAGTGAAGTTAGGTTTTATAGGGCGAAACTTAATAACTATTACTGATTATTCTGGATTTGACCCAGATATAACAAATCAACCAGAATCTAATAGAGCAAACTTAACTTCTAGAGATACAGACGGTATTGGTAGTGATGTAAATACACCTGGCGGGGATCCAAATGTATTTAAGGTAGATAATTTCCCTTACCCATCTACTAAAACATACAGTTTCTCTGTTCAATTAACATTTTAAAAAAAAAGAAAAATGAAAAATTATAATTTTAATAAAATACATATAGCATTGGTCAGTTTTGTGTTGCTCTTTTTCTCGTGTGGCAATGAAATTGATAATGTAGTAAATTCTAATAATCCAGACAGAAATCAAGTATTAGCAACAGGTTCAGATTTAATAGGTGTTACTAGCGGAGGATTTGTTACATGGTGGCAAGCAAATGGTAGAGACCTCTATCCGCCTTTAGCTGTAGCTGGTGATATTGCAACATGTTCATGGGGTAATTTTGGTATGAGAGTACTATCAAGCGAACCAAGAAATCCAATAATTAATGCTTCTTCCTGGGCAGATGTAAGTGTGTTAGAGCAACCTTGGCAAGGAAACTATGGTGCTATTTCATCTGCAAATGACGTGCTGGGAGCAATAAACAACAACGGGATTACTTGGATTGCTGCTGGTGTAGATAATACGCCAATGGTGTCGGCAGCTTCATATTTATTAAGAGGATTATCATATGGGTATTTAGGACTATTATTTGAAAAAGGATTTGAGGTTGATGAAAATACCGATTTAAGCCAGAAATTAGAATTTGTATCGTACCAACAACTAATAGGCTTAGCAATTGCAGATTTAGATAGAGCTATAGCATTGGCAAACTCGAATACATTTGAAATTCCTAACACAGTTATAAATGGAGTTGCAATATCTGATGCCAACCTAATTAAGCTGTGTAATTCTTTTAAAGCAAGATTTATAGTGCAATCTGCAAGAAATATGACAGAGACAAATGCTATTGATTGGAATCAAATAAAAACTTTAACAGAGAATGGTATCACCGAAGATTTCGGGCCAATGGGAGATGATGGTATTAGCTGGTGGAATAACTCAAACGTACTAATGGATTCTCCAAACGGTTTTGGACCTTTTGGAGCACGTCTAGATATGAGGCTTGTTAAGCTTTTAGATCCAAGCCAACCAGAATTTTTCCCAGCTACATCAGGTTCAACTTTAACTAACCCAGAAATGACTAGCACAGATGCTAGAGTAGGGGCAGGTAGAGATTTTGAGTTTAGACCAGACATATTATTCAGATCAGAAAGAGGAAGATTCCATTTTTCTCATTATATACATACACGTTTTCAAAACGATCCAACTTTTTCAGATGGAGCAGATGCTAAGCAAATAAAAACATTCATGTTTGAAGATAATAGATTGCTATTAGCAGAAGCAAAAGCTAGGTTAGATGATTTATCAGGTGCGATTGCAGATGTTAATTTAAGCTCAAGAGTAACTAGAGGTGGATTAGCTCCTTTGGCTGGTACAGCATCAAAAGATGAAATATTAGATGCTATTTTTTATGAACGTTACATAGAATTATTTAATACGGCTGTAGGAAGCGGTTACTTTGATAGAAGAAGAACCAATGATTTACAAGTAGGTACATTTAGACATTTTCCTGTGCCATCATCAGAATTAGAAGTGTTGAGTGAAGCTCTTTATACGTTGGGGGGCACAAATGCAGATCCGTCTGGAACCATGCCACATTATGATTTAACTGCTGCAGCTGAAAGAACAGATGACAGTTTTATTCCAACCTTTAATTAGCATTATTAAGAATTAGAATCGACTAACTAACTCTTAAATTGAAAAGGACTGCTGTGAAAGGCAGTCTTTTTTATGTTATTAAACTTGTACTTTAATATTGGTTTCTACTTTTGCAAATTAAAACTGCGTTAACATATTTTTAAGAGTTTTTGAGTTTTAGTTTAATTATAAATAAGTACTTTTATAGTTGGACTAATTCAACTCTAATGAAGTTTAAAATAAAGTTTTACTTCTTATCAGCTATTTCGAGTCTATTTTTTCTTAATAGTTTTGCATTAGAGCGTCCCAACGTTACAATAAGTTCAATTCAAGAATTTGCTGAACTTTATAGCCAAAATAGTTCACACTTAAAATTAATAAATAATAAAGACTTAAGCGATTCAATTGTTCTTTTTAAAAATTTGGCCATTCAGCATGTCGATTTAGATCGACCTAATAAGGCGTCGTTGTATCTTGAAAAATATATTGACTATACAGCAGATTTTTCAATTTTGAATAAAGAGGCTTTCGCCAAACTTAGTTCTACAAAGAGCTTTAATAGATTATCTGATAAGTATCTTCCTAAATTTAGTGCACTTGATTTTTTTTATTTTTATATCGCTTTAATAGGGTTTTACATCGCTATAGTTTTAAACTTCACAAAAAACACAGATAAAAAAGGAAAACGATTAATTAGCGGTTTTATAGCTGTGCAAGCATTTTTTATTTTAGACTACGTATTTTATAGTACCAATTACCAGTTTAAATACGCACATACATATTTAATGTCTTCATCTGTTGCATTACTGTATGGGCCGTTATTGTTTTTCTATTTCAAAAGAATAATTCAACAGTATCAGTTTAAACGAACTGATTTATTACATTTTTTGCCAACTGTAGTTTTATTATTTTTCTTATTACCTGTTTACAATTTACCTTTTGAAGAGAAAGTTAAAATACAACTAGGAACGAGTACAATATATTCGCAAAATGATTTTTTATATATAATATTTATTCCAAAATTACTATCGATAACTATTTATGGTTTTTTAATAAGTAAGCTTTATTTAAAAAAGGAAAAAACTAACCAATTCAAAAATAAAAATGCTATCGCTTTTTGGAAAAAAGGCGTTTATAGAATGTATGTTTTTTATGTCGTATCATATTTGGTATATGGAATAGCAATAAGTGGAATATTTTTTAATCCTAATAGTTATTTATATCAATCTCAAATTGTTGCTATGTCATTAATGGTATTATATATGGCATATATGGCACAAGTTCAGCCACAGGTATTTAGTAAAGAAGTTATATTATCAGATAAAACATTTTTCTCTAAATATCAAAAATCAGGGTTAACGAAATCATTATCAGAAGAGCTAAAAGAGCAATTAATTTATTTATTTGAAAAGAAAAAAATTTATAAAGATAATGCCTTGAACCTTGACGCACTTTCTGATAAATTAAATACCTCAAGACATAATACTTCACAAATTATTAACGAGCATTTTAACATGAGTTTTTTTGAATTGATTAATAAGTTTAGAATTGATGAAGCTATTAAATTGTTACAAAATGATACTTCTCGCTCACTTCAAATTATTGATATTGCTTATGAGGTAGGCTTTAATAATAAGGTTACTTTCAATAAAGCATTTAAAAAAGAAACTTCAATTACACCTTCACAACTCGTGTCTTCTTTAAATAACGAAAGAAGGTAAACTATTATAGGCATTACCCTATAAGTTGCTTTAATTTCATTTTTTAGACTGCAGTTGTTAAAGGTAAGGTCGTATAACTTTACTTCAAAAAATAGAACATCACTAAACTTTGTGTTGTTTTTGTAAGGTGATTTATTTGAATTAGTCTTCTAAAAAAATCACGGCCTTCCTTTATAACTTGCAGTGACTAACTCAACATCCTAAGAATTAATTAACTAGCTTTTATGAAAAGGACTGCTGTGAAAGGCAGTCTTTTTTATGCACTACTTACTAACAATATTTATTATGATGTTAAATATATTTAATTGTATATTTATTTCAAACTAAATAACAAGCATGAAAAAGTTACTTTTTATATTATTCGTTATCATTTTTTGGTCAGGTTTTTCGCAAAACACATACTTACATTGTGGAAAATTAATTGATACTAAAAAAGGGGTAGTTCTAGAAAATAAAACAATTGTAGTATCTGGAAGTAAAATCATTTCTATTGAAAATGGATTTAGTTTACCTCAAAATGAAAATGATAAAATAATCGATTTAAAAAATAAAACGGTGATGCCTGGGTTAATAGACATGCACGTACATATTGAGCATGAATCTAGCCCAAAGCGATATATAGAAAAGTATACACTGAATGAAGCCGATGTTGCTTTTAAGTCTACGCTATACGCAAAGGCGACTTTGCAAGCCGGATTTACTACTGTTAGAGATTTAGGTGGTTCTGGAGTTAATATTGCCTTAAGAAAAGCAATAAATCGTGGAGATGTTGAGGGGCCTAGAATTTTTACAGCAGGTAAGTCTTTAGCAACTACAGGAGGTCATGCCGATCCTACAAATGGCATGCGTAATAGCTTAAAAGGGGACCCTGGACCCAAGGAAGGTGTTATTAACAGTGTTGAAGATGCAAAAAAAGCAGTAAGACAACGCTATAAGAATGGAGCTGATTGTATTAAAATTACAGCTACTGGAGGCGTGTTAAGCGTTGCTAAAAGTGGAACAAATCCGCAATTTACTATAGAAGAGGTTAAAGCCATTTGTGAAACGGCTAAAGATTATGGAATGCATGTAGCAGCACATGCCCATGGCGACGAAGGTATGCAACGTGCCATTATAGGGGGCGTTAAAACTATTGAACACGGAACACTAATGAGTGAAGAAACTATGGAGTTAATGAAAAAGCACAATGCCTATTATGTGCCTACTATTACGGCAGGAAAGGAAGTTGAAAGCAAAGCTAAAATAAAAGGGTTCTATCCAGATATTGTTGTGCCTAAAGCATTAGCCATAGGTCCGCAAATTCAAACAACTTTTTCTAAAGCATATAAAAAAGGAGTTGGAATTGCGTTTGGAACTGATGCAGGAGTTTTTAAGCATGGAGATAATGGTAAAGAATTTGGATTTATGGTAGAAGCAGGAATGCCGGCTATAGAGACTATTCAAAGTGCAACGATAACGAACGCTAAAATTTTAGAAATGGAAAATGATTTAGGACAACTTAAAGAAGGGTTTGTAGCTGATATTGTTGCAACTGACGGAGACCCTACTCAAAATATTAAGGCCATGGAAAATATCATTTTTGTAATGAAAGAAGGAGTCGTTTACAAAAAATTAGATTAGGCTTCTTTTTCTGTTTTTTTCTTTCTAAAGCTAGCAATTACTAAAACAATCATTCCAGTGGTAACAAAAAGATCTGCAATATTAAAAATACCAGTTCTAAATACACCACCTAAATCAATATGCCAAAAATCGGTAACAGAACCATAAGCGATACGATCAAAAACATTAGCAATTCCACCTCCAATAATACTTGAGAATGCAAAAAGAGAAAGGTTATCTAGTGTTTTATCTTTTAAAATATGGCGAAGCACAAATGCCAAAACCACAACAGGTAAAACAAGTAATAAAATGATTCTAAGTGTATCATTCAATTCGCTACCCATACCTAAAAAGGCACCTTTGTTTTCTACATTATGAAGTGTAAAAAAATCTCCTATAATTTCGCTAGTACTCCCTTTAATAACATTTGCTCGAGTCCAAATTTTAGATATTTGGTCTATAGCTATTGTAATAATAATTACTAATAGAATATAGATGGTACGCTTTGTAAACTTCATCTATAAATTACTTTCAAAAGTTGCAGAGGCTGTTTGAGATTCTCTGTTTATCTTTTTTACTAAACCTTGTAAAACTTTACCTGGGCCAACTTCAGTAAATAAAGTTGCGCCATCGGCAATCATTTTCTGAACCGATTGCGTCCATTTTACTGGAGCTGTAAGTTGCGAAATTAAGTTTGCTTTTATTTCATCTTCATTAACCACAGCACTTGCAGTTACATTTTGATAAATAGGGCAGTTAGGCTTGCTAAATGTTGTGTTTTCAATTGCAGCTGCTAATTCTTCGCGAGCTGGTTCCATTAATGGTGAATGAAATGCACCTCCTACTGGTAAAACTAAAGCACGTCGTGCACCTTCTTCTTTTAAAGCGTCACAAGCTCTGTTAATAGCTTCAACCTCTCCAGAAATAACTAATTGCCCCGGGCAGTTATAATTTGCTGCTACTACAACACCTTCAGTTACCGCACATATTTTTTCAACTACATCATCATCTAAACCTAAAACAGCGGCCATAGTACTAGGTTGAATTTCGCAAGCTTTTTGCATAGCTAAAGCACGTTGAGATACTAATTTCAAACCATCTTCAAAGTTTAAACTACCATTTGCAACTAATGCAGAAAATTCACCTAAAGAATGTCCTGCAACCATATTTGGGTTAAAGCTATCGCCTAAAGTTTTAGCTAAAATTACAGAGTGCAAAAATATAGCTGGTTGAGTAACTTTGGTTTCTTTAAGAGCTTCAGCAGATCCTTCAAACATAATGTCTGTTATGTGGAAACCAAGAATATCATTGGCTTGTTCAAATAATTCTTGAGCTAAAGGAGAGTTTTCATATAAGTCTAAACCCATTCCTGAGAATTGTGCGCCTTGACCTGGAAATATATATGCGTTCATGTTGTTTTAAAATTTAATGATGCAAAAATAGGAATTATTAACTATTATCTATGGTTTTAATAATTTTTGCTGGATTACCTGCGATAACTACATTATCTGGGAAACTTTTAGTTACAACCGAACCAGCACCAACAACTACATTATTGCCTAAAGTTACACCAGGACAAATCGTGCTATTGCCACCAACCCATACATTATTACCTATAGCAATGGGTTTGCCAAACTCTAAGCCGCTATTTCGCTCTTTGGCTTTTAAAGGATGAGTTGCAGTATAGATTTGTACATTTGGTGCAAGCATAACATTATCTCCAAAAGTTACTGTGGATATATCTAAGATGCAGCAATTAAAATTCATATATATATTTTTACCACCTATAATATTATAGCCATATTCACAGAAAAAGGGAGGTTCTATATATAGGCTGTTATCGATATTTTCAATAAGTTGTTGAATTGCTATATTTCGTTTTTTTTCTTCTTTTGGACTTAGTGTATTTATAGTATTCAATAATAACCTAGCGTTATATCTGTCTTTTGAAAGTTCTTCATTCGAAGGTTTGTACAATTTTCCAGCAATCATTTTTTCTTTTTCTGTCATAATTGGTTTTATTATTAATAAAGAGAGTTAAGATAATGAAAATTACAAATTTTGAGAGGCGGCTTCAGCACAACGTTCGCCATCCATAGCAGCAGAAACTATACCACCAGCATAACCGCCACCTTCTCCGCATGGAAAAAGACCTTCTATTTCTATATGTTCTAAGTTATCCTTACGTGGAATATTTACAGGCGATGAGGTTCTAGATTCTACACCAACAATATTGGCTTCTTCGGTATAGTAACCTTTCATTTTTTTTCCAAAAGCTTCAAAGCCTTTTCTTAATCTACTACCTATTAATTTTGGTAATAAAGAATGTAGTGGAGCCGATTTTAATCCTGGCTGATATGATGTAGTATTTAAATTATTTGACAAGTTTCCTTCAACAAAATCTGTTAGACGTTGTGCAGGAGCAACCTGACTTCGTCCGCCAGCCGTAAACGCTAATTTTTCAAAATTCTTTTGATACTCTAATCCTTTTAAAACTCCAAACTGCTCGTACTTTCGTAAATCTTGTTCGGCATTAATTTCGACTACAATACCAGAATTTGCATATAAATTATTTCGTTTTGATGGTGACATGCCATTAACAACCACTTCGCCATTAGCAGTAGCCGCAGGTACTATAAAACCACCAGGACACATACAAAATGAATACACACCACGTTCGTTTACTTGCTGTACCAATCCATAAGAGGCTGCGGGAAGCAATTCGTGTCGTTTACCAGAACAATGGTATTGAATGGAATCTATAATGCGTTGCGGATGCTCTACACGAACCCCCATAGCAAACGATTTTGCTCGTAATGCGATTTGTTTTTTATGTAGTAAATAATAAATATCGCGAGCCGAATGACCTGTTGCTAAAATGACTCTATTTACTGCCATTTCATCACCATTTAACAATTGAATGGCTTGTATTTTGTTGTTTTTTATAGTAAAATCGACTACACGTGTTTCGAAATAAATTTCTCCACCATAATTTAAAATGGTTTCTCGAATATTCTGAACAACTTTGGGTAATTTGTTGGTTCCAATATGCGGATGTGCATCCACTAGAATCTGATTGGTTGCACCATGAAACACTAAATTTTCAAAAATACGCCGTACATCACCACGTTTTAAACTTCGTGTATATAATTTTCCATCACTATAGGTTCCAGCACCACCTTCGCCAAAGCAGTAGTTAGAATCTTCGTTTACAAAATGATCTTGATTTATGGCTTTTAAATCTCTGCGACGGTCTTGTACATTTTTTCCGCGCTCTAAAACAATGGGTTTAAAACCAAGTTCTATACATCGTAAAGCAGCATACATACCTGCAGGACCAAACCCAATAATATGAATGGGTTTTGCCTTTGAAACATCTTTATAGTTGAATTGATATTCTGAATTTTTTGGTAAAGCTTCTTTAATATAGACTGCAACTTTATAGTTGAAAATTATTTTTGGTTTACGTGCATCAATAGATTTACGTAGTACTTTAACTCCAGTAATATCTTCTTTATCAACATTTAAAGCATGAGCAGATTTTATAACAAGTATGTCGCTACGTTCTTCGTCTTTAAGAGGTATACGAAGTTGAATTTCTTTTACCATGTTGCGAAATTACGGAAAATAGAAGAGGCGATGGGAAAGAATTTTTAAAGGTTTGTTTGACGAAGTTATAGTAAACTTGTCTTGAACCCCTAATCAAAATTTATTCACAATTAATTGAAGCTTTTGTTAGCATTAGTTTTAGTGTATCGTATTCTGTAAGTTCTTATAATATTTTCTAACTCTTTATGTGATACATTTAGAGAGTCTATTTTTAGTTTTTCGTATTCATCATCATTGTAAAAATAAGTCAAATATGATTTTGCAGATTTTCCATAACCTTCTTGAATAACTTCTTCATTTTTTATAGATGACCAATTCCTAAAGCCAGCACTTTTTGTTTTAATCCCTTTGTTGCTTATTATAATCAACGGTTTGTTGTTAAATAATTTTCGTAATTCTTTTACAGAGCTATATACTCCGATTACTGACATTATTGTACCTAAAATATAGTTTTTTGTATCGCCTTTAAGTAAAAAGTAAATCCCAATTCCTATTATTAGAATAGAAACACCTAATTCAAAGTAGCTATGAATTTTGGAATAGAAAATTTCCATTTTTGGTGGAAGCGAATAGTCTTCTTTATATTCATCTTCTTTTTCAAATTTTTTTTCAAGATTTTTGAGTTTTATTTTGTCATTACTATTTCTTATTTCGGTTTTTTCAAAAATACTGCCGTCATTCCAAATCAGTTTTTCTTGAATTGCTCTTTTCTTTAACTCGTGAACATTCCTAACATTTTCAAAAGCCCAAATTCTCCATTTGGTTATCATGTAACTCCAAATTAACCAAGCTAATACAAAACCAATTAGGAAAGCGATTCCGATTCCCCAACTCGGAATTAAATTATAATTTGATAAGTAAAAGGCGAATGCTGGACATCCAATAATTGCAACAAATACAGGAACATTGACAATTAAATGTCCTCTTTTTATTGCTTTATTGACTGATATTTGGCCTCTCATATATTGCTTTGGTAAATTATCGCTAATTAATACTTTACTGATATAAATCCGTTTTAATCTTTTGTATCAGTTTGTAAAAGAGGTGAACTGGAAATTTTTACAAAGTCAAACTCAACTATACTCTTTCATACGTTAAAAACGAGAACTCATATTTATGGTTTTCATCTTTTTTATGAAAGGTATTAGCAGTTTCTTTCCAAACAGAGGTATCAATTTCTGGAAAAAACGTATCAGCTTCAAAACTTTCGTGTACCCGGGTTAACTCAATCTTATCGGCTATTAACATGGCTTGTTTGTAAATTTCACCACCTCCAATTATAAATGGTTGCAAATCGTTTTTTGAAGCATCTATGGCGTCTTCTAATGAATTTACAAGAATAACACCATTAGGAACTTTGTAATCTTGTTGCCTTGAAATAACTACATGAGTTCTATTAGGTAGTGGCTTTGGAAAACTCTCAAAAGTTTTACGTCCCATTATTATATGATGTCCATTGGTTAAGCTTTTAAAACGTTTTAAATCGTCGCTTAGATGCCAAATAAGTTTGTTGTCTTTACCAATAGCATCATTTTCCCCAGCTGCTACAATAATGGTAAGTTCTGATTTAGGGCTATTAGAATTTGTGTTTTCAGCTTTTGAAGTTGTTTCGTTATAAACTTCGCTTTGCGCAATTAATGTTTCTTCTTTTACAAATTCTTCTTTTAATTTATCAATACGTTCTTGTTGTTTTGCAACTAGTTTATCCAGTTGGTTTTGTTCCCAAGCCTTTCCCATAAATTTATGAGTGATAAATACATTGAAAGCATGATAGACAAAAAAGAAAAGCCATAAAAGAATGGCATAAACAAACCAGTCGATCTCAAAAAACTGTACATCTTTTCCAATACCCAAAACGGTATTAGCAGCTATTAAAAAAATAGCTCCAATTAAAAAAATTACAAAATGAATGTATAAGCGCTTTTTTTGTTTGATGCGTTTTTGCGCGTTTTGAATAAGCTCTAATTGAGCTTTGTCTATTTGTGGCTTTTGTTTTTTCTTTCCGAACATATCAAAAATATAATGATTGTAAAGTTAAAACTTTTAGCAATACCATTAAAAGATAATTAAGCCTTAAAAACGAAAACGTTTTCGGTTTAAAATCGATAAAATTAAATAAATAGGCTTCTATATTCCTTTATCATTTCAGTAAATTATTAGTTAAAAAAAGCGAATACTTTAAATTAACGTAAAGGCATATTATTAAATTGATAATTCTTTGATGTAAAGCATTTTAAATATTAAAAAACGAATAATTGTTTTATAAATTTGCGCTGTAAAATAGAATGTTAATTAAACAAAAAAATAAAATTATGGCTATTACAAAACAATATTTAAAGAGCAAACCTATATGTAAAGTTACTTTTTCTGTTCCTGCTGAAGAAGCAAAAGAAGTTGTTGTTGTAGGAAGTTTTAACGAATGGGATTCGAAAGCTACATCGCTTAAAAAATTAAAGAATGGTACTTTTAAAGGTGCTTTAAACTTAGAAAAAGATAATTCTTACGAGTTTAGATACTTAGTTGATGGTAATTATATAAATGATGATCAAGCAGATGCTTATGCTTGGAATGATTACGCTGCAGCTGAAAATGGTGTATTAAACGTTTAGTTAAATCCAAAATGAACTAAACTAAAAGTGCTTTCAATTTAATTGAAAGCACTTTTTTTATACAGCAACAACACCCTTTATATGTGGATGTGGATTATAATCTACTAAAGTGAAATCATCAAAAGTAAAATCGAAAATATCTTTTATTTCTGGATTTAGTATCATTTTTGGTAACGCTCTTAAATCACGAGATAATTGTAATTCTAATTGTTCGTAATGATTACTATAAATATGAGCATCTCCAAATGTGTGAATAAATTCTCCAGCTTGATAACCACAAACTTGAGCCATCATCATGGTAAATAATGCATAACTTGCAATATTGAAAGGTACACCTAAGAATATGTCGGCACTTCGTTGGTAGAGTTGACACGATAATTTTCCGTCAGCTACATAAAACTGAAAAAAGGCATGGCAAGGGGGCAATGCTGCTTTACCATTTGCTACATTTTCGCTAAAACTTTTGGAAGTATCTGGTAATACTGATGGGTTCCAAGCAGAAACTAACATTCTTCTACTATTAGGATTGTTTTTTAGCGTGTTAATAACATCTTTAATTTGATCTATTTCATCACTATTCCAGTTACGCCATTGGTGCCCGTAAACGGGCCCTAGATCACCATTTTCATCCGCCCATTCATTCCAAATTCTAACACCGTTATCAGTTAAATAGTCAATATTTGTATCTCCTTTTAAAAACCAAAGCAATTCGTAAACAATAGATTTTAAGTGAAGTTTTTTAGTGGTAACCATTGGAAACCCTTCACTTAGATCAAAACGCATTTGATGACCAAAAACACTTTTTGTTCCTGTTCCTGTTCTATCTCCTTTTTCATTTCCGTTTTCTAAAACGTGCTTTACTAAATCGTGGTATTGCTTCATTTTTTATTTCAGTTTCAAGAGTTTAAAAATAAAAAAATAGGGTTGAATCTTTACGAATCACCTTTAGTTTTATTTAAAAGTTATTAACTAATTTTTTAAATAGAATATTTTACAAATATTCTGTAGTAGTTTAATATTATCCAATAATCATTCCAGCAATAGTAGCAGAAATTAAAGATGCAATTGTACCTCCAATTAAGGCTTTCATTCCAAATTTAGATAAGGTTTTACGCTGGCCAGGAGCTAACGAGCCGATACCTCCTATTTGAATACCTATAGACGCAAAATTAGCAAAACCACAAAGCATGTAAGTTGCCATGATTATTGATTTTTGATAACTAAGATGCGTTGAATTTGCTGCGTTTTTTAAATCGGATAATTGAATATATCCAATAAATTCGCTTGCTGCCAATTTAATACCAAGTAGTTGCCCCATTAAAGCCATATCTTCTTTAGCAACTCCAATAAGCCACATAAGTGGTGCAAAAACATATCCTAAAATGAGTTCAAGTGATAAACTATCGTAAGAGGTGTTGTTTGCAACCCAATTATTTAAACTGGTTACATCTCCAACCCAGCCTAAAATGCCATTAAACATGGCTATAAAAGCAACAAATACTAAAAGCATAGCGCCAACATTAACTGCTAGCTTTAGGCCTTCGGTTGTGCCATTTGCAATGGCATCTAAAAAGTTCGAACCTATTTTTTCTTGAGATACTTTTACGTCAGTATTTACATCTTCAGTTTGCGGATATAGTATTTTTGAAATAACTATAGCTCCAGGAGCAGCCATAACCGATGCAGCTAATAAGTGTTTTGCATAAAATAATCTTAAAGCTGCGTCGCTACCACCTAGAAACCCTATATAAGCTGCTAAAACAGCACCAGCAACAGTAGCCATGCCGCCAATCATAACTAAAAGCATCTCGGACTTATTCATTTTTTCTAAATAAGCCTTAATTAAAAGTGGTGCTTCGGTTTGCCCTAAAAAAATATTTCCAGCTACACTTAAACTTTCAGCTCCAGAAATCTTTAATAGTTTAGAGAGTAACCAACCAAAAGCTTTTACTACTTTTTGGATAATCCCTAAATAAAATAAAACAGATGTTAAGGCTGAAAAGAATATAATAGTTGGTAGTACTTGAAAGGCGAAAATGAATCCGAAAGTATCCATATCAACTACTAAACCTTCAAATAAAAATTTACTACCAGCTCTTGTGAAATCTAAAATATCAATGAAACGCTGTCCTATCCATTCAAAAATTGTTTTTACAAAACCAACTTTAAGAACACCAATTGCAATTATAAGTTGAAAGATTAAGCCTATACCAACAATTTTCCAATCGACAGCTTTTCTATTGCTACTAAAAAGAAAGGCGATAAAAACTAAAGTAATCATTCCTAAAACACCTCGCCATAAACTGTTTATTGAAAAACCTTGGCTTGGAATAATATTGTTTTCTGTTTCACTTGTGTTTGAAGTAATTTGCTGATTTTGGTCAGTGGACTCAACAACTTGCTCTGTTATTTGAGAAGAATCGACTGATGCGCTTGGTGTTATTTCAAGTGTTTGAGAAGTGTTTACAATAGTATCTGTAATATCATTTTTGTCTGTTTCTTGCGCTGTTAATGTTAAGGTAGATAAGAAAAAAACAGCAACTAAGGACAAAAAAAAAGATTTCATAGATATGTTGTTAGATTAGCGTTTAGAAATTTCGTCGCGAATATGAGCAGCAGCTTCGTAATCTTCGTTTGATACCGCTTCGTCTAAAAGCGTGTGAAGTTCTTCAAGTGTTTTTCCTTTGTAATTTTCACGAGGTGCATTAGGTTCTAATTCATTGGCTAATAAATCATCAACTAAAATGCTATCTTGAAGTTCGTCTTCGTCTTCTTTTTTAGGGTTCACCTTTAAATAAATACCTGCTTTATCAAGAATATTTTTATAAGTAAAAATTGGTGCATCAAAACGAAGTGCTAAAGCAATAGCATCACTGGTTCTGGCATCAATAATTTCTTCAATTTTATCGCGTTCACAAATTAAACTTGAGTAAAAAACACCATCAACTAGTTTGTGAATAATTACTTGTTTTACAATAACATCAAATCTATCTGCAAAATTTTTAAATAAATCGTGAGTTAAAGGGCGTGGTGGACGAATCTCTTTTTCTAAAGCAATAGCAATAGATTGTGCTTCGAAAGCACCAATTACAATAGGAAGTTTACGTTCGCCATCTACTTCATTTAAAATAAGTGCATAAGCGCCATTTTGGGTTTGACTATAGGATATGCCTTTTATGTTTAATCTTACTAAACTCATAATTTATAAAAAACGCAAAGAACTGTTTAAATTAGGAATTAACCAACTGCCTAGGACAGAATTATGATATAATGCTAATTTAATCAGTTCTGTGGAACAATACAATTTATAAAAAATAATTTATTGTTGAGCTTTAAAAGCTTTTAATTTTTCAATGAGTTGCGGAACTACTTCAAAAGCATCGCCTACAACACCATAATCGGCAGCTTTGAAGAAAGGTGCTTCAGCATCAGTATTAATTACCACTTTTACTTTCGAGGCATTAATACCAGCTAAATGTTGAATAGCTCCAGAAATACCAATTGCTATGTAAAGGTTTGATGCTACTGGTTTTCCTGTTTGTCCAACGTGCTCACTATGTGGTCTCCAACCTAAATCTGAAACAGGTTTAGAGCATGCTGTTGCAGCTCCTAAAACATCTGCTAGTTCCTCAACCATACCCCAATTTTCTGGACCTTTTAGTCCACGCCCACCAGAAACCACAATTTCGGCATCTGCTATAGTTACTTTATCAGTTGCTTTATCAACTGATTGTACATTTACACCAAATTCTTGAATTGAAGGCGAAAAATCTTCCGCGGAAGCGTTACCATTAGATTCTACTAATCCAAAAGCATTATTAGAAACAGCAACTAGTTTAACATCAGTATCTATAGTTGTTATATTAAAAGCTTTATTTGTAAAAGCAGTACGCTTTACAGTGAAAGGTGAAGTGCTTGTTGGCGCTTCAACAACGTTTGATGCAAATCCTGCATTTAAACCAACAGCTAAAAGAGGCGCGAGATATTTGCTATCTGCACTTGAGCTAACGATAACCACTTTAGCGTTTTCGTTTTCGGCTGCTTGTTTTAAAACATTGGCATAAGCCTGAGCATTAAATGTATCAAGCTGTGAATTATTTACGTTTAAAACTTTATCAACACCATATTTTCCTAATTCTGTAGTATCATTGGCATTTATAGTAACAGCTGTAACAGTAGTTCCTAGTTGGTTAGCTACTGCTTTGGCGTATGATGCTACTTCTAAGGCTACTTTTTTAAAAGCACCTTTTTCTGATTCTGTATATACTAAAACTGACATGTTTTTTTCTTTTTTAGAAGATTTGTTAAATCACTTTTGCTTCGTTGTGAAGTAAGTTTACTAATTCGTCTAAGTTATCTGGAGAAACTAAAGTTACTGCACCTTTTGGTTCAGGTTTTTCAAATTTAACTGATGAAGTTTCTGCAGATGCGTCAACTGGTTCTGCAACAGTTAAAGGTTTTTTTCGTGCCATCATAATACCTCTCATATTTGGAATACGTAAATCGCTTTCTTCAACCAATCCTTTTTGCCCACCAATTACTAATGGTAGTGATGTAGAAACAGTTTCTTTCCCACCATCAATTTCGCGTGTTGCAGTTGCATTTGTACCGTCTACTTCAAGATTGATGCAGTTATTTACAAAATTAGCACCGGTTAAACCTGCTAGCATCCCAGGTACCATCCCACCATTGTAATCGATAGATTCTCTACCAGCAATAACCAAATCGTATCCGCCATCTTGCACTACTTTTGCCAATTGTTTAGCTACTTGAAATCCATCAACTGCAGCTGTGTTAACACGTATGGCACTATCTGCACCAATAGCTAAAGCTTTACGAAGTGTTGGCTCGGTTTCTGCGCCTCCAACATTTACAACATCTACACTTGCACCTTGTTTTTCTTTAAACCACATAGCACGGGTTAAACCAAATTCATCATTTGGGTTAATAACAAATTGAACACCGTTGGTGTCAAATTTTGAATCGCCATCTGTAAAGTTAATTTTTGATGTAGTGTCTGGAACGTGACTAATACACACTAAAATTTTCATATTTTTGTAATTAAATTAAGACTAATTGTTTGGGAAGCCTAGAACTATAACGTTATCGTTTATGCTATAATTTTGCGCTCCAAATTTAGGCAACGAAGTTAATTATTTTATTTCGAATATTTACTATGCGTGCATAATAAATTTTAAATAATTCTTTTAATCAAAGTATTCTATTTATTGTTATTTTTGCAATTCGATTTAAAAACACATTTAATGAAGACAATTCAATTTAGAGAGGCTATTTGTGAAGCTATGAGCGAAGAAATGCGCAGAGATGAAAGCATTTATTTAATGGGTGAAGAAGTAGCAGAATATAATGGAGCATACAAAGCTTCAAAAGGTATGTTAGATGAATTTGGAGCAAAGCGTGTTATTGATACACCTATAGCAGAACTTGGATTTGCTGGAATTGCCATTGGATCTACTATGACAGGTAATAGACCTATTGTTGAGTATATGACTTTTAACTTCTCTTTAGTTGGAATTGATCAAATTATAAATAACGCAGCAAAAATTAGACAAATGTCTGGTGGGCAATTTAAATGCCCGATAGTATTTCGTGGCCCTACAGCTTCTGCTGGTCAATTAGGAGCTACACACTCACAAGCTTTTGAAAACTGGTTTGCTAATACTCCTGGTTTAAAAGTAGTGGTGCCATCTAATCCGTATGATGCAAAAGGTTTATTAAAAGCTGCGATTAGAGATGATGACCCTGTGATTTTTATGGAAAGCGAGCAAATGTATGGAGATAAAGGAGAGGTGCCAGAAGGAGAATATATTTTACCGTTAGGGGTTGCTGATGTTAAACGTGAAGGAACCGATGTTACTATTGTATCTTTTGGAAAAATAATAAAGGAAGCTTTTGCTGCTGCTGATGAACTAGAGAAAGAAGGAATTTCTTGCGAAATTATAGATTTACGTACTGTGCGCCCTATGGATAGAAAAGCTATTGTTGAATCTGTTAAGAAAACTAATAGATTGGTAGTTTTAGAAGAAGCATGGCCTTTTGGTAATGTAGCAACAGAAATAACTTATTTAGTACAATCTGAAGCATTTGATTATTTAGATGCTCCAATTGTAAAAATAAATACAGCCGATACGCCTGCACCATATTCACCTGTTTTATTAGCAGAATGGTTGCCTAATAGAAACGATGTGATTAAAGCAGTAAAAAAAGTTTTATATAAATAAATTACAATTTTTTACGTTATATAAACTTCATTAGCACGATTGTTGATGAAGTTTTTTGTGTTATGAAATAAACTCAAATTTTATTTTTTCAATTTTATGCAACCAAAGACAACTTATATTTGTCTTTAATAGAAAATAATTAAAGTCTTTTGATGAAGATAAAACTACTTTTTGCCCTATCCCTACTAAATGTGTTTTTTGCAATAGCGCAGACCAAGGTTAGCGGTTATGTGTTTGATGAGGGAAATCAACCTGTGTCATTTGCTAACGTTATATTTAAAGGTTCTACTGAAGGAACGATAACTGATGAAAACGGAAAATTTTATTTAGAATCTACTGAAACGTGGAATGCTTTAACCATCTCGTTTATAGGATACGAAACCAATGAAGTTCCTTTAACTAAAAAAGTAAATTATAATTTAAAATTTACGCTTAAAGAGGAAGCAGCTCAATTGGATGCTGTAGTTATTGTGTCAGGAAAACAATCAAAAAAGAATAACCCTGCTATCGATTTACTACGTAAAATTTGGGAACATAAACGAAGAAACGGCTTGAATCTTTACAAGCAATACGAATACGACAAATACGAAAAAGTAGAATTCGATATTAATACAATAGATAGCGCGCTTATTAAAAGTAAACTATTTAGAGGTATGGAGTTTGTTTTTAACGAGGTGGATACATCACGTGTTACTGGAAAAACGTATTTACCAATGTTTATTAACGAAGCCGTATCAACAGTTTATGGTGACAATGTAATTAACAAAACAAAAGAAGTTTTAAAAGGAAATAAAAACTCTGGTTTTAGCGATAATCAGGTAGTGATTGATTTTGTTGACGATTTGTATTCCGATTATAATGTATACGATAATTATCTAAAGTTTTTTGATAAAAGTTTTGTAAGTCCACTTTCAAAAACAGGAATAAGCACCTATAACTATGTGCTTTCTGATAGCGCTTTTATAGACAACAAATGGTGCTATAATATTATTTATTATCCTAGACGGAAAAACGAGCTTACTTTTAAAGGTGATTTTTGGGTAGCAGACTCAACTTATGCCATTAAAGAAATTAACCTACAAGCTTCAAAGAGTGCCAATATAAACTGGGTAAAAGATATTTATATTGAACAAGAGTTTGAAGTTTTAAACGATTCACTTTTTCTTGTAAAGCGCGATTATATGATGTCTGATTTTGCATTAAGTAAAAAAGAAAAATCGCGAGGTGTTTATGGTAAACGAACAACCTTATATAATAATTACAAATTTGATAAAGTCAAGAACAAAAAATTCTATGATGAAGAAGTTTATAATTATGATAAAGATGTTTACGATAGAGATGATGCATTTTGGGCAGAAAACCGACTTGAAGAATTAAACAAAGATGAAAAGGGTGTCTATAAAATGTTAGATACTTTAAAAACTGTAAAAAAGTTTAAACGTCTTTATAATTTGGGAAGTATTCTATCGTCAGGTTATATTGAATTTAATACGTTGCCGTTAGATTACGGACCTATTTTTTCAACCTTTGGATTTAACGAAGTTGAAGGCTTACGTTTGCGTACAGGAGGAAGAACTTATTTTGGTAGAAACGATTTGTGGCGATTAGAAGGATTTTTAGCTTATGGTTTTAGAGATGATAAGTTTAAATATGGCATTTCCGGTAAATGGTTAATAGATAAAAAAAATAGATTGATTGTTTCTGGAGGAAACAGACGTGACGTTGAACAGATAGGAGCAAGTTTAACAACAAGTACTGATGTTTTGGGGCGGAGTTTAGCGTCTTCATCGGTTGTGGGTACAGGTGCGAATGACAAGTTGACTTCAATAAATTTAACAAGTTTAGCGGTTGAATTAGAGCCCGTTAGAAATCTTATTTTTAGGCTAGGAACAAACTACCGAACTTTAGAATCAGCTTCACCAACTTTTAGTTTAGACTATGTTGATGCAGATTCGCCAACAGGTTTTTCATCTGAAATAAAACAATTTGAAACCTCGTTATCTGTATCTTATTTTCCTAAACGAAAAATGACAGGTTTTGGAGTAGAGCGTCGTACAGCAAATGATGATTTTGCACGCATTTTTGCACAAGTAAGTCGCGGAGATAAAAGCATGTTAAATAGCGATTTTGATTATACGAAATTACAATTGTCTTACTTACAACCATGGCAAGTAGGAGGTTTTGGAAGGTTGAATACCACTATTGAAGCTGGTAAAACATTTGGAGAAGTGCCTTTAGGGTTGTTAAGTGTTATTCCTGGAAATCAATCGTATTTTTCAATATATAATACGTTTTCACAGTTAGATTTTTATGAGTTTGTGAGTGATACTTATGTGTCATTTCATTTAGAACATAATTTTAATGGGCGTTTATTTTCAAGAATTCCATTTTTACGTAAATTTAATTTGCGCGAAATAGTAAGTGTACGTGGAGTTTGGGGAGAGATTTCTCAAGAAAATATAGATTTAAATACAACAAATAACCCAAACAGTATTTTACTTGCAGCTCCAAGCAATAAACCATATTACGAGTACAGTTTAGGTGTAGGGAATATTTTTAAAATATTTAGAATCGATTTTAATTTTAGAGGAAATTATAAGGACAAGGTTCTATATCCAAATGCACGTAAGTTTGGTGTTACTGGTACTTTTGGATTTCATTTTTAGAAGTTTTTTCATTACTGATTACTAAGTAATGTTTAATCAGTATTAGAAATAATATATTTTTTGTATTGATTTATGGTCTAAGAAATTAATAGCATGACTGATTTTTGTAGTTAAATTTGTTGATTCAAATTGCACTTTGTCAATAAACAATAAAGCGTAACTAAACTTTGTCATTTGTTGTTGCCTATGGCTTCTATTTTAGTTTCAATTGATTTTAGAATTTCAACAAACTTATCAAATTGTTCTAAACTCGATACTCCATAAGCTGGGGTTAAAAGAATGTTTTGTGAAGTTTTTTTGTTTATTACAATATACACTTCTTCATTAAGAATATTTTCAATAAATAACCTATCAGAGGTTAATTCATTTATTAATTTTTGATTTCCATCAAATGAAAATTGACTTCGAATTTTTCTAGGAATTTTGAGGCTTTTGCCTGGGATAAAAAATTCAACAAGCTTTTTGAGTTTACTCTTTGGAAATATAGTTAATTCTGTTCTACTGTCTTTTTTTAAGAATAAAATAATCCGAATTGGGTCTGCTGTTCGTACTGCACCTCCGGCTCCAGTTGAGTAAATTGTAATTAGAGACCCATTTACATCGATAATAGTTTCCTTAGCATCAAAAAAGAGCTTGCCTTCTGGTCCTGAAATAAGTTTTTCCCCTTCTTCATTATAATATCCATCATGCTTAGAGGCTATTTCTTTAAAAATATTCATGTAGTTTGCATGTTAATTACACCTAATGCTTAGTTAATATGAAATAGTTTTAATGACTTATAGCAATGTTAAACAAAATCAAGTTCGGTTTTAGTTAAAATAAAAGAGTATATTTTTAATCCTTTTGTCTTGACTTTAATTCTTTTTGTAGTTTTAAAAAAGTCATTCGATTAGTTAAAACCATAGGTAAAAAGAAAAGAGGTAAAAAAACTGAAAAACTCACTCCATTTTCTTGATAACTAAAAAAGCTGGTTACAAACATTATCAAAACAAGCACGCTTAGCACTATGGTAGCCATTTTGTATGTTTTAGTTTTTTTTACGAGTTCTTCAAAACTCATTTTTTCTATTTGCTCTTTTTTCATACTCTAAGGTAACAATTTTATAATCTATTTAGGAAACAGATGCTCTACAATAATTTTGGCTGCCGATTCACTTCCTTTTTTAGAAGGATGAAAACCATCAGAGCCATAATAATCATAATTATTTGTGGTTTTGAAATGATTTCTCCAAACTTCGCCAACAGGACATAGAATAGCTTTGTTAATTTTTGCGGCGTATTGATGATTCTTTATTACCCTGTCAAGCCTTTCAGGATGATTCATGGGAGGCCATACCATAAAATACGCAAGCTTAGCATTGCTATTTTTACAAAGTATATTATATTTTTTGCCATACTCTATAAGTAGTTGTTTGCCGTCTTGTTGCGATGGTGGACCTTGTTGTATAACTACAAAATGAAATGTTTGGCTTGCTATTAGTTTTTGTACTTCGCCATCATACCAATGGTCAGAAATAGCGTAATTAGGCTTAGCAATCATTTTTGTGTTTACAGTAACACCATGTTTTTTTGCATACTTTTTTACTAATAACGGCAAGTTGTTAGTATAGGTTAAACTGTTACCTATAAATAAAATATTAAACTCCGTTTTTTTTGACTGACTTTCTAATTGCCAAAAAAAGCCAATACAAATAAAAATCACTAATATGTATTTGCTGAAATTCACTTGGGTATAATTTCTTAAATAAAAAGATTAATTTTTAAACTTGATAAGATTTATTATGAAATAACTACACACTTCTAGACCACGCTTCTACATTTCCTGCTTTTTCTTTTAAGCTGAAACCTTGCTTTTCTAATTTCTCGTAACATTCAAAAAGCTCCTCTTTTGATAACATATTAGGATGCATATGAGTCTCCCATATGATAAGTCTTATTTTGGAACTTTCTAAATCAAAAGAACGGAAGAAATTCAATTCACCTCCTTCAATATCCATTACTAATGCTGTAAAATCAAAATATTCATTTTTTAATTCAGTTAAAGTTTTTCCAGGAACTGTAATTTTTTTTCCTCTTCCCATAGTATTGGAGCCTAAAAATGCCTTTCCGCCAATAAAAAAATCAACTTCTTTTTGTTTGGAGACAATGCAAGTTTCAATGTTAAATTCTCCTTTATTGTTTATTTTGTTTTCATGTAAGTATTTATGCATTTGTGGGTTAGGTTCTACAGAAACTTGTTTTGATTTGTCGTTCAACATTTTATTAATTGATAAAGAAACTACACCAATACATGCACCCATTTCAAGTACAGCATCATCACTTTTAATATATTTTGAAACTAATTTTCTTTCACTTATTTCGTATTTACCAGTAATTGTCGAACCACGTTCTGACATATTCATAAAAGAAGGGAATTGAATCTTTAATCCCCCAACATTTACAGGTAAATGAAACGTTTTAATTGTTAGTCCTATTAAATATTTTACTGGTTTTAATAATGCTTGCATACCTTTTTAGTGTTTATCAAATTAGAGATTAGTTTCTCTATTTAGTTAAAATTTATCTGTGAATTGTTTTAAGTACAACCTAGGCTAAGTTATAATTTATTTCTTAGAAACGGTTTTACTAACTAATTATAATATTGATTTATAGCGCTTTTCATTTTGAAAACCATAAAAAAGCTAGATATATTGAACTTTAAAAAATGTTACAAAATATGTGTGAATTTGAAACCCTTTTGCACATTTAATAATCTTGAATAAATTATTGCAAAAAAAAATAGGTGTAAATAAATAAGCTTAAGAAAGACTTACTTAAGCTTATTTATACTAAAAAATGTATGTGTTGATTTACTGTTTAAGTACTAAAACTAATTCCCCAGCTTTTTATTTTTAAACTCATCGAATTCTGACGGTGTTTCAACCTTAGGAAAGCTGTTGTTTTTTGTATCAACATCGGCAAACTCAAAATTAGGATCAAGATTAACTTCTGTAACTTCTTTTTCCTTTATAAAAGTGTGCTTTGCCTCGTATTCGTTTCTACGCCATATTTGAGCTGGTAATTTGTCGATATCTTTAGTGCCATCAGTATATACCCATTCTATAGTAACAGGCATAATTAATCCGCCTTTATTCTTTATCGTTACTTCGTATATATTTTTGCCAGACACATGTTTTCTAACTTCGGCTTCATCAATTCTAGATAAAAATTGACCATAAGCAGCATCAGGAGTTGCAGCCATGTTTATAACTTCTGGTCCACTAGAAAAATCTTTTGCTTTAGAACTAGAATTTTCACCTTCAATTTTAAATTGAGATTTTTTCTTTTGATCTTCAATGTTTGTGTCCTCCTCAAAAACTTTAAACCATTTTACATTAGTTAGTTCCATGTCTACATTATCAGTTGTAAAAAACCAACCTCTGTAAAACCAATCTAAATCGGCTGCAGTAGCATCCTCAAGAGTTCTAAATAAATCAGCTGGATTTGGATGTTTGTATTTCCAACGATTTGCATATTCTTTAAATGCTTGGTCGAAGAGTTCTTTCCCAATAATTGAGTTACGTAGCATTTGTAATCCAACAGTTGGTTTTAAATAAAAATTAGCTCCAAATTGACTCATTAATTCATTATCTGAAGTTGTCATTATTGGGCGTAAAATGTTTTTATCGCCGCTCATAAATGGAACAATACTTTTTGGAGTTACACTATTAAAATCTGGATAGCGCTCAGCAACAGTACGTTGGTGTAAAAAAGTATTTAAACCTTCGTCCATCCACATCCATTTACGTTCATCTGAACTTACAATCATAGGAAACCAATTATGTCCAACCTCATGTATAATGGTTCCAATCATACCTTGTTTTGCGCCATCGCTTATTTTACCGTTTTTTGGTCGACCACCATTAAAACTAATCATTGGGAACTCCATTCCAATATTTGATGTGTTTACCGAAATACATACTGGGTAAGGATAGTCAAATGTTGCTTCAGAATAAACTTCAAGTGCATGCATAATAGCTTTAGTTGATTCTCCTTGCCATACAGGTAATCCTTCTTTTGGATAAAAAGACATGGCCATTACAGTGTTAGTTGGCAATTTTACTGCTTGTGCATCCCACATAAATTTTCGAGACGATGCAAATGCAAAATCTCTAACATTTGTGGCGTTATATCTCCAAGTCTTTAGTTTTTTTGATTTTGTTTTCTCATTAGCTTCGGCCTCTTCTTTTGTAATTATCATTACGGGTTTATCGAATGATTTACGAGCTTCATTCATTCTCTTGCGTTGTGTTTTTGTTAATACATCATCGCTATTTAGAAGGTTTCCTGTAGAAGCAACAATATGATCTTCAGGAACAGAAATTTCTACCTCATAATTACCAAATTCTAAAGCAAACTCACCAAGTTTTTGGAATTGTTGGTTTTGCCATCCTTCAGTATCATTATAAACTGCCATTCTAGGAAACCAATGCGCAATTAAGTAAACAGTATTATCATCTTCAGGAAAATATTCATAGCCTTCTCTAGATAACAAATACATACTACGATCTGTAATTGGGTAAGACCAAGCTATTGAAAAACTCATGGAAGTACCAGATTTTAGTGGCTCATCAAGCAACACCTTCATCATAGTATTGTTAACCAATGATTTTATAGTGTTTCCATTAGTGTCTTTTATATATTTAATAGAATAACCTGCGGGAAAATCGATAGCTCTAGTAAGAAACTGCATTTGTCTTGTACTCATGCCTTCTTTTATGCTGTTATTAATAGAGCCAAAATCTTCATTTTCTTTTTTATTCACATTTTGTTCAAGCTGAATCCATAAATAACTTAAATCATCTGGAGAATTATTATAGTACGTTATAGTTTCTTCACCAGAAAGAGTATTGTTGGCTTCGTCTAAAATCGCTTTTATTTTATAGTCTGCACGTTGCTGCCAATAAGCTTTTCCTGGCGCTCCACTTGCAGCACGATAAGCGTTTGGTGGCGCTATCATATTGTCAATAGGCTCAAACTTACCTTGCCAAGGTTGATTCTGTGCGTATAATGTTGATAATGAAAAGAGAGCTAGAAATATTAATAAAATTGAGCGCATCATTTATTGTAATTTGTTTGAGTTAGTCGAGCGCAATATAATAAATATAATGAATAAATTTTCTTACAAAATAGTTAAAGTCTTTGACTTAATTAATTTGAAACAAATAGGATAAATATTGATTACTAAATCTAAGAAATTATAGCATTCTGCTAAGAAATAATTAATATATAGTAAAACCATGTAAAAGAACTTTAAAACTAACTTCTTTTGTTGCTTACTCTTAAAGTGTTCTGTACATTTGCACCCCAAAATAGAATTGAAGATATGACTAAGAAAAAAGATTTAACATTTGACGTGTTAATTGAGATACCAAAAGGAAGTAGAAATAAATACGAATACGATTTTACATTAAATAAAATTCGCTTCGATCGTATGCTGTTTTCATCAATGATGTATCCAGGAGATTATGGATTTGTTCCAGAAACTTTGGCATTAGATCAAGACCCTTTAGATGTTTTAGTTTTAGGTACTGAGCCTACTTACCCAATGGTAGTTATGGAAGTAAAGCCTATCGGTGTTTTTCATATGACAGATGAGAAAGGTCCAGATGAAAAAATTATTTGTGTTCCTGTTTCTGACCCAGTTTGGAACCAAAAATCTGATATTATTGATTTAAACCCTCATAGAATAAAAGAAATTGAACATTTCTTCCAAGTATATAAAGATTTGGAAAAAAAGAAAGTTGATGTTGGTGGCTGGGGAAATGCAAAAGAAGCTATAGAAATTTATCATAAATGTGTGCAACGTTATGATGAAAGTGAACATAAGAAGAAAAGAACTTTTACTATCTAATAGAGATTAAAAACATAATAATTTAAAAATGAGCCATCTTAAGTTTAAGGTGGTTTTTTTTATCACTTATATTTTCCTATTTTTAGCTCCGTTAAAAAAATATTAACTAATAAACTAACTAAATAAATATGGAATTTATAGTAAATTATTTACCCGTTTTTGGTGTTTTGGCACTGCTTTTTGTATTAATTAAAAGTGGCTGGGTTTCTAAACAAGAAGTAGGAGATGCTAAAATGGCTAGAATTGCAAAAAATATTGCTGAAGGAGCCATGGCGTTTTTAAAAGCTGAATACAAAGTTTTAGCAATTTTTGTTGTCGCAGTTGCAATCCTCTTATACTTTAAAGGTAATGCTGAAGAAGGTTCTAACGGTATGGTAGCAGTATCATTTATTGTAGGGGCCATTTGTTCTGCATTGGCAGGTTTTATTGGAATGAAAGTAGCGACCAAGGCTAATGTTAGAACAACACAAGCTGCACGTCAATCCTTAGGTAGAGCTCTAGAAGTAGCATTTGCAGGTGGAGCAGTTATGGGACTAGGTGTTGTAGGATTAGGTGTTTTAGGGCTAAGTGGTTTATTTATGATATATAGTGGACAAGGCTGGGAAATAGGAGAAATTCTTAATGTGCTTTCAGGTTTTTCTCTAGGAGCATCATCTATTGCATTATTTGCTCGTGTTGGCGGAGGTATTTATACTAAAGCAGCCGATGTTGGAGCCGATTTAGTTGGAAAAGTAGAAGCAGGTATTCCTGAAGATCATCCATTAAACCCAGCAACAATAGCAGATAATGTAGGTGATAATGTTGGAGATGTAGCAGGTATGGGAGCCGACTTATTTGAATCTTATGTAGGTTCAATTATTGGTACGATGGTTTTAGGAGCTATATATGCAACATTGCCAGAATTTCAAGGCGCTTTTGATGGTCTAGGAGCAGTTTATTTACCATTAGTTCTTGCTGCGGTAGGAATTATCATGTCTATTTTAGGTACGTTTTTCGTAAGAGTAAAAGATGGCGGAAACCCTCAAACGGCTTTAAATATTGGAGAATTTGGATCAGCAGGTTTAATGTTAGTAGCGTCTTATTTTATAATTAATCAGATGCTACCAGAATCTTGGGTTGATGCAGGAACAACATATACATCTATGGGTGTGTTTTGGGCAACAATAGCCGGTTTAGTTGCTGGTTTAGCAGTTGGTAAAATAACAGAATATTATACTGCAACAGGAAAAAAACCTGTAATGTCTATTGTAAAGCAATCTGAAACTGGAGCTGCTACAAATATTATTGCTGGCTTAGGCGTTGGTATGATGAGTACAGCTATTCCAATTTTATTAATTGCTGCTGCTATTATGGTGTCTCATCATTTTGCAGGTTTATACGGTATTGCTATTGCAGCTGTAGGAATGTTAGCTAATACAGGTATTCAGTTAGCTGTAGATGCTTATGGGCCAATTTGTGATAATGCTGGTGGTATTGCTGAAATGGCTGAATTACCAAGCGAAGTTAGAGAGCGTACCGATAAATTAGATGCTGTTGGAAATACAACTGCTGCTATTGGTAAAGGATTTGCCATTGCATCTGCGGCATTAACAGCTTTAGCATTATTCGCTGCGTTTATGAAAACAGCAAATGTAACTTCAATTGATGTGTCCAGACCAGATATTATGGCAGGATTATTAATAGGAGGGATGTTGCCATTTGTATTTTCTGCATTATCTATGAATGCGGTTGGTCGTGCTGCCATGGCAATGATCGAAGAAGTACGTCGCCAATTTAGAGATATTCCAAAATTAAAAGCGGCTTTAGAAGTTATGCGAGCAGTAGATTCTGATATGTCTAAAGCTACTGATGCTCAAAGAAAAATATTTGATGAAGCTGATGGTGTTGCAGATTATGGAAAATGTATTGATATTTCTACAAAAGCTTCGATTAGAGAAATGGTATTACCAGGATTATTAGCAATTGTTGTGCCTGTACTAGTCGGTTTTGGAGGTCAATGGTTTGGCGTTGGTGGTGCTGAAATGTTAGGAGGTTTACTTGCGGGCGTTACTACTTGTGGCGTGCTTATGGCAATCTTCCAGTCTAATGCTGGTGGTGCTTGGGACAATGCTAAGAAAACTATTGAAGAAGATGGAAGAAAAGGAACTGAAACACATAAAGCGGCGGTAGTTGGTGATACTGTTGGAGACCCTTTTAAAGATACATCAGGACCATCATTAAATATCTTATTAAAATTAATGAGTGTTGTAGCATTAGTTATAGCGCCTAGTATTGCAATAACTACCGATGGAATTGCTGCTTATACTGAAGAAAAAGATGCTACAGAATTAGTGGCTCAAAATATTTCTAAAGAGATTAAAGTAGAAATGAACGAAATTGAAGAAGGTGTTTTTAAGGCAGTAGTAACTACTGTTGTAAACGAAAATGGAGAAAGGTCTACTAATTATGAGACTTTTGAAGGGACTGAAACAGAAGTAAAACAAGCTGTTTCAAATTTGAAGAAAGAAGAGAAGAGCTAAAAAAACTAGCTGTTAAAAACAAAAGCCACATCATTTGATGTGGCTTTTGTTTTATGATTGCTTTAGTTAATCACTTACTTTATGATTAGTTGATTCCTGCATAATTAATACCTGTTAAATAATGCATGTCTCTATCAAAAGTTGAAAGGTCATCATGATTAAATTTATTGACATTATCATAACCACAAGAACGTGCTACAACTTTAATTAAATCGTTGGTAGCTTCAAAGTAGTTTTGTAATTGCTTTGCAGAAGAAGATATAATTAACCTACTACGCAACGACTCCTTTTGTGTTGCAATACCAACAGGGCAGTTATTGCTTCCACAAGCGCGCATTCCTAAGCAACCAATGGCTTGTAATGCAGAGTTTGAAACAGCTATCGCATCTGCCCCAAGCATCATTGCTTTAGCAAAATCTTCGGCTACACGTAAACCTCCAGTAATAACTAAAGTAACATTTGTAGCTCCAACTTTATCCATATACTTTCTGGCTCTCGCTAATGCTGGAATTGTTGGTACATTAATATGATCTCTTAAAATAGTAGGAGCAGAGCCAGTTCCACCACCTCGTCCATCAAGAATGATATAATCTACACCAACATCGAGTGCAAATTGAATGTCTTTTTCTATATGACTTGCTGCTATTTTAAAACCGATTGGAATACCCCCTGTACGTTCACGTACCTTATTGGCAAAATTCTTAAAATCTTCTACTGTATGAAAATTTGGGTTTGCCGCAGGAGAAATAGCTGTTTCACCTTCTTTTAATCCACGAACCTCAGCAATCTCTTTACTTACTTTATTACCTGGAAGGTGTCCACCTGTTCCTGTTTTAGCGCCTTGTCCGCCTTTAAAATGAAAGGCTTGTACATGATCTAATTTATCCCAAGAAAATCCAAATTGTGCTGATGCTAATTCATAGAAGTATCTTGAATTATTTGTTTGTTCTTCTGGCAGCATGCCGCCTTCACCAGAACAAATTCCTGTTCCAGCAAGTTCTGCACCTTTTGATAAAGCTATTTTTGCTTCGCGTGATAATGCCCCAAAACTCATGTCACTCACAAATAATGGCATATCTAGTTCTAATGGTTTTTTTGCTTTTGGACCAATAATCACTTTGGTTGCAACAGACTCATTATCTAATAAAGGGCGCGATGCTAATTGTGCAGGCAAAAATTGAATATCGTTCCATTTAGGAAGTGTATTTCTATCAACACCCATAGAAGCTGAAAAGCCATGGTGACCAATATTTTTTAAACCATTTTTTGCTAGTTCTTTTATATAACTAGTGTAAGGTTCTGTGTCCTCAGGATGCGTATCTGCATAAGTGCCCAAATACTCATCTCGATTGAAAGGTTGGGGGTGGTTAATTTCAAATTCTGCAATTTCATTTTCATCTACTAATAAAGAATCTTCTTGAATATATTCTTGAAATTTATGAAGTTGCTCATCGTTATTATACTCACTAACGCCAGTGTCGTACCTATAGTCCCAATGATGGACTCCACAAATAAGATTGTGCCCATCAATATAACCATCTGCTAATAAAGCTCCACGATGATGACAACGTCCATATAGAACAGAAATTCCCTTTTCATGTTTTATAATTACTAAATCGGTGTTTTTTACTAAGGCGTAGGTAGGTTGTTTGTCTTTAAGGTTTGAGATTTTTGCAATTTCAATTTTTTTTGACGACATAAAGTTGGAATTAGTTAATTACTAAAGTTACAACTTTTTTGACGAGAAATATTTGTGTTAATTACAAGTTAGAATTGATGTTATTTTGCGTTAGAGATTGATGTGGCATCCTTTTTTGAGGCACGAGAAAAAGATATAACGGAAAGCGCGGTTTACCTTTTTTGGTAAAACGCCCTAAAAAAGACCGTTAATTTCGGCTTCTACTTTATTAATAATACCGCCTAAATCTTCTGGATTATCAACAAAATCTAAATTATCAACATCAATAATTAGCAAATTGCCTTTATCGTATTTAGAAATCCAAGCTTCGTAGCGTTCGTTTAGTCTGCTTAAATAGTCAATACTTATTGAGTTTTCGTAATCGCGACCACGTTTATGGATTTGTTCCACTAAATTAGAGATTGAACTACGTAAATAAATAAGTAAATCTGGACCTTGTACAAAGGATTCCATAAGATTGAAAAGCGATGAGTAATTCTCAAAATCGCGATTAGTCATTAAGCCCATAGCATGCAAGTTGGGTGCAAAAATATGAGCATCTTCATAAATGGTTCTGTCTTGAATAATGTCTTTTCCACTTTCGCGAATTTGAGCTACTTGACGAAATCTGCTATTTAAAAAATATACTTGCAAGTTAAAACTCCAGCGCTCCATTTGATTATAAAAATCGTCTAAATATGGATTGTCTACAACATCTTCTAGTTGCGCTTCCCATTTATAGTGTTTCGCTAGTAACTTTGTAAGCGTTGTTTTTCCTGCGCCAATATTTCCTGCAATTGCAACGTGCATAATTTAATCTTTTATTAGTTGGTATTCATGAAGAAATTCATTGTCGTAAATATACAAGCTTCCTCTGGTTACTAAAAACTGTTTTATTAACAATTTTGGTATTTCGATTGATGTAATATTTTGATCACGATCTGTTAAATAGAATAACCTATTAGCAGATTTTAGTAAAATATTGTCATTATAATCTAAAGCTATAGCTGTGTAGTTTTTATTTTTAATTTTATAAATAAGGCTTCCGTAAGTATCATATTTATATAAATAGTTTTCTGTGAGTAGCCAACAGCTATTATAGCTGCTTTTCAAATCAATAATATTTGACTGTATTGGAAGAGATTTTGCTGATACTTTATTTGCTTTGTAATTGTAAAGTTCTAGTTGTTGTAAATCTTGATTGAAAACCCAAAGCTTGTTCCCAAAACCTGTAGAAACATGTGATACATTTTTATATGGCTTTATAGCGTTAAAATCAATTTTATCAGTTTCAGCTAAGCGATTATCTAAAACTATAACTGTATTAAAATTTTTAAAGAAGAGCTTAATTTTTAAAGGGCTAAAAGCATCTACGGATGTTATTTCACCTAGTTGGACATTACTATAATTATAAAAAACAGAATTTTTAATTTTTTTAAACAGAGTTTTATTATCTACATATTTAATAACTTCAGAACCATTGAATTTTTCAACAGAAATAATAGCTTCGGCTTTTATCTCAATGGTTTTTACAAATGAAGTTTTAATCGCTTTTTGAGGAAACGCAGCTATCGAAATAAAAAATAAAAGAAATGTAATTGACCTCATAGTATTTGGAAAAATACAAAAATCAAACCACTTTTAGCAAATTAATTTATATCCAAACCCACGAACATTTATAATTTGAATACTATCGTCTCGATTTAGTTTCTTTCTTAGTTTGGTAATAAATACGTCCATACTTCTTGCCGAGAAAAAATCATCATTCCCCCAAAGCTTATTTAATATTACTGACCTGTCTAAAACGGCGTTTTTATTCTTTATTAAATGAAATAATAAATGTGCTTCGCGGTGTGTTAACTGAATGTTTTCATCAGTTTTAAATTGAAGTATTTGTTTAGGGAAATTAAAAGTATATTCTCCAATATTTAGTATTTCCGATGTTTTTTGAAGCTTAGTTCTGTTTAGTAAATTGTTAATACGTACAATAAGCTCTTCCATACTAAAAGGCTTTTTCAAATAGTCGTTACCGCCTATAGTAAAACCTTCTACTACATCTTGTGTTTGCGATTTTGCGGTTAAAAATATAATAGGAATAGTATCGTCTTCTATCCTTACCTCTTTAGCTAAAGTAAATCCATCTTTTTTTGGCATCATTACATCTAAAACTAAAAGCTCTGGTTTTTCTTTTTGATAGGTTTTAAAAGCAACCTCGCCATTTTCGCATAGTAAAACCTGAAAGCCCCTAGTTTCTAGGCTTTCTTTAATTATTAACCCTAATGCAGGCTCATCTTCAGCTAAAAGTATGGTAGTTAATTTACTCATTAGGTAAAGACATTTTAAAAGTTGTTTTATTGTTTTCTAAATCTAAATGAATAGTGCCACCATGTTTTTCTGCAATTTTTTTTGCATAATATAAGCCAATTCCAAAGCCTTTTACATCATGGGTATTACCTTTTGGAACGCGATAAAATTTTTCAAATATCTTTTCTTTATTTGCTTTTGTTAGTGAGTTACCATCATCTGAAATGGAAATTGTAAAGGCAATTGGGTTTTGAGATAAATCAATATTAATTGTATTTCCGCCGTACTTTATCGCATTATCTAAAATGTTATTTATTGCATTTTCAAAATGAAAAACATCAATATTGGCAGTTATTTTATTTGAAGTTGCTGCGTAGTTTATTGATTTTTCAGTTTGTATTTTATGCTTTTCAACTATAGTTTGTAATATGTCTGATATATTATAATTGTCTCTTTTAAGTTTTAAGCTATCGCTATCTAAAGTTGCGGTTTCAAGAAGTTTTTCAACCATTACATTGAGCTTAGATAATTGATTGTTAGACATGTCTAAATACGTTTTAGTCTTCTCTTTATCATCAATTACATTAAAACTTTTAATACTTTCTATAGCAACACCAATGGTAGCAATAGGTGTTTTAAACTCATGGGTAATATTACTAATTAAATCGTTTTTTACTTCGGCTAGTTGTTTTTGGTTTTTTATGATTTTTAAAAGATATAATAAACAACTAATAACAGCTAAAACAAGAATTGTTGACATTAACAAACTTAAAGCACTTCTCTTTAAAATGATTTTTGTAGCATTTGGGTAGGTTATTTCTAAACTTTCATTTTGTTTTAAAAAGGTTGATTTTGATTTAGTTTTTAGAAAATCAGGACTATCGAACTCAATATTATATGCATTAAAAAGGCTATCGTTTTTATAATGTTCTAACAAGTAATCAATATCTAATTGCTTTCTTTTAAGTTCATCGTTAATAATAGGTGTTAATTTTTTAAAATCTAATGTATCATTATGGATGGATATAAAAATGGACGTAATGCCTTTTATAAGTTTTAAGCTATCTGCAGCTTTTTTGCCTTTAATGACTTTAATTCGTTTTATATGATTTTCTTTTTTTGAAAATGTAAAACCACTATCTGAGTCTATTATTTGTGTAAATCCCGATATTTCTTTATCAATCTTACCTTTATAATCTTCTTGAACTTTTCTTATTATCAAATCGGGGTTTATGTGATTTAATTCATCTTTAAATTTTAAACTGTCAGCTTCAATGTCAATAAAAGTCATTTGGTTAGATTCAGCTAAATCTGCATAGTAAGTGTCCAAAGCATTATCAAAACTAACCTGCACTTGGTTTATAAAGTTTTGTTTGTTTTGCAAATAATTTTTGTAATTCCAATAGCATTGTACAACTATTGTTAATAATACAGTTGTAACAATTAAATATAAAAGCCATTTATATTTTTTTTCATTCATAATTCAAAAGTAAATGTTAAACTAATACAAAACCAATTGGTTAACACACGTTAACACTCATTAACTATTAAAAGATATTTTACTTTTCATATTTGTACCTCATTAATCAAAAAACGAATAGTAATTAATTTTAAAAGAAGATTAACATGAAAACAATTATTAAAGCAGTTATTGTATTACTAACCTTAGCGATAACTAAGGTTAGTGCCCAAGATTTTCAAGGCGTAGCTACTTATAAATCACACAGAAAAGTAGATTTAAAGCTGGGTAATGAAAACATGAATGATGAGATGCAAAAACAAATTCAAGAACAATTGCGAAAACAGTTTCAGCAAGAGTATAAACTCACCTTTAGTAAGCATGAGTCTATATACAAACAGGTTGAGAAATTAGATGCTCCCAATCCAATTCAATCGGGAATTCAAATTCGTGTATCTCAAGGGTCAAACATTATGTATAAGAATATAAAAGAGAATAGGTTTGCCAATAAAACTGAAATATTTGGAAAAATATTTTTAATACAGGACTCTTTAACAAATAGAAAATGGGAGTTAGTTAACGAAACAAAGAACATTGGAGATTATACCTGTTTTAAAGCGGTGTTTAATGATGAATATACTACAGAAACATTAACACAAGGAGGAGAAATAGAAACGGTTACTAAACCAAGAACGACTACGGTTTGGTATACACCTCAAATACCTGTTAATAATGGACCAGCAGAATTTTTTGGATTACCAGGGCTTATTTTAGAAGTTAATGATGGTGATTTAACCCTTGTTTGTACAAAAATTGTAATAAACCCAAAAGAGGATATAAAAATTGTTGAACCTTCAAAAGGAAAAAAAGTAACACAAGAAGAGTTTGATGAAATTCGCGACGAAAAATCTAAAGAAAGGATGGAACAGTTTCGTGCAAGAAGCAATGGTGAAGATGGAGAACGTGTTATGATTAGAATTGGTGGATAATAGTAGTTAAACATTATTTTTATTCATCTATTAAACTAATGGTAATTATTGTGGTCTAAAGATTAAGTGAAATCTTTAAAAAATATTTTGTTTAATTATTTATTATATTTGTTAAACAAATAATTTATGCAACCACAATGAAAATCTTTATCACTAAATTCTCTGCTTTACTTTTTATTTTATTTTATGCCATTTCAATTGAAGCTCAAGAGTTTCAAGGAAAAGCTTACTATTTTTCCAAAACTCCTATGGAGTTAGGGCGTTGGGGGGCTAAAATGAGCGAGCAGCAGAAAAAACAAGTAGAAGCACGATTAAAAAACAGGTTAGAAAAAACTTATGTTTTAACATTTAACAAACAAGAGTCGATGTATAAAGAAGATGAAAAACTTGATGCGATTTCTGGAGCTACAGATTCTTGGGGTAAAAATTTCACACCTGGTAATCAATATAAAAACATAAAGACCAATACATTTATTCAAAACCAAGAGTTTTATGGTAAAAAGTTTTTAGTTAAAGACAGTTTACAACCCATTGATTGGAAAATGGGTAGTGAAACAAAAACTATAGGTAAGTATACATGTTTTAAAGCAACAGCTTTACTTCTTAAATCTCAGCTTTCTTGGTATTCTTTTTCATGGGGTCAATTACGTAATAATACCGCAAATTCTAATGATGAGAACAATAATAGTAAAGTAGAAATGGTAGAGGTTGAAGCTTGGTATACATTGCAAATACCTATAAGCCAAGGCCCAGGAGAATATTGGGGTTTGCCTGGTTTAATTCTAGAAGTTAGTGAAGGTAATACTACTATACTTTGTTCAAAAATTGTAATGAATCCAAAAGAAAAAGCCAATATAAAAGTTCCAGAAAAAGGGGAGAATGTTACCCGTAAAGAATATAAAGAAATTATAACCAAAAAAATGACAGAATTTAGAGAGAATAG
Source organism: Jejuia spongiicola (assembly GCF_023502325.1). NCBI lineage: Bacteria > Pseudomonadati > Bacteroidota > Flavobacteriia > Flavobacteriales > Flavobacteriaceae > Jejuia > Jejuia spongiicola. The sequence goes on from NZ_JAMFLZ010000004.1 coordinate 237,889, forward strand.
AGGGAGAAGAAGAAGACAGTAAATTACTCCACTATTTTTAATAAACACGTTTGGAAATCAATCAAAATCATGAAAAAAATAATTTTTGTAGCGCTTTTGTGCTTATCAAATATTACATATGCCCAAATTAAACTTCAAGGAGTAGTTAAGGATAGTATAGGAAACCCATTAGAACTTGCCAATGTTATAGCTATAAATCAAAAAACACAAGCTCTGGAGTCTTATGGAATTACTAACGAAGCAGGGCGTTACAAATTAGATTTAGCAAAAAATACAACATATAGTTTACAGATAAGCTATATAGGAATGAAAGCTTTTAAAGAAACTATTTCTACTAAAGAAATTGACATAGCTAAAGATGTTACATTGGTTGTAGATAATGCCTTAGATGCTGTGGAACTAACCTACGAAATGCCCGTTACGGTTAAAGGCGATACATTAATTTATAACGCAGATTCCTTTAAAAATGGTACTGAGAGAAAGCTTGAAGATGTTTTAGAAAAATTACCAGGTGTTGAAATTAATGATGACGGGCAAGTTGAAGTAGAAGGGAAAGTTGTAAATAAGTTAATGGTTAATGGAAAAGACTTTTTTGATGGCGATACCAAATTAGCCACCAAAAATATACCATCAAATGCAGTAGATAAAGTACAAGTGTTACGAAATTATTCAGAAGTTGGACAATTAAGAAATGTTACAAATAATCAAGATAATATAGCCTTAAATATTAAACTTAAAGAAGGAAAAGAAAATTTTTGGTTTGGAAATATTACAGCCGGCAGTGGAGCGTCTCCAGACAATGAGTTGTATTTAGCACAGCCTAAATTGTTTTATTATAGTCCTAAGTTTAGCCTTAATTTTATTGGAGATTTAAATAACATTGGAGAGCTAGCTATAACCCGTCGCGATCTTCGTGGTTTTGGAGGAGGTTTTAGATTACCTAGTAGGCGTAGTGGTACTAGTATTAATTTAGGCGATAATGGACTTAACTTTTTAACAAGCCAAAATAATGCACTTGAAATTGAAAATAAATTGGCTGCAACCAATTTTAGTTATTCGCCAAATAAGGCATTAGATATAAGCGGATTTGCCATTTTTAATAGTAGTAGAATACTATCAAAAGAAACGAGTTTTGTTCAATATACTGATGGTGATTTAGGGATTCCAGATGAGACTACCGAGCAAAATAGTAAAGAACGCTCTAACCAAGGTTTGGCTAAGTTAAGCGCATCATACAAGCCAAATTTGAATAACCAGTTAGATTATGATGTTTTGGGACGATTTTCTAAAGATACCCAAAATCAAAATCAATTTTCTTCAGTTATTGGTAATACTAATCAATTAGATAAAGTAACACCATTCAGTTTAAATCAAAATTTAAATTACTACTATACGCTTAATGAAACTAATATTTTTGCTTTTGAAGCACAGCACTTAATAAAAAATGAAGATCCATTTTATAATGCTCTATTAGTAAACGACCCTAACAATAATAGCGAAACTAATCCAGACGATAGAGATGCTTTTGATACAACTGCTGAAGCAATGGGATTTAATACTCTACTAAATAATTACGATTTTGCTCAAAACAGGCGTATAAAATCTAATCAACTTGATGCTAAGCTTGATTATTACAATATACTTAATGCAAAAAGCAATATTAACTTTACTTTGGGTACTATTTTAAGTAAACAGCAATTTAATTCTAATATATTCCAGTTTTTAGATGATGGCTCACAATTTAACCCTACACCAAATTTTAATAATGGTCTTAGCACTAATGATACCGATTATAATTTTAGCGATTTTTATTTAGGAGCTCACTATACATTAAAAGCAGGAAAATTTACTATAACTCCTGGGTTTTCTGTACATGCATATGGTAATAAAAATAGTCAATTTGGTGAAACATTTAAAAATAATTTCTTTAAGATCTTACCAGATTTTGAAACTCGAGTTCAATTTAAAAAGAGTGAGAGTTTAACTTTGAGATATAATATGCTAAATCAGTTTACAGATGTTACCCGTTTAGCTCAAGGGTTAGTTTTTAATAACTTTAATAGTATTCAATATGGCGAACCAGATTTACAAAATGCTTTATCTCATAATATAAGTTTGTTTTATAGCAGTTTTAATTTGTTTAATTATACCAATGTATTTGGGCGTATTTCATATTCAAAAAATATAGATCAAATTAGAGGGCTTACAGATTTTGAAAATGTAATAAGAACCAGTTCTTTTTTTAATTCAAATTTTGCAGATGAAAGCGTGTCTGCTAATGGACGTATACAGCGCACTTTTGGAAAAATAAGGGCAAGTTTATCTTCTAGTTTTAATTTTAGTAAAATTAATCAATTTGTTCAAGGAAGGCAGTCCGTAAGTGAGCGCTTTACACAAAGTTATCGACCAGAATTACGTACAAATTTTAGAGTAGCACCAAACCTAAGACTAAGGTATCGTTATAGTGTTACAGATAATAATTTAGGAACAAGTACAACCAAGTTTATAACTAATGCGCCTTCAATAGATTTTGATGCTTATATTTGGAAATCTGTTACTTTTAAAACAGAGTATACATACACTAACCAGAGTAGTAGTGTGCAACCTTCGCAATCATTTGAAACTTGGGATGCTTCTTTGGCCTATCGAAAAGATAGAGATGCTAAATGGGAATATGAAATTAAGGCTACTAATTTATTAGATATAGATTCGCGAATAAGAAATAGTGCTAGTAATTTAGCAGTATTTAATTCAGAAACTTTCATTCAGCCCCGATTTGTAACCTTTAGAATACGTTATGAAATTTAGTATATATTTCTTTTGTTAAATTGATAAACAGTAATATATTTGCGGTCGATTTTGGGGAGATACTCAAGCGGCCAACGAGGGCAGACTGTAAATCTGCTGACTACGTCTTCGCAGGTTCGAATCCTGCTCTCCCCACAAATAATACAAAGTCTGCATGTAAATGCAGACTTTTTTATTTTAACTAAAAAGAAGGAAGTATAATAACTTTATTCTTGAGAGTTATCTATGAAACCCTTCAGAAACAAACTTTAAAACCTCGGGAAGCGATTCTCGCCAATATTTCCACGAGTGTCCGCCATCTCTAATTCTAAACTCATGCTTTACTTCCTTTTTTCTTAAAGCAAGATGTACTAAGCTATTGCCTTCATAAAGAAAATCGTCATCACCACAATCTATATACCAACGTACAGATTCAATTTGTTTTTTAGTCATATTTTCAATTAATGACAACGCATTATGTTTTGGAAAATAGCTTTCAGCATCAGCATCGTTAACTTCAAAATTATTATAGCGTTTAGCAAACCGCTTCATTTCATCAATCGATTTTGGTCCGATATAAGCACTTAAAGGACATGCCGATGCAAATAATTCTGGATGATGTAAAGCATACATAAAAGAGCCTCCACCTCCCATTGATAAACCAGCTACAGCACGATACTCTTTTTTGCTTTTAATACGATATTTACTTTCTACATAAGGCATTAATTCTTTAAAAAAGTAATCTTCGTAATTCCAATCACCTCTTACATCATTAAAGTAGCCTAACCTAGTTGTGTAGGCATCTGGCATTACAATTATCATAGAAGTAGCATGACCTTCTTTTATTGCTTTATCTGTAATTTGCAATACTTCACCAAACTGTACCCAACCTGTTTGGTCATCGCCAGCACCGTGTAATAAATACAAAACAGGGTAACTACGTTGCGAAGTATCATAATCTGGAGGTAAATAGATTGCAAAATTTCGCTCTTGTTTTAAAATTTTACTGGTATGAGATAATTGATCAAATACCTTTCCTGTTTGTGAAAACCCAATACTTGAAGCTAAAAAGCATAGTATGAATAGTAGAACTGTTTTTTGCATGATTTTTAAAAGTGAATTAATTATGAGAACAAGTTAAATGTTATTAATATGAAAATCAATTATTCTGGAAACTTATCCTTTATTTTATTCAAACATAAATTATGAATACTCCCAATGTGCGAATGTTTTTTAGACATGTCTGGTGTATATGTTCCTGCTTGTACTTCGTTACCAATTTTTTGATAAGCCTCTCTAAAGCTCATCCCATCTACCACTAAATTATTAATATTATCAACAGTAAATAGGTATTTATATTTATCATCATTTAGGTCAATGTCTTTAACAACAATTTGCTGAATGGCATAATTAAAAATATCTAAAATAGCTTTTAATTCTTCAAAAGCAGCAATAGTATTTTCTTTTAATAATTGAAAATCTCTATGATAGCCACTCGGTAAATTGTTAGTGATTAATACCATTTCGGTTTGTAAAGCTTGTATTTTATTACATTTACCTCTAATCAATTCAAACACATCAGGATTCTTTTTATGTGGCATAATGCTACTTCCCGTTGTTAACTCGTCTGGGAAGGTAATGAAACCAAAATTCTGACTCATATATAAACATATGTCCATTGCAAAACGCGACATGGTGTTTGCTAGACCTCCTAATGTAGCAGCTATAGTGCGCTCACTTTTACCACGACTCATTTGTGCGGCAACTACATTATATTTTAAGGTTTCAAAACCCATTTCTTTAGTTGTAATGTCTCTATCGATAGGGAAAGAACTACCATAACCTGCTGCTGAACCTAACGGGTTTTGATCTATAGTTTTTATAGCAGCGTTTAATAAATACACATCATCAATTAATAGTTCTGCATAGGCAGAAAACCATAAACCAAATGATGATGGCATGGCCACTTGTAAATGCGTGTAACCAGGTAATAATGCTTCTTTATGTGTTTCAGCTAATTGCAATAAAGTTTCAAAAAAGGTTTTTGTTTTTGATTTTATTTTAGATAAGTTGTCTTTATAGTATAAATGAAGCGCTACCAAAACTTGATCGTTTCTTGAGCGTGCTGTATGGATTTTTTTCCCAATCTCACCTAAGGATTTGGTAAGTTCAAACTCAATTTTAGAGTGCACATCTTCAAATTGTCCATCAATTTCAAACGTTCCATCTTCAATTTGGGTTTCTAAAATTTTTAACCCACTTAACAAATCAACTAGTTCTTCAACAGTTATAATGCCAATTTTTTGAAGCATTTTAGCATGTGCCCTAGATGCTATTACATCGTATTTAGCAATATGTATATCAATTTCTCTATCGTTGCCAACAGTAAATTGCTCTATTTGCTTGTCTATTGTAAATCCTTTATCCCAGAGTTTCATCTTCTTATTGTTTATTTGTTTGTACGTTGATTTGTTTAAACTATCACTTTGTTTAACAATTCAATATAAATCCTAATCCCTTCTTCTATTTCGTTTACATAAATAAATTCATCTGCAGTGTGAGAGCGCGTACTATCACCTGGGCCTAATTTTAGCGAAGGGCAAGTCAATACCGCTTGGTCTGATAAGGTTGGAGATCCATAAGTTTCTCTACCCATAGTTATTCCTGCTTTTACTAATTCGTGTTCAATTGGAATCGATGACGAGTTTAATCGTAAACTTCTGGCTTCAATAGTATCACACGGCGCATTGGATACTAATAAATCGGCTATTTCTTGATTGGTATATTTATCATTTACTCGAACATCTATAACCAGTTTTACATCAGCAGGTACAGCATTATGTTGCTTTCCAGCGTTAATTTGGGTAACTGTCATTTTTACCTCACCCAGTACTTCCGATATTTTATTGAACTTAAAGTCTTTAAACCATTTTAGTACTTCAATAACATTGTAAATAGCATTATTATCATTTGGATGTGCTGCATGACTAGGAGTTCCATGTACTTCAGCATCAAAAACAACCAATCCTTTTTCAGCCACTGCTAAATGCATTAAGGTAGGTTCACCAACAATAGCTACGTTTATTTTGGGAATTACTGATAGCATGCTATTTAACCCATTTGGCCCACTACTTTCTTCTTCAGCAGAAGCTACTAAGACCAAATTATATTTTAAATCTTCTTTTTCGTAAAAATAAGTAAATGTTGCAATTAAAGATACCAAGCAACCACCAGCATCATTACTGCCTAAACCATATAATTTGCCGTCTTCTATAATGGCTTTAAAAGGGTCTTTAGTGTAACCATTATTAGGCTTTACTGTATCGTGATGCGAATTAAGCAATAAGGAGGGCTTATTTTCATCAAAATACTTATTGACTGCCCAAACATTATTTTTTGTACGCGTATAATCAATATTATTGGTAGCTAACCAAGTTTCTAAAATCACTGCTGTATGTTCCTCTTCAGATGAAAAAGATTGTGTTTCAATGAGCTTTTTTAGTATAGCAATTGCTTCTTCTGTTAATTCTTGTTGTGTTTTCATTACCCTTGAATTGTGGTATATTTTATATTTGATTTAAAAAGCATTTCTGGTTTGCCAATACATACTTTATCTACATTATGGTTAATGGCATGAAAGCAGTTGTTAAGTTTTGGTAGCATACCATCTGCAATAATTCCATCATTTATTAATGCTTTATAATTTTCAGAATTAATATGTTCAATAACCGAATTGTCATCACTTACATTCTGTAACACACCATTTTTTTCAAAACAATAATATAATTCAGTTTTAAAAATATTGGCAAAACCGATGGCTAATTCTGATGCAATTGTATCTGCGTTTGTGTTTAAAAGTTGCCCGTTTTCATCATGCGTTATAGCACAAAATACAGGAGTTACTCCAGCATTTAAAAGCACTTCAAGCGTGTTAGTATTAACCTTTAGGACATCACCCACAAAACCAAAATCGACATCTTTTATAGGACGCCTTTCTGATACTATGGTATTTCCATCTGCTCCAGAAAAACCAATGGCATTGCATTGTTTTGTTTGTAGTTTTGCGATAATATTTTTATTGATTTTACCTGCATAAACCATGGTAATAATATCTAAAGTATCAGCATCTGTAATACGCCTCCCATTGGTCATTTTTACTTCAACACCCATTTTATTAGCTAGCTTCGTTGCTAGTTTTCCCCCACCATGCACTAAAATTTTAGGACCTTCAATTTTTGAAAACCTTTCAAGAAAGTGATTTAATACTTGTTCGTCGTCAATAATATTTCCACCTATTTTAATAACTTTTAGTGTTTTCATTTTAAATCTTCTAATATTTTTTTTAGCACCCATTGTGCCGCAAAAGTTCTGTTGTTGGCTTGCTCAATTACTATGGAGCTATTACTGTCTAAAACAGCATCTTCTACTACTACATTTCGTCGTACGGGTAAACAATGCATAAATTTTGCCGCTCCTAATTTTTCTTTAGTTATTGTCCAATTTGTATTTGTATTTAGTACTTTTCCGTAATCGTTATAAGCACTCCAGTTTTTAGTGTACACAAAGTCGGCATCTTTTAAAGCTTCTCCTTGATTATATATAACTGGAGTGTTGCCAATTATTTTAGGATTTAAATCATACCCTTCGGGATGTGTAATTACAAAATCAACATCCATACTTTGCATGGCATGAATAAAGCTATTTGCCACAGCATGTGGTAATGCTTTAACATGTGGAGCCCAACTTAATACCACTTTTGGCTTATTTACTTTTTTGTGCTCAGTAATAGTTATAGCATCGGTGAACCCCTGTAACGGGTGTGCCGTTGCGCTTTCCATATTTACAATAGGTACAGAAGCATATTTTACAAAAGAACTTAGTACCTGCTCACTTTCATCTTTAGCTTTATCTGTTAACGTAGGGAAGGCTCTAACTGCAATAATATCGCAATATTGAGAGACTACAGCTGCGGCTTCTTTAATATGTTCGGCTGTACTAGTATTCATTACAGTACCATCTTCAAACTCAATACCCCAAGCATCTCCAGAGACATTCATTACAATAGGATTCATTCCTAAGTTTAAAGCTGCTTTTTGAGTGCTTAACCGCGTACGCAAACTCGAATTAAAAAAGAGCAATCCTAATGTTTTGTTTTTTCCTAATTCTGAAAACTCTAACGGATTTTTTTTCAAATGAAGAGCCTCTTGAATGGCTTTAGAGAAATTCTTAATATCTGATATGTTGGTATATTTTTTCATTTTAACTCTTTTTTTAAAGCCTCAAAAAACACATCGACATGCTTTTTTTGAAGCGTTAAAGGAGGAAGGATTCTTAGTAAGTTGGGGTTTTTAGCACTTCCTGTAAATACATGATGGTTGAAAATGAGGTTTTTACGCATCGCGGTAATTGATGAATCAAATTCTAATCCTAGCATTAAACCTCTTCCTTTTACAGTTTTTATCTGAGGAACTGTTTTTGCTTTTTTAATAAAATATTCTGAAACAATTTTGGCGTTTGTCATTAAGTTTTGACATCGCATCACTTTTAAAACGGCTAATGAAGCTGCACATGCTAAATGATTTCCGCCAAAGGTTGTTCCTAATAATCCGTACGACGCTTTTATACTTGGGTGAATTAAAATGCCTCCAATTGGAAACCCATTACCCATACCTTTTGCCATTGAAATAATATCTGGTGTAATACCATGTTTCTGATATGCAAAGAAATCGCCAGTTCTTCCAAATCCACATTGAATTTCATCAGCAATTAAAAGTGTATTATATTGAGTTGATAAACTTTCTAAACCTTTTAAGAATTCTGTAGTAACTTCATCTAAACCACCAATGCCTTGAATGGTTTCTATAATTATAGCACAAACATCGTTTTTAGATAGGGCCTTTTTAACACCTTCTAAATCACCTAATTCAAAAAGTTCAACCTCTTGTTGTGCGTTTATTGGGGCTATAATTTTAGTATTATCTGTTGCTGCAACTGCTGCTGATGTTCTTCCATGAAAACCATTTTTAAAAGCAATAACTTTTGTTTTACCTGTATGAAACGACGCTAATTTTAATGCATTTTCATTAGCTTCTGCTCCAGAATTACACAAAAACAATTGGTAATCTTTACATCCCGAAAGACTTTCTATTTCTTTTGCTAATTCGACTTGCAATGGGTTTTGGATAGAGTTGCTATAAAATCCAATGTTGTTTAGCTGGTTGCTTAACGAACACACGTATTCAGGATGAGAGTGTCCAATAGAAATAACAGCATGTCCACCGTAAAGATCTAAATACTCAACACCATTTTTGTCGTAAACATAAACGTCTTTTGCTTTAACAGGCGTAATGTCAAACAAGGGATATACATCAAATAGACTCATAATTGTTCGGTTTTTATAGTGTTGATTTTATTAAAAGATGCTACCATACCTTGGATTAAAGATGAGCTCAAACCTTGATGTTCCATTTGGTTTAAACCTTCAATAGTACAACCCTTAGGCGTAGTTACTTTATCTATTTCTTGTTCAGGATGATTACCAGTAGTAATTAATAAATTGGCTGCTCCTTCGCAAGTATGCATGGCCAATTCTTGTGCTTCGTTTGCTTCGAAACCTAATTGAATAGCAGCTTGAGTAGTTGCCCTTATTAATCGCATCCAAAACGCAATACCACTTGCGCAAACTACGGTTGCCGCTTGCATTTGATTTTCTGGAATAGAAATAGAAGTTCCTAAGCGGTTAAAAATAGCTTCGGCAATTTTAATACGTTCAGTTCCTTTTTTGTTACTACATAAACAAGTCATCGATTTTCCTACAGCAATGGCTGTATTTGGCATTGCCCTGATAATGAATTGGTCTAGACCAACAACACCCTCCATTTTAGAGATTGAGAACCCTGTAATAGTAGAAATTAAAACATGTTTTTCATTTAATAAAGGTTTAATATCGTTTAAAATAGTTTCAAAATGTGCTGGTTGTACAGCAAAAATGATGATATCTGATTGTTTAACCGCTTCATTATTATCCGTGGTTAAAAAAACATTTTTATACCCTTCAAATTCTTGAATAGAATCTAAATTCCTTTTGGTTAAATACAAAGATGTAATGGCATTGCTTGTTATTAAACCTTTAGCAATCGATTTACCTAAATTCCCCGTTCCTATAATAGCTATTTTCATTTTTAAATCCTTTTTTGTCATTCCCTCAAAGGAGGAAATCTTTTAATTTTAACTTTATGTTGATTAGATTTCCACCTTCGCGGAAATAAAAAATATATCTATTAAAAGAAATTTGCTTTTAGTTGAATGCCTTCAGTTTCTTCAAATCCAAACATTAAATTCATGTTTTGAATAGCTTGACCTGAAGCCCCTTTTAATAGATTGTCTATGCAACTTGTAATCAATAATTTATTATTGTGTTTATGTAAATGAATTAAACATTTATTAGTATTTACTACTTGTTTTAAGTGCAATTGATTATCAGAAACAAAGGTATAAGCAGCATCTTTATAATACCTTTTGTAAATAGATTTTGCCTCTTCTAAACTGCCATCAAAATAGGTGTAAAGGGTTGCAAAAATACCTCTAGAAAAATCTCCTCTATTTGGCATAAAAATAATCTCTGACGAAAAATTGTTTTGCAGCTGTTTTACCGATTGATTAATTTCTCCTAAATGCTGATGTGTAAACGGTTTGTAATAAGAAAAATTATTATCGCGCCATGTAAAATGTGTGGTTTTTGATAATGATGTTCCTGCTCCTGTAGCACCAGTTACGGCATTAATGTGTACATCGTTTTTTAATAATCCATTAGCAGCTAACGGCAGTAAACCTAACTGAATTGCTGTTGCAAAACATCCCGGATTTGCTATATGTTTTGCTTGTGTTATGGCCGCTTTTTGTAACTCTGGTAAGCCATAAACGAAGGTTTTTTTATCAAAAATCTTGTCAGATTCCAATCTGAAATCGTTTCCTAAGTCTATAATTTTTGTATGCTCTGAAAAGTTATTGTTTTCTAAAAACTTCACCGAATTCCCATGCCCCAAGCATAAAAACAATACGTCTACATTTGGGTTAACAGTATCAGTAAATTGTATGTCTAAACTTCCTTCTAAATCTTGGTGGATATCACTAATTTTATTGCCAGCATTCGAGGTGCTAAAAACAAAATTGATTTGAACTTTTTTGTGATTTATCAACAATCTAACTAGTTCTCCTGCAGTATAACCTGCACCTCCTATTATTCCAACTTGAATCATAACTTACGAATTTACTTGTTGATATATTTTATTTTGATTTCCTAGAATTTTGATAAACCCTTTAGCATCATCGGCAGTCCATGCTTTGTTTTCTTCACCATAACTTCCAAACTTTGCGCTCATTAAATCATGTTCAGAAATTATTCCGTCTAAAGAGAAATGGTATGGTTTTAATGTAACTATAACATCTCCCGAAACATGTTCTTGACTACTTTGTAAAAAGGCTTCCATGTTTCGCATTACAGGATCTAAATACTGACCCTCATGTAAATGCATTCCGTAAAAACTAGATAAGTAATCTTTGTGCTGTAATTGCCATTTAGTAAGTGTGTGTTTTTCTAATAAATGATGTGCTTTAACTGTAATTAAGGCAGCTGCAGCTTCAAAACCAACACGCCCTTTTATACCCACAATAGTATCACCCACATGGATGTCTCTTCCAATGGCATAAGCTGAAGCAACATCGTTTAACAATTCGATATTTTTTTCTGGAACATTTTCTTTTCCATTTAGAGCAACTAACTCGCCTTTTTTAAAGGTTAAACTAACTTTTTCTTCTACCTTTTTTTCTAGCTGTGATGGGTATGCATGCTCTGGTAATGGCTTTTCGGATGTTAAAGTTTCTTCACCACCAACACTAGTTCCCCAAAGACCTTTGTTTACAGAGTATTTTGCTTTTTCCCAAGAGATATCAATGCCATTACTTTTTAAGTAATCAATCTCCTCTTGTCTGGTTAATTTTTGATCTCTAATCGGCGTTATAATGTTAATTTCAGGCGCTAAGGTTTGAAAAATCATATCAAAACGCACTTGGTCGTTACCTGCTCCTGTGCTACCGTGCGCAATATATTTGGCATCTATGCTTTTAGCATATTCTACAATTTCAATAGCTTGAATTATACGTTCTGCACTTACTGATAATGGGTAAGTGTTATTTTTTAACACATTCCCAAAAATTAAATACTTAACTACTTTTTGATAAAAAGAAGACACGGCATCTATATTTTTATAAGTTGCAACACCCATTTTATAGGCGTTACTTTCTATGGTATTAATTTCGTCCTTGGTAAATCCACCTGTATTCACACTTACCGCATGTACTTCGTATTCTTTTGATAAGCTTACGGCACAGTAAGAAGTATCTAATCCGCCACTATAGGCGATAACTAATTTTTTCATTTTTTATTCTTTTTAAAAAACATGCTCTGTTTTATATTTTTTAACCTTGTCCAAACTTTTTTATCGTAATTATGCTTGTGTATTTTTGACCCTTCTTTTTTATTAGGGTCGAACAGCATTCCTGTACACAGACACATAGATTGGTTTGTTCTTTGTAAAACATCATAGTTTTTACAGGTTTGACAACCATTCCAAAAGGATTGATCGTCTGTTAATTCTGAAAATGTAACAGGTTTGTAACCTAAATCACTATTCATTTTCATAACGGCTAAACCTGTAGTAATACTAAACACTTTAGAGTTTGGGAACTTGTTTCTTGAGTGTTCAAAAATTTTCTTTTTAATCTGTTTAGCTAAACCTTTTCCTCTGTAATTTGGGTGTACAATTAACCCAGAGTTGGCAACAAACTTACCATGTCCCCAAGCTTCTATGTAGCAAAAACCTGCAAAAGAGTCTCCGTCTAAAGCTATTACCGCATTACCATTTTTCATTTTAGTAATGACGTATTCTGGAGTACGTCTGGCAATACCAGTACCTCTAACATTTGCAGAATCTGCAATAGTATCGCAAATGTCTTTGGCGTATATACTATGTGATTTATCAGCAATAATGATTTTCATTAGTTACTTCTTATTGTTTTTCTAAGGTTTAATGCAATCTTACGATTTCATTATCTAGATTTTATTGTTTTTTTGTTTTGAAATATTGATTTTGAAAAGCTGAACTGGACTCACCTAAGTTCAATGATTTATTAGATACCCTTACGGGCGACGCGGGAAAATGCGACGTGCTAAACTTCTATTATTTAAAGAAATAATAATTGTTTGAAGTTGTAAAGTAAAATATGATATAAACATGATAAAAAAATAAAATTAAACGTGACGATTATAATAGCTAAATAGAAGAATTAGCGACGGCGGTTGCGCAAGCGCAAACCGGGAGAAAACGTACGTATTTTATTTTTCTGTGAATTCATTGGTGTAAAACTATAAATTAAATTTTAGTAACAACCATGGTTTTACCATTTTTTGAAAATAATTATGAAATTTTATTTAAAATACCCATTTTGCTTTTAATTCTTCATTTGTAAGAGGCAATATTTAAAATATCATTTTTACAAAAGACTATAATATATAATCAGTACTTATGAAGTTAGATGATTTTTTCTCTAATAATTCATTCAAAATGGCATTGTTATAATCGTTGTCTTTTGAGGCTACGAAAGTTCTTATAGAAAATGAACGAAGCGCATCATGAACGCTTAATGTTCCAAATGCTGAATCTTTTCTTCCAGTAAATGGGTATACATCTGGACCTCGTTGGCAAGAACTGTTTAAGTTTACTCTACAAACTAAATTTACTAAAGTATCAATTAAAGGAGATAAAGTATTTATATTTTTTCCAAACAGACTTACTTGCTGCCCGTAATCAGATTCTGCCATATCATCTAAAGGTTCTTCAATATCTGAGAAAGAAACAATTGGAACCACTGGTCCAAATTGCTCTTCTTTAAAAACTCGCATATCTTTAGTTACAGGGTATAAAACTGCAGGGAAAATATAATTTTCAGACGTTTCGCCTCCTTTTTTATTTATAACATTTGCGCCTTTTTCTTTAGCATCATCAATTAGTTCTTGAATATATGCTGGCTTGTCTTCTTCAGGAAGAGGTGTTAATTTGGCTCCTGCCTCCCAAGGATTTCCAAATTTAATCTGATCTACTTTAAAGGCAAAACGTCTATTAAATTCCTCGACTACAGATTCATGAACATAAATAACTTTTAGTGCCGTACAACGTTGTCCATTAAACGATAACGAACCAGCTATACACTCTTCTACAGCTAAATCTAAATCGGCATCAGGTAAAACAATTGCTGGATTTTTTGCTTCTAAACCTAACACCATTCTTAATCTGTTTCCTTTTGGGTGTTGAGCTTGTAAAGCATTAGCAGATTTACTATTTCCTATTAATGCTAATACATCTATTTTTCCTGATTGCATAATAGGGGTTGCTAAAACACGACCTCTTCCATAAACAATATTTACTACACCTTCTGGAAAACTACTTTGAAATGCATCCAATAATGGTGATATTAGTAAAACCCCAAGTTTTGCAGGTTTAAATATTACAGGGTTTCCCATAATTAATGCAGGGATTAATAACGTAAATGTTTCATTTAGTGGGTAGTTGTACGGTCCTAAGCATAAAACTACACCTAGAGGCCCTCTACGAATGTGAGCATAAACACCTGAGTTTTTTTCAAACTTTGCAGAATCTCTATCTATTTGTTTATAAGCTTCAATAGTATCGTAAATATAATCTACGGTTCTATCAAATTCTTTTTCAGAATCAGGAAGATTTTTACCAATTTCCCACATTAAAAGCTTTACAACTTCCTCTCGTTTAGTTTTCATTTGTTCTACAAAAACCTCCATACAAGCTATTCTGTCAGCAACTTTCATTGTTGGCCATAAACCTTTTCCGTTATCATAAGCTGATGTTGCAGAATTAAGTGCTTCTAAAGCTTCTTTTTCGCCTAACTGAGGAATACTTCCTAAAAGTGTTGGTTTATATTTTTCAGTAGAAGAAATAGTAGAATATACTTCTGCCGAATCACCTTTCCATTGTTTTAACTCCCCATTAACTAAATAGGTTTTTTGATGTAAAAGGGAATCGATTTTATAGGATTCTGGAATTTCTAAAAAAGTCGTTTTCATATCTAAAAAATAGTTTTAAGCTATAGCTAATATATTTATATTTAAGCTTTAGCACTTTTAAAAATATGAGTTTGTTGGAAGAAATATCATATTCTTAACGCTTTAATTACATCAGCGTAAAATATTTATGACTCAAACGTTTTCGGCTGTTAATTTTAATGTTAAGATTCTGTAAGTAATATGTTCTATATGATATTTTTTTGTGTAACTCTAAATAGAATCGCTTTCAAACATTGATTTATCCCTTTCATTATATATTACATTTTCTTTTGTCAAAATATCAATTGGAGAATATATTTTTTTAATTGGTGTTTTATTTTTGATTAAAAAATCAGTCATTAAATGAATAGATTCATAGCCTTGATCAAAAGGCTTTTGAGAAATTAAAAATGAAACTTTGTTTTCTTGTAAGCATTTTATATTAGGTTCTGTGTTGTCAAAGCCAATTAAGTTAAGATTATTCATTAGCGGTTCATCTATACAATTTACTATTATAGAAATCCGACTAGAAGGAACAAAAACTCCTTTAATAGACTTTTCTTTTTTTAATAAAGAGTTTAAATTTTTGCCAACTTCTTTTAAGTCTTTTAGGTTGTCAAAATTTAAGTTTATAATATTTACCTTAATGTCATTTTTAGTAAAGTAATCGTTAAAACCTTCAATTCTTTTAGAAAAAGCATAATAGTTATTAATATTTAGTCTAGTTTGTATTACTAATATAGAAGATTGGTCAGGGCAGCTTAAATGCATTAACTTACCCGCAACATAACCTGCTGCATAAGAGTTTTGGCCTACAAATAAAATGTTTTTAAATCCCTCTAAATCAATGTTCAAGAATGCATACGGAATGTCTAATTTCTCTAATTCATTAACAATTTCTTTAGTTTCTTTAATAAATGTAGGAGCTATTAAAACAGCATGCGGTTTTGACTTTATTAAAGTTTTAAACTCATTTAAATATGAAGAAGGCTTAAATTGATCAAAAGTATAGTTAGTTACCTCTACGCCATATGCACGAACTTCTTGGCTTGCCTTTAGTACGCCTAATAATGGAGATTTCCAGAATAAATTTGTTTTATCATGATTAGGCATTAATGTATATAAACTAAATTTATTCTTTATAGAAAGAGCTCTGGCTATAGGGTTTACTGTATAGTTATGCTTTTTAAGAATTTCTTTAATTAATTTTTCTGTTTTTAATGAAACTCCTCCTCTGTTATGTAAGACTCTATCGACTGTTCCTTCTGAAACATTTGCCAATTTTGCAACATCTTTAATTGTAATCATGTTCTAAAAAAGTCTTATTTTATAGTTAGTTAATTTGAAGCAAAATAGTAATAATATTTAATACATAATAGTGATAGTATTTAATAATATTTATATTTTCGTGTTCGCACACGTAGAATTTTGTATATTTCGTGTTCTGATACGAACCAAGATTAAAAATAAATGAACAATCTTTTTGATATAGAGAATAAAATAATTGTAATTACTGGTGGTACTGGTGTGTTGGGAGGCTGTGCAGCCAGAAACTTAGTAGAGTTAGGAGCAAAAGTAGTTGTTCTGGGTAGAGATCTTTCAAAAGCCCTAAAAAAAGCTAATGAACTAAACAGTTTTAGTCCAAACTCTGCTTTAGGTTTAGAAACAAATATACTATCCGAGAAATCTTTGAACGATGTAAAAAATAAAATAATAGCACATTACGGTAAAGTTGATGTCTTAATAAATGCTGCTGGAGGTAATATGTCTGGGGCAACTATAGGAGAACACCAAACTATTTTTGATCTTTCAATGGAAGATTTTCAAAAAGTTACAGATTTAAATCTTAACGGTACTGTATTACCATCTTTGGTGTTTGGTAAAGTAATGGCAAATCAAAAAGAAGGTGTTATTATAAATTATTCTTCAATGGCAGTAGATAGAGCTATTACAAGAGTAGTTGGGTATTCAGCATCTAAAGCAGCTATGGAAAACTTTACACGATGGATGGCTGTAGAATTGGCAACAAAGTTTGGAGGTAATATTAGAGTAAATGCTATTGCACCAGGGTTTTTTATAGGCAATCAAAATAGAGAATTGTTAACCAACTCAGACGGGTCATATACCCAAAGAGGACAAACAATAATTAATAATACACCAATGAAAAGATTTGGAAACGCTGATGAGTTAAATGGTATTATACAATTATTATGCAGTGATGCTTCTAAATTTATTACAGGAACTGTAATTCCAGTTGATGGAGGTTTTAGTGCTTTTAGTGGCGTTTAATTAATTTATATTTCCAGTATGAAAGAAACTTTTAGGTGGTATGGTGAAACAGATTTGGTTACGTTATCAGATATTAAGCAAGCAGGAGCAACAGGAGTAGTTACTGCATTGCACCATATTAGAAATGGAGAAGTTTGGGAGATAGATGAAATTCAAAAGATTAAAAACACCATATTAAATGCAGGCTTAGAATGGACATTTATTGAGAGTATTCCAATCCACGAAAATATAAAACTACGTAAAGGTGATTACCTAATTCGTATTCAAAATTATAAACAAAGTTTAATTAATGTTGCTAAATGTGGGATTAAAAATGTGTGCTATAATTTTATGCCAGTTCTTGACTGGACACGAACTCACCTTTATTGGGAACTCAAAGATAAAAGTACAGCATTAAGATTTGATAAAGTTTACATGGCTATTTTTGAATGTTATATTATGAAATTAGAAGGTGCTGAAAAATCATATACTAAAGACGTTTTAGAATTGGCTAATTCAAAGTTTTTAAGCATGTCAGTACATGAAAAAAAACAATTAGAAGATAGTATCTTAAAAGGTTTGCCTGGAACAGTAGATGACTTAACCATACCTGTTTTTAAAGAAATGATTGCTCAATATAAAGGTGTTACACACGAAGATTTAAAAAGTAACCTATCATTTTTTTTAAACGAAGTAATTCCTGTTGCAGAAGCAAATGGCATTAAAATGGCAATACACCCAGACGATCCTCCTTTTGATATTATGGGGTTACCAAGAATTATAAAAAATGAAGATGACCTGGAATATTTAGTAAATTGTATAGATAGTGTTTCTAATGGAATTACATTTTGTACGGGATCATTAGGAGCTAATCCTAAAAATAATTTGCCAAAAATGATAGAAAAGTTTAAAGACCGAATTCATTTTCTTCACCTCCGTAATGTAAAGCGTGAAAATGATGGTAGTTTTTATGAAGACAATCATTTGGAAGGCTCATCAGATATGTATGAAATTGTAAAAGCAATCTTAAAAATTGAAAAGGAAAAAGGGATATCTATTCCTATGCGACCAGATCATGGTCATCAAATGTTGGATGATTTACAAAAAGAAACTATACCAGGGTATTCAGTCATTGGCAGGTTAAGGGGATTGGCTGAATTACGAGGTTTAGCATTAGGGATATCTAAAAGTTTAAGCTGATGAATCAAATAAATTCAGAAACATTTATTACAGATAATTTTCTGCTCAACTCAAAAGAGGCTATAATTTTGTACCATGATTATGCAAAGAACATGCCTATAATTGATTATCACAACCACTTGTCTCCAAGACAGATAGCTGAAGATTTGCCTATTGAAAACATAACAGATGTTTGGTTGAATGATGATCATTACAAATGGCGAGCAATGAGAGCAAATGGTGTTGAAGAAAAATATATTACTGGAGGAGCTTCAAAAGAAGAAAAGTTTAATAAATGGGCAGAAACTGTGCCTTACACATTAAGAAATCCTCTATTTCATTGGACACAATTGGAATTAAAGAGATATTTTAATATTGATGATATATTACAACCAAGTACAGCTGCAACTATTTATGGGAAAGTAAATGGTGTTTTAGAAAATAAAACACCAACTAAGTTATTAGAACAGATGAATGTGAAAGTAGCTTGTACTACCGATGATCCAGCAGATGATTTAAAACATCATCAAACCATTGCTAAAAAAAATACTTTTACCAAAGTATTACCCACTTTTAGACCAGATTCTCTACTATTAATTGAAAGCGTTACATTTATAAGTTACCTAGAGAAAATAGAGGCTTGTGTTGGTTTCTCTATTAAGAATTTAGAAGACTTATTAGATGCAATACAAAGTAGAGTAGATTATTTTAATGAGCATGGTTGTCGCTTATCAGATTATGGTTTGGAGCAAATATTTGCTTATAATTTCACCGAGGAAGAAGCAAACGTTGTATTAAAAAAACGATTGAATGGTGATGAAATTACAAAGCATGAAGCAAACATATATGCTTCATGTATTTTATATAAGCTGTGTAAAATGTATCACAGCAAAGGCTGGGTACAACAATTTCATTTAGGAGCTTTACGAAATAATAATAGCCGGCTACTAAAGGAAGTAGGAAAAGATGTTGGGTGTGATTCTATTGGAGATTTTAGTCAAGCAGAGTCTATGTCAAAACTATTTAATTTGTTAGATTCAGAAAAATGCTTGAGTAAAACTATTACTTATAATTTAAATCCATCTCAAAATGAAGTATTTGCAACAATGATGGGTAATTATAGTGAAGCAGGAATACCAGGGAAAATGCAATGGGGATCAGGCTGGTGGTTTTTAGATCAAAAAGATGGTATGGAAAAGCAAATAAACACGCTTTCAAATATGGGGCTTTTAAGTCGATTTATAGGCATGTTAACAGATAGCCGTAGTTTTCTGTCTTTTCCAAGGCATGAGTATTTCAGAAGAATTTTATGCAATTTAATGGCAGAAGATATCAACAAAGGCTTAGTTCCAAATGATATTCCATTTACAGGAAAAATGATACAAGATATTTGTTATTATAATGCAGTCAATTATTTTAACTTTAAGTAGAAAAAACATGCTTAAAAACAAACTACCACTAGTTATTATCTTTTTTTTACTAATTATATCTTGTAAAAAAGAAGATGGTGCTAAAGTGCTTTATTTAGGACATAGTTTGCCACAATCACATCCTGTGCATAAAGGCATTTTAGAGTTTCAAAAGGCATTAGAGAACAAATCAGGAGGTACATTAAAAGTTAAGATTTTCCCTGATGGACAATTAGGCTCTGAAAGAGAGGTATTAGAATTACTGCAAATAGGTAGTGTTGCAGCTACTAAGGTAAGTGCAGCAACTTTGTCCAATTTTGTGCCCGAATACCATATTTTAGGAATTCCTTATTTGTTTAGAGATAAGAATCATCGATTTGAGATTTTAGAAGGAGCCATTGGTAAATCTATATTAGAAAAAGGGAGTAAGTTTTGGCTGCGCGGGCTTTGCTATTATGATGCTGGTAGCAGAAGTTTTTATACTAGTAGTAAACCCATTAGGACTCCTGATGATTTAAGAGGATTAAAAATTAGAGTAATGAATAACCAAATGGCTATTAATATGGTAAATGCTATGGGCGGTTCGGCTACGCCTTTAGCATACGGAGAACTTTATACTGCCATTCAGCAGGGTGTTGTGGATGGCGCAGAAAACAACCCGCCTTCTTTTGTTACTTCTAATCATTACGAAATAAGTAAATACTATACCCTAGATCAGCACTCTGCAGTACCTGATGTACTTTTAATTGGAACTAAATTTTGGGATAAATTATCTGATAAGGAAAAAATTTGGGTACAACAAGCAGCAGATGAGTCGGCTCAAGCACAAAAGAAGTTTTGGAGCGACTCTGTTGATGAGTCGATGAGAATTGCAAAAGAAGCAGGGGTGGAAATAATTATTCCCGATAAATCTCTATTTGCCAAAAAATCAAAGTCAGTTTTAGAAGAATTTGTGAATAAATATCCAGATATGGAAACAATTGTAAACCAAATTAAAAATGAGTAGTTATGAGCACAGCTAAAATTATTTTTAATAAGGTGAATAAATTACTTGAATGGTTCTTAATTGTAATTTTTGCACTTTTGGTGCTAGATGTTTTATTTCAAGTCTTTTCAAGATATTTTTTAGGAACCTCTTTTACATGGACAGAGGAATTTGCACGCTTTTCATTGATTTGGATGACCATTTTAGGAGCAGCTTATCTTAATGCAAAAAGAGAGCATTTATCCATGGATTTTTTATATCAAAAATTCTCAACCGCCAATAAAAGAAGAGTATCAATTCTTATAGAAGTATTTATTTTTCTTTTTGCCTTAGTAGTTATGGTAATAGGTGGATTGAATTTAGTTTATACAACATTGCATTTAGAACAGCTTTCAGGAACACTACGAATTCCTCTAGGGTATGTTTACGCTATTATGCCTTTTAGTGGGTTGTTAATTATGTGTTTTTCTATCTATCATATTTCAAATATTTATTCAAGTAAAACCAATAATTAATTATGAGTATTGAAGTTATAAGTATCATCGTTTTATTTGTAAGTTTCTTCGGGTTACTATTATTGAAAGTTCCTGTGGCTTATAGTATTGGAATTTCAACGACTTTAAGTTTGTTGTTAAATATTGATAAAATGCCAGGTATAACAACAATAGCTCAAAGGATGACAACCGGAATTGATAGCTTTGCCTTATTAGCTATTCCATTTTTTATATTAGCTGGTGAAATTATGAAACGTGGAGGTATTGCAAATCGATTAATAAATTTTGCAAAATCTTTGGTAGCTAGTCTTCCTGGGGGGTTAGCTTATGTAAACGTATTAGCTTCCATGCTTTTTGGTGCAATTTCTGGGTCGGCCCTTGCAGCAGCATCTGCAATAGGTTCAATTATGACTGATAGAATGGAAGAAGAAGGCTATCCAAGAACTTTAAGTGCGTCAGTAAACATTACCGCCTCAACAACTGGGTTGTTAATTCCACCAAGTAACATTTTAATTGTTTATGCCTTAGCAAGTGGCGGAACGGCTTCTGTTGCTGCATTGTTTATTGCTGGTTACTTGCCGGGAATATTATTAGGATTAGCTATTATGGGGTATGTTGCATTTATTGCGATTAACAAAAATTATGCTAAAGGAAAACGAGCCACATTATCAGAAATTTGGACTTATTTTAGGAAAGCTATTTTTAGTTTGCTGCTATTGGTAATTGTAGTAGGAGGCATTGTAGCAGGTATTTTTACAGCAACTGAAGCTTCAGTAATTGCTGTTTTGTATGCCGCTTTGTTAGCTTTGGCTTATGGCGAGATGAAAAGAAAAGATATTCCATCGATATTATTGTCTAGTGCAAAAACAACAGCTGTGGTTATGTTTTTAATTTGTACTTCAATGGCTATGTCTTGGTTGTTTTCTTTTGAAGGCATTCCAGAAATGATAAGCTCTTTTTTATTAGAGTCATTGCATAATAAATTTGTCATATTTTTTGCTATAAATATTATTTTACTCATTATAGGAACTTTTATGGATATGACTCCAGCAGTTTTAATATTTACCCCAATTTTTTTACCTGTTGTTACTGCTTTAGGAATGGACCCTGTTCATTTTGGAATTGTAATTGTATTAAATTTGTGTATTGGAGTTTGTACACCTCCAGTAGGTACGCTTCTTTTTGTAGGGAGCGGTGTAGCTAAAGTTTCAGTCACACAAGTAATTAAGCCATTACTGCCTTTTTTATTAATTATGATAGCTGTTTTAATGCTGATAAGTTACATCCCTGAAATATCAATGTTTTTACCAAGACTATTTGGATTGTAATGTTATGCTCAAATGATTTTAAAACACCATACGCTTTATAAATTAGGTGTATAAGCAAATGTTTTCGGCTATATATTTTATTTGAGCTCATAATGTTAATCGTTTCAAATTAGTTACTGGTCGTGTAAACTTAGTTATCCATATAATAAACTCGTTTTTTTAGCAAAATCCCTTGTCTTTTTCCTATATTTAATTCTTAATTTATTTGATAATAGAATCTCATTTAATGATAAAATAATTAAGTAATATATTTTAATTCCATGAAACAATCAATTTCAATTTTAGCAATTATAATCATTCTTTTTTCTTGTAAGCAGAATAAAAAGGTAGAACAAGAAGTAGCCGACCAAAAAGTCGAAGCGCAAGTAGATGACTGGATTTATCTTTTTGATGGCACAAGTTTAGATGGGTGGCGAGCTTACAATGGAGATATACTACCTGCTGGCTGGATTATAAAGGATAGCACATTAACCTTTGATACCGAAAAGCGTTTAGAAGCCAATCGTAAAGGAGGAAAGGACATTATTTATGCCGCTGAAAAATTCGATAATTTCGAACTATATTGGGAATGGAAGATTCCTGAAGGCGGAAATAGTGGAATGATGTATCATATACAAGAAGGTGATTGGGCGCCGTACGAGGTGTCTCCAGAATATCAAATGTTAGATGATTTAAAATGGGAGGAAATTAATAATGGGACCTTAGAAGAATGGCAGAAAACAGGAGCTGACTACGCCATGTATCTACCAGATTTAAGTCAAAAAATAGTAAAACCAGCTATGGAATGGAATACTTCTCGTATCATTTTTACAACAGAAAAAGTAGAACATTGGCTAAATGGCAAAAAACTGCTTGAATTTGTGCCTTGGTCAGAAGATTGGGAAACTCGAAAAAAATCAGGTAAATGGAAAGACTTTCCAAAATATGGTACTTTTAAATCTGGCTACATTGCTTTTCAAGACCACGATAGCCCTTTATGGTTACGAAACATAAAAATAAAGAAGCTGTAATATAATTAAAGGTTATAAAAATGAATAAAAGAGATTTTTTAAAGAAAAGCGGGTTAGGAGTTGCAGGTATTACATTAGTACCTTCGCTAATTATGTGTAAAGAAAAACCTGTAATAAAGGAACGTATTCGAACTGCTCATATTGGTGTAGGTAACATGGGACTAGCAGACCTTAAAGATATATCATCTCACCCATTAGTAGATGTTACAGCTTTATGCGACGTTGATTCAAATTATCTTAATGAAGCTAAAAAACTGTTTCCAAATGCAAAAACTTTTTCTGACTATAGAGTGATGTTGAAAGAGATGAAAAATGATATTGATGCTGTTGTTGTTTCAACACCAGATCATACTCATGCTCCAGCATCTATGCTAGCTATGAACATGAACAAACCTGTGTATTGTCAAAAACCATTAACACATCATGTTTCGGAAGCAAGAGCGATGAACAAACTCGCTAAAGAAAAAAACTTAGTTACTCAAATGGGTATTCAAGTGCATTCTTTTTATGATTATAAGCTGGCTACGCTGTTAATTCAGTCCGGAATTATTGGTAAAGTACATACTGTGCATGCATGGTCCCCAAAAAATTGGGGTTATGATGGGTCTGCTCCTGAAGGTAGTGATACAGTTCCTGAAACATTAGATTGGAATCTTTGGTTGGGAACTTCGGCTAAGCGACCTTACAAGGAAGGGGTGTATCACCCAGGGAACTGGCGTAAATTAGTAGATTATGGATGTGGAACTTTAGGAGATATGGGAGTGCATATTTTTGACACGCCTTATAATGCTTTAGAACTTGATGTGCCTAGAACGATTAAGAATGAATGCAGGCAACCTAATGGCTTTGGTTACCCAGAAAATAATATTGTTACGTACGAATTTCCACAAACAAAGCATACAGCTGAAACCTTAAAGTGGATTTGGTATGATGGTCCTGGAGTGCCAAAAGAGCATAAAGATTTAATACTACCAGGAGCAAAAAAGGAAAAGCCGTCAAATAGTGAAGACAAATCTTTAGAAGATAAAATGTCCTTAGATACTAAAATAGCAAGCGAAGGCACTTTGCCTGAACAAGGCGCCATGTTTGTTGGCGAAAAAGGGCGCTTGCTTTTACCACATTTTATGCAGTTGCCTAAAAAAATTGTTGACGGGGAATATGTAGATATATCCTCTGAAATTACTGCTGTTGAAAAAGCTAATAATATGGGGAAACCTATTCGTAATTATGCTTCTGAAGGGCCAAAACATTATCATCAGTTTATTGATGCTTGTTTAGGTAAAGATACATGTAGTGCGCCTTTCTCTTATGCGTCCAGATTAACTGAGACCATACTATTAGGTGTTATTGCTGGACGTTTTCCAAATGAAACGTTGCATTGGGATAGCGTTAATGCTAAATTTTCAGAAGAAGAAGCTAATCAATATTTAAAAGGAGACTATCGGGAGTTTTAATGAATCATTGATAAATACCTAGCAAATACTAATAGAAATCAAAACTTTTTAGTATAAAAAATTGGATATCAATCATAAATATGTAAATTTACGTGTGCGCACACAATTTTAAAAATACACTCATGAAACAACCACAATTTACACTCCTTTTCTTAATTAGTTTTCTTATAATAAACCTAATGGGTTTTAAAGTTAACTCACAAACATCCGAAGATGGATGGACCTCTCTTTTTAATGGCAAAGATTTAACCGGTTGGAAACAATTAAATGGTACCGCTAAATATAAAGTTGAGAACAACGAAATAGTTGGCATTACTAAAACCAAAACCCCAAATAGTTTTTTGACTACTGAAAAGAATTATGGTGATTTTATTTTAGAGTTTGATGTTATGGTTGATCCATCCATTAATTCTGGAGTTCAGTTTAGATCTAATAGTTTTAAGGATTATAGAAATGGTCAAGTTCATGGATATCAATTTGAGTTAGATCCTAGCAATCGTGCGTTTAGTGGAGGCATTTATGATGAAGGAAGAAGAGGCTGGGTGTACCCATTGTCTTTAAATAATAACGGACGAAAGGCTTTCAAAAATGGTGTTTGGAATAGTTGTAGAATTGAAGCTATTGGTAATTCCATTAAAACTTGGATAAATGGTATACAATGTTCAAACTTAATAGACGATTTAACGCCTTCAGGATTCATTGCATTGCAAGTTCATGGTATTGGTTCGAACGAAAATCATGCAGGAAAGGAAATTAAATGGAAGAATATTAGAATAAAAACAGAGAACTTAAACGAAGAACGTTGGTCTTCAAACCCAAATGTAAAAGAAATGAGCTATTTAATAAATAGACTTACTCAAAATGAAGTAGATAAAGGTTGGCGTTTACTTTGGGACGGTAAAACTAGTAAGGGATGGCGTGGAGCGAAGCTTGATTTCTTTCCTAAATCTGGTTGGGATATTAAAGATAATGTATTAACAGTATTGGCAACCGATGGCGCAGAATCTACTGGTCCTGGTGATATTATAACGGAAAATGTTTTTAGCAGTTTTGAATTGGAGTTAGAATTTAAAATTACTAAGGGAGCAAATAGCGGAATTAAATATTTTGTTGATGCCGAGCTTAATAAAGGAACTGGTTCAGCAATTGGATGTGAATTTCAAATTTTAGACGATAAAAACCATCCTGATGCAAAAGCAGGTACAAATGGAAATAGAACTGTTGGTTCTCTTTACGATTTAATTAAAGCAGAGAATCTCTCCAT
Organism: Jejuia spongiicola; assembly: GCF_023502325.1. NCBI lineage: Bacteria > Pseudomonadati > Bacteroidota > Flavobacteriia > Flavobacteriales > Flavobacteriaceae > Jejuia > Jejuia spongiicola. The sequence continues at coordinate 264,200 of NZ_JAMFLZ010000004.1, forward strand.
ACCAGGAAGGGGTAAACAGTTTAAGGGTATTAATAACTGGAATAAAGCAAGAATAGTTGTTAAGGGCCCTCTTGTAGAACATTGGTTAAACAATGAAAAAGTAATTGAATATGATAGGTCTTCTCAAATGTTTAGAGCCCTTGTTGCTTATAGTAAATATAAAAAGTGGCCTGAATTTGGACAATGGGTAAGTGGTCATATCTTGCTTCAAGACCATGGAGATACAGTGCATTATAGAAGTATAAAAATTAGAGAGTTCAATTAAAAACAATTAATAAGATGAGTTCAAATAGAAGAGATTTTCTTAAAAAAGCAACTGCTGGAGCTGTTGGTGTTGCATTTACTGGTGGTTTAACAAGTCTTACTGCTCAAAGCTACTCCAGAGTCTTAGGCGCTAACGATCATATAAATTGTGCTGTTATTGGTGTGCGAAGTAGAGCGAAAGCCCATGTTATAGCAATTCATCAAGATTTAAATGCAAAAGTGCTTTATAGCTGCGATGTGGATGATACTATTTTAGAAGAACATAATGTTTGGTGTAAAAAAAATATTGGCTATATACCTAAAGTAGAAAAAGACTTTCGAAAAATTTTAGAAGATAAAGATGTTGATGCTGTTTTCATAGCCACCCCAGAACATTGGCATGCTCCTATGGCTATTTTAGCATTACAAGCTGGTAAACATGTTTATGTTGAGAAACCTTGTAGTCACAACCCTTATGAAAATAATCTTTTAGTTGCTGCACAAAAAAAATATGGAAAGAAAGTACAAATGGGAAACCAACAGCGTTCAGCTCAGACATCTATTAATGCCATAAAAGATATAAAAGCAGGAATTATAGGAAACGTTTATAAAGGAGAAGCCTATTATTCAAATAACAGAGGCTCAATTGGTATTGGAAATAAAATAAACATTCCAAATACATTAGATTGGGATTTGTGGCAAGGACCAGCCCCAAGAAAAGACTATAAAGATAATATACATCCATATAATTGGCATTGGTTTCGTAGTTGGGGAACTGGAGAAATTCACAATAATGGTACTCACGAAATTGATATTTGCCGATGGGCATTAGGAGTTGACCTCCCTGAGAGTGTTACTTCTTTTGGTGGAAAATATACTTATAAAGATGACTGGGAATTTGTAGATAATCAACAAGTAACCTACAAATTTGCTGATGATAAATTCATCACTTGGACTGGACATAGTAGAGGTATAATGAAGCCGAAAAGACCGGGGAGAGGAATCACTATTTATGGAAGTAAAGGCTCTATTCAATTAGATCGTAATTTTTATAAACTTTTCGACTTACAAGGAAACTCAATTAAGGAAGAATTAGAAAAAACGGCAAGTGCAACAACTAATACAAGAGGAATTGGAGGGCTAGACGTAAACCATATTGGTAATTTCTTTGATGCAATAAGAAAAGATAAAAGCCTTAATTCTGATATTCAAGATGCCAGTATATCTACAATGCTTTGCCATTTAGGTAATATGGCACAAGACGCTGGAGAGACTTTAAAAATAGATTCCATTACTGGTAAAGTTTTAAACAACGAAAAAGCCATGAAGAGCTGGAAAAGAGAATACCAACCAGGGTGGGAACCTAAACTATAAATGTAATTTAGGAAATTCAATTATATACTTAAGACTAGCATGCTGTATAATTATTTTTAGAAGCATTGCATAACAGAAAATATTCAAGAATGAAAATGTAATGATATTTTTAAAAAAAAGCTTATACACACTAATCGCATTTGCATCCTTAACTTTTTTAAGTTGTCAAAAGTCAATTAAAAACACAATAGACATGTATTCTGTAGTCCCATTTCCAGAGACTTTAGAAATAAAAGATGGTAGATTTAATTTAAATAGTGAAACAAAATTTGTTTTTATAAATAACTCAAATAAGTTAAAAAACTGTAGTACTGTATTTAGAGAATTAATCGAACAAAAACTGGGATTTGATTTAAAAGTTGAAACAGAACTAAAATCAAATAAAAATTATATTTCTGTAAAAACTGTTTCAAGTTTATCTTCTGAAGAATCATACAATTTAATTGTCACTAATAATTCAATTAATCTTATAGGAGGTTCAGAAAAGGGTGTTTTTAATGGATTACAATCCTTAAGACAATTGCTTAAATTAGATACTATCCAAGGCAAAGAAAAAAATAATGGAATTGAAATTCCTAATGTTGAGATTAAAGATTCACCTCGTTATGCTTGGAGAGGTATTATGGTTGATGAATCACGGCACTTTTTTGGAAAAGAAAAAATCAAGCAGCTTTTAGAGTTAATGTCTTTACAAAAGTTGAATAAATTTCATTGGCATCTTACTGATGCTCCAGGTTGGCGTATTGAAATTAAAAAATACCCAAAGCTTACTCAAATAGGAGCCCTAGGCAATTATAGCAACCCGACTGCAGAACAACAATTTTACACCCAAGAAGATATAAAAGAAGTTGTGCAGTTTGCTTCTCAACGAAACATTGAAGTTATACCAGAAATAGATATGCCTGGGCATGCTTCAGCAGCTATTAGAGCTTATCCTGAACTTTCGGGTGGTGGCACTGAAAAGCATCCTCATTTTACGTTTCACCCAGCACGTGCTTCCACCTACAAATTTTTAACAAACGTTCTGAAGGAAGTTACAACTTTGTTCCCTTCAAAGTATATTCATATTGGAGCTGATGAAGTAAGTTTTGGGAATCAGCATTGGGCAAAAGACGAAGAGGTTATCGCTTTAATGAAAAAAGAAAATTTAAAAAACATTAAAGAAGTTGAAACGTATTTTATTAACCGAATGAGGGACTCAGTTATTTCATTAAAAAAAGAAATTATAGGATGGGATGAAGTTATTGAAAATAATATGAATAACGAAAATACACTAGCCATGTGGTGGAGACATGATAAACTTGATATTTTAGAAAAAGGATTATCTAAAAATTACAAAATGATACTATGCCCTAGAAAGCCTATGTATTTTGATTTTGTTCAAGATGATACACATAAACTTGGTCGCAGATGGGATGGTTTTGGTTCACTTAACGATACTTATGATTTTCCGGATTCTTTGAAAAATATTGATTTGACAAATCCAAAAATTTTAGGTATTCAAGCAAATTTATGGACAGAACAAATTAAAACCGAAGAAAGGTTTGATTATATGTTGTACACGCGGATGTCTGCAATGGCAGAAGCTGCTTGGACAAGAAAAAACAACAAGTCCTTTGAAAGTTTTGAAAACCGATTGAAAAACATCTTTAATATTTATAAATCAAAAAACATCTATTATTTCGATTACTTCTCACCCCAAAACACAAAAGAACCAGGTGAAGTTTTAAAACCTAATTGGACTCAAAACTTTAGTACTTTCAAAAATTGAAAGCTAAAATTCTAATTATAAATCCCTTTTTTATATATCTTCGAAGTCGATATGATCAATAACCTATGCTCAATTCAATAGTTATAAAATTAAAACATACCACATTTCTTTTATTGACGCTCCTACTAATAATTTCTGGATGTAACTCTATTTCCTATAACGAACCTAAAGTTTCTTTAGACAAGTATCAAATTGAAGAAGGATTCAAACTACAAGCAATCGCTTCCGAACCATTTATTGAGGCCCCAGTATCAATGGATTTTGATAATGACGGTCGAATTTGGGTGGTTGAAATGAAAGGTTACATGCAAAACCTTGAAGGGACTGGTCAAGAGATGCCTAATGGTACAATTACTATTCTAGAAGATTTAGATAACGATGGGATTACCGATCATTCAAAAGTATTTATAGATAGTTTGATTCTTCCAAGAGCAATTGCTCATGTTTATGGAGGTTTATTATATGCAGAACCACCAAATCTTTGGTTTGTAAATATAAAAAATGACAAACCTGTAAATAGGGTGTTAGTTGACTCTTTGTATTCAGATGGTGGGAATGTAGAGCATCAACCTAATGGCTTAATGATGCACATAGATAATTGGATTTATAGTGCTAAATCGAATTTCCGGTATCAAATTAAAAACGGAAAGTGGGTTAAAGAGCCTACATCATTTCGAGGCCAATGGGGGATAACTAAAGATAATTTTGGAAGGTTATATTACAATAATAACTCCACTCAATTAATAGGAGACTATATTTTGCCAAATGTTTCTATTAAAAACCCTTATTACAAACCCAATGCAGCATTAAATAATATTTTAACTCCAGATCAAAGAGTATATTCTTTACATGCAACTTCTGTAAATAGAGGATATCAAAAAGGAGTTTTAGATAAGGACAGTCTTTTAGTTAATGTTACATCAGCATGCGGGCCAATGGTTTATAGAGGAGATCAATTTTCTAAAGCATATTATGAGAATGCATTTGTCTGTGCACCAGAAGCAAATCTTGTTAAGCGAAATATTTTAACAATAAAAGGTAATAAAGTAACGGCTAAACAAGCTATAGATAATAAAGAGTTTATTGCTTCTACTGATGAAGGCTTTCGGCCTGTTAACCTATTTAATGGACCCGATGGCAATATGTATATTGTAGATATGCATAGAGGAATAATACAAGATAAGGCTTTTTTAACGCCTTATTTGCAAAAGCATTATGCCAATAAAAAGTTAGATACCATTATAGGAATGGGGCGAATTTTAAAAGTAAGTAATGAAGAAAGTAGCTCAAATGAAATCATCGAAATTGAAAAATTAAATACTAAAAAGGTTGTTGATTTATTATACAGTACTAATGGATGGCTAAGAGATAGAGCACAACAATTACTTGTTTTTAGAAAAAATAAATCTGCGACTCCTCTTTTAAAGATAGTAGCTACTGATAAAACCAACCCTATTGCTCAAATACATGCAATGCATACTTTAAATGGGCTAGATACTCTTAATTATAAATTACTAGAAGGGATACTTTCTTCAAATAGTGAAAGTGATGTAATAAGTCACGCTTTAGTTTTAATAGAACAATTTGCTTTTATAGATAATTTAGATTCAATATCTAATCTTATAAATAATTTGCTTCTAAAAAATGATGAAGAGATTGATTTGTATACAGCAACAGCTTTAGGTAAATGGATACAGGTTTCGACTGAAAAGTTTTTTCCATTGATATTAAAACTATCAAATAAATATAAAAACAATAAAGCGTATCAAGAAGCTATTGTAAATAGCTTGAGAGGTGTTGAAAATGAGTTTTTAATTTTTTCGAATCTAGTTAAAGAGGATTTGTCTGAAACAATTTTATTAGAATTGTTAAATGAAACTTTAGAAAATAAAAAGAAAGATTTAAAGAATTTTATATACACAAAAACATCAGTAGGGACAGATTCTAGAACTGCTGGATTCAAATTGTTTAGGAATATATGTGCCACTTGTCATGGAGTTGATGGGGATGGAATTGATGGTTTAGCACCTCCATTAAAAAATTCAGAATATGTTAAAGGGTCAACCGAAAAACTAGCTTTAATTATTTTGCATGGATTATCCGGTCCAATTCATGTCAATGGTAAGTTATATGACATGAATGTTGTTATGCCAGGATTAGCGAATAATCCCGATTTTACTGATAAGGATTTACAAGATATTATTAGTTATATAAACAATGCTTTTACAAATAAATCTGAGAATATAAGTATAGAAGAAATAAAGTTATTGAGAGATAAAAAACCAGACAACGGAAGTACGTTTAGCGAAAAAGAATTGCTTGAATTAAAGTAACGTGTTAAAAAAATATTAGAGCTATACTAAAAACTGAAACAAATCTGGTTTATTATTTAAGTAATCTCCATAAAATTTCTGCTGTTTCATTTTAGCAATTAAAGGGTCTAAATCATTTGAAGATTTTAATTGAATGCCAACTACGGCTGATCCATTTTCTCGGTTGGTTTTTTTAGCATATTGGAAGTAAGTGATATCATCATTTTCGCCTAAAATATCAACCACAAATTCTTTTAATGCTCCTGCTCGTTGTGGAAATTTAATTATAAAATAGTGTTTTAAATTGGCATATAATAAGGCGCGTTCTTTTATTTCAGAAGTTCTAGTAATATCATTATTACTTCCGCTAACTACACAAATCACATTTTTTCCTTTAATATCTTCTGCATAAAAATCGAGAGCCGAAATACTTAGCGCACCAGCAGGTTCAACCACAATGGCATCTTTATTATAAAGTTCTAAAATAGTTTGACATACTTTGCCTTCAGGAACTGTTATCATATCATAAAGACTCGCCTTGCATATTGGAAATGTTAAATCTCCAACACGTTTTACTGCTGCACCATCAACAAATTTTTCTATGTGTTGTAGTGTAATATTTTTATTATTTTTAATAGATGTAGACATAGATGGAGCGCCTTTAGGCTCTACGCCAATAATTTTTGTTTTAGGAGATAAAGTTTTAAAAACAGTTGATAAGCCTGCGGCTAAACCGCCACCGCCTACAGCAATAAATACATAATCTATTGGAACATCGGTTTGTTCTAAAATTTCTAAACCTATGGTTGCTTGTCCTTCAATGACTTTTTTATCATTAAAAGGATGAATAAATGTTTTGTGTAATTCTTCACACTCTGCTTTTGCTAAATGGTAAGCATCATCAAAAGTATCGCCTTCTAGAATAATGGTGACATAATCATCTCCAAACATTTTAACTTGCTCTACTTTTTGATTTGGTGTTGGTGCAGGCATATAGATGGTTCCTTTTATTTGCAGTAATTTACAAGATAAAGCAACACCTTGAGCATGATTTCCTGCACTGGCACAAACTACACCTTTTTTGGCTTCATCTTTTGATAATGAACTTATCTTATTAAAAGCACCTCTAATTTTGTAAGATCTAACTTGTTGTAAATCTTCACGTTTTAAAAAGATGTTTGCACCGTACTTTTTAGAATACCTCAAACTTTGCCCTAAAGGCGTAACTGCCGATACATTTTTAATGGTATCGGCAGCTACTTTAATATTATCTATACTAGGAAAATATGTGACGTTTTCCGTATTCATAATTTTTATTCTTTATACTATTGGCTTCATAGCCGTCATAGAAGCTCTCAAAAATTCTCCAACTTTTTCAACTGGATGATTTCTTAAAGTAGCATTGATTTCAATTAGCCTTGCATTATCAATACCTTCACCATTGTCTGCCGCGTATGTTTTTCCAATAACATCGGTATCAATAGTTTTCATGAAATCTGCTAATAAAGGTTTACAAGCATGATCGAATAAATAGCAGCCATATTCAGCCGTATCAGAAATCACACTATTCATTTCGTATAACTTCTTTCTTGCTATAGTATTTGCTATAAGTGGCGTTTCGTGTAACGATTCGTAATATGCAGAAGCATCAATAATTCCAGAATCTGTCATAGCTTCAAAAGCAAGCTCTACGCCGGCTCTAACCATGGCAACCATTAATACTCCATTATCATAAAATTCTTGTTCAGAAATCTCAACATCTCCGGCAGGTGTTTTTTCAAAAGCAGTTTCAGCTGTTGCTGCTCTCCAGCCTAATAAATCTTTATCATCATTAGCCCAATCGGCCATCATTCCTGCAGAAAAACGACCTTCAATGATATCATCCATATGTTTTTGGAATAATGGACGCATAATATCTTTTAATTCTTCTGATAATTCAAAAGCTTTAATTTTTGCAACATTAGAAAGGCGATCCATCATATTAGTTATTCCTCCATATTTAAGACCCTCAGTAATAGTTTCCCATCCGTATTGAATTAATTTTGAAGCATAACCTGCATCTATTCCTTTTTCAACCATTTTGTCAAAACAAAGAATAGAACCTGTTTGTAACAAGCCACATAAGATGGTTTGCTCTCCCATTAAGTCACTTTTAACCTCGGCAATAAAAGATGAAGCTAAAACACCAGCTCTATCACCACCAGTTGCTACTGCATAAGCTTTAGCTTGAGCCCACCCTTTTCCTTCTGGGTCATTCTCTTCGTGTACAGCAATTAAAGTTGGTACACCAAAACCTCTTTTGTACTCTTCTCTAACCTCTGTGCCAGGGCATTTAGGTGCTACCATAATAACCGTAAGGTCTTTACGAATTTGCATGCCTTCTTCAACAATATTAAAACCGTGAGAATAAGATAGTGTAGCGCCTTGTTTCATTAAAGGCATTACTGCATTTACAGCACTAGTATGTTGCTTATCTGGTGTTAAGTTTAATACCAAATCCGCCGTTGGAATTAACTCTTGGTATGTGCCAACTGTAAAACCATTTTCTGTTGCATTTACATAAGATTTACGTTTCTCTGTAATGGCAGCATCACGTAAAGCATAAGAGATATCTAAACCAGAATCTCTCATGTTTAAACCTTGATTTAATCCTTGAGCACCACAGCCTACTATGACAACTTTTTTGCCTTTTAAAGCATTTACACCATCTTCAAATTCTGAAGAATCCATAAATCTACACTTCGATAATTGATTTAATTTGTCTCTTAACGAGAGTGTGTTAAAATAATTTCCCATTTTAATTTTATTATTATTGGTTATTGAATGCCTGAAGCATTTCGGTTATTTTCATTGGTTTTTTAGTTACAGAAATACGACCAGAACGCACAAATTGCATAATACCAAAAGCGTTTAACTCTCGTCTTAATAATTCTATTTCTTGACGCCTGCCTGATTTTTCAAGAACAAAAAACTCTTTATTTACAGTTACAATTCTTGCATTACTATCTTTAATTATGTTTTGAATTTGAGGCTCATCAAATAGTAAATCTGATTTTATTTTAAACATACCAGATTCTTGATATATGGTTTCTTCATCAGTATGATAATAGGCACGAATTACCTCTATTTGTTTTTCAAATTGACCTATAATTTTTTTTGCTTGAGGTTCTGTGATATTTACTACCACCACAAATCTATTAACACCTTCAATTTCTGATTGAGATGTTGTTAAGCTTTCAATGTTTATGTGTCTGCGTTGAAAAATGGCAGATATACGATTTAATAAACCGATATTATTTTCGGTGTATATTGAAATAGTAAGTGTTTTTATTTCTTCGTTCATTTCTTTTAATATTTAGCTTAATCTTACATCGGAAACTGATGCTCCTGACGGAATCATAGGAAATACATTATCTTCTTTTTCTACACAAACTTCTAAGAAATAAGATTCTTTTGAAGCTATCATTTCTTTAACGGCATCAGCCAATTCTTCTCTTTTTACTACTTTTTTAGCTTTAATATAATAGCCTTCTGCAATAGCAACAAAGTTTGGATTTGTCATTTCAGTTGATGCATAACGCTTATCGAAAAATAACTGTTGCCATTGGCGTACCATACCTAGAAACTCATTGTTTAATACTACAATTTTTACAGGTACTTTTTGCTGAAAAATGGTGCCTAATTCTTGAATATTCATTTGGTAACCACCATCACCAATAATAGCAACTACTTCACGATCAGGCGCTGCCATTTTAGCGCCAATTGCTGCCGGTAATGCAAACCCCATTGTTCCTAAACCTCCAGAAGTAATATTACTTTTAGTTTTATTGAATTCTGAATAACGACAAGCAATCATTTGGTGTTGCCCTACATCTGAAACGATAGCAGCGTTACCTTTACTTTGCACATTTATTTCATTTAAAACCTCACCCATGGTTAAACCTTCTTTGGTTGGGTGAAGATCGTTTTTTATAACTTTTTCGAATTCAATAGCATATAAATCTTTAAATTTTTGATGCCATGAATCATGTGAATTTTTATTTAATAATGGTAATAATTGTGCTAAGCTATCTTTAGAATTACCTAAAACAGCCACATCTGCAAATACATTTTTATTAATCTCAGCAGGATCAATTTCAAAATGAACCACTTTTGCTTGTTTAGCGTAAGTATTTAAATCACCAGTAACACGGTCATCGAAGCGCATACCGATAGCAATTAATACATCACATTCATTTGTTAGTTTATTAGGTGCATAATTACCATGCATACCAACCATACCAATATTTAATGGATGTGAGGTAGGTAAAGCTGAAGCTCCCATAATGGTCCATGCAGCTGGAATACCAGCTTTTTCTATAACAGCTTTTAATTCTGTTTCTGCTTCTCCTAAAATAACGCCTTGCCCCCAAACAATCATTGGTTTTTTAGCAGCATTAATTAATTCTGCAGCAGCTTTAACTGATTCTGAGTTAATTTTAGGAACAGGAATGTAACTTCGTACACCTGTACATTTTTCATATTTAAAATCAAGCTCTCCAAATTGTGCGTCTTTAGTAATATCAATTAAAACTGGTCCTGGGCGACCGCTTTTGGCAATATAAAATGCTTTTGCTAAAACTTCAGGAATCTCTGAAGCTTTGGTTACTTGATGATTCCATTTTGTAACAGGAGTTGAAATACCAACAATGTCTGTTTCTTGAAAGGCATCACTACCTAGTAAATGGGATGGGACCTGCCCAGTAATACAAACTAATGGGGTAGAATCTATTTGCGCGTCAGCAATACCTGTAATTAAGTTTGTTGCTCCTGGACCAGATGTAGCCATAGCAACACCAACACGACCAGAAATTCTGGCAAACCCTTGGGCTGCATGTGCAGCTCCTTGTTCGTGACGTGTTAAAACATGATGAATTTCGTTTCTGTATTTATACAATTCATCATAAACAGGCATAATAGCTCCTCCTGGGTATCCATAAAGAATATCAACACCTTCAGCTATTAAACTTCTAACGATTGCTTCACATCCAGTAATGCGCTCACTTGGTTGGTCTAAAAACTTTGCTTTTGTCATAGTCTTTGCTTCCATAAATTTCAATTAAAACGCATCAGTTATGCATCCTTTAGAAGCAGATGCAACTGACTTAGCGTATTTATATAATATTCCTTTTTTGTGTTTTAATTCTGGAGCTACCCATTGTGATTGTCTCTCAGCAATTTCTTCATCTGATAGCAATACATTGATTGAGTTGTCTTCAGCACTAATTCTAATTTTGTCTCCAGTTTTAAGTAGACCTATAGTTCCTCCAGATTGAGCTTCAGGAGTGATGTGACCTACTACAAAACCATGTGTTCCTCCAGAAAACCTACCATCAGTAATTAAAGCAACTGATTTGCCTAATCCAGCACCCATAATTAATGAGGTTGGTTTTAACATTTCTGGCATTCCAGGACCCCCTTTTGGCCCAACATAGCGAATAACAACTACATCACCTCTTTCTACTTCTCCATTTGAAATTCCTGTATTTGCAGCTTGCTCACCATCATAAACCACTGCTTTTCCTTCAAAATTTAAACCTTCATTTCCACTAATTTTAGCCACAGCACCTTCAGATGCTAAGTTTCCATAAAGAATTTGTAGGTTTCCTGAAGATTTTAAAGCTTTATCTTTTGGGTGAATAACATCTTGGCCATCTTCAAATGTAAGAGGTTTAACATTAGCTAAATTTTCGGCTAAAGTTTTTCCTGTTACTGTTAAACAATCACCATGTAAATAGCCGTTGTCTAATAAATATTTCATTACTGCAGGAGTTCCTCCAATACCATGAACATCTTCCATTAAGTATTTTCCTGATGGTTTTAAATCAGCAATTAGTGGTGTTCTATCACTAACTCGTTGAAAATCTTCTAGAGTAAAATCAATATCTGCAGCATGTGCAATTGCTAAAAAATGTAATACAGCATTTGTTGAACCACCTAATGCATTTACAAGAGCAATGGCATTCTCAATAGATTTTTTTGAAATTATATCTAAAGGTTTTAAATCTAATTCTAAAAGATTCTTAACTGCTATAGCTGTTCTTTCACTTTCCGATAATTTATTTGGATTTTCCGCTGGAATAGAAGAGTTATATGGTAAAGAAAAACCCATACATTCTATAGCAGAAGCCATGGTGTTAGCTGTATACATACCGCCACAAGCACCTGCTCCTGGAATAGCTCTTTTGATAATTTCTCTATATTCATCTTCATCAATTTCTCCAGCAACTTTTTGTCCTAAAGCTTCAAAAGCCGAGACAATATTTAATTTTCTTCCTTTATAATTACCAGATGCAATGGTTCCGCCGTACATCATTATTGATGGACGATTTAAGCGCAACATTGCTATAACCGCTCCAGGCATATTTTTATCACAACCTACAACAGAGATTAATGCATCATAACTTTGAGCATTCATAACAGTTTCAATAGAATCTGCTATAATATCTCTAGATGCTAAAGAATAATTCATACCAGAGGTTCCCATAGAAATACCATCACTAACACCAATAGTATTAAATCCTAAACCAACTAAACCTGCTATTTTGCATTCAATTTTCACTTCTGCCGCTAAATTGTTTAAATGCATATTACAAGGGTTTCCATCATACCCTGTACTTGCAATACCCACTTGAGCTTTTTGCATATCTTCATCAGATAAGCCTACGGCGTATAACATGGCTTGCGATGCAGGTTGAGATTCGTCTTGTGTTAGTCTTTTGCTATGTTTATTGAGTTCTTTCATATTTATTGCAAAAAATTTCGCTTTTATTCTTTAATGATATATATCTTCTTGATATTTAAGATTTTGTTTAAAAAGCTAACAATGCCTTTAAAAAGGTTACGAAATTAATTTATTACATTTTTAAATCTGTTTTTCAGTGTTTTTTATGGTTAAATTCAGCATGATTAAATTTGATTTACAATACTGATTATCAAATTGTTAAACTATATTTTTTATGATGTTCAAAACATTTAAAATATTCAATAAAAAAAGCCTTCCGTTTAAGGAAGGCTTTAAAATTTATTTTAAGTTTTAATATACCATCCCTTATCATTGTGAAATAATCACAATGACAAAAATTGAAATGATATTTAAAATTTGTTTTTTCATCTTTTGTTGCACCAAATATTATAAATTATTTTCACATAACAGTTATTTTTTAAAAAAAAGAAAAATTCACTTCCATATTCTTTTATTTTTTTACTTTTGCCAGCATAAACAATAGAGGAAAGATTTGACTGATTGCAACCTCTTATATCGAATTAGATTATTGATATAAATAAAAATGCTAAAGGCAGTGTAAACTTCCTTCGACGCTATCGTCAAATCTTTTAAAAAAAACTTAAAATATGGCTTATTTATTTACTTCAGAAAGTGTTTCTGAAGGACACCCTGATAAAGTAGCAGATCAAATTAGTGATGCTTTAATTGATAATTTTTTAGCTTTTGATACAGAATCAAAAGTGGCTTGTGAAACATTGGTTACTACAGGGCAAGTTGTTTTAGCTGGCGAAGTAAAATCGTCAACCTATTTAGATGTTCAAAAAATAGCAAGAGAAACTATTAATAAAATAGGGTACACTAAAGGCGAGTATATGTTTGATGGTAATTCTTGTGGAGTTTTATCGGCTATTCATGAGCAATCAGATGATATTAACCGAGGAGTAGATAGAGCTAGTAAAGAAGAGCAAGGAGCTGGTGATCAAGGTATGATGTTTGGTTATGCCACTCGTGAAACTGAAAATTTTATGCCTTTGGCTTTAGACTTGTCGCACAGAATTTTAAAAGAACTTGCTGAATTACGTAGAGAAAATAAAGACATTACTTATTTAAGACCTGATTCTAAAAGTCAAGTAACTATTGAATATAGTGATGATAATATTCCGCAACGTATTGATGCTATCGTAGTTTCTACACAGCATGATGATTTTGGAGATGATGAGATTATGCTTGCTAAAATAAGAAAGGATATTGTTGAGATTTTAATACCTAGAGTTGTAGCAAAATTGCCAAAGCAAATACAAGTATTGTTTAATGATGCAATTACATATCATATAAACCCAACAGGGAAATTTGTTATTGGAGGTCCTCATGGTGATACAGGTTTAACGGGACGTAAAATTATTGTAGATACTTATGGAGGAAAAGGCGCTCATGGTGGTGGTGCATTTTCTGGGAAAGACCCTAGTAAAGTTGATAGAAGTGCAGCTTATGCAACTCGACATATAGCAAAAAATTTGGTAGCCGCTGGAGTAGCTAATGAGGTTTTAGTACAAGTTAGTTATGCAATTGGTGTTGTTGAGCCTATGGGTATTTTTATTGACACCTATGGTACTTGTCCTTTTAATATGACTGATGGAGAAATTGCAGAAAAAGTTTCTGAACTATTTGATATGCGACCATTTGCTATTGAAGAACGTTTAAAATTGCGCTCACCAATGTATAGTGAAACAGCTGCTTATGGGCATATGGGACGAGAAAACGAAACAGTTACAAAAACATTTAGTCAGCCAAATGGGGAAACTACTACTCTTGATGTGGAGTTGTTTACTTGGGAAAAGCTAGATTATGTTGATAAAGTAAAAGAGGCTTTTGGATTGTAAATGTCAACCCCAATAAAACAATATTAAAAACCTTGTAATCTATTTTACAAGGTTTTTGCTTTTGGTAGAACTTTGACTTAGTCAGAAAAAATGTCGAAATTCGTTTAATGTTTTTCAAGTATACGTTTCTGTAACGTCATGATAATAAAAAATAAGCATCAATTAAGTAATAATCAAACATTATGAAATTTAAAACTATTTTATTTTGCATAATACTAATTCTTTTTTCATTAGAAGATATCAGTGCTCAGGAAAATTTTCCAAATACACCACCAGAAGAATCGCCAATGCTAATGCAACCAGAAATGACTGAAATATGGGAGCCTCAGGTTAAAGTTATATCAGCTGCTAAAACTTTAGGAAATCCCCCATCAGATGCAATTATTTTATTTGATGGAAAAAGCCTTGATGCATGGGTAAGTCAAAGAGATACTATGAAATTAGCGCAATGGAAAATTATTAATAATGATTACTTTGAAGTTGTCCCTGGCTCAGGTTCGATTCAGACAAAAATGAAATTTGGAGACTGTCAATTACATATTGAATTTAGTGCTCCAGATTCTGTGAAGTTTTCGGGACAAGGGAGAGGTAATAGTGGCGTTTTTTTTCAAAATCGATACGAACTTCAAGTCTTAGATTCGTATAACAATAGAACATATTCAAATGGTCAAGCAGGAAGTATTTACAAAGACCATGCACCTTTGGTAAATGCAATGCGTAGCCCTCTCGAATGGAATTCTTATGATGTTATCTATACTGCACCTCGATTCAAGAAAAACGGAAAATTAGAATCACCTGCAAAAATTACTGTACTACACAATGGTGTATTGATTCAAAACAATGTTTCTATTAATGGTCTTACTCGTTATATTGGTTTGCATGATTATCCTTCTGCTCATGGTGATGACGTTATTTTGCTTCAGGATCATGGAGCTAAAGTTCAGTTTAGAAATATTTGGATAAGAAAAATATAGACGAGAATGAATATGTTATTTTGCGTTAGCGATTGAAGTGGCATTCTTTTTTGAGGTATAAGAAAAAGATACAACGAAAAGCGCAACCCTTGTGGTAACGCCCAGATAAAATAAAAAAGCGCACTTTAGAAATGCGCTTTTAATAATCCCAAAAATTTTTAAAAAAGTGACTAACTTAAAATAATTAAATAATTGTGGACTGTCCGAGATGTATGTTTTTAAAGTTTAAATTGGTTTCTTCTGGGTTATTTATAAAATCCTCTATAAAATCACCCACTTTTGTGGTGGTTATATTATCATACTTAGTGTTTAAATCTGGTGTTGTAATATGTAATTTTAACGATTTATCTACAGCTTGTCTCACCAAAGCAGCTTCTTTGTCTAATCCAAAATGATCCAGTAGCATAGCAGCTGATAAAATTGAAGCTATTGGATTAGCAATACCTTTATTAGCAAATTTGTCATAAGCACCGTGTATAGGTTCGAACATGGCATACTTATCATTTATTGATGCAGATGCTAGCAAACCTATGGAGCCAACAATAACACTGGCTTCTTCAGATAAAATATCACCAAACATGTTTTCGGTTAAAATAACGTCAAATTGTCTAGGGTTTATAATGAGCTCCATGGCTGCATTATCTATGTACATGAAATTTAATTCAACATTTGGATATTGTGATGCTAATTCTTTGACCACTTTGCGCCATAATCGAGAGGTCGCTAATGCATTGGCTTTATCTACCAAAGTTAGTTTGCCTTTTCTAGTTTGGGCTGCTTTAAAAGCTAAATGTGCAATACGTTCAATTTCAAAACGTGAGTATTCACAAATATCTGAAGCGTTATCATTGCTGAGTTTTTTCTCTCCAAAATATAAACCACCAGTAAGCTCGCGATAAATCAAAATATTTGTATCTCTTATTTGCTTTACTTTCAAAGATGATTTATTTAGTAAATCTTCGTAGGCTATAACAGGTCGAATATTAGCATATAAATCGAGTGATTTACGAAGTCTTAAAAGACCTTGTTCTGGCCTTACTTTAGCATCAGGATCCATATCATATTTAGCGCTTCCAATGGCACCAAATAAAATAGCATCTGCGTTTTGGCAAATGCTAATAGTTTCTTCTGGCAAAGGGTCGCCGGTTTTATCTATTGCCGATGCACCCACAAAAGCTTTGTTGAAAGTAAATAAATGACCAAACTCCATGGCTATAGCTTTCAAAACCTTGACGGCTTGTGCTGTAACTTCTGGTCCTACACCATCACCTGGTAAAACGGCAATATTTAATTTCATTTCATTTAAATTTAAGCAGAAGTAATTTCATTATATACTTTGCTATTTTCTACAATTTGATGAATGTCATTGTCATCAACTTCTTTCTTTTTATCTGCAAAATCTAAAAAGTTAGTATAAATTTCGTCTAGTTGAAGCTTCGTTAATTCATAACCAATATTTTTTGCTCTGTAAGCCAAAGCTGCTCTTCCGCTTCTTGCTGTTAAAACAATTGCAGATTCAGTTACACCAACATCTTTCGGGTCAATAATCTCGTAAGTTTCACGATTTTTAATAACACCATCTTGATGAATTCCAGAGCTATGTGCAAAAGCATTTGCTCCAACAATAGCTTTATTTGGTTGTGTGTAGATTCCCATACTATCTGATACTAATTGACTAATACCATATAACATTTCGGTTTGAATCTTAGTATCTAAATCCAAATAAGGGTGTTGCTTTAAAATCATAACAACTTCTTCTAGTGCTGTATTTCCTGCACGTTCTCCAATACCATTAATAGTACATTCTATTTGTCGAGCACCGTTAATAACTCCCTCGATAGAATTTGCTGTTGCCAAACCTAAATCGTTATGGCAATGGCACGATAAAATGGCTTTATCAATACCTTTTACGTTTTCTTTTAGATACTTTATTTTTGCTCCGTATTCATGAGGTAAACAGTATCCAGTTGTATCTGGAATATTTAAAACTGTGGCACCAGCTTTAATAACGGCTTCGCAAACGCGGGCTAGATACTCGTTATCTGTCCTGCCAGCATCTTCTGCATAGAATTCAACATCTTCTACAAAAGATTTTGCATAGCTAACGGCTTTAACAGCGCGCTCAATAATATCGCTTTGAGTCGATTTAAATTTATGTTTTATATGAGAATCAGATGTCCCAATACCTGTATGTATTCTAGGTGTCTTAGCATATTTTAAGGCCTCGGCAGCTACTTTTATATCGTTTTCAACAGAGCGTGTTAAACCACAAACTGTTGCGTTTTTTACAATTTTAGATATTTCTTCAACCGATTTAAAATCTCCTGGACTTGAAACAGGAAATCCAGCTTCAATTATATCTACTCCTAAATTGTCAAGCTGTTCTGCTATAATTAATTTTTGTTCTGTATTAAGTTTACAACCAGGAACCTGCTCTCCATCACGAAGTGTTGTATCAAAAATTTGGACGTTATTATTAGACATTTATTAGAATATATTTTTGTATTGTACTACGAATGTATATTTTGGTTTCGTAAAACGAGAATTCAACATATAGTTTTTACGATGTTTAACCTAAAGTATTAATTTTTAATTTATTGAATATAAGCAAGTTAAATGTGTTTTATTAACTATGACAAAAGAGCAAAAAGATAATTTGTTTGTATTAGTAAAGTCGTTGTCTAAATCTGAAAAAAGACAATTTAAGCTTTACGTTGGCAGATTAGGGGTAAATGAAGATTCAAAATTTTTGACTCTTTTTAATATTCTTGATAAGCTTTCTGTATACGATGAGGTTGTTATTTTAAAGAAAGGAATTGTAAAAAAACAACAATTATCAAACTTAAAGGCACATTTGTATAAGCAAATTCTTATTAGTTTAAGGTTGAATCCATCACATCAAAATGTTAGAATTCAAATACGAGAACAACTAGATTTTGCAACTATTTTGTATCACAAAGGACTTTATAAGCAAAGCCTAAAAATTTTAGATAAAGCCAAAACTTTAGCAATAAATAATGAAGAAAAAAATATTGCTTATGAGATTGTTGAGCTCGAAAAAATTATTGAGTCTCAATATATTACACGAAGTTTAAATAATAGAGCAGACGAGTTAACAGTACAAGCAAAAGACCTTAGTTTACAAAATGTTTTGGCTAGCAAGTTATCTAATTTATCACTCCAGTTATATGGATTGTTTTTAAAAACAGGATACATAAAGAATGATACCGAACATAGAAGAATAACAAAATATTTTAATGATAGACTACCAGAATATGATATTAATAAATTAGGATTTAGAGAGAAATTATGGCTGTATAAAGCATATTTGTGGTATAGTTTTTTAACTCTAGATTTTTTATCGTGCTACAAATATGCTACTAAATGGGTAGACCTTTTTTATGGGAATAAAGATATGATTGTATTAAATCCTGTCTTTTTTTTAAGAGGAAATCATTATTTGTTAGAAGCTTTATTTTATTTAAGACATTATGAAAAGTTTAAAGAAACCCTTTATAAATTAGAAGAGGTTACTAAAGAAAAATGGTTTCCGTTAGATGATAATAATGAAAGCTTAGCGTTCTTATATATTTATAACAATAAATTTAACTTACATTTTATTGAAGGTAGTTTTACAGAAGGATTACCTTTAATAGATGAGGTCTTAGAGCAATTAAAAAAATATAAAAACCGTATTGATGAACACCACGTTATGGTTTTTTATTATAAAATTGCTAGCATGTATTTTGGTGCAGGCGAAACTAAAAGATGTATTCAGTTTTTAGAAAAAATAATTAGTAATAAATCGCTGCACATGCGAGAAGATTTGCTGTGCTTTTCTAGAATATTAAATTTGGTGGCACATTATGAAGCTGGCTTAGATTATAATTTAGATGTGTTAATAAGAAGTACTTATAAGTTTTTAATTAAAATGGAAGACCTATATGAAGTACAAAAAGAGTTTATCAAGTTTTTAAGAGGCTTAGGAGATATTTATCCACAAGATGTTAAGGGAGAATTTATTAAGCTACATAAAAAGCTAAAGCAGTTTGAAGATGACCCATACCAAAGTCGAGCATTCTTGTATTTAGATATAATTTCATGGTTAGAATCTAAAATTGAAAACAAACCTGTTGGTTTGATAATCAGGAATAAATTTGAAGCTCAAATTTTACGAAATCCATAATTTTTTCAAAAAAAATTCAAAAAAATTTGGTTTATAACTTTTTCTGACCGAATATTTGCACTCACAAAGTTCAATAACTTATTGAAATGTTATCAAGAAAGGTGGAGGGATTAGACCCTGCGAAACCTTAGCAACCCTTTATTTGTAAAGAAGGTGCTAAATTCTACTTAAACTACTAATATAACTAGTGTTTTAGATAGATAACCAAACGAAATTACTTTCAGTAATTTTTATAATTTCTTTTTAACATTTTTCTATTAAGTACGCTTTTATAAGCGCATTTTGACTTTTGGTTTAATCATTTATTAACTCAAAAAAATTAGAAAAATGAGTACACAAAAATTAGCAACAAACGCATTACACGCTGGACACGACGTAACTACAAACGCAGGAACTAGAGCAGTACCAATTTATCAAACTACATCATATGTTTTTAATAATTCAGATCATGCTGCAAACTTATTTTCATTACAAGAACTAGGGTTTATTTATACGCGTTTAAACAATCCAACAAATCAAATTTTACAAGACCGTTTGGCAGCAGTAGAAGGAGGAATAGGAGCTGTTGTATTTGCATCAGGAACTTCTGCCATTTCAACAGGCTTATTAACGTTATTAAAAGCTGGAGATCATATTGTAGCATCTAGTAGTTTGTATGGAGGGACTTATAATTTATTGAGTGTAACATTACCACGCTTAGGTATAACAACTACATTTGTTGATGCTTCTGAACCTGAAAATTTTGCTGATGCTGTACAAGATAATACAAGAGCATTTTTTGTTGAATCTTTAGGAAACCCAAAACTAGATGTATTAGATATAGAAGCTATATCGGAGCATTCAAAAGCAGCAAGTGTTCCTTTTATTGTTGATAATACAGTAGCAACGCCTGCGTTATTAAATCCATTGAAGCATGGAGCAAATATTGTTATTCATTCATTAACAAAATATATTGGTGGTCAAGGTACTTCTATAGGAGGGGCTATTATTGACGGTGGAACTTTTGATTGGAGCAACGGGAAATTTCCTGAATTTACTGAACCATCAGCAGGTTACCACGGATTAAAATATTATGAAACTTTAGGTGCTGCATCTTATACCTTTAAATTAATTCTAGAAGGCTTAAGAGATTTTGGAGGGGCTTTAAGTCCAACAAACGCATTTAATATTATTCAAGGTTTAGAAACGTTGCCTGTTAGAATAAAACAGCATAGTGAAAATGCCTTGGAGCTTGCCAAATGGTTAGAGTCTCAAGATGAAATTGCTTGGGTAAATTACCCAGGTTTAGAATCTAGTTCGTATAAATCATTAGCTGATAAGTACTTGCCAAAAGGGCAAAGTGGAATTGTAACCTTTGGACATAAAGGCGGTTTTGATGCAGCTAAGAAAATTGCAGATAATACTAAATTATTTTCTTTACTGGCTAACATCGGTGATACTAAATCACTTATTATCCATCCAGCTAGTACAACTCATCAACAATTAGATGAAGCTGAGCAAGAATCAGCTGGTGTTTCAGCAGATTTAATCAGATTGTCAGTAGGTATTGAAGATATCGAGGATTTAAAAAATGATTTAAAAGAAGCATTTAAAACGATTTAATTAGCATAAATTTTTCTATTGGAAGATTCACTGTCGCATATCATTATTTCAGACTTTATTACCGAAAGTAAAGCTGCAAACCCTGAAATTAAGTTGAGCTATCAAGTATTTGGTAAACCTATAGGTACAGCACCAATAGTTTTGGTAAATCATGCTTTAACAGGAAACAGTGATGTTGCAGGAAAAAATGGTTGGTGGTCAGATTTAATTGGGAATAATAAAGTAATTGATACAAAACTGTATTCCGTTTTAGCATTTAATATTCCTGGGAATGGTTATGATGGTTTTGTTATCGAAAACTATAAGGATTTTGTAGCTCGAGATATTGCAAAACTGTTTTTAATTGGTTTAGAAAAACTAAAAATAGAAAAGTTATTTGCTGTCATTGGAGGATCGTTAGGCGGAGGGATTGCTTGGGAAATGGCCGTACTACAACCTGATTTTACAGAGCATTTAATTCCGGTAGCGACAGATTGGAAGTCTACCGATTGGTTAATTGCTAACTGCCAAATTCAAGAACAGTTTCTGTTAAATTCTAAAAACCCAGTACATGATGCAAGAATGCATGCCATGCTTTGTTATCGTACTCCAGAATCGTTTAAGGAACGTTTCCAACGCTCAAAAAATGAAGCTTTAGAAATTTTTAATGTTGAGAGTTGGTTATTACACCATGGTAATAAATTGCAAGAACGTTTTCAGCTTTCAGCTTATAAATTAATGAATCAATTACTAAAAACGATTGATGTTACTAAAAACAGAAAAAACGATTTTAATGTACTAGAAAACATTAAAGCCAATATTCACATTATTGGTGTAGATTCTGATTTGTTTTTTACTGCTGAAGAAAACAGGCAAACTCATAAGCAACTTGCAGTTACGCACCCTAATGTAACCTATAACGAAATTAATTCTGTACATGGACACGATGCGTTTTTAATAGAATACGAGCAATTAGAAAAAATAATAGAAGGCATTTTTGTGCCAAATTCTAAAAAAAGAAAAATGAAAGTATTAAAGTTTGGAGGGAAATCTTTAGCAAACGGAAACGGATTAAATAAAGTACTTTCCATTATTGAAAATAAAATAAATGATGGTGAAAAAATTGTCGTGGTCGTTTCGGCTAGAGGCAATGCAACTGATGATTTAGAGTCCATCTTAAATGCATCGATTAAAGGAGAAGATTACCAAGAGTTATTAAAAGTTTTTAAAGATTATCAAAGAGAACCTTTAAAAACGATTGACTTTTCTGAAGAATTTTCAGTCCTAGATAAACTTTTTGAAGGCGTAAGTTTATTACGAGATTATAGCCAAAAAACTAAAGACAAAATTTTAGCACAAGGCGAGTTACTATCAGTTAAACTAGTGTCTGCTTTATTAAATGAAAGAGGAATAAAAGCAAAAGCAACAGATTCTAGGCAGTTAATTAAAACTGATGAATCTTTTGGGAATGCGCAACCAATTTCTAAGCAAACTAAAGATAATGTTAGAAATTATTTTAAGCAAAATAATGGAGATACGGTTAACATTGTAACAGGTTTTATTGCATCAAATTCTAAAGGAGAAACGACTACGCTAGGTAGAAACGGGAGCAATTATTCAGCAGCTTTATTAGCAAATCATTTAGATGCAGAAGAGCTTCAAAACTACACCCATGTAAATGGTATTTATACAGCAAATCCAGATTTAGTGGCAGATGCTCAAAAAATTAGAGAATTATCATTTAGTGAAGCTAACGAACTTGCTAACTTTGGAACTACTGTTTTACACGCTAAAACTATAATTCCACTAGTTGAAAAAAACATTAGCCTTCGTATTTTAAATACTTTTAATCCAGATGATGAAGGAACTTTAATTACTGCGAAGTCAAATTCAAAAGAAGTAACATCTTTATCTGTTTTAGATAATGTGGCTTTATTAAATTTAGAAGGACGCGGGTTATTAGGAAAGATAGGTGTTGATGCTCGAATTTTTAGAGCCTTAAGCGACCATGGAATTAGTGTAAGCATTATTTCTCAAGGATCGTCAGAAAGAGGTATAGGGTTAATTATAGATGCAGAAAAAGCAACCCAAGCAGTAATTGCTTTGGAACGTGAATTCGAAAATGATTTTTATTCGCAAGATGTAAATAAGATTGAAGTAGTTGACGATGTTTCAGTAATTTCAATTATTGGGATTGAGCTTAGTTCTTTCCATAAACCGTTTAATGCATTAATTAAAAATCAAATTACACCACTGTTATTCAACAATACATTTACAGGTAGAAATGTGAGTCTGGTAGTTAAAAAGAATCAATTGCATAAAGCCGTTAATGTTATTCATGGTGAAGTTTTTGGAATTTCAAAAAAGATAAACATTGCAATTTTTGGTCACGGAGGAGTAGGAGGCGCCTTAATTAATCAAATTTTAAAGTCTAAGGATGAAATTGAAAAACGAAAAGGAATTAACTTAAATGTTTTTGCTATTGCTAACTCAACAAAACTCATTTTAAATAAAAATGGCGTTAATGAAAATTGGCAAGATGATTTAAAAACAACTTTACAAGAAAGTTCAATTGAATCTATTATTGCTTATGCAAAAGCACATCATTTAGAAAATTTAATAGCAGTTGATAATACTTCAAGTTCAGAGTTTCATTCAAATTATGTGCCTTTAGTTGAGGCTGGTTTCGATTTGGTGTCATCAAACAAAGTAGCGAATACTATATCGCACGATTTTTATACAAATTTAAGAGCTCAGTTAGAAGAGCATAATAAACAATATCTATATGAAACAACGGTTGGTGCAGGTTTACCATTGATTGATACGATTAAACTGCTACACGAATCTGGTGAAAATATTACGAGAATAAGAGGTGTGTTTTCAGGAACTTTAAGTTATTTATTTAATAATTTTTCTATTCAAAATAAACCTTTCAGTGAGATTATTCAAGAAACAATAGACAAAGGATTTACAGAACCAGACCCAAGAGAAGACTTTTCAGGAAATGATGTGGCAAGAAAGCTTTTAATTTTAGCAAGAGAGTTGGATTTACAAAATGAATTTGAAGATGTTGAAGTTCAAAATTTAATACCAGAAGCATATCAAAATATTTCGGTCGAATCATTTTTAGGTCAGTTAAATGTTCTCGATGAATCATTTCAAAAGATAAAAGATAATCAAGAAGAAGGGCACGTATTAAGATATGTTGGTGATTTGTCAGGAGATTTATCGAAAGATAAAGGGAATTTAGAAGTAAGGCTAGTGTCTATTCCAGAAGATAGTACGTTGGGTCATGTAAAAGGATCAGACGCTATTTTTGAAATATTTACAGAATCATATGGAGAGCAACCTATTGTAATTCAGGGAGCAGGAGCAGGGGCAGAAGTAACAGCTAGAGGCGTTTTTGGAGATATTTTGAGATTGTCAAAACATATCAATTAGTAGCGTTGTCCCCTCGAGCGCAGTCGAGAGGTTATTTATTTTAAAAAACTAAGAGGCCTCGACTGCGCTCGACCAAACAAATTTTAGAATTAAAGCTTTTAACAAGCTTAGAGAATATGACAATGAATAAAAAACAATTTGAGACAGAAGCTATTCGTACACAAATAAATCGTACAGAATTTTTAGAACATACCAGTCCGTTATACTTAACATCAAGTTTTGTTTTTGAAGACGCTGAGGATATGCGAGCATCTTTTAGCGAAGAAAAGGAACGTAATATTTATAGTAGGTTCTCAAACCCGAATACTTCAGAGTTTGTAGATAAAATTTGTAAAATGGAAGGCGCAGAAAGTGGTTACGCTTTTGCTACAGGAATGGCAGCTGTGTTTTCAACCTTTGCTGCGTTGCTAAATAGTGGTGATCATATTGTGTCAGCCCGCTCTGTTTTTGGTTCAACGCATTCATTGTTTACAAAGTATTTACCAAAATGGAATATTGAAACCAGTTATTTCAATATTAACGAGCCAGAAACTATTGAAGGTTTTATTACGCCAAAAACTAAAATTTTATTTGCAGAATCGCCAACAAATCCAGCTGTAGATATTATCGATTTAGAGCTCTTAGGTAGCATAGCGAAAAAACATAATTTAATTTTAGTCATAGATAATTGTTTTGCAACACCATATTTGCAGCAACCCATAAAATATGGAGCGCATTTGGTAATCCATAGTGCCACCAAATTAATTGATGGACAAGGGCGAGTTTTAGGAGGTGTTACTGTTGGAAATGAAGATTTAATTCGAGAAATTTATTTGTTTGCAAGAAATACAGGTCCAGCCTTATCACCATTTAATGCGTGGACGTTATCTAAAAGTTTAGAAACTCTTTCAGTAAGAGTTGATAAACATTGTGAAAACGCTTTAAAAGTAGCTGAATTTTTAGAAGCACATCCGCAAGTAAACTGGGTAAAGTATCCGTTTTTAAAATCTCACCCGCAATACAAAGTGGCCAAAAAGCAAATGAAACTAGGAGGTAATATTGTTGCTTTTGAAATAAAAGGTGGTATCGAAGCTGGCCGCAACTTTTTAAACGCAATCAAAATGTGTTCGTTATCTGCTAACTTAGGAGATACCAGAACTATTGTAACACACCCAGCCTCAACCACACACAGTGGTTTGGCTGAAGCCGATAGACTTGTAGTTAATATAACTGACGGTTTAGTACGTGTATCAGTTGGCTTAGAACATGTGTATGATGTTATTGGAGATTTAAAGCAGGCATTACATACTTAAGCATACTTTGATATTGCTTATAAATATCTTTTATATTACAATTTACTTTTTCCATTTGAAATTTAGTGAAGCGAAGTTTTGAATAGTTATATTTAACTCATTCTAAATGGGAAATATACTTTTCAATAAAAAAGGGGAAAAGGTTTTAGCTTTAATACCTATTTCAAAACAAACCATTGCTTCGTTATTTGAAGTACCTAACTTTTATGCTGTTTTTTTCTTTGAAAAAGCAGCAGGTAATATTATAATGGATGGACAGGAGATAATAATTAAAGAGCACTTTATTTTATTTTATTATCCTTATCAAAAACTGAGCTTAAAAGGCGACTTTGAAGGTGTTTGTATTCAGTTTCATCCCGACTTTTTTTGCATAGATATTCATGCTAAAGATATTGGTTGTCAGGGTGTTTTGTTTAATAATTTTTTTGGTGACGGTTTGTTGAGGTGCTCGGCAAAGGAATATAAAAAATTATCAGAATTCTATTCAAATCTAAATAAGGAACTGTTAGTTAAAGAAATGGGACAATTGGATATGGTGTCTAGTCAACTTAAAATATTTTTAATAAATGCAGTTCGAGTTAAAGCAAAAAGGAATCAAGATGCTTTACCAGATAAAGATAATTTACACTATCAAATAAAGTTACTTATTGATACAAATTTCTTTGTAGAATCTTCTCCTAAGTTTTACGCCAATGCCTTAGAAGTTTCGCTAACAACTTTTAATAGATTGTGTCATAAATATTTTCAGAATAGCTTTATTAATATTCTGAATTTAAAACGGATTGCAACAGCCAAAAACAAATTATTCTTGACTAATTTTCCTATTAAAAATATAGCATATGAAGTTGGTTATAATGATCCTCTATACTTTACAAGGGTTTTTAAAAAGTATACAGGAATATCTCCAAAGGACTTCAGGAAGCAATTGAAAAATAATAGATTGGTTTAATTATCCATGTGATAATTAAATGCTCCTTGTACATTGCTTACCTAGTAGTATAATTTTGTCTTAGTAATTTAAAACAATATAATTATGGAACAAAAAGAATTATGGCTAACAAGCTTAATAGTAGACAATCCACAAGAAGGATTTGAATTAGCAATAAAGCTTTCAAGAATGGGAGTAAAATCGACACAACCAGATATTGAGGTGTTGAAAAAATTACGAAAAGATTATTCTAATAGTGCATCAGGGCTCACAGCAGCGTCTCATGTTATTGCAGTTAATTTTCAAACTATTTCTGCTGCCAATGAGTATTGGAAAAAGTAGTTTTTCTGTTTTTTGTTTACTCTTATTGTCATAGTCACAGACGAGTGCTAGTTGGAGCTAAAATTTTTCTTAAATTTAAAAGTAGTTATAAAAAGTATTAAAATCGACTGAATAAAAGTATTTAGCAGCACCAATGCAATAGAAAATTTGTTTTTCTCAAATAGCCCAATTGGAAAATTCAAAACATTATTAATAGTTTTATTTAAAGAAATGTTAATCTCATGTGCATCATCTGTCATAGAAAAAAAATTCATGATTAAAGTTATAACAAACCTAAATAGTAGGATTATAAAAAAAAATCATTAAAAATTTTAATATTGTTAATTTCATTGGTAGCTCATTTAAAGTTAATCTTTATTGTTTCGAGTTGTTGTTGTACATTTCATTTTGCAAGACCCAAAATACAAAAGCTACCCTAATTTCATAGAATAGCTTTTGTATTTTACTTACTCTTACCTCCACTAGTTTTTAAAACTAGCGGTAGCGGGGGAAGCCCAAGGATAAAGAACACGTTTTTGCGATGCTCGATGCTTTTATAAAGCAGACTAAACTGCAAAACGTATTGCAATAAAAAACCACCTCGTTAGAAGTGGTTTTGACTTATATTTTTTATTTCATAGTTTTTCATGCCCCTTGATTAACTGCACTACTTTTATTGTGTAGAAGTAATCTCAATAGGAAAAGTAATGAAAATAAGGAAGTGATTTCAATTAATTTCATGTTATATATTATACTTCCTTTATAACCTATTCCATCAACCAAATAATATAAAAATAATAACAAGAAGATTGAGTTAATAAAAATGGCTATATAAAAAGCCTTTCGTTTTAGTTTAAGAATAAATAAATATGCAATAATGATAATGAATATCATCAACCATTTAATTGCAATAAGATATTTGGGTTCATACGGAAACTGAAATACACCATCATAATTTTTTCTATCATTAAAGAAGAAAAAAACATCTATTACAAAAGAAATTAAATAGATAATTCCTAATGAGTAAATAATTCTTATTGCTGTTTTAGTTATTCTCATCTTCCTCTTTTTGTTTTTTCTGGTATTCATTTATTCTTTTTACAGCAGCATTATACTCCTTTTGATCGGTAAATTTTCTATAAGTAAAAGTGCCATCTTCTGTTTTTACAGATATTATGTATTCTGTAGAAGTTTCACCTCCTTCAGTTTTCTCATAACTAAATCCTGCAAAGGTGTTTTCTCCTGCTTCAACACTTAAAGTCTCTGTAAAATCTGTTATACCTTCACCTTTACGGTTATATGAATTTTCATTATCACTAAATTTCAACCCTAAACCAAAGTACGATGTTCGTAAATCATCACCGTCTCCATAAACAGACCTTAAATAATTTGCGAACCTTACAGATGTTCTTTCTTCTGTTTTTCTATCATAATTAGTTCCATTGTAATCATGATTATATGCATGGTTGATTTCATGACCAGTATAATATAAGCTATTGTTATCTCCGTTTGTATGTGGCCACCATACGGAAGAAGGATAATAGATTGTTCTTGCTGTACCAATTGTTCCTCTTTCATCATATGCAGCATTAGAAGTCCAAAAAACTTTATTCATTCTATATTTATATCTCGAATTAATTAGCCTATCTAATCTTTTTTGACCTTTAGTTGTTGCTGCAATTTGTGCCAACTTCGTTAACGCATCTTTAGTATTACCGCTAATTATTATTTCTTTACCATCAGGGTCAAGGTATAGAATAGGGTTGTTTGCAGTGTAATTATAAGGTGATAGAGGATGATATTTTTCAGCAAGTGGGTCAAGGTTCATCCAACGTCCTAACGCAGGATCATAATTACGAGCAGTAATATCATACCAATCTAAACCTAACTCATCCTGATATTCCTTCCCACCGAACTTATACTTCAACGCAGGATTATAGAATGCTGTACCACCATCATTATACCCTTTATGTTTAAGTCCAAAGGGATAGTAGTTGTTTTCTTCTAGAATCTCTGCGGAGGCAGAGATCTGTCCGTTACCATCAGAATCCTTATAACTTAACCTTACATTCCCTAAATGGTCTTTGTATTGGTATACGTAGCTATAGCTGCTACCATTAACATCTACATAGCCTTCAGGGTGGTTAAAGAATTTCAAAGAACCGCCTTCATACACATAATTGCCTGCATACTCGGTTGTTGTTCCACTATTGCTTACCGTTTTTTTAAGTTTTACTCCAGTGGCATCGTAAATGTAAGAAATATTTCCATTATGTAGGCTATTATTTATAGTTACTAGTGTTGGTAAATTTAAGTGGTTATAGCTAATGGCTGTAATGCCTTTATTATCGTCTTTATTCATATTTCCATTAGAATCGTAACTATATTCCTTAGCTGTTTCGGCACCGTCAATAAAACCTGTTACTGCACTACCCAACACATCATCGTTTACAGATTCCAATTGGTTTCCGTTATAGGCATAGGTTAAATTATCCATAATACCAAAAGTACTAGCATTGGTATCTCTATGGCCATAACGCTTTAAATGCATAATATTTCCGTTTTTATCGTAGTCAATATCACTTAAATCGTAATTTGTATTAAGGTTATATTTACCATCAGTAATTCTATTAAGGGCATCATAACTATACCCATAAGCTCTTTTAGTATTATCGTTGGCTGTTTTCCAAACGGTTTCACTTATATTACCATTAAATAAAGCGGCAGCGCCCAAACTTTCGGTAGTTGTATTATAATTAATTTTAAACCCAAATAAATCTATGCTTCCCAAATTATTAACATCGTTAATACCTTTAAGCCATCCTCTAATATTATAATTGTAATCTACCACTTGCAACTCTGAAGCTGTTGCAAGACCTCCTACTTTTTTTCTGGTAAGTTGTCCTAATTCGTCATATACGTTTACTGCTATAGATTGTTCTGCACCACTATTAATTTTATTAGTTTGTGTTAGCAGTTTCCCAGCATGATCGTAAGTAAACTTATCTATTGTTGTTACAGTATTTCCAGATTTACTATGTCTGGTTTTAGTTTCTGTTACCCAGCCAATAATATCATCTAAGTTGCTTTCGACATAATCTGTTGTGCTTAAAAAATCATTTTGAGACCCCATCCAAATAGGGCGTTTATGCTCATCATATCCCGTAATACTAATAATCCAGTTATTAGTAGTTAACACAAGTACTTTGCTACCTGTAGGCAGCCCTTTTGTTAATATTTTATTGGTGTTATTATAATTAATAATAGGTTTGCTATAAATGTTAGAACTGGGTAAACTTAAGCCATCTTTATCAAAACTATAATCATCATAATAATTGATGGTATGTAGGGCAATGTTTGTATTAGGAAAGTTAGCATTGGTGTAATAAGAGTTATTGTAACCTGTGCCCGATGTTACTTTGGTTTCGTATTGTTCTGTAGCCAAATTATTTTCTGCTAAAAATTGTGATTGTATGGCTAACCTTGTTGTTTGTATGGTATTGGTATAAAGCCCTGTATAAGTTACTCTACCAAAAACATCATACTTTGTAAAAAGCCATTGGTTTTGAAGCCTTAGGTTGGCATCTTGGGTTAGTACAGGACGATCCAAAATATCGTATACAATATACTCCCAGCCTTTCCCCGGGATTTTCTTTTCTATTAGTCTGTTTTTATCATCATATATATACTGATAGCATAACGCATCAAGTTCGGTTTGGTAACTATGTATGGACGCTGTAAATGTGCTTCCTGATACTGCATTAAATCCATCTGATAATATTATAGAATTAGTAGCATCAAGCGATAAGCTGTTGCCTGTTGTAACAACATCAGAAGAAATAATATTACCCTGAAAGCTACTAGGATTGACTAAGTTTATTGATTTGGGAGGTAAAACGTAGCTTAAATTACCATAGTTATCATAAACATAATAAGTGTCATGCGCTTCTATAACACCAGGCGAACCAACTTTTGCGTAAGTACGTTTTAATACAACCCGCCCTTGCTTGTCTTTAAACTCCTCGGTGGTGTGTGCTTTTGTTGTACTACCATCATGGTTTTCATCTTTGGTTACCATTTTATAAAGTTCGTTAGCCTCATAGTAACCGCCATTTAAAGCACTTAATATTAAAGCATTATTAGCAGCGTCAACTTCATAGTTTTTTACTTCGCTACCTGTATTGCTTTGGTAATCAAAACGGATTTCATGGCCATTGCCTAATTTCCAGGCTTCTCCAGGGGCAGCTTGTTTTAAAACTCTATTAAGCGGAGAAGCTTCAAGGCTTTTTTCTGAAAAAGGATTGCTGTTGGTGGCATTTAAAGTAGGGAAGTCCACATTAAAATTAGTATGATAATAATTTTGAATATCTGTAATGGGATCATCATAATACTTACCATCATTTGCATTAGTAGATAAAGGTAAATAATCTTTTACTTGTCTGCCATAGGCATCATATACAGAGGGAGTAATAATATCGGTATCATCTCCATTACCATTTTTACCACCTTGACGCACCAATACACTTTGTAAAGGTCTACCTAAGCCATCAAAATAATTAATAGTTTCTATTTTGTCGTTATCGGCAACCGAACCTAATGCCGATTCTTGAACGCCTGTTTTATACGTAATGGTATGAATATAGTTTTTTGTTGCAGTTCCGCTTACTTGAGCAAAGCTTCCTAGTGTAATTAACAAACCAGCTATAAGAAATATTGTATTTTTCATTGTTGTAGTTTTAAATTCTTTTTAATTGAAACATCCAGATCCGGCAAACATCAATCTTGTTTTAGTAATAATTTCGTTTGTGGTAAGGTCTGTTACTTTGCATCTTATAGTAAACTCGTCGCAGTCAGAAGAGACAATACTTTTTGTTAGTGAACTTGTATTATTTGTATAGTTGTAAGTATTTTGATCATTGGTTTTACTCCATTCATACTTGTAATTTCCAGAACCGCCTGTAACTACTATAGAATATGCAATGGATTTACCAACATAGTTTGCCCCACCAGGCGAAAATGTAATATTGTTAACAACTAAAGCTGGATAACTAACACTTACATTTACTTGAGTGGTAGTAGTCATGGTTTCGTTAGTTTGGGTGTCCTTTACTTCGCAGGTAATTGTAAAGCTGGGGGCATGATTAGCTGTTGTTGTAATATTTAATGTTCCAGAGGATGTATTAAACACTTGATTTAGATTGCTGTTAGATACAGTCCATTTATATGTAAAATTGCCTGTGCCCCCGCTAGCGACTGTTGTTAAAGTAATGCTTTGCCCGCTATTAACGGAATATGATGTGCTCGTTGTAGAAGCCAAAATATCTTCAACTTTATAATGGTATTTATTTTCTGATAAAACTTCCCCATCTTTATTTTTTACATAACGTAATCTATTAAACTGGTTATAAACATAGTATGAGGTATAACCCCCAGGGTCTGTTGTGCTTGTTACACCTATTAAAGGGTCGTAGGTGTAGCTAGTTACCATAGCATTGGTAAGTAAAGTATTATTTCTTATTACATCAAGGGCAGTTCGCAAAGTGCCTTCTGTTCCTGAAGCACCAATGGTTCTATCAACATCTGCATTTGAAGCATTAATTGCCGAAGTTATTTGCGTTTGAATTGAGGCTGCTTGTGCAGATGTGAAATTATCTATCTTGGCTATAGGGTATTGTTCATTATAGCCCCAGATATAATAACTATGAGTTCCATCAGATTTTGAAACCCCTTCCAAGTTTCCGTTATTATAATAATCTTGAAATTGTATTCTATCATTAAATGATACATCATTCTTTGAAGTTTGAACATATTCTGGTAAAATAATATCTGTGAACCATTCTTTATAAATTGTTCGTTGTCTATTTATTAATTCAGCAGATTCAGTATTACCATCATTATTCAAGTCTTTATATGTCTCAACTTGAATGGGCATAGCAATATGATGTAAACTTCCTTTTTTAAGTTTATCAATAGCTAATTTTTCTTGTGTACTTAATACATCATTACCAAGGGATGAAGTAGACCCTACATCATCTGGGTAAAATGTTTTTGTTATAATAGGCTTAGCATCACTAACTACAGAGTGTGTTCGTGTAACTTGTAAATGGTCAGGATTATCATAAAAATAATTGGTTATTGTTTCAACAGGGTTCTGTCCATTTAAATCATATTGTTTTTCTATAGATGAAGATAAGTAATGCCATTCGGTATCAATATTAGATTGATTGATGTAAAAAGATGTTGCGTAGTACTGATCTGTTACATTTCCACAAGGGAGGCCAGAAGAAGCAGTACATTTCTTTCTAACATCATAAACTTTCATGGTATTATCTAAAGCTGAGTTATGTGAATAAAAATTCTCTTTACTGCTTAGGGTTACGTATGCTGAACCATTTTTCCGAAATGCTGTTTTCTGTTTTTCTCTCCCAATTCCAAAAATATTGGTATAAGGTGTACCTGGAACTTCGCTTATTTCATCTATCGAAATAATTATAATAGGAGGAGGAGGTAATACGGCATGAAATTTTGTTTCAATACCGCCACCTTCAAAGTTTTCGCCTATACTTTCTACTACGGACTCATAACCTATATGGTAGCCTTGCATAGCATAAAGTGGATGCAATGTGTTTGACGATAATGAGTAGTTATCTCTTCTAGTAGCTGATGGTTGATCTATAAGATCATAACTATGAAAATACTGAGGTCGTGGTTTTTCTCCTATACCTGAAGATTTAGTCAAATCTGTTAGTGAAGCATAATGATATTTTTTTATTTCAGTATTTCCTAAATCATCCTTAATTTGTGTTTTTGCAACTCTTACTCCTCCAACTTCAATATTCGTGTTTATGGTTTGTGAACTTAAAGTGCGATTAAACGAAAACCCTGCTGATAAACATGGTTTAGTTACTGTAATTTTAAACTCATAATCGCGACCAGCTGCTAATTTGACATAAGGTACTGGAGGAGGATTAGAAGCATTAAAAACTGGAACCGACCAAGAAGTTGTAGTTGGGGTAACATTAGGATCAGTCCAAAAAAGTAATGCTGAAGGGCTAGATGGATTAGTAATATCTATAACTTGCATTGTTGCTACTATCCAATGACTAGGATAGTTAGCTTGATCAAATTCATTACAATACTCATATCTTACCGATGAATAAATATCAACATCTTCTGTAACATTGTTATTAAGTGTAAAACTTTCTGTCTGTGAGCCGTATTGATCCCCAGATTCAACCGTAACAGATTCAGATACAGTTGTACCGTTAACTACATCAATACCATAGCGAGAGTGCGGCTCATAAAAAATCTCATTTGTTCCTCTTGTTGGATATGTTATTTTTTTAAGCATTCCTTTCTCACCATAAGTACCATTCGGGTCTCTATTAGATATGAAATTATGATTGTCAAAAGCATGAGTGTCATCTATATCGTTAATAAGATGTGTATTTGTTGATGCACCGTTAAAATATCCCCAATAATCTTGTGCAAAAGATAATCGTGGAGGGAGCTGTTCTGGGTTTATATAGTCAAATATATAAGGAGGGTTGGCTTCACCATTACTACCTTTTTCAATAACCTTATTTAAAAAAAGACGCTTTTTATCTGAAGCTTCAGTCACTACATTTGGATTTGGATTTAAATATGTCAAATTTGAATTCACAACAGTGTATTCAAAATCATAAGATTTTATTAACTTATTATTGGCATCATAAACTGTAACAGTATCTACTTTTTTATTTTCACTACCAGTAATACCAACAGTGTGTGAAAAGACTACCTTTCCTGAAGTGGCTGAGTTTATTTCTTTAAGTATTGGGGTGCTTGTATAAACTTTTGAAATGCATGTGCTTTCGGAGGCAGAAACGGCAGGGTTAATTCCTACTGTAGCATTTACAATAGTTTGTGAAATACCAGAGTCGTATATATTGTTATAGTTTTCATATACTAAATTTATTTCATCACCTAAAGGGTGTACAATTTTTGTTAAATACCATGCTGTGTCCGTTCTTTCACTAGGTACTCCATGGTTACCGCAATTATATGATTGATTATGAGATTCTTCAGTAGCATTTCCTCCTCCAAATAAATAAACAATACCACTTGGATCAGTTATTTTCACATCAGGATTTGCATCTAAGACATCGTTTAAGAACTCTATTTTTACAGGAGAAGGGCTTAATAATACTGGTGTTAGTGTTTGATCTAAATAAAATTTTCCTGAGTATCCATTAAAACTAAACGAAAACAAATCTGGTTGAGTATCTAAAGCTCCAGAACCATCAGTAGTAGCTGCATTTAAAAACGTACCCATAGTTTGAGAATATAAAGCTGCTGATGGGACAAATAACCGAGTTGCATCTTCGTCTGCATCGTCCCTACGCGTCCTTGATACAGCTCCACCAGAGTTCAAACTCCAACCTAAGCCTACATGAGAAGCTAATTCATCAACTCTAATTCCATTTGAGCTATAATTTAATGATATAGGTATTGACAAGTTTTTAGTTTTGTAAGTGCTTAAAGGGATATTTATATTTGGGGTTCCTGTAAATAAACCAACAGGTATTTGTCCATACTTAGCTAATGATGCTGTATTAGGTGATGGGGGAATAATTTCAGGTAAATCTTGGGATAGAACATTCTTTGAGATTAATAAAAGAAATGCTAGGACTAAAAATCGTATATTCATAAGTACATTATTTACGGTTTGTAATGAGCTTATAAAATTATAAAGGACTTTTGGATTCGGAGTAAGCTAAAACCTTACTTTTAGTAAGCTTTTGGTATTTTTTTTAAGTTTTTTTAAAAAATGTATGGTGAATCTCTATATTAAAATAAGTATTTTAGCATCATGCTATCTAAAAAAACAAAATACGGATTAAAAGCACTAACTTATATTGCAAGAAAAGAAGGGGAATCTCCTGTTCGAGTTAGTGAAATAGCCGAAAGTGAAAACATACCACAGAAATTTTTAGAAAGTATTTTACTTACTCTCAGAAAGTCAGGCGTTTTAGGCTCAAAGAAAGGGAAACATGGTGGTTATTATTTAAGGCATGAACCATCGGAAATTAAAATGACCGATGTAATGCGCGTTCTTGAAGGACCTATTGCCATGGTGCCTTGTGTAAGCTTAAATTTTTATGAAAAGTGCGACGATTGCCCTGATGAAGAAAAATGTAGTGTTAATAAACTCATGATACAGGTACGAGATAATACACTTCAAGTATTCAGAAATACTACTTTAGCAGATCTCTCTAGTATATAGTGTTGAGAATTTCATAAAATATTCAAATTTTCTTGCTTTTTTCTCCCACTTACTCTTAAAATAGTTCATTATTCTAAAAAGTTGTTAAATATATTTTATATGTAAAAATATGTTTTACATTTGTATTCCCTATTAAATCGATAGGATTAATATAAAAATGAATTTAAAATGATTATTGACGCTGTTTTAAATAGAAATAATAAGGATGTAAAAGTGATTGATATTAATAATCCTTCGGGAGATAAAATATCAAAAACCGAAGAACAACCCGCTGAAAAAGTAAAACGAAGTTTGGCAAAAACCATTAGTTGGAGAATTATAGGAACTCTAGATACTTTGATTTTATCTTGGATTATAATAGGAGAAGTTTCAACGGCAGCAGCTATTGCTTCGGTGGAATTTGTCTCAAAAATGATATTATATTTCTTTCATGAACGCGCTTGGAATAAAATAAAATGGGGAAAATGATTACGATAGATCAAATAGAAACTCTAAACGAGTCATATAAAAACGCAACGCCTTCTGAAATTATAAAAAAAGCTTTTGAGCTTAATGCTGAGGCTGTAGTAACTACTAATTTTAGACCATATGAAGCTGCAATTTTACATGCAGTAAATAAAGTAGTGCCTAAAACTACCGTGGTTTGGTGCGATACAGGATATAATACACCACAAACATACAGGCATGCGGAAAAGGTTATTTCTGATTTAGATTTAAACATACATTTATATGTGCCTAAGCAAACATCAGCTCACAGGGATGTAGTTTTGGGAATACCAAGTGTTGATGCTCCAGAGCATGCTCTATTTACAGAGCAAGTAAAGTTAGAGCCTTTTAAACGCGCCATGGAAGAGCACAAGCCGAAAGTGTGGTTTACAAACTTGCGCCACGGACAA
The DNA here is from genome assembly GCF_023502325.1 of Jejuia spongiicola. Lineage (NCBI taxonomy): Bacteria > Pseudomonadati > Bacteroidota > Flavobacteriia > Flavobacteriales > Flavobacteriaceae > Jejuia > Jejuia spongiicola. The sequence continues at coordinate 301,430 of NZ_JAMFLZ010000004.1, forward strand.
ACAGCATTTAGAAATAGTATTGGGATTTTTAGTTTGAGTAAAGATGGTATTTTAAAAGTAAGTCCATTTTACTATTGGTCTGATGAGAAATTAGACGCCTATCTAAGTGACAATAACTTGCCTAACGAATTTAAATATTTCGACCCAACAAAAGCATTAGAAAATAGAGAGTGTGGTTTACACGCTTAATATAAAAGATAAAATGAATACGATGAACAAAGATACATCACATATAAATTCGCTTGAAAACGAAGCTATATATATTATGAGAGAAGTGGCAGCACAATTTGAAAAACCAGTGTTGTTATTTTCTGGAGGAAAAGATTCTATCACTTTGGTAAGACTTGCTGTAAAAGCATTCTATCCTGCCAAAATTCCATTTCCTTTAATGCATATAGATACGGGACATAATTTTCCTGAAACTATCGAATTTAGAGATAGACTGGTAAAAGAACTAGGCTTAGACTTAATAATTAGAAATGTTCAAGATTCTATCGACCAAGGTAAGGTAAAAGAAGAATCAGGCAAATATGCCAGTAGAAATCAATTGCAAACTACAACGCTTTTAGATGCTATCGAAGAGTTTAAATTTGATGCTTGCATTGGTGGCGCCCGTCGTGACGAAGAAAAAGCAAGAGCTAAAGAACGCATTTTTTCAGTGCGTGATGATTTTGGACAATGGGATGAGAAAAATCAACGCCCAGAATTATTTGATATGTTAAATGGCGATATTGAGCATGGACAAAATGTACGTGTATTTCCAATATCAAACTGGACAGAATTAGATGTTTGGTCTTATATAGAAAAAGAGAATATTGAAATCCCTTCAATATATTTTGCACATAAACGTAAAGTATTCTTAAGAGATGGAATGATCTGGTCTGCAGATGATGGCATTGTTTACAGAGATGAGAATGAAGAAGTTATTGAAGAATTAGTACGTTTTAGAACCGTTGGTGATATGAGTTGTACCGCAGCTGTATTATCCGATGCGGTATCTATTTCTAAGGTCGTACAAGAAATTAGAGAGTCAACAATTTCTGAACGTGGTGCACGTATAGATGATAAACGCTCAGAAGCTGCCATGGAAAAACGTAAACAACAAGGGTATTTTTAAAATGCCAATTTTTGTCATTTCCGCGAAGACGGAAATCTTTTAAAAACGAATATTAAATAGGCCAGCAGCAAAAGCTAAAAGCCAACAGCAAATAAAAATGGAAGTATTAAAAATAGCAACAGCAGGAAGTGTAGATGATGGAAAAAGTACCTTAATAGGGCGAATTCTTTATGATACAAAATCATTAACTACAGATAAATTAGAAGCTATTGAAAAAACAAGTAAGCAACGTGGTTATGATTACCTAGATTTTTCGTTAGCGACTGATGGTTTGGTTGCCGAAAGAGAGCAAGGTATTACAATTGATGTTGCCCATATTTATTTTTCAACTAAAAAGAAAAGTTACATTATTGCAGATACTCCTGGCCATGTGGAATACACACGTAATATGGTTACAGGAGCTTCAACATCACAAGCTTCGATCATTTTAATTGATGCGAGGAAAGGTGTTATAGAACAAACCAATCGTCACTTCTTTATTAATAATTTATTAAGAATTAAAGACGTAGTTGTTGCCATTAATAAAATGGATTTAGTTGATTATTCTGAAGAGATTTACAATAAAATCAAAGCTGATTTTGAAGAATTAATGAGTAAACGTGATTACCAAGATCAAAAAATAACATTCATTCCAGTAAGTGCTTTAAAAGGAGATAATGTTGTTAATAAATCTGAAAAAATGCCTTGGTATAAAGGCGAAGCTTTATTAGAACATTTAGAAGAAATAGATAAAGCAGATATTTTTAATATTGGTACACCACGCTTCCCTGTGCAATACGTAATTCGCCCTAAGACTGAAGATTTTCATGATTATAGAGGTTATGCAGGTAAAGTTTATGGCGGTAATTTAAGTGTTGGAGATGATATTGTAGTATTACCATCGCAAACTAAATCAAAGATTAAGGACATTTACTTTTATGATGAAAAGTATGAAACTGCATCTAGACGTTCTTCAGTAACAATTACTTTAGAAAACGACATTAATGTTAGTCGTGGTGATATGATTGTTAAAGCTGGTGATTTACCAACTATTGAAAAACAATTCACTGCGAACGTGTGCTGGATGGATTCAACTCAATTAATTCCTGGAGGAAAATATGTGGTACAGCACGGTATAAATAAAGTGTTAGCAAAAGTTGATAAAATTAATCACAAAATAAATCCGGATTATTCTGGGATAGACTCAGATGTTTCTGGATTAGGAGTAAATGATATTGCTTCAGTTAGTTTCAAGTTAAATAAGCCCATTTTTTACGATCAATTTAAAAATCATAGAACCAATGGTTCATTCATTTTAATTGACCCACAATCAAATAATACGGTTGGAGCGGGCTTCATTCAATAAAAAAAGAAGATGCAAAGTTTTAGAACAGAAATAGAGAATCCAGTTGTAGAAAACGACATTATAGAATTAGCTAATAAGATTGAGTTATTTCATAATGGAAAGATTGATGAAGAAAAATTTAGAAGCCTTCGTTTAGCACGTGGTGTTTATGGTCAGCGTCAAGAAGGGGTACAAATGATTCGTATAAAATTACCTTATGGTAAAGTTAAGAGTAATCAATTACATAGAATTTCTGATGTGTCAGATGAATATTCTAGAGGAAGATTACACATTACAACACGTCAAGATATTCAAATTCATTACGTAGATTTAAATAGAACTCCAGAACTTTGGGCAGAATTAGAACGTGATGATGTTACTTTGCGTGAAGCCTGCGGTAATACTGTAAGAAACGTAACAGCTTCTGAAACTGCAGGAATTGATCCAAACGAACCGTTTGATGTATCGCCATATGCAGATGCACTTTTTAAATTCTTTTTAAGAAACCCTATTTGTCAAGAAATGGGACGTAAATTTAAAGTCTCATTTTCATCTTCAGATGAAGATACAGGCTTGTCTTACATGCACGATTTAGGATTTATTGCTAAGATTAAAAACGGAGAGCGTGGATTTAAAGTGATGATAGGTGGTGGATTAGGTTCTCAGCCGAGGCACGCAGATGTGTTATACGATTTCTTGTCTACTGATAAAATTATTCCAGTAATGGAAGGTGTTTTAAGAATTTTTGATCGTCATGGTGAACGTAAAAGTAGAGCCAAAGCACGTATGAAGTTTCTTTTAAAGGATATTGGGTTGGATGCATTTAAGGAATTGATTGAAGCTGAACAAAATGCTGTTGAATTTAAAACAGTAGCCATTGATGCAGATACATATGAAGCTTCAGTTCCAGTTGAGGTAAATAAAACCCCTAAAGTAATTATTAAAGATCAAAAAGCTTTTGAAACATGGAAGTCTACTAACTTAATTCCTCAAAAGCAGCAAGGTTATGTTGCCATTGGAATAAAAGTGCTTTTAGGAGATTTTTATACAGATAAAGCAAGGTTATTAGCTGATTTAGTAGAAAACTATGCTGCTAGCGAAATTCGTCTGTCTCTACGCCAAAATATTGTAATTCCTTTTGTTAAAGAAGAATTAGTGCCATTTTTCTATACAGAATTAGAAAAATTAGGATTTGTTGAAGCGGGGTATAATAAAGCAGTTGATATTACAGCTTGCCCAGGAACCGATACTTGTAATTTAGGAATAGCAAGTAGTACTGGAATTGCTGATGAGTTAGAGCGTGTTATTAAAGCTGAGTATCCACAATATTTAAATAATGAAGATTTAGTTATTAAAATTAGTGGATGTATGAATGCTTGTGGGCAACATAATATGGCTAATATAGGTTTCCAAGGGATGTCAGTTCGTACACCAGATAAATTAGTAGCCCCAGCATTACAGGTATTACTTGGTGGAGGAAACTTAGGTGATGGAAATGCATATTTTGCAGATAAAGTAGTAAAAGTACCAAGCAAAAGAGGACCAGAAGCATTACGTAGAATTTTAAATGATTTTGAGGCAAATGCCAATGGTGCACCCTTTGTAGAATATTATAAAGAAAAAGGCGAAAAGTATTTTTACGATTTTTTAAATGATTTACAAGATGTTACGAATTTAACTCAAGATGATTTTATCGATTGGGGAGAAGAAGAAAAATATGTTAAAGAAATAGGTATAGGCGAGTGTGCTGGTGTAGTAATCGATTTAATAGCGACTTTATTTTTAGAAAGCGAAGAAAAAATTGATAATGCTAAAAAAGCATTAAGCGATAAAGTATACTCTAGTGCTATATATTATGCTTATAGTTCTTTAGTTAATTCAGCGAAAGCGTTACTATTAGCTGAAAACAAAAAAACAAATACTCATGCTGGTATTATTAGTCAGTTTGATGAATTGTTTGTTGCTAATGATAGAATAGACTTAGGGGTTGATTTTTCAGAATTGATTTATCAAATTAAAAAGTATGCGCCAACAAAAGAGTTTGCTACTAAATATATTGAAAATGCAAATCAGTTTTTAGATAAAGTAAGAGCTTTCAGAGAAACTGAAACCGAAATAAATAAGCTTCAAAGGAAAGCAGTTTAAAAACAAATGAATATAAAAACTCCAAAGCTAACAGTTGTAGGTGCTGGACCAGGAGATATAGATTTAATAACGCTTAAGGCAATTAAAGCTATTGAATCTGCTGATGTTATTTTGTATGATGCACTTATAAATGAAGCACTTCTTAAGTATGCTTCTAAAAAAGCAGAGCTTATTTTTGTTGGTAAACGAAAAGGGTGTTATAGTTTTCAGCAAGACCAAATTAATGAACTTATTGTTAGTAGAGCAAATTCTCACGGACACGTTGTACGTTTAAAAGGAGGTGATCCTTTTATTTTTGGACGTGGAGCAGAAGAGATAGATTATGCCAAACAATTTGGTTTAGAAACATATGTTGTACCAGGAATTACATCGGCTATAGCCGTTCCTGCATATCAAGGAATTCCACTAACTAAGCGAGGAGCTTCAGAAAGTTTTTGGGTGATTACTGGAACTACAAAAGCACATAAATTATCTAACGATGTGGTACTGGCTGCAAAATCTACAGCAACTGTTGTAATTTTAATGGGAATGAGTAAGCTTAATGAAATAGTTAAGGTGTTCTCAACAGAAAATAAGAAAGATACTGCTGTAGCAATCATTCAAAATGGAACCACTCAAAACGAAAAATTTGGAGTAGGTACTATTAGTACAATTAGCAAAGTGGTTGAAGAAAAGCAACTGTCATCACCAGCTATTATAGTTATAGGAGACGTAGTTAAAGAGCGTGTAGTTTTAAATTCTATTTATAAAGATTTTGCAATAGCATAGTTATGGAAAGAAATAATTTGTACCCTATTTTTTTAAAGGCACAAAATTTAAATGTGCTTATTGTAGGTGGTGGTTATGTTGCGGAAGAAAAATTGAGATTTTTATTAAAATCGAGTCCAGATGCTTGTGTAACATTAGTGTCTCCCATGTTTAGAGAAGATACTATATCTTTGACTAAGAAAGGAAATGTTACGCTAATAAAAGATAAATATGATAAACGTTATTTAAAAGGAAAGCATATTGTTGTTGCAACGACTGATGTTCCTAAAGTAAACATAAAAGTTTATAAACATTGTAGAAAAAGAAGTATTTTAGTAAATGTTGCCGATAACCCACCATATTGTGATTTCTATATGGGTGGAATTGTAACTAAAGGTAATGTAAAAGTGGCGATTTCAACTAATGGAAAATCACCAACAACAGCTAAACGATTACGACAATTTTTTGAGGATGTTATCCCAGAAGATGTTGACGATTTAGTTAAAAATTTAAATGAATATAGAAAAACAATAAAAGGAGATTTCGAGCAGAAAGTAGAAACGCTTAATGAATTCACCAAAGGATTAATTGCAAAATAGAATCGTAGAAATGATTAAAACAGATATACTCATAATAGGAGCAGGACCAACTGGATTATTTACAGTTTTTGAAGCAGGTTTATTAAAGCTTAAATGCCATTTAATTGATGCATTACCACAACCAGGTGGTCAATGTTCTGAAATTTATCCAAAGAAGCCAATTTATGATATTCCTGGATTTCCAGAGATATTGGCAGGAGATTTAACTAAAAATTTGTTAGAGCAAGGAAAGCAATTTGAGCCTGGTTTTACTTTAGGTGAACGAGCAGAAACTATAGAAAAACAAGACGATGGGTCTTTTATTGTAACAACGAATAAAGGTACAAAACATCATGCTCCAGTAGTAGCAATTGCCGGTGGTTTAGGATCATTTGAACCTAGAAAACCAGCCATAGAAGGTATTGCTGGTTATGAAGATAAAGGTGTTGAATATATTATTAAAGATCCAGAGTTTTATCGTGATAAGAAAGTCGTTATTTCTGGTGGTGGTGATTCAGCTTTAGACTGGAGTATCTTTTTAACTGATGTAGCTTCAGAAGTGACTCTAATTCATAGAAGAAATGAGTTTAGAGGGGCATTAGATTCTGTAGAAAAAGTAAGAGAGTTAACACTTTTAAATAAAATTAATTTAATTACGCCAGCAGAAGTAAAAGGACTTCATGGTGATGGAAAAATTGAAGCTATTACTTATGTTAAAGACGGCGAAGAAACTAAGATAGAAACAGACCATTTTATTCCTTTATTTGGTTTATCACCAAAATTAGGCCCTATAGGAAATTGGGGATTAGATATTGAAAAGAATGCCATTAAAGTAGATAACTCTTTAAACTATCAAACTAATATACCAGGAGTTTTTGCCATTGGAGATGTAAATACATATCCTGAGAAATTAAAATTAATTCTTTGTGGATTCCATGAAGCCACATTAATGTGCCAAGCGGCTTACAGAATTATTAATCCAGGTAAAAAGTATGTTTTAAAATATACAACTGTTAGTGGTATAGATGGTTTTGATGGAACACGCAAGGAAGCACCAAAGGCGGTAGTTCAGGCTATTAATTAAACATCTCAATCACATAAATAAAGTTTCTGTGAAAAAAAGTTATAATGTTTGCCTTAAAGATTCGGTTAAAACCTTCACTAAACGCTTGTTTTATGCCTTATTTGATGAGCAACAGGAAAAAGCCCATGCAGAATATTTAGAAACAACATTCTTGAAGATTCTTTTAAAACTTTCTGTTGAAAACGGACAAGAAAAGTGGGAAAAGTTTAAAGAGCAATTACCAGAGATTAGAAAGGCGTTAGATAAAGATGCCATTGCTTTTGAGTGTAATGACCCCGCATCATCTTGTTTAGAAGAAGTCTATTTAGCATACCCAGGTTTTCATGCTATTTCAATTTATAGATTAAGTCATACACTTTATAAGTTGAATGTTCGTATTCTGCCAAGAATGATGAGTGAATACATTCATGGTATCACAGGAATTGATATTCACCCAGGAGCAACTATAGGAAAATCCTTTTATATAGATCATGGTACAGGTATCGTAATAGGAGAGACATCTATCATAAAAGATTATGTTAAGATATATCAAGGTGTTACGTTAGGAGGTATTCAAGTAAGCAAAGATTTAGCTAAAACAAAGCGCCATCCTACCATTGAGGATAATGTAACAATTTATGCCAATGCAACTATTTTAGGCGGTGATATTGTTATTGGAGCAAACACAACAATAGGTGCGAATGTTTGGATTACACAATCGGTTCCAGAAGATTCATTAGTTACTTATCAAACTGAAATTAAAATCAGACCTAAAAAAAATGGCATACGGTAGTACTATTTTAGACCAAATTGGAAATACACCATTAGTTGAAGCGACACATCTTATTTCTAAAGAGGGTGTACGACTATTTCTTAAATTAGAAGGAAATAACCCTGGTGGAAGTGTAAAAGATAGGCCAGCGTTTAATATGATTAATGAAGCTTTAAAGCGTGGAGATATAAAAAAAGGAGAGACCTTAGTTGAGGCAACTAGTGGCAATACAGGAATTGCTTTGGCTTTTATTTCGAAGCTTTTAGGGCTGAATATGATTTTAATCATGCCTGAAAACTCAACAGAAGAACGCGTAAAAACGATGCGCGCCTATGGTGCAGAGGTTATTTTGACACCATCAGATATTGGTATTGAAGGGTCAAGAGATTTGGCTTTTAAGCTTAGAGATGAAAAGGGGTATGTGCTATTAAATCAATTTGAAAATGATGATAACTGGAAAGCTCATTATAAAGCCACTGGGCCAGAAATATGGAGAGATACAGAACATGAAATTACTCATTTTGTGTCGGCCATGGGAACAACAGGAACTATAACAGGTGTTTCTACATTTTTAAAAGAGAAAAATAAGAATGTTACTATAGTTGGCGCGCAACCAGCTGACGGATCAAGAATCCCAGGTATTAGAAAATGGTCACCAGATTATGTGCCCAAGTTTTTTGATAGAAATAAAGTAGATCAAGTTGTTGAAGTAACTGAAAATGAAGCTAAAGCAATGACGAAACGTTTAGCAAATGAAGAAGGTGTTTTTGCTGGGATGAGCAGTGGCGGCTCTGTATTTTGTGCTTTAAAAGTTGCCGAGTCAATTGATAAAGGTGTTTTGGTAGCTATTATTTGCGATAGAGGAGATAGATATTTGTCTTCCAGTTTATTTGAGTAAATTTACAATGGAGCCAGTCTAGCCCTTAAGTAAATTTATATCCTTTAATGAAAAAAATATTCTTCTTTGCTATTATCTTAATAGCTTGTAAACCGAATAAAGAAACTAATAAATCAACAGATTTTGAAATAGGAATTATTGCAGACTGTCAATACTGTAATTGTGAAACACAAGGCAAGCGATTTTATAAACAATCACCAGATAAATTTAAGTCTGCAATAAAAGAGTTAAATACTAAGAACTTAGATTACACAATTCATTTAGGCGATTTTATTGATCGTAATTTTGAAAGTTTTGATACAGTATTACCAATTTGGAACCGTTTAAAATCTAAAAAATATCATGTTCTTGGTAATCATGATTTTAGTGTTCAAGATTCTTTAAAGCCTTTGGTGGCTTCTAAAATGGGATTAAAGAATCGTTACTATAGTTTTATCAAAAACAATTGGCGTTTTATTGTTTTAGATGGTAATGATCTTAGTTACCATGGAGCACTAACTTATGAAAAGGAAAAAGAAACAGATTCTCTTTTTAATCTTTTAAAAATAAATAATGAACCTAATTTACAAACTTGGAACGGAGGCTTAAGTTCAAGCCAATTACAATGGATTGAAAAAGAACTAAAGGATGCAAAAAAAAACGATGAGTATGTTGGATTTTATTGTCATTTTCCTGCTGGGAGAGTTGGTGAAGCTCATAATTTATGGAATTACAAACAATTTCTTCAGCTAATAAATAGTTACAATAACGTAAAATTTTATTTCAATGGACATAATCATAATGGTGATTATCTAGAAAAAAATAAGGTCCACCACATAACATTTAAAGGGATGCTAGATACTAAAAAAGCATCAGCATTTGCTATTGCAAAATTCACTAAAGATTCAATTTTTATACAAGGTTATGGTAGAGAAACATCAAGAAGATTAAAAATTAACTAGGATAGTCTAAATTTTTAAATAAAAAAGGAACAAATAAAGTTAATTGTATTACTTTTGCTAATCAGTTCATTAATGTACTAATATTGTTATCAAGAAAGGTAGAGGGAATAGACCCTTTGAAGCCTTGGCAACCCTTTAACTTTTAAAGAAGGTGCTACATTCTACTAATATTTTAAAATGTTAGAAAGATAACGAAAAGTGTTTCTTTTACTTTTCTTGATGACAATAGATATAAATAATATCAAATGTCAAACATACAACAAGCTTTAAAACAACGTATTCTTGTACTAGATGGTGCCATGGGAACTATGTTGCAAGCCTATAAATTTACCGAGGAAGATTTTAGAGGTGAGCGTTTTAAAAACTATCCAACGCCATTACAAGGGAACAATGACTTATTGTCTATTACACAGCCAAAGGCTATAAAAACTATTCATGCAAAATATTTTGAAGCTGGTGCAGATATTGTTGAAACCAACACGTTTTCTGGAACAACAATAGCTATGGCAGATTATCAAATGGAAGATTTGGTATACGAGCTCAATTATCAGTCAGCTAAAATAGCTAAAGAAGTGGCTGAAGAATTTACAGCTAAAGAGTCACATAAACCACGTTTTGTAGCTGGTTCTATTGGACCTACAAATAGAACTGCAAGTATGTCGCCAGATGTTAATGATCCTGGTTATAGAGCTGTTACTTTTGATGAATTGCGTATAGCGTATAAACAGCAAGTGGAAGCTTTAGTTGATGGAGGTGTGGATTTATTATTAGTAGAAACGGTTTTCGATACGCTTAACGCTAAAGCAGCATTATTTGCAATTGAAGAGGTTAAAGATGAAAGAAGTATAGATATTCCAATTATGTTAAGTGGGACTATAACAGATGCTTCTGGTAGAACATTATCGGGACAAACAGCTGAAGCTTTTTTAATTTCAGTGTCACATATACCACTATTATCCATTGGTTTTAATTGTGCCTTGGGCGCTAATTTATTACAACCCCATTTGGAAGCTATTGCCAATAAAACTGATTTTGCTATTTCAGCACATCCTAACGCAGGATTACCAAATGCTTTTGGTGAATATGATGAAACTCCAGAAGAAATGGGCGAGCAAATTGAAGAATATTTAAAAAAGAATTTGATTAATATTATAGGTGGTTGTTGTGGAACATCACCAGAACATATAAGGGTTATTACAAATATAGCAGCAAAGTATAAACCACGTCATCATGCTGAATTAGTTTCAAAAGTAAACTAAATCAAGAATATGATTCTAGAAGTTGCCATATTGAATATAAAAGAAGGGTTTTCTGAGCTTTTTGAAACTAATTTTCAAAAAGCTGAAAGCGTCATTTCATCAATGAAAGGCTATATATCACATGAATTGAAGAAATGTATAGAGGAAGACGGTAAATATATATTATTAGTGAACTGGGAAACGATTGAAGATCATGAAATAGGGTTTAGAAAATCAGAACAATATCAAGAATGGAAAGCTCTGCTGCACCATTTTTATGAACCTTTTCCAGTAGTAGAACATTATAAATAATGAAGGTGAAACAAACAAAATATATGAAACTTTCAGGATTAGAACCATTAATCCTTAATGAAAACAGCAACTTTATAAATGTTGGTGAACGAACGAATGTTGCTGGATCACGAAAGTTTTTGCGCTTAATAAAAGAAGAGAAATTTGATGAAGCATTAGATATTGCACGTCACCAAGTTGATGGTGGTGCACAAATTATCGACATCAATATGGATGATGGTTTAATTGACGGAAAGGAGTCCATGGTTCGTTTTCTAAACCTTATAGCTGCCGAACCAGATATTTGTCGTGTGCCAATAATGATAGATAGCTCTAAATGGGAAATTATTGAAGCTGGACTTCAAGTAGTACAAGGTAAATGCGTAGTAAATTCTATTTCTTTAAAAGAGGGCGAAGACAAATTTATATGGGAAGCTAAACAAATTAAGCGCTATGGGGCAGCAGTTATTATAATGGCATTTGATGAGATTGGGCAAGCCGATAACTATGAAAGGCGTATAGAAATAGCTAAACGGTCGTATGATGTTTTGGTAAACAAAGTTGGGTTTCCTTCTGAAGATATTATTTTTGATTTAAATATATTTCCTGTAGCAACGGGGATGGAAGAGCATCGGAAAAATGCAATTGATTTTATTGAAGCTACAAGATGGGTTCGGAAAAACCTTGAAAATGTTAGTGTTAGTGGAGGGGTAAGTAATGTTTCATTTTCGTTTAGAGGAAATGATGGCGTTCGCGAAGCGATGCACTCGGTATTTTTGTACCATGCTATTCAAGCAGGTATGAATATGGGAATTGTAAACCCTGCTATGTTGGAAGTATATGACGATATTCCAAAAGATTTATTAGAGCATGTTGAAGATGTTATTTTAGATAGAAGAGATGATGCAACAGAGCGATTATTAGATTTTGCTGAAACCGTAAAAGGGACTAAAGCGGAAAAAACTGTAGACTTATCTTGGAGAGAAAACCCATTACAAGAGCGTATTACACATGCTTTAGTAAAAGGAATTGATGCATTTATTATTGAAGATGTAGAAGTTGCAAGGCAAGAAGCAGAAAAACCCATTGAAGTTATTGAAGGTCATTTAATGATTGGGATGAATGTTGTTGGTGATTTGTTTGGAGCAGGAAAAATGTTCTTGCCTCAAGTAGTAAAGTCAGCGCGAGTTATGAAAAAAGCAGTAGCCTATTTAAATCCATTTATAGAAGCTGAAAAGGGAGAAGAACAAAAAGCTTTAGGGAAAGTATTAATGGCAACGGTAAAAGGCGATGTGCACGATATTGGAAAGAATATTGTAAGTGTTGTTTTGGGATGTAACAACTATGAAATAGTGGATTTAGGAGTTATGGTTCCTCCTGAAAAAATTATTGAAGCGGCTATAAAAGAAGATGTGGATGTTATAGGACTGTCTGGTTTAATTACGCCATCCCTTGATGAAATGGTGTATTTAGCTAAAGAAATGGAACGCCAGAATTTTAAAGTGCCATTATTAATTGGTGGAGCTACAACCTCAAAGGCACATACTGCAGTTAAGATTGATACGCAATATAAAAATGCAGTGGTTCATGTAAATGACGCTTCAAGAGCAGTAACTGTAGTGGGAGATTTATTGAATAAAAAAACTGCACACGAATACACAACAAAGCTAAAAGAGGATTATGATGAGTTTAGAACTAAGTTTTTAAAACGAGGAAAGGAAAAGTCATATATATCAATAGAAGAAGCACGAAAAAGAAAGTTTAAAATAAATTGGAAAAATCTTGAAATTTTCAAGCCTAAAGAGTTAGGTGTTCAAGTTCTAAAACAATTGAGTTTAAAAGAATTATTACCATTTATAGATTGGAGTCCGTTTTTTAGAAGCTGGGATTTACACGGTAAATTTCCAGATATTTTAACTGATGAGGTTGTTGGCGAACAAGCCACTCAGTTGTATGATGATGCACAAGAAATGATTGAGCAAATAGTCGCTAAACAATTACTAAAACCTAAAGCGGTGTTTGGCCTATTTGAAGCTAACACAGTAAATGAAGATGATATTTCTATAAAGAAAAAAGGAAAAGAAATTGCAGTTTTTAGAACATTGCGTCAGCAATTAAAAAAACGAGAAGGTATACCCAATCACGCATTAGCAGATTTTGTTGCACCTAAAGAGACTGGTAAGATAGATTATATGGGTGCATTTTGTGTGGGCATTTTTGGTGCACAAGAATTAGCTAATTTTTATAAAGAAAAAGAAGACGATTATAATGCTATTATGGCACAAGCTATAGCTGATCGTTTTGCTGAGGCCTTTGCAGAATATTTGCATAAACAAGTAAGAATAAAGCATTGGGGTTACGCTGAAGATGAAGATTTAACAAATCAAGATTTAATTAAAGAAAGTTATAAAGGTATTCGTCCAGCTCCAGGTTATCCGGCATGCCCAGATCATTTAGAAAAAGAAACTATTTGGGAATTGTTAGATGTTGAACAGTTAATTGATGTAAAACTAACAGAAAGTTTAGCCATGTGGCCAGCGGCGGCGGTTTCGGGGTATTATTTTGGAAATCCAGAAGCCAAATATTTTGGTTTAGGAAAAATTACAGATGACCAAGTTACTGATTATGCCACAAGAAAAGGTATTACGAAAGATAAAGCAAGAAAATGGTTGCATCCTAATATAGCAAGTCGTTAGAAATGAATTTAAAATTAACAATTTCTTTCACTTCAACTAATAAATAGAGGTGATCAAAGTTAGACATTTGTAGTCTAAATAAAGTAAAAATGAAAAAGTACAGAATTGAAATTAGGTTTTTTATACAATTCTTGATGTTAGCTTTATTAGCTTTAAGTATTGCTTATTTTTTAAAATAAAACCTAGAGAAAAGAATAAATGAAATCAAAATATATTGAATTAACATTAGGAAGTCATATTATTAGTCATGGATACGATAGCAATAATAAAGAAATAACAGAGGAAGTAACTGTTAGTGGTTTCTCAAAAAAGATTGTGGCAATTTCCAGAATTAAATCAGTTAGTGAAAAATATATACTAACAGATTATGTCGATGGAAGATGGATATATTGGGAATATGAAGAAGCTTTTGACGAGCTTAAAAAGCAGCTAGTTTAGTTTGCGTTAACGATTGAAACGGCATCCTTTTTTATGAAACGAAAAAGATATAGCGAAAAGCGCGACCCTAGTGGTAACGCCAAAAAACAAAAAATAGATACTGAAATAAATTCAGCTTAAATGAAAGTAACAGATCACATTAAAAAAGCAAAAGGGAACACCTTGTTTTCGTTTGAAATTATACCACCAAAAAAAGGAAAGAACATCCAAGAGTTATACAACAATATAGACCCGCTGATGGAATTTAATCCACCATTTATTGACGTGACAACATCTAGAGAGGAGTTTGTTTACATAGAGAAAGAAGGGTTGTTTGACAGAAAGATTACCAGAATGCGCCCAGGTACTTTAGGTATTTGTGCCGCTATAAAACACAAGTATAATGTAGATACGGTGCCACATGTGTTGTGTGGAGGATTTACAAAAGAAGAAACAGAATATTTGTTAGTCGATTGTCATTATTTAGGTATTGATAATGTGATGGCGTTACGTGGTGATGCTATGAAAGGCGAACAATACTTTAAAGCAACAAAAGGAGGGCATTCATATGCCACGCAGTTAGTAGACCAAATTCAGAATTTAAATTCAGGTAAATATCTACACGGAACTTTAGACGTTGATGATAAAGCAGATTTTTGCATTGGAGTTGCTGGATATCCAGAAAAACATTTAGAATCTCCATCAATGCAAAGTGATTTAAAGCGTTTAAAAGAAAAGGTTGATGCTGGAGCCGATTATGTAGTTACTCAAATGTTTTTTGATAATAAGAAATATTTTGAATTTGTTGATGCTGCTAAAAAAGAAGGGATTAATGTACCAATTATTCCAGGTATTAAACCAATAGCTGTAAAGCGACATTTGCAATTGTTACCTCAAGTATTCAAAATAGATTTACCAGAAACATTAATTAGCGAAGTTGAAAAATGTTCAGATAACAAACAAGTGCGTCAAGTTGGTGTAGAGTGGTGTATACAGCAATCAAAAGAGCTTTTAGATGCAGGTGTTCCTGTACTCCATTACTATTCAATGGGTAAAAGTGATAATATAAAATCTATTGCATCACAGTTATTTTAAATAATCTATTACTTTTGCTACATCCTTTTTATTCAAAAATCGCCCATTTTATAATTAAAAAGGTATTATATAAGCAAATCTATTAATGAGGTTATTTTTAATCTTTCTTTTTTGTGTTGTAAGTTGTATGTTGTTTTCTCAAGAAAAAGAACATACTTCTTATTTAGATCTTAGTTATTTTAAAGGCAATATTGCATTGCATAATAATGATATTCTTCATTTAATAAAAGGACATCCCGAAGGTTATATTTTAAGTTGGAATAAAAAAACGTTTGGATATAACGATTGGGAACAGCGCTATAATTATCCAGATTATGGTATTTCGTTTGCGTATCAAAATTTAAAAAACGAGGTTTTAGGTGAAGTATCCTCATTGTATGCGCATTATAATTTTTACTTTTTAAAAAGAAACTTGATGTTTCGTATCGGGCAAGGGCTTGCTTTTACTACTAATCCATACGATAAAGATAACAACTTTAGGAACATTGCTTTTGGTTCTAAATTAATGAGTAGTACTTATGTAATGTTTAATTATAAAAAGGAACGAGTTCTAGATAACTTTGGTTTCCAAGCAGGGTTATCACTCATTCACTACTCTAATGCAAATGTTAAGGCTCCCAATACAAGTATTAATTCGTTAACATTTAATTTAGGGGTTACTTATAGTTTAGATGATGAAGATCTAGAGTTTGTTACCACATTACCTGAAACTAATGATGAAAAGTTCACACAGCCTGTAAAGTATAATTTGGCTTTTAGGAGTGGTGTAAATGAGAGTGATGTAGTTGGTAGCGGACAGTTTCCTTTTTATATTCTATCTGCTTATGCAGATAAAAGAATTAACCCTAAAAGCGCTTTGCAGTTTGGAACAGATGTGTTTTTTTCAAATTTTTTAAAAGAGCTTATTTATTATAAAAGTGTAGCTTTTCCTGAAGAAAATGTTTCTGGAAATGAGGATTATAAACGAGTAGGAGTTTTTGTAGGACATGAGTTATTTATAAATAAAACATCATTAATAACTCAATTAGGATATTATGTATATTATCCATTTGACTTTGAAGGGAAAACCTATTTTAGAGTGGGTTTAAAACGCTATATAAATGATAAATGGTTTGGCGCCTTAACATTAAAATCACATGGAGCTAAAGCTGAAGCTGTTGAATTTGGAATAGGAGTTAGGTTATGAAAAAAGCAATTTACATATTAATCTTATTAATAGTTTTTGCCTGCGATAGCGAAAATGCTGGAGATTGTTTTCAAAAAACAGGATCTATTATTCAACAAGAAACTAGTATTGATACTTTTGATAAAATATTAGTTAATCGTGATATTGAATTAATAATTAAAGAAGGAGCCACACAAAAAGTAATTATAGAAACTGGTAAAAATTTATTAAATGATATTGAAGTAAGTGTTGTAGATGGAAAACTAATTCTTACCGATAATAATAATTGCAATTATGTACGCGGTTATGGTATAACCAAAGTGTATATAACTTCACCCAATATTACTGAGATTAGAAGCTCTACACAGTATGATGTAAGATCGGATGGTGTTTTAAGTTACCCAAATTTAACCGTTCTGTCTGAAAATTTTAGTGCACCAGATACATTTACCAACGGGAGTTTTAGACTTCAAATTGATAATAATTCTCTTAGATTATTTTTTAATAATTTATCAAATTGTTTTATTTCAGGTAAAACTAATAGTTTAAATATAACATTTGCTGCAGGAACCTCGCGTTTTGAAGGTCGAGATTTAATTGCTCAAAACGTACAATTTTGGAATAGAAGTTCTAACGATATGATTGTAAATCCGCAACAAGAAATAAAAGGAAAAATTTCTGGTACAGGTAATGTAATTGCGGTAAATAAACCTCCAGTTATTGAAGTAGAGGAAGTTTATAAAGGTAGACTTATTTTTGAGTGATTAGCCAGCAGTTAACTCTCTAAACAAACTTTCTAAACTTGCGTTTTTTTGATTAAGCTGAAGAATCTTCAATTGGTTATCATGCGCAAAATCAAAAACATAAGAGCGCATATCTTCGGTAGTTTTAAAAGTGATTTCGTATACAAAACCATAAGTGTTTACAACACTTTCAACTTTTGGAAGTTTTAATAGAAAAGCATCTTCAACCCGGTAATCAAATTCAACAATAACAGTTTGTTTTTTACCTTCACGTAATTTCTTCAACTTTTTGTTGGCAACTATTTCACCTTTATTAATAATAATAACGCGGTCGCACATAGCTTCTACTTCTTGCATAATATGGGTAGAAAGGAATACTGTTTTAGTTTTGCCTATCGTTTTGATAAGGTTTCTAATATCGATTAATTGATTTGGGTCTAAGCCAGTTGTAGGTTCATCTAAAATTAAAACATCAGGATCATGCAATAAAGCATTTGCTAAACCTACACGTTGGCGATACCCTTTTGAGAGTTGACCTATTTTTTTATTTACTTCAGGTGTTAAACCAGTAAGCTCAATTACTTCGTCTACCCGCGCTTTTGCAACCTTGTATATATTCGCATTAAAAGCCAAATATTCTTTAATATACATGTCTAAATATAACGGATTGTGCTCGGGTAAATATCCAACACTTTGCTGTACGTCTTGTGTGTTTTCGTTAATGCTAAATCCATTTACTTTGGCATTGCCTTTTGTAGCATCAATATATGTAGTTAAAATTTTCATCATGGTAGATTTTCCAGCACCATTAGGTCCTAAAAAACCAACAATTTCAGGTTTATTAACCTTAAAAGATATATTGTTTAATGCTTTTTGACTTCCATAAAGCTTTAAAATTCCTTCAACTTCAATAGACATAATTTAAATAGTTTGTTCAAAAATAATAATTATATAATGTAAAGGTTGGTTTACTATAAAATCTTTAAAATTTTTAATAAAACCGAAAAAAAAATTATATAGTATTTTGATTTCTTAAAATATTATTTACTTTAGCCACGTAATTATGACAACAACAATGCATTATACATATTTTAACAACTGGTTTTATTTCTTTTTTAGCAAAAGGAACGAGGCGTTGTATGTATAATTTATAACTATAAATTTAATATGAGTCTCGATGAAAATCGAGACTTTTTTTTTGAATATGATAAAGACAGTAGCTATACAGGGTGTAAAAGGATCATTTCATCATATAGTTTCTCAACAGTTTTTTAATAAAGATGTTGAAGCTATTGAGTGTTTAACTTTTGATCGTGTAGTAGAAAGCTTAATAGGTGAAGAATGTGATGCAGCAATAATGGCTTTAGAGAATTCCATTGCAGGTTCAATTATTCCTAATTATGCATTAATAGATAGTTGTAATTTGCATGTAGTTGGTGAGCATTATGTTGATGTTCAACATAATTTAATGGCATTGCCAAAGCAAAATATTTCAGATATAAAAGAAGTGTATTCGCACCCTATGGCATTGTTGCAGTGTAAAGAATTTTTTAAAGAATACCCGCATATAAAACTTGTAGAAGATAAAGATACAGCCGAAGTAGCACAGCGTATAAATGAAAAAAAATTAATAGGTATTGGAGCCATTGCAAGTGTAAAAGCTGCTGAAATTTTTAAACTTGATATATTAAAACCTAGTATACAAACTATTAAACACAACGAAACACGTTTTGCGATTGTAAAGCGAACAAATTCTGAAGTGCCAGAAAACGAAATAAATAAAGCTTCGATAAAGTTTGAAACCGACCATAAGCGTGGAAGTTTAGCAGCAATTTTGAATGTAATGAGTGACTGTAAAATGAATTTAACAAAAATTCAATCATTACCAATTGTTGAAACGCCTTGGAAGTATGCTTTTTTTGTTGATGTAACTTTTAGTGATTATGCAGATTTTAAAAAAGCAAAAAATATAATTGATATTATGGGACAAGGATTTAAAGTTCTTGGAGAATATAAAAATGCAAAGTTATGATTGAAGTCGCTAACAGATTGCATACCGTTGAAGAATATTACTTCTCAAAAAAATTAAGAGAAGTTAATTTACTTATTGCAAGTGGTAAGCCTATTATTAATTTAGGTATTGGTAGTCCAGATTTACAACCGCCACAAAAAGTAGTTGAAGCTTTAACTGAAGGATTGTCAAACCCATTTGCGCATAAATATCAAAGTTATCAAGGGCTACCAGAGCTGCGGGATGCTATAGCAAAGTTTTATAAAGAACATTTCTTGGTTGATTTAAGTGCTAATACTGAGGTTTTACCTTTAATGGGAAGTAAAGAAGGTATTATGCACATTTCTATGGCATATTTAAATGAAGGCGATGAGGTGTTAATTCCTAACCCGGGATACCCTACTTATCAGTCGGTAACAAAATTAGTAGGAGGAAAACCTGTTTTTTATGAGTTGGATGCTGCTAATAATTGGATGCCAGATTTGAAAAGTTTAGAAAAGTCTGATTTAAGTAAGGTAAAATTAATGTGGGTTAATTATCCGCATATGCCAACAGGAGCAAAAGCTAATAAGTACTTGTTTGAAGATTTAGTTGCCTTTGCAAAGCGAAACAATATTTTAATTGTAAACGATAATCCTTATAGTTTTATTTTAAATGATAACCCAAAAAGCATATTAGAAGTAGAGGGAGCAAAAGAGGTGTGTTTAGAACTTAATTCTTTAAGTAAAACGTTTAATATGGCAGGTTGGCGTGTTGGTATGTTAGTTGGAAATGATGAGCACATAAATAATGTTTTAAAGATAAAAAGTAATATGGATTCAGGAATGTTTTATGGAATTCAAAAAGGAGCTATTGAAGCTTTAAAGTGCTCTAAAATGTGGTTTGTTACATTAAATAGTGTTTATAAACAACGACGAGATTTAGTTTGGAAATTAGCCGACGCATTAAACTGCACTTATGATAAAACAGCAAAAGGACTTTTTGTTTGGGCTAAATTACCAGCATTTGTTAAAGCAGAAGAGTTTATAGACTTAATTCTTAAAAAGAACCATGTTTTTATTACCCCTGGAACAATTTTTGGAAGCCAGGGAGAAGGTTACATAAGGTTTTCTTTATGTGCCTCAACCGAAGTTTTAGAGAAAGCATTAGCAAGATTAAAATAAGTATGAAAAATATATACATAATAGGAGTTGGTTTAATAGGCGGGAGTCTTGCTATAGATATTAAAAAAAATAATTCAAGTACGGTTATACATGGTATTAGTAGAAAAGATTCTACTTTAAATGAAGCATTATCTCTTAATTTAATTGATAAAAAAGCCACATTAGATGATATTGAAAATGCAGACTTGGTTATTGTGTCTATTCCAGTAGATGCAACCGTTAAATTATTACCAATCATTTTAGATAAAATTTCGGATAATGGATTGGTTGTAGATGCAGGATCGACAAAAGTAGACATATGTAAAGTAGTTGAGAATCATCCTAAACGAAGAAATTTTTTAGCAATGCATCCTATTGCAGGGACAGAGCATTCTGGACCAAGCGCAGCGATTCCAGATTTGTTTATAGGTAAAACAAATATTATTTGTGAGGTAGAAAAGACAACATTTAAACTTCAAGAAAAGGCATTAAAACTATTTACCGATATAGGGATGCGTATTCGATATATGAACCCAGAGGCTCACGATAAGCATATTGCTTATATGTCGCACTTATCTCATATTAGTTCATTTATGTTAGGTAAAACAGTTATTGAAAAAGAAAAAAATGAGCGCGATATTTTTGATATGGCAGGTAGTGGGTTTGAATCAACGGTTAGGTTGGCTAAAAGTTCACCAGAAATGTGGACGCCTATTTTTAAACAAAATAAAACCAATGTTATTGAAACATTAGAAGAGTATATTACGAATCTTACGCATTTTAAAGAGTTAATGAAACAAGATGATTTTGATGCCATTTTTAGCGAAATGAAAGATACCAATCATATAAAAGATATTTTAAACGGAATTAGTTAAGTAGTAAAATTATGGAAAACAAAAAAGAAATGAGAACATGGTTAGATGATTTAAAACTAGATCATCCATTAGTAATTGCTGGACCATGTAGTGCAGAAACCGAAGAGCAAGTTTTAAAAATAGCACACGAGCTTAAAGATACCGATGTTAATTATTTTAGAGCAGGAATATGGAAACCAAGAACACGTCCGGGAATGTTTGAAGGTGTTGGTGCTTTAGGATTAAAATGGTTACAGAAAGTAAAAGAAGAAACAGGAATGAAAACCTGTACAGAAGTTGCTAATGCTGCCCATGTAAAATTGGCTTTAGAACATGATATTGATTTATTATGGATTGGAGCGCGCTCAACGGTTAGCCCCTTTATTATGCAAGAAATTGCAGATGCCTTGCAAGGAACTGACAAAACAGTACTAGTAAAAAACCCAGTAAATCCAGATTTAGCTTTATGGTTAGGTGGTATTGAAAGATTACATAGTGCAGGTATTAAAAATTTAGGCGCTATTCATAGAGGGTTTTCAACATACGAAAAGTCGAAATATCGTAATATTCCAGAATGGCAATTAGCCATAGAATTTCAAAATAAATTTCCTGATTTACCATTAATAAATGACCCTTCTCATATTACAGGTAAAAGAGATATGGTTTTTGAAGTGTCTCAAGAAGCATTAGATTTAAATTTTGATGGTTTAATGATTGAAACTCATCATGATCCAGATAATGCTTGGAGTGATGCAGCACAGCAAGTGACACCAAAAGCTTTGATACAGATGATGATAGATCTTAAAATTAGAAAAACTACTGATAAAGAAGCAGATTATACTAATGCACTAAATAATTTAAGAGCACAGATAGATGTAGTAGATAATCAAATTATTGAATTACTTGGTAAACGTATGAAAGCTGCTGATGGTATTGGAGCTCTAAAAAAGAGTAAAAACGTAGCGGTATTACAATCTAAACGTTGGAATGAGATTTTAGGTAAAATGGTTTTAGAAGGAGAATCTAAAGGATTAAGTGAGGAGTTTATTTTAAAAATGTTTAAAGCTATTCACCAAGAGTCTATTAATCATCAAGAAAAGATAATTAACGGATAAAAGAAAATAATACATGTTTATAGAAAAACCTGACAATTAATTGTTAGGTTTTTCTATTTTTAACCCAATGAAAATAAGTTGTAAGAAACTCTCAGTTTTTATTTTTCTTTGCTCTATTAATTTTATTAATGGGCAAGAGGTTTTAACCCAATATATTCCTAATAATCTTGATTCTTTAAAAACTTATTTAAAGCAAATTAACTCAAAACACATTAAAAAAATAAACGGAGAATTTTCATCGAAAATCAAAAAAGTTTATAAAAATAGAGACGAAAAAGTTTTAGAGTCCATTGAAGATAGCACTTATGTTTTTAATCCTGAAATAAATAAAAATTTAGGTTTAATACTTCAACACATATATAAATCTAATCCTGATATTGATTCAAAAGATTTTTATTTTTTTATAAAAAACTCAATTGTTCCAAATGCGGCTTGTTATGGAGATGGTATGTTTGAGATCAATTTAGGCTTATTCACTAAGTTAGAATCAGAAGATGAATTAACATTTGTTATTTGTCATGAAATTGCACATAAATTATTAAATCATTCATTAAAGAATGTTTCAAAAAGTATTGCCTTAATAAATTCAAAGCAAACAAAGAAGAAGGTAAGAGACATTAAAAAAAATAAGTATGGTCAAACAAGAGCTGCTCTTTCTGTAATTGATGAATTAAACATAGATATGCTTGATTATTCTAAAGAAGTTGAAGCAGAAGCAGATTCTTTAGGTTTTATTTTGTTTTCTAAAACTAAATATGAAAAATTTAGAGCCCTTTCTTCTTTAGAAAAATTGAAAAAAGTTGACGAAATGATTTTACATCATGATGTTAAGTTAGATAGTGTTTTTAATTTTAAAAATTACCCGTTCCAGCCTTATTGGTTAAAAGAAACTACATCACTTTTTGACACAAATAAAGAAATAAATGAATTTAGTTTGCTTTCCGATACCTTAAAAACACATCCAGAAATAGAATTTAGAGTTGAAAAATTAATTAAGAGTTTTAATATAGAAAGAAAAGAGGTTGATTTTAAAAAATCTAAAGATTTGTTTTTCGATATAAAACAGATATCTCATTTGCAAAGTATACAGTTTACATTAGATTTAAAATTATTTGATGTGACCATTTACCAATTAATTGAAAAGTATAATAATAAAAAAATAGATGAAGACTATTATTATACAAAAATGATCGAGGCTTTACAATGTATATACCAAGCTAAAAAAAATCACGAATTAGGGAAACATGTGCCATTAAAAAATAGTTTTTCCGATGAAAAACAATTAAATAAAATTAGACTCTTTTTACATAATTTAGAGCTTAATGAAGTAAAAAAAATGGGATTAGCATTCTGTGATTTAATTGAATCTAAAAAAATAAATTACCCTAATCTTAACGAAATAATAGAATTTTTCAAATCAATTAATAATTAATCTTCAACAACAAAAAAATGAAAAAATTTTTAACTTTAATTTACTTGTGCTTACTTAGTTTATCCGTTAATGCTCAACAAAAATCGCTTAATGAAATTACTTCTTTTAAAATTAAAAATTTAGGAGCAATGATGGATAAAAATAATGACGTTGATGGTTATTATTTATATTATCAAGTAGATAAGCTTAAAAAAGGAAAGCGAGAGTACGCCATTAAAATACTAGACAATAATTTAAATGATATCGCAACAAAGTCATATATAGACAATAAAAATACATTTTTGCTACAAGGTAAGTTTAATAATCAAGCTTTAATGTTTGCGATGGCTAATTCTAGAGAAGAATATTATAAACTTGTAATGTTTGATAGAGAAGGTAATCAAGGAGAAAGTGTTTCAATCGATGTAGATAAAAAAGAAATAGAATGGTTGCTTCATATGCGTAAAACAGGGAATTTCAATACACTACTTCCTGTTGATAATAAAGGGTTTTTGTTTAACTATATAAAAGATAATAAAAAATTAGGTTATGGTTTAAAGTACGTATCTACAGATGGAGGGGCTTCTTGGGATTATAATTCTCCAGAAGATATTAAGAAGATAATGACCATCAACCCTATTGAAGTTAATGAAAAAGTAGTTGTAGCTATTGAAGGATCTAAAAAATCAATGCTTAGTAAGACTATTACATTTAAAGTTTTAGTAATTGACATTAAAACAGGTAAATTATTGTTTGAAAGAGAGTTTGAAAGAGAAAATAACCCTAGATTAATAAGTAATGCATTTTTAACAGATAATAAAGAAGTTGTTTTGTTAGGAGAATATTTTAAAAATGGAGATAACATCTATAAAGATGAAAGTTTGGGCCTTTTTGCACAAATAAATAGTTTAGATGGAAAAATAATATCTGATAGTAAAATAGGCTGGAAAAACGAAATTGATAACTTGATGCCTAAAAAAGATGAAGATAAAAGGGGTTATATATATTTTCATAATATAGTTCGTACTCAGAATGGCTCATATTATTTTATAGGGGAGAAATATAAAAAAACCATAAGTGTAGGAAGTGTTGCCTTAGGAGTATTGAGTAGAGGAGCTAACGGTGGAGCAAATTTCACTATCGGCAACACTGTTATTTTTGAATTTGATAAAAGTTTTAATATTAAAGGTATTAAAGAGTTTGAAAAAGGAAAATCTGTATTTTCAGGATTAGGTTTTGGAGGCCCGCAAATGCAAGCTTTAATTGCAAAAGCCTCTGGGTCTTTCGATTATGTATTTACACAAATTGATACAGATAGAGATCGTTTTTATGCAAATTTCATTGATTATGAAAGATTAAAAGGAGAAAAAAACAAATTGGCTTTTAAAACAATAATATACAATAAGGGCAAATTTTCTGAAGATAAGATTTATCTTCAAAAGGATAGTGGTAAAATCAAATTTAGAGTTTTGCAAGGAAAGCTTGGGCATGTTATGCTTATGGAATATAATAAAAAAGAAAAAACCTTAGATTTACACTTAGAAAAGCTAAATATTCAATAAGATAAAAAAAGGCCTCACAATTGTGAGGCCTTTTTTTATAAGTAAACATTCCGTTATTTATTTCTTTTGAAAAGGTAACGTGTTATAAAAATACCTTTACCATCTCCTTTTCCTCCTTCACTTTCTACAGCACTAGTAACAAAAGCTAGCTCCCATCCCTCTTCTATCATTGTGTTAATTTTAGAAGTAATTATCGCATCATTTGCAGCTATATTTTGAAAACGAATACCTCCAAGGTTATAAAAGTTTAATAATTTAGTTTCGTCAAAACCTTTAACTCTTATGTCCCCACGTTTAGATTTGTTACGTGTTTTATCCTCTTCAGTTTGCGTTGTTGTGTATTCTTTGTAGTCTTTTTGTTCGTTAGCACTAATAAGTCTAGAACGCCCTAAACCATTAGGAACAATAGATTCTACACTAGTAATAACTTTGTACTCTACTTGAGCCGTTGCATCCATAAATGCGAAAAGGCTAATAGCCAAAACAATAAATAATTTTTTCATGTTGTTGATTTTTGATTAAAATTAATAATGACAAGATTAACCAATATCTATGCCAAAAAAAATATTTTTTAGTTTTACTTTTGAAAAAGTTATGACAGGACGCGTTTATAAATCTACAGGTAGTTGGTACTCAGTTAAAACCGAATTGGGTGAAATGTACAAATGCCGTATAAAAGGGAAGTTTCGTATAAAAGGAATTAAAAGCACCAACCCCATTGCTGTGGGTGATATTGTAGATTTTGAATTAGAGACAGATAATGATCAGGAATCAGGGATTATTCATAATATTAAAGATAGATTTAATTATATTGTTAGAAAATCGGTAAACCTCTCTAAGCAAACACATATTATTTCGGCAAATATTGATCTAGTCTTTTTAATGATTACTATTAATAACCCACCAACACTAACCAGTTTTATTGATAGATTTTTAGTAACAGCTGAAGCATATTCCATAAAAACCATATTGTTGTTTAATAAGATTGATACTTATGACGAGGATACATTAAATGAGGTTAAATATTTAGCGCATGTGTATAGAAAAATTGGCTATGAATGTATAGGGGTTTCAGCTGTAACAGGAAAGAATGTAGATAAAGTAAAATCTTTAATGCGTGGTAAAGTAAGTATGTTTTCTGGACATTCTGGAGTTGGTAAATCTACACTTGTAAATGCTATCGAGCCTTCGTTAAATATTAAAACCAAAGAAATTTCAACCCAACATATGCAAGGGCAGCATACTACTACATTTGCAGAAATGTTCGATCTAAGTTTTGATGCTAAAATTATCGATACTCCAGGAATAAAAGGCTTCGGAGTTGTGGATATGGATAAAGAAGAAGTAGGCGATTATTTTCCCGAAATATTTAAATTAAAACAAGATTGCAAATTCAATAATTGTTTGCATACCAAAGAACCAAAGTGTGCAATAAAAAAAGCCTTAGATAGTGATGAGATAGCGTTTTCGCGTTACAGAAGCTATTTGCAAATTATTGAAGGTGAAGATGAGCATTATAGAACTGATAATTGGGAAAAGTAATAGTTAATTGTTTACCAAACAATTAAAATAATTTATAATATATGAAATATTTTTTTGTATCTCTTATTGCTTCATTATTGACTGTAAGCTGTTTGAATAGAAAGACTGATAATCCAGAAAATAAAGTTCTTGAAAAAACTAAAGATATTTTCAAACTAAATACCTTATTTAAGCAAGGGGAAGATGGCTATGCTTGTTATAGAATACCAGCGATTGTTACTGCTAATAACGGAGCTATTTTAGCTTTTAGTGAAGCTCGAAAATCTAGCTGCTCTGATACAGGAGATATAGATTTGGTTATGAAAAAATCTATGGATAATGGTATTACATGGAGCAATGTTAAAATAATTTGGAACGATAAAGCTAATGTTTGTGGAAACCCATCACCGGTAGTAGATGTTGAAACAGGTACTGTTCATTTGCTAGTTACTTGGAATAACGGAGAAGATCATGAATCAGAAATTATTAACGGGACAAGTATTGATGGCAGATTAGTATATCATTTAGTATCAACTGATCATGGAGAAACATGGTCAGAGCCAAAAAATATTACTGCTAGTACTAAAAAGCCCAATTGGTCATGGTATGCAACTGGACCTGTACACGGAATTCAATTAAAAAAAGGAAATTATAAAGGAAGGTTGATAATTCCGTGCGACCATATTGAAAAAGAGACCAAGAAATACTATTCACACGTTTTTTATTCAGATGATCATGGTGTTTCATGGAAGCTAGGGGGAAGTACTCCTGTTAATCAAGTAAATGAATGCACAATAGCAGAGTTAACAAATGGAGACTTACTGCTTAATATGCGCAATTATAATAGAGATGCTGTTAAATCTAGACAAATAGCGATTAGTGAAAATGGAGGTGATACATGGATTAATCAAAAATTTGATACCCAATTACCAGAGCCTAGGTGTCAAGGCGCGTTATTATCTGTTCAAAATAGTAAAAAGAACGCTTTACTATTTACAAATCCAGCAGATTCAATGGCAAGAGTAAATATGACGCTTTCAATAAGCAATGATGATGGTTTAAGTTGGGGCAAAAAAATTCCTATATATAAATCGCATTCTGCTTATTCAGACCTTACAGAATTAAAGAATGGAAATATTTTAGTTTTATATGAAGGGGGTATTGAAAATGCCTATGAAGGTATTCATTACAAAATTATTCCTAAAAACCTTATTTTTAATTAAGGCTTATTTATAATGAAAGTAGTTATACAAAGAGTTACAAAAGCTAGTGTTTCTATACAAAATAGAAAAGTGGCATCCATCAAAAATGGACTATTAGTGTTTTTAGGAATTGTAAGCGAAGATTCTAATGATGATATTAAATGGTTAATTAATAAAGTAACAAACCTTCGTGTTTTTGGAGACGAAAATGGAGTAATGAATAAATCGGTTATTGATGTAAACGGCGATGTTATTGTTGTTAGCCAATTTACTTTACATGCCTTAACAAAAAAAGGCAACAGACCAAGTTATATTAAAGCTGCAAAACCAGATACTGCAATTCCGTTATATAAAACTTTTGTAAACCAGTTAGAATTAAATTTAGGTAGGCCAATTCAAACAGGCGAGTTTGGTGCTGATATGAAAGTAGAACTAATTAATGATGGGCCAGTAACTATTATAATCGATTCTAAAAATAAAGAATAATTGGCATCAATTTTTGGGCATAGTGCAGTTGGCCTTACAATTTCAAAGCTTATAGATCAAAAGAATAGTAGATTGCTATTATTGATTGCTATTTTATCAACCATATTACCAGATTTTGATGTTATAGGTTTTAAATTTGGGATTCCATATACACACCCTTTAGGGCATAGAGGTTTTACACATTCTATAATTTTTGCAGTATTATGGGCACTTATTTTAATGTTTACAATAGGTAAAAAAAATAAGCTCATGTGGTTTCTGGTTATTTTTTTATCCACATTGTCTCATGGTATATTAGATGCTATGACATCTGGTGGTAGGGGTGTTGGGTTTTTAATTCCATTTAATAATAATCGATTTTTCTTTCCTTTTAGAAAAATAATAGTGTCGCCACTTGGAATAAAAAACTTTTTCTCAGAATGGGGTTTGCAAGTCGTTTTTAGTGAAATAAAATATGTGATTCTCCCATGTTTTTTTATATTAGCTGTAAGAATTTTAATTAAAAGGGTAAAGAAAAATTTTTAGAGAATATGATTTTTCTCATATTAGTATAGATTATATTCCTATAAATTCACCTTTTAATCTTGTTTAAAAAATAAACCATGATATTAAAGCCAATTACGAGTATTTTAATGCTATTCGTAACACTAACCATTTTTTCACAAGATAACCTATATTCCAGTTTAACGATTCCTGAAGATTTAAGGAAAAACGCCAATGCAGTAGTAAGGCTAAATAGTTTACAAGTGAGCATTAAGTCTCAAAGAGAGATTGTTGTGAATCTTAATAGAATTGTAACTGTATTTAATGAAAAAGGAAACCGTCATCTTCAGGCAGGCGTAGGCTACGATAAACATAGAAGAGTAAAAGCAATAGAAGCATTGATTTTTGATGAAAACGGAAATGAAATTAAAAAAATAAAGAAGCGGGATTTCATTGACCATAGTGCTGTTGATGGAGGAACTTTATACTCAGATTCTAGAGTGTTGTTTATGGGATATACACCAATAAAATACCCATATACAGTTAAATTTTCATATAAAGTAGAATCTGTTAACACAGCATCAATACCTTCATGGAACCCAATTGATAGCTATTATCTAAGTGTTGAAAATGATAATTATTCGTTAATAGATGATGCAAACCTAGGTTTAAGAGTCAATGAAAAAAACTTTGATGAGTTTGAAATTGAAAAATCTAGCACTGCTAGTGTCATAAATTATTCAATAACCAATGTTTCAGCTTTGAAACCAGAAAATTTAAGCCCTATTATCTCAAACTTTACTCCAAATGCATCTATTGCAGCAGAACGATTTCATTTCAACGGTGTTGATGGATATGCTCGTAACTGGTTAGAGTTCGGAAATTGGATAAAAAACTCATTGCTAGATGGTAGAAATCAAGTAACAACAGAAACTAAAGAGCATATAATAGATTTGGTTAAGGATATAGAAAGCCCTATTGAAAAGGCCAAAAAGGTGTATGAATTTGTACAGAATAATACTAGATATATAAGTGTACAAGTAGGTATTGGGGGTATTCAACCCATTCCTGCTATAGAAGTTGATCGATTAAAATATGGGGATTGTAAAGGATTAACAAATTATACTCAATCATTGTTAGAAATTGCAAGTGTACCATCGTATTATACTATTGTACAGGCGGGTAAGGAAATTGTCGATCTTGATGATGACTTCGCGTCATTACAACAAGGAAACCATATAATATTAGGAATACCAAATGAAGATAAAATGATATGGATAGATTGTACTAGTCAGCTACATCCATTTGGTTTTATAGGTGATTTTACAGATAATAGGAATGTACTTATTATAAAACAAGATTCTAGCAAAATTTTAAAAACAACATTATATCCAGATAAAGAAAATTATCAATTTACCGAAGCAAATATTAGCCTAGATATAGAAGGAAGTATTAGTTCAAAAATCAGGATAAAAACTAAAGGTATTCAATATGATAATAGATTTTATATTGAAAGAGAATCAAATAAAGACATCATAGAATATTATAAAGAGTATTGGAGTAATGTAAATAATTTAGAAGTATTAAATTATAAATTTGAAAATAATAAAACAAATGTTGAGTTTATTGAGGAAATTAATATTAAGGCAAAAAATTATGCCTCTTTAAATGGAGAAAGGCTAATTTTTACACCTAATATGTTTAACAAAAACTCATTTATACCTGACAGATATAGGAATAGAAAACTACCTGTAGAAATACAAAGAGGATATTTTGATGAAGATAGATTTAGTATTACAATACCAAAGGAATATGTAATTGAAGGACTTCCAACAAATACTTTTATAGAAAATAAATTTGGAGAATATCATATTGAATATGTAAAAGATGGAAATAAAATTTTATATAAAAGAAAATTGATGATTTTTAAAGGGAAACACTCAAATACTGAATATGAATCCTACAGAAATTTTAGAAAGAAAATTTCAAAAACAGATAACTCAAAAATAGTACTCAAAAAAATCTAAAAATCATGATAAAAAAAACCTGCCTTTTATTGTTTGTTACGTCTTTCCAAATTCTTTTATCTCAAGAAATTGAATTTGGGAAGATATCAAAAGAAGAATTGCTAGAAGAGTCTTATCCACAAGATAAGTCTGCAAATGCTGTAGTGCTTTATAAGCACCAAAACACTTATTTGTCGTCATCAGTTTCGAGCATAGAACTGATAACAGAAATTCACGAACGGATTAAAATTTATAATAAAGAAGGGTTTAATTATGCAACTCACGAAGTAAACTTATTCAAAAGTGGAAGTTCTAATGAGTCAGTAAGAAAGATAAAAGCATTTACTTATAATATTGAAGATGGTAAAGTTGTCAAAGCAGCATTAGACAAAGATCAAGTTTTTGAAAACGAAGTAAGTTATAATTATAATCAAACAAAATTTACAATGCCTAATGTGAAAGAAGGTTCTGTAATTGAATATAAATATACGATACGTTCTCCTTTTTATTTTTCTATCGACGAATTTAGATTTCAGTATGATATACCAATTAAAAAACTGGACGCAGAATTAAGAACTCCAAAAGGCTATCGGTTTAATAGAACAAACAAAGGATATCTAAGTTTTTTTCCTAAAGTAACAACAAAGAAAGATAACCGCCTAGGAATGGATGTGGTTTTAACGAAGTATTTTCTAAATAATATACCAGCACTAAAAGAAGAGAGCTATGTTGATAATATTGAAAACTATAGGGCAGGGGTAATGTTCGAGTTAGTCTCGATTGAACTACCAGGTACTTACCCTAGAAGTTATGCGAGGAGTTGGAGTGATGTTGCAAAAACAATTGGAAACTCAGACGATTATAAACATAAATTAGATAAAACAAATTCTTTTAAAAAGGAATTAGAAAACCTAATATCAGAAACTTTAGGTGATGTTGAAAAAATGAAACTAATTTTTAAATATGTAAAGGAAAATATAAAGTGGAATGGGATAGATGGCAAGTCTTTTTATTATGGTATTAAAAAAGCATTAAAAGAAAAAAAAGGAAATGTAGCAGATATAAATCTAACTCTGGTAGCAATGTTAAGGGATGCAGGTATAAAAGCAAACCCAGTAATTATAAGTACAAAAGAAAACGTGACACCTATTTTTCCAACTGTAGATAGACTAAACTATGTTTTGGCTTATGCTGAAATCTCTGGAAAAAAATATTTCATGGATGCAAGCGACGAATTTAGTGATATAAACTTACTGCCTATAAAAGATTACAATTGGAAAGGAATTTATATAGATAATAACAATTTAATATGGAAACGAATAGATATTAAAGAACCAGCACAAGCAGTTTCTCAGTATTCTATAATTGCAACTTTAAATGAAGAAGGTGAAATTAACGGTACCATGAAGTCTAGACACTCAAACCATAGTGCATTTGAATTTAGAGAAGCCTTTAAAAATGTAGATGAAGAAGGTTTTGTAGTTAACCTTGAAGAAAAATATGATAATATTGAAATATCTAATTATGAGGTAAAAAATACTGACAAATATGATGGTTTCGTTTCAGAATCTTTTGACTATTATCAAGAAACAGGTGCAGATATAATTAATGATAAAATTTATATTCAACCATTTTCATTTTTTAGAATAAAAGAAAACCCTTTTAAATTAGATGAAAGAAACTTTCCTGTAGATTTTGGTTATCCATTTAAAAAGAAGTACATGTTTAATATTTCATTACCTGAAGGATATATTTTAGAATCTAAACCTGAAGCCATAGTTCTTAAAGTACCTAATGATTTAGGAGAGTTTAAATATATTCCAAGAGTAAATGCAAATGCTATTCAATTAGTTGTTACTTTTGAAATTAAGAGCGCTAAAATAATGACAGACAATTATTTGTTTTTAAAGCAATTTTTTAATCAAATGATTATAAAAGGGAAAGAACAAATAGTTTTAACCAAAATATAATGGGTATTAAAAACGCACAAAAAATAGTAGACGATTGGATTAACCAGCACGGTGTACGTTATTTTAACGAACTTACTAATATGGCGCAACTTACTGAAGAAGTTGGTGAGGTGGCACGTATTATAGCACGCCGTTATGGAGAGCAAAGCGAAAAAGAAAGCGATAAAAACAAAGACTTAGGAGAAGAATTAGCAGATGTATTATTTGTAGTTTTATGCTTAGCTAATCAAACTGGAGTAGATTTACAAAAAGCATTTGATAAAAGAATGGATAAGAAAGCAAAACGTGATCACGATAGACACCATAATAACGAAAAATTAAAGTAAATTTGCATCTTCTTTAAATAAGAATTTATTCGAATATGCACATTACTCTTCAAAAATCTAAAACAGCTAAACAATCATCAATTCAAATTACAGGTTCTAAAAGCGAATCTAATAGGTTGTTGTTGCTAAAAGCATTATATCCTGAGATAAGTTTAGATAATGTTTCAAATTCTGATGACAGTCAACTTATGGCAAAAGCTTTGGCTTCTTCTTCCAATATTGTTGACATTAATCATGCAGGAACAGCAATGCGATTCTTAACCGCTTTTTTTGCAGTACTAGAGGGTAGAGAAGTTGTATTAACAGGCTCTAAAAGAATGAAAGAGCGACCAATTAAAATTTTGGTTAACGCCTTACAAGATTTAGGAGCAGATATTAGCTATGTTGAAAATGAAGGTTTTCCTCCAATAAAAATAAAAGGCAAAAAACTAATTAAAAATAAAGTATCACTAAAAGCAAATGTTAGCAGTCAGTATATATCTGCATTATTACTTATAGCTTCAAAGCTTGAAAATGGATTAGAATTAACGCTTGAAGGAGAAGTTACTTCTATTCCATATATAAAAATGACTTTGAGTTTACTAGATGAAATAGGCGTAGAGTCATCTTTTATAAACAACACTATTACAGTAAAACCCAATACAAAAACCCAAAAACCTAAGACGTTAACCGTAGAATCAGATTGGTCTTCAGCATCCTATTATTTTAGTATTGTGGCATTAAGCGA
Source organism: Jejuia spongiicola (assembly GCF_023502325.1). NCBI lineage: Bacteria > Pseudomonadati > Bacteroidota > Flavobacteriia > Flavobacteriales > Flavobacteriaceae > Jejuia > Jejuia spongiicola. The sequence continues at coordinate 335,476 of NZ_JAMFLZ010000004.1, forward strand.
TGTAGGTACAGAAATCACATTATCATCTTATAAAGAGAATTCGCTTCAAGGAGATTCAGCATTAATTGATATTTATAAAGCGTTTGGGGTTGAAACAGTTTCTTATAAAAATACAATCACTTTAAAAAAAGTTTCAGAAAATAAAGAACCAAAAAGTTTCAATTTAGTTAATGCACCAGATATTGCTCAAACCATTGCAGTAACTTGTTTTGCTTTAGGAATCGCTTGCGATTTAACAGGGTTGCATACTTTGAAAATAAAAGAAACAGATAGACTAGTAGCATTAAAAGTAGAGATTGAAAAATTAGGCGGTAAAGTAGATATAACAAACGATTCGTTGTATTTGCATCCATCAAATTCTATTAAAGAAATGGTTTCAATTGCAACATATCACGACCATAGAATGGCTATGGCTTTTGCGCCCTTAGCTTTAAAAACACCAATTATTATAGAAGATGCTATGGTAGTTTCTAAATCTTATCCTACGTTTTGGGATGATTTAAAATCTGTAGGATTTAAAATAACTCAATAATAATTAGCTATTTACTTGACAACCCCTATTTGCAGATTGTATATTTGCAACTTTCCAAAAAATAATAATAAAAATAATTTAGATGAAATTATCACATTTTGGCTTCGAGTTACCAGAAGAGTTATTAGCAGAATATCCAGCAGAAAATAGAGATGAGTCTCGTTTAATGGTTTTAAACAGAAAAGAACAAACCATTGAACATAAAATGTTTAAAGATATAATTGACTATTTTGATGAAGAAGATGTATTAGTACTTAACAATACTAAAGTTTTTCCTGCGAGATTATACGGGAATAAAGAAAAAACTGGAGCTAGAATAGAAGTATTTTTATTAAGAGAATTAAACGAAGAGCAACGCCTTTGGGATGTTTTAGTAGACCCTGCAAGAAAAATTAGAATTGGTAACAAACTATATTTTGGTGACGATGATACTTTGGTTGCAGAAGTTATAGATAATACCACTTCAAGAGGGCGTACGCTGCGCTTTTTGTATGATGGATCGTATAATGAGTTCCGCAGAAAATTAACAGAACTTGGAGAAACACCATTACCTAAGTATATTAAAAGAGATGTTGAGCCAGAAGATGAAAATCGTTATCAAACTATTTTTGCAAAAAATGAAGGCGCTGTAGCAGCACCAACAGCAGGGCTACACTTTTCAAGACACTTATTAAAACGTTTAGAAATTAAAGGTGTCGATTTTGCAGAGGTAACACTTCATGTAGGTTTAGGAACCTTTAATCCAGTTGAGGTAGAAGATCTTTCTAAGCACAAAATGGATAGTGAAGAATTAAGTATTAATGAAAAAGCTGTAAACATTGTTAATACAGCAAAAAATAACAAAAAACGTGTTTGTGCTGTAGGTACAACTGCAATGAGAGCTATTGAAAGTGCAGTATCATCAAACGGAGAACTAAATGAATTCGAGGGTTGGACTAATAAATTTATATTTCCACCATACGATTTTAGCATTGCTAATTGCATGATTACTAATTTTCACACGCCAAAATCTACACTGTTAATGATGGTTTCTGCATTTGCAGGCCACGATTTTATAAAACGAGCTTACGAAGAAGCTGTAAAAGAAAAATACAAGTTTTATAGTTATGGTGATGCCATGTTAATCATTTAATTTAAAAAGTATAAAAAGCCTCTTTTTTAAGAGGCTTTTTTATTGGGCATTCCCAAAAGGGTCGGGCTTTCACTACTCGCTTCCCGATAGAAAAACCGGGAGAGCTTAAACAGACCGCTCAATCCCTAATGCAAAATTTTAACACCAATTAAAAATCGTTAATAGTAATTCGTCAATCGAAATTCCTTTCACTATTTTTGCAATCAAATGGAAATCAAGAAAAAAGACATACGCGCTTTAACCAAAGAGCAATTAAGAGAATTCTTTGTCAATCAAGGGGATAAGGCTTTTAGAGGTAATCAGGTTTACGAATGGTTATGGCAAAAATCGGCACACAATTTTGAGGATATGACTAATGTTTCAAAAGAAACACGTCAAATGCTCGAAGCTAATTTTGTAATAAACCACATAAAGGTTGATACCATGCAACGCAGTAACGATGGCACAGTAAAAAATGCTGTGCGATTACATGATGGTTTAATAGTAGAGTCGGTGTTAATTCCAACCGCAACTCGAACAACAGCTTGTGTGTCAAGTCAAGTTGGCTGTAGTTTAGATTGTAAGTTTTGTGCAACAGCACGTTTAAAACGCATGCGTAATTTAAATCCAGATGAAATTTACGATCAAGTAGTTGCTATCGATAAAGAAAGCAGATTATATCATAACCGCCCGTTAAGTAATATTGTTTTTATGGGAATGGGAGAACCACTCATGAATTATAATAATGTTATTAAAGCCATCGATAAAATAACATCGCCAGAAGGTTTAGGGATGTCTCCAAAACGTATAACGGTTTCAACATCTGGTGTACCAAAAATGATTAAAAAAATGGCAGATGATGAAGTTAAATTTAATTTAGCAGTATCGTTACATTCGGCCATTGATGAAGTTCGAACTACCATTATGCCTTTTAATGAAACCTTTCCTTTAAAAGATTTAAAAGAATCTCTTGAATATTGGTATTTAAAAACCAATAGAAAGATAAGTTACGAATATGTAGTTTGGAAAGGAATAAATGATGCCCAAAAAGATATTGATGCTTTTGTTAAGTTTTGTAAATATGTACCTTGTAAAGTTAATATTATAGAATATAACCCCATTGATGATGGTGATTTTCAGCAAGCTAGTAATCTGGCTTTAGAAAATTATATCAATACCTTAGAGAAAAATAGAATAGTGGTTAATGTACGTCGAAGCAGAGGGAAAGATATTGATGCTGCTTGCGGACAATTAGCAAATAAATCTTAGAATATAATTTACTAAAACTTATATTTGATACTTCTTAATTTATAGTTTGAAAATAGTAGAACAAATAAAGCAACCAATAGCCTATGAGATGGATCTTTTCGAGCAAAAGTTCCAGCTGTCAATGTCTAGTAAAGTAGCTTTGTTAAACAGAATTACGCACTATATAGTAAACCGAAAAGGGAAACAAATGCGACCAATGTTTGTGTTTTTGGTAGCTAAAATGGTGTCAAATGGAGAAGTAAGCGAACGTACATACAGAGGAGCCTCTGTTATTGAGCTAATTCATACAGCTACTTTGGTGCATGATGATGTAGTTGACGATAGTAATCGTCGTCGAGGTTTCTTTTCAATAAATGCACTTTGGAAAAATAAAATAGCCGTTTTAATAGGTGATTATTTATTGTCGAAAGGATTATTACTTTCTATTGATAATAACGATTTTGATTTACTTAAAATCATATCGATTGCTGTACGCGAAATGAGCGAAGGCGAACTTTTGCAGATTGAAAAAGCTAGAAAATTAGATATTACAGAAGCCATTTATTACGAGATAATCCGTCAAAAAACAGCAACACTTATTGCTGCCTGTTGTAGTTTAGGTGCAGCATCCGTTAAGCCAGAATCTCAAGATGTAGAAAAGATGCGAAAGTTTGGAGAACTTATTGGCATGGCATTTCAAATTAAAGACGATTTGTTTGATTATGGCGACACGCAAATTGGTAAGCCCACAGGTATTGATATTAAGGAGCAAAAAATGACATTGCCTTTAATTTATGTGCTAAATAAAGCCAGTAAAAAAGATAAACGTTGGTTGATAAACTCTATTAAAAACCATAATAAGGATTCCAAACGTGTAAAGGAAGTTATTGCTTTTGTAAAAGTAAATGGCGGTTTAGAATATGCTATTAGTAAGATGAAAGTATTTCAAACAGAAGCTTTACAACTATTGGAAACTTACCCAGATTCAGAGTATAAAAATTCACTAAAACTTATGGTGAATTATGTTATAGAGAGAAAAAGATAATTTAATCTTTTAAAAGGTTCGTTTAATGGTTTGTGTAAGGATAGTTGCGTGGTTAAGGAACTAACTTAGCGAAAATGGAACAATACAGAAAAAAATTCGCAGGATTTTCCTAGTAGGATAGAACCAAGCAATTATTTTTACATTTTGTTACCACATGTTTTCTTTAATTCCGATTAATTTCCCCATTACCTTATTATATCGATACATTATTCTCATTTGAACTTGGCTTGGATTAAAAAAGTACTCATAGATTATATCATAAGTCTTTTTTATTCTTTTTCTTTTTTCAGTTATTTTGTCTTTAGGCCAGTCATATTGGATTAAAAGAATTTCCCTTTTATCGTCTCGAAAATTTAATTCTGCCTTTTGTTCGTTGTATTTTTTGTAAAATTCAGGCTCATCAATGGAATCTCTATGAATAGCTAACTTCTTGTCCGAAATCCAAAGTTTTAGCGTGTCTTTAATATCATTGTAACCAAATTCAAACTGTCCATTAAAAATTGGGGAATGTTCGTTTACTTTAAATCGTATCGAATCTTTTAATAAAACTTTGACTTTAAAAGTTCCAAATGAGTCTGTTTCAACTCTGGTAGTATTGTCCTTTTGAATTAATTGAATTTTGCTTATCCGTTTATTTAAATTTTTTATGTACTTGTCTTTAATATCTCTGAATAATGCAAATTCTGTTGCTTCTGATTTATAAAATTCAACTTTTCCAACAATTTCTTTTTGAGAGAAAAGACTTTGCTGGAAAACCAAAAGTGTCAATATGAATATAGTTTTTCTCAAATTGTAGCCAATGTTTTTTGCGGATATGCATCGTTTTAATGACTTATATCCGACGCTAAACGAAATTAGATAAATTTTCTGACAAAATCAAGTAAGCTAATTTTTACTCTTCTTTATATTTTTCCAATAATTTCTCGATGAATAATTTATTAATTGTAAGTTGTTACTTCGAGACTAATCTCACTCCCGCTTTAACCTCTTTTTTCCATAGTTGGAGCTTGTTTGAGAGTTTCTTAACTAAATCGGGGTTAATTAAACTAACATCATTCGTTTCTTGTAAGTCATTAGATAAATTGTAGAGTTCAATTTTATCACCATTCTTATTCTTTTTATAAACTAATTTCCAATCTCCACTTCTAACAAAGCTATTATTACCATAAGCAAAAAAAACATCTCTTTCAGGTAGATTAGTTTGATGTATTAAATTCTCTTTAATACTAATTCCATCAATGTGGGTTGAACTTGGCTTTTGGTCAATAAAATCTAAAAACGTAGGCAATAAATCCATAGTGAGAACGATTTGATTATTAATCATTCCTTTTTTTACTTTATCGGGATAACTAAAAATAGCAGGAACACGACTGCCTCCTTCATAAACACCACCTTTATGTCCCTTAAGTACACCATTACTGCCAAAACGATTAGCGCCATTGTCAGATAAGAAAACAATTATAGTATTTTCATATTGTTTAGTTTCTTTAAGTACCTGAATTATTTTACCAATCCCTTCATCCATTACTTCTACCATTTCTTTGTATACAGACGGAATACTATTCTTGCTTATAGGTTTTGTTCCCGCTTTACCAACTGTTCTTAAAATACTATCTATACGCCTTTGGTAGGGGCCATGTGGGGCTTCGTGTGGTAAATAAAGAAAAAATGGTTTAGCTGTATTTTTAGGGTTATTTTTTTCGATATATTTTACTCCATACTGTGTTATCAAATCAGTTGAATAACCCTCTTCATTTTCAATTTTAGTGCCTTTCCACCAGTCAAGGTAACCTTCTTGGTCAATATGAGCATGATAATCAATGTTTCCACTCACAAATCCAGTATAATCATCAAAACCTTGTAATGTAGGGTTATATTCTTTAGAATATCCTAAATGCCATTTCCCAAACATCCCACAATTATAACCATGTTTTTTTAATTCCTCTGCAATAGTAATTTCATTTAAATTTAAACCAACATCTCTATGGCTTTTTGCGGTAATAACACCTTCAACACCTGTGCGTTGTTGGTATTTGCCTGTCATTAATGCTGCACGGGTAGGACTGCAAACAGCTCCATTAGAATGAAAATCTGTGAACTTAATACCTTCTGAAGCTAAAAATTCTAAATTTGGTGTATGGATAGTTGTACTACCATATGGTTGAATATCTCCGTAGCCCAAATCATCAGCCATGATTAACACTATGTTAGGGGGCAAATTTGTGGCATCCTCTTTTTTAATACAAGATAGTACAAAAACAAAGCTAATAAGAAGTATTATTTTTTTCATTTTGAGATATAAGTATGTAAGTCTCTTAATAATTTAATCCAAGTTAGGTTTTACCCATGCTTTGATCCCATCTAATTCTCTTTGCTTATTATATTCTATCCAAAAAGGTTTTTCCTCTGCCAAAGGTATATTTTCGTTAACCAAGTATGGTTTAATGTTGCTCCACCAATTGTTATAAGCTGTTCTCATTTTAGAAACAATTTCAGGATTATTTGAAGCGATATCAAGAGTTTGTCCAGGATCGTTAATGACGTCATATAATTCTTTATTATTTATATAGCGATAGCGCTCATTTCTTATTGCGCAGTTTTTGTATTTAGAGTTATCAGGATTAGAGCTTTCTAGTGTTCCAACCCAGCGTTCACTTCCTTTTTGATTTGACGCGTTTTTTGGGTTTAATGCCCATCTTCCTCCATGGAAAAACCGATAGCGATCGTCAGTTTTATGAGATTCACTTTTTAAATAGGGAAGAAAACTTTGTCCGTCTATATCTGGTATATCTGAAATGTCAATTCCAGCAATATCAGCAAGTGTTGGTAAAATATCGTAATGATTTAGTAAAGCATCAACTTTTCTTCCAGAACTAAATTTATCTGGCCATCTTATAAAAAAAGGGACCCTTGTACCTCCTTCATGAGCACTACCTTTGAATCCTTTCATTCCAGCATTGTAAGTACTACCATGAACATTGTTTTGTCCACCATATGTTTTTCCGTTATCTGACATAAATATTAAAATGGTGTTGTCAGCAATTCCCCATAAATCAAGTTTTTCCATCAGTCTACCCAAATTATCATCTATATTTTCAATCATACCATAAAAACCTTGAGCCTTTTCAGGGTAACCTTGTTCAATAAACTTTTTTTTATATTTTTCTGGCGCTATAAAAGGGCCGTGTGGTGCGTTAGTTGCTATGTAAGCAAAAAAGGGTTTGCTTTCTTTAGATTTATTTTTTAACCATGATAGTGCTTGGGTGAAAAAAATATCAGTACAGTATCCTTTGGTTTTGACAAACGTACCATTATGTTTAATGGTAGGGTCAAAATATTTATTATCAGGAACATCGGCACAGGAACCAGCATAAGCTTGACCAATACCTCCAGCACCGTGAATAAAAACCTCGTCAAACCCACGATTTTCTGGTTGATAATCTGATTCATCACCTAAATGCCATTTACCAAATATACCACTAGTATACCCTCCTTTTTTTAAAACTTGTGGTAAGGTTGTTATTCCCAACGCCATACGTTCTCTTTCCAAAATAGTATGTGTAATTCCATTTTTAAAAGGATGTCTTCCTGTCATTATTGCCGACCTTGTTGGGGCACAGGTTGGACTAACTTGAAAGTCTTCTAAGCTAATACCTTGAGATTTTAGTTTGTCCATATTAGGTGTAGATACATCAGGACTTCCATGTGCGGAGATATCTGCGTAGCCTTGATCGTCTGTCATCACAATAATTACATTAGGCTTATTTAGTGATACTAATTGTTGTGATGATTTATCTTTGCATGAATACAAAGACAACAAAACGAATAATAGTGAACAATAAGAAATTATATTGATGTTATACATTTGCGATATTGATTTCATTTGGTTAAAATTTTGTTATTTTTTTACAGGTTAGAGTTAGTGACTATTGAATCATTTCTTGGATATCAAGATTTAATTATGGATGCGTCATAAGTTTATTTGAATTAGCTAATGTGTTTCTATTTTTTTTGATCCCATTTTATATTTCTGTCAAATAGTACTACATATTTTTCGTATCCATTACGTTTCACACCCTCTTTTTTCCAATGTTTCAATTGCTCATCATACAATATTCTCATTTTAGTTAGTTGAAGGTTGTAATCAGACTGTTCCACAAGGTTTACCATTTCATAAGGGTCGTCTTTAATATTGAACAATTCCTCGCTAGCAAATATTTTTTCATCCTCATTTTGAAAATACCAATAAATGTATTTGTACTCTTCATCCATTACCGTTAGACAGTGTGTTTCTTTCGGTCCCCAAACTTGAATAATAGGTAAGGATTTTCTAACCTGCTTGTTAGGTTTATTTATTATTGGAAGAAGGCTTTTACCATCATAAACAGAAGGAATTTTAATACCTGCAACATCCAATATGGTAGCACCTATATCAACATTACCAGACAAAGCATATGTTTTTTTGATTTTTTTATCATTTTTTATACGAGGATCAACAATAATAAGCGGAACACGAGAACCTTCTTCATAAGGAAGTACCTTTGAACCCAATCCATGAGAACCATTAAAGTAACCATTGTCTGAGGATAAGATAATAACTGTATTATTATCTATTTTTAACCTTTTAAGCTCTTCTAAAACCATCCCAATGGCATAATCAACACCATAAATGAGTTGATTGTATTTACGCAAGGCATTTTGATACGATTCCTCTTTGTCATAGCCCCATTGAAAAAATCGTGGATATTGCCTCCCCATTCTAGATTGTGGAGCCAGATGTTCTCCTGCTTTTCTTCCATAATTAGGAAGCTTTCTAAAATCAGTATCCTTATAAATATTATCGAATATAGGATCTGGTTTAACAGGTCTGTGAGGTGCCTTAAAAAAAACACTCATACAAAACGGTTTGTTTTTGTTTGTTGATTCCCTAATAAAGTCTATGGTGGCAGCTCCATAGGCACGTGTACTATGAGGATACTTTTCGGCGTATTTGGCTAAAGTTTTATTTTGCGAAGTAACATATGATGTTTGACCAGGGCCACCAACCCAAAAATCAAAATCGTGTCGGGCAATTTCTCCTTCCTTATTTTCAGTTTTGGAACCATCATCTGATATTGCAAAACCAAATTTTCCACCAAAACCCATACGATAACCAGCTTGTCGCAATAAAATTGGATAGGAGGTAGACCATTGCTTTGTTCCTAAAGCTCCTCGATTAAAGTTACAACCTGTTTTGTATTCATATTGGCCAGTCATAACATTTGCTCTGCTTGCCATACAGATAGCTGTAGTGTTATAATGTCTATAAAATACAGTACCCTTATCTACCAATTTATCCATGTTGGGTGTTTTGGTGTTTGGATTACCATAAGCTTTTTGTGTGTCATAAGCTTGATCATCGGTAAAGAAGAAAATAATATTGGGTGTTTTATTTTTTTGAGCCCACACAATTGCGCTTGCACTTATAATTAGAATTAGAGTTCCTATTCTTAAAGTTGATTTTTTCATTTTTTACTCTTTTATTTTAATAATTACTTATAAAGAGTATTATCTGTATTATGTTTATAAATCAGTATTTATAAATTTTGTTTGTTTCCAATCAAATGTAATCGAATCATTTTGTTGAGATTTCCCAGGTGTACTTCTACCTTCAACTATATATTTGGTAAGCAAAGTTTTTAATTCTTTAACTTTTTTGGAATTTGTTGCTATTAAATTATTAGTTTCACTTGGATCATCTTTTAAATTATAAAGTTGGTATTTTGGTAAAGAGTCTATAGCAGCTTTATTGCCAGGTCTTGGAAAGCTCCAGCCTCCAGAGCCTGCACACATAATAAGTTTCCAGTCATCTTTTCTAATAGCAAAGCTTCCGTTAATGGAATGATGTACAGTAGCTTCTCTAAACGGCTTATTAAGTTCTTTTTGATTGAGTATTGGCATTAAACTGTAGCTGTCTTCAGCTTCATTATCTAAAAGCTTGTACCCAGATATTTCGGCACAAGTTGCCATAAAATCGGTTGTGCAAATTGTTTCTTTGGATGTAATTCCTTGCTTTATCTTATTTGGCCATTTAACTATAAAAGGGACACGGTGTCCGCCTTCAAAAATATCAGCTTTATGACCGCGATATATGTAACTTGGATTATGGTTTTTTTCTTTCAAAATGTTATAGTCTGCTTGTGGAGAGCAGCCATTGTCACTTGTAAAAACAATAAGAGTATTATCTTCAATACCAGCTTGTTTTAAAGTCTCGGTAAGTTGTCCCATATATGCATCTATCATCATCATAAAATCTGCATATGGGTTTAAATTGCTTTTACCCAACCATTCCTTAGTAGGCAAAATAGGTGTGTGAGGCGACGGCAATGCTAAATATAAAAAAAATGGTTTGTCTTCTTTTGCTTTCTCGTTAATGTACTTAAATGATTTTCTAAAAAAATTAGGTGTTACATCATCATGTATAAAATCTTTAGATGTAGGACCCTTCCGCCACCACGAATATTTACCTGTATTTTCAGTAATTGAATCTGGAACTACCGTAATATTTCCATTTTCAACATATACATAAGGCGCCATATCTAAAGAGCCAGAGTGCCCGTATGCATAAGTAAACCCCAAATCGTTTGGACCATTCTTAATAGGTTTAGTAAAATCAATATTATCAAAGTCTTTTGCATTCCAACCGCTTCCGCCTAAACTGTCTATATTCTTTAAAGCCCAGTCCCAACCTAAATGCCATTTACCAATAAAGGCCGTATTGTATCCTTGTTTTTTTAACATAGAAGCTACAGTACTTCTGGAATTGGGAATTAATGCTTTAGACTTCCCCGTTAATACACTACTTTTTAGTGTACTTCTCCAATTATATCGTCCGGTTAAAATACCGTATCGTGTAGGAGTACAAACAGCAGATGATGTATGTGCATCAGTAAATTTGATACCCTGATTTGCTAATTGATCGATATTTGGAGTTTTAATCTTTCCTTTTTCATTAAAGCTAGAGATATCTCCATAGCCTAAATCGTCTGCTAATACATAAATAATATTTGGTTTTTGTTCTGCTACTGAATCATTTTTAGGTTGCTTGCAAGATAGAGAGAGGGTTAAAAAAAGGAAAATACTAAAAGCTGTTTTTAAACTTGTTTTTCCCATTGTAAGGCCTTTTTTCATAATTAAATTAGTTATTAAGTGAATCATAATCTAAGAGATTCTTTTAATTGTTGTAATTTATTTATTAAAACAGGTAATAACTACTTAATTATCTACCATTCTTGATACTTTTTTTACTTGATGTGAGTAAGGGAATAGTATAAATGACTTACAAAAAAAGGGAATTGCGTTTTATTAATTAGAAGATCTCGTCTAAAAAAGTATTTATATTTTCTTTACTTTTCTTTAAAAGCTCAGCTTTAGCATTTTCCATGTCACTTTTCTTTTTGTCTTGAGAAAGTTTGAATTTTCCTTCCCAAGATGTAATATCAATCTCGAAACCCTTAATGTAATTAATTAAACCGTGCATTCTTGGGTTATCCATTTTTAGTTTGTATTTATGGTATGGAGCTTCAAGAAAATCAGTCATGTCTACTAAACTTTGCTTTACTTTTTTTTCATCATTTACTTCAATTACTGAGCCTTTTAAGTGCACTTTTATATAATTCCAAGTTGGTAATTGTGTGGTTGTGTAAACATTTGGAGAAATATAACATTGAGGTCCAGAAAAAATAATAGTTACTGAGTTATTGTCTTTAAGTAATTCGGCTTGCGGATTGTAAATGTCGATATGTCCTATTAATTTTTTGTCGGTTTCACGATAAATTAAGGGTAAGTGTGTTATTAAAGGTTCATTGTCTTTTACCGAAATAACAGTGGCTAAAGGATACTTTTTAATCACTTTAATCATGTTATTAATGTTCGAGCCTTGATGGTGTTTTGGTGGGTAAGTCATAAGCGTTAAGCACCAAATTGAGTTAAATGATGGTCTAAATGTTTGTATTGCATTTTACCCCATTGCTCTGTTGTAAAATCTCCAAAAAGAGGATGTGTAGGCCAATTGGTTTTTTCTTTTAATTGTGAAAAGTCATTGATAACTTGTATTAATTTGTTCTTTTGACTTGCAAATTCTTGAGGATCAGTTATTCTAAATTCTCGAACAGTTCCTAAATTTTTTTGCCATGGTTTATCATTATACATAGCAGATTTAAAAAGCTTAAACATGAGTTTTTTTGCAAAGCCAATTTTTGTGTTTAAATGCAAAGTCCCGTTCGCAACTTCTAACGGTTTTTGGCAATGCGTTAGCATTTGTGCAACATCCATTTTCCCCCAATTTGCTTGAGTTTTTTCATTTAAATTTTCTATTCTTTTTAAAATGAGTTGTTGTGTTTCAGTTTCAAATAATGACTTCATAATAAATATTTTAATTGCACTTGAAATTTACAATATTTATCTTTAACCAATGCAAGAAAAACCATCATCGTTTTCAATAAAAAATTGGGCACAAGACGATCAACCTCGTGAGAAATTATTATATAAAGGGAAAAACACTTTAAGTGATGCAGAGTTAGTAGCTATTTTAATTGGATCTGGTAATAGAGAAGAAAGCGCTGTAGCCTTAAGCAAGCGTATTTTGGCAAGTGTTGATAATAATTTAACTGAACTTGGAAAGCTCTCGATTAAAGAACTAATGGGGTTTAAAGGTATTGGAGAAGCTAAAGCAATTACTATTACCGCAGCTTTAGAACTAGGGAGAAGACGAAGAAGCGAAGATGCTTTACAGAAAAGTAAAATTACTTCAAGTGGTTCAGTATTTGAGTTAATGCAACCCATTATTGGAGAATTACAACATGAAGAGTTTTGGATTATTTATTTGAATAATTCTAATAAGGTTATTCAAAAAAAGCAATTAAGTAAAGGCGGAATTACAGGTACTTTAGTAGATGTGCGTTTGGTGTTAAAAAATGCGCTGCAAGTTGGAGCAACAGGTTTAATTTTAGTTCATAATCACCCATCTGGAACTATAAAACCTAGTGAAGCAGATAAGCAAATTACTCAAAAATTAAAAATAGCAGCACAAAGTTTAGATATAAAAGTATTAGATCACTTAATTATAACAGAAAAAGCATACTTTAGTTTTGCTGATGAAACTTTATTGTAAATGCTTTTAATTTATACCCATAAAATATCACCAAGATTAAAATATATTTTCAAGCATATATGCACAAGAATATTAGATGTTAATGTTTCGTTTACCACAAAAATTGAAGAATTTATAGCTCACGATAGTTTAAAAATGTCGTATACAAGACAGCAACTAGGGAATGAGTTTTTTATTAAGAGTCATGATATTTTATTTGAGCAAGGTCTATCAGATGTAGAAATACATGTGCACGACTGGGGTGATACTAAAGGGTTCTTTTCTAATGGAGACAAAAGTGCTATACCATTTGATATCTTTGCAGCATCATTTTATTTATTGTCAAGGTATGAAGAGTATTTACCACAAGTAAGAGATGAGTTTGGACGTTTTTTAGCAACCGAAAGTGTGGCATTTAAACACGATTTTTTACACCAACCTGTTGTAGATATTTGGGCATTTAAGTTTAAAGATGCATTACAATCCCATTTCCCAGATTTTAATTTCCCAAAAAGAACATATAGTATTAAACCTGTAATAGATATACCTAGCGCATATAATTATAAATTAAAGGGAATTATTAGAACTTTTGGTGGTGCCATTAAAGATTTGTTACGATTAAGGCTTAAGAATTTGTACGACAGGTTTATGGTGATTTTTGGTTTAAAACATGACCCATTCGATACGTTTAAGTATATAATAAATAAGCAAAAACAAAGCCGTTTTAAATTTGTGTTTTTCTTTTTAATTGGTTCGTATTCTACATATGATAAAGGGATAAATGCGAATAAAAAGAAGTTTGTATCACTTATAAAACAAGTTGCAGATTACAGTATTGTTGGGTTAAAAACTTCCTTTTTTGCTATTGATAGTATAGCTGTTTTAAAGAAGGAAAAGGTACAAATGGAAGCTATTATAAATACCTCACTAACAGCTTCAAAGCAATCATATTCAAAGCTTAATTTACCAGAAACATACAGAAACCTTATAGAGCTAGAAATTGAAGAAGATTATACTATGGGATATGTAAATCATATCGGTTTTAGAGCTGGTTCGTGTACACCATTTTTATTTTATGATTTAGACTACGAAATACAAACCCCTTTAAAAGTGCATTCATACCACTTAATGGATTTTGCCTTGTTAAAAAATCATTCATTATTAGATAAAAAGATGGTTTTAAATCAAATTATGAATGAAGTAAAGCAAGTAAACGGAACGTTTATTCCTGTATTTCATAACTATACTTTTAGTAATGACCAGCGTTGGTTTGGATTTAAGGAATTGTTTAATATTATTTTAGAATCAGTAAATGAAGATTAAAAACATTACAGACATTTTTTTTGATTTAGATCATACACTTTGGGATTTTGATAAAAACTCTGCCCTTACATTCGATAAAATTTTCAAACAAAATAATATTGAAATTAATTTAAAAGAATTTTTATCTTATTATGAACCCATAAATTTAAACTATTGGAAGCTATACAGAGAAGAGAGAATAAATAAAGAATCATTACGATTTGGAAGATTAAATGATGCTTTTACTGCGATAAACTTTACAGTTGAAAAACATTTAATCAATAAGCTTTCTGAAGATTATATAATGCACTTAAGTAGTTTTAATCATTTGTTTGAAAATACTTTTGAAATTCTAGAGTATTTAAATCCCATGTATAATCTACATATTATAACAAATGGATTTAGCGAAGTTCAACATGGTAAGTTAACAAATTCTAATATTGATCATTATTTTGAAACGGTAACAAATTCAGAAATGGTAGGAGTTAAAAAACCAAATCCCAAAATTTTTAATCATGCTTTGAAAGTTGCAAATGTAAATGTAGACCAATCAATAATGATTGGAGATAATTATGAAGCAGATGTACTTGGAGCACTAAATATTGGAATGGATGCTATTTTTTTTGGTACTTATAACGATAAGCTAGAAGCAACAGTTAAGCAAATTGACAACCTAATTCACCTCAAGAAATATTTGTAGCTTCATAATATGTTTATGATATTATTCGTTTAACTTAACCTATGATAAAGAAAATTGTTAAATACTTAGCTGTAGCTGCCTTTTATGGTTTTTTTATAACTTCATGTACTGAAGAGGTAGATTTTAATCAAGCAAAGGATTTAACATTAGAACCTGTTTTAGCTTCAGATTTAATTTTTTTTAATGCACCAGCTACTAAATTTTTTATTGACGGTAGTGAATTAAGTACGATTAGAGATTCTGTTATTATTGATTTATTTAATCGCGATTTTGTTGTAGATAATGTAGTTAAGGCAGAATTTGTTTTTGAAACTACGAACTCTATTAATAGAGCATTTAGTGTTCAAATTGACTTTTTAGATGATACAGATTTGCTCAAGCATTCTTTTACAATTTCTTCCCTAGCGTCTCCAACTAATACAGATATTGTATCCACGCATACTGAAGTATTTGAAAACACATTACTTGATGCTTTAAAGGCGTCAAATAAGGTAATATTGACTGTGCAGGCACTATCTGGAGGGTCGCCTCTTAATGATAATACACCTGGAAGAATCCAATTAAAATCAAAAGGTATATTTTATTTAAAAATTGAAGAATCTGAATGAGAAAAGCTAGTTTGTTATTTGGTTTAATAACCTGCTTGTCTTTTTCGCAGAATAAGCAAATACTATATGGTTTTTCAGAAATACCACAAGCACTATTACAAAACCCTGGAGGAAAAATAAGTAACGATTGGTATTTTGGCATACCACTACTTTCTCATATTCATGTAAATGGTGGGTCGTCTGGAATATCTGTCTACGACCTTTTTGCTAAAGACGGAGTTGATTTCAATGTAAAGCTTCAAAATGCAGTAAATAAAATGAAGTCAACAGATTTTTTTACATTTAATCAGCAACTTGAAATATTTTCTGCCGGATTTGCAATGGGACCTAGTTATGAAAAAAAAGAATATTTAAGTTTTGGTTTATATCAAGAAACAGATTTTATAGCCTATTTTCCTAAAGATATTGCAGTTTTAGCTTTAGAAGGAAATGCAAATAATATTAACAGACGGTTTAACTTAAATCATGTAAATGTTAATGCCGAAGTTATTTCAGTCTTTCACGTGGGATACAACAAAAAAGTTAACTCAAGTTTTACTTATGGGGTAAGAGGCAAGATATATTCAAATATTATCAATTTAAATTCAACAAATAATAAAGGGGTATTTGTTACTATTCCAGGAGAAAACAATTTTTATAATCATATTTTTAATTTAGATTTAGAGTTAAGAACATCTGGGTTGAATAGTATAACTGAAGAGGATTCAGATTTTTCAGGAAAAGATTTAGTTAAACGTACATTATTAGGGGGGAATTTGGGTTTGGGTTTTGATATAGGTTTTACTTATAATTTAACAAAGCAGTGGTCTTTAGATGCCAGTTTATTGGATGTTGGTTTTGTTAGACACAGTAAAGACATAAAAAACTATGTAGTAGATGGTGTTTATAGTTTTGAAGGGATAAACCCGCTTTTTCCAGAAACAGATACTGGGCAAACAGCCGAAGATTATTGGAATGAAGTAGGTGAAGACTTTGAAGACCTGTTTGAATTGGATAGCACTGCAACAAAGTACACTACTTGGCGACCTGTAAAATTAAATGCATCATTAAATTATTCGTTTGGTAAGAAGCAAAGTGAAGATTGTAATTGTTTAAAAGAAGATAATGGTTATTTAAATGCAGTAGGGATGCAACTTTATGCGATTAATAGACCTAAGCAACCACAATTAGCTTTAACAGCTTATTATTACAGAAGATTATTTAATAATTTAAGAGTTAAAGCTACTTATACTATAGATTCTTATTCATTTAATAATGTAGGTTTAGGTATCTCTACCCACTTAGGAGGTTTCAATTTTTATGTAATGGCAGATAATTTTTTACAATATAAAAACATTTATGACGCACAAAGTGTATCTTTACAATTAGGTTTTAACTATATATTTAATAAAAAATGAAAACAAAATTATTCACAACACTTTTAGCTTGTTTTATTATAACAAGTGTGTTTTCTCAATCTAATTTAAATGATTATAAATACATAATAGTACCCAAAAAATTCGATTTTTTAAAACAAGAAAACCAATATCGTTTAAATGCTTTAACTAAATTCTTATTTGAAAAAAATGGATTTACAACAGTAGTTGAAGGAGAACAATATCCAGATGATTTAGCAGGGAATGTATGCATGGGACTAACTTCTGATGTAGAAAAAGGGAAGGGGATGTTTAAAACAAAATTGAGTATAGTTTTAAAAAATTGCCAAGGAGGAGTAATTTATAAATCTGAAGTTGGAGAAAGTAGAATAAAGGAATACGATAAATCTTATGCTGAAGCACTACGAAATGCTTTTAAATCGTTCGAAACTGTTGATTATAAATATACACCTAATGGTAATAATAGTGTAATTGCTTCAAATAAAGTAGAAACTAAGAAAGAAGTCTCTCAAGAGCTTCAGAAGTTAAAAGAAGAAATAAAATCTTTAAAAGAAGAGAAGAAAGAGGCTGTTAAAGTTGCAGAAAATAAGGTTTCTGAAATTGTTGAAGTGCCAGCAGAAGCTACGAAAACAGTACAGGAAAATGTTATAGAAGGCGCATCTAATATTTTATATGCTCAAGAAATGGTAAATGGTTTTCAGTTAGTAGATAGCTCCCCTAAAGTGGTTTACAGAATTAAAAAAACAAATCTAAATAACGTGTTTTTGGTGGAAAACAAGAACGCAATTATTTACAAAAAAGGAGATGATTGGGTTTTAGAGTTTTACTCAAATAACTCTTTAATACAGGAAACTTTAAATATTAAATTCTAAAGTTTTTTAAAAATCTGATGTCGCGTTAGGGATTGGAGTGGAAATCCTTTTTGAGAGGTACGAACAAAAAGATTGTATCGTAAAGCCCGACCCTTGTGGTAACGCCCTAAATTTAATAACCATATTTATCTTTCCAACGTTGTTTTAAAAATTCACGATGTGCGTTTTCTCTAGCATTATTCCCAGGATCGTAAAGCTTAGAGTTTTTTATTTCATCTGGTAAAAATTCTTGATTTGCAAAGTTTGAGTCGTAATTATGTGCGTATTTATAATTGTCGCCATAACCAAGCTCTTTCATGAGTTTTGTTGGTGCATTTCTAACTTCCAAGGGCACACTTAAATCGCCAGTTTCTTTAACCAATTGTTGTGCCTTCCCAATAGCCATGTAAGCGGCATTACTTTTTGGAGAACACGCTAAATATGTAGCACACTGGCTTAAAATAATTCTAGATTCTGGGTATCCAATTGTTGATACTGCTTGAAATGTATTGTTAGCAATAACTAAAGCTGTTGGGTTTGCGTTACCAATATCTTCGCTAGCGAGAATAAGTAAGCGGCGCGCTATAAATTTTACATCTTCACCACCTTCTACCATGCGAGCTAACCAATAAACAGCAGCATTTGGATCGCTACCACGAATAGACTTTATAAATGCTGAAATAATATCGTAATGTTGTTCGCCTGTTTTATCGTATCGTACCGTATTATTCTGGATTTTTTTTAAAACGGTCTCATCAGTAACTTCAACAGTATTGGTACTATACGAATTTACAATAAGCTCAAAAATATTAAGTAGTTTTCTAGCATCGCCACCAGATAGCTTTAAAAGAGCATTAGTTTCTTTTAAAGTAATGTTTTTTTTAGAAATTAATTCATCTTTTTCAATGGCACGTTTTAAAAGAGTTTCTAAATCTTTTTTGTTAAAAGCATTTAAAATATAAACCTGACAACGAGATAAAAGCGCAGAAATTACTTCAAAACTAGGGTTTTCGGTGGTTGCTCCAATTAATGTGATCCAACCTTTTTCAACAGCTTGTAGTAACGAATCTTGCTGAGATTTACTAAACCTATGAATTTCGTCAATAAATAAAATTGGGTTTTTGGTAGTAAACAAACCGCCACTTTGTTTAGCTTTATTAATAACATCTCGAATATCTTTAACGCCCGAGTTTATAGCACTAAGCGTATAAAATGGTCTGCCAGATTCGGTAGCTATAATGTTAGCAAGAGTTGTTTTTCCAGTACCAGGTGGCCCCCAAAAAATCATTGAAGGAATTAATCCTTGCTTAATATGCTGTGTTAAAGAACCATGTTTGCCAACCAAATGGGTTTGACTCACATAATCTTCTAAAGTTTTAGGTCTTAAACGTTCAGCTAAAGGCTCATTCATAATGTAAAATTAAAGTAATTTTTTCGTTTTGAGCATGCCCTAAAGAAAATTCGGGGTAGTGTTTTTTAGCACAATCTTTTTTTTTGGCCTCAAAAAAGGATTTTCTTTACAATCATTCATGCACACATATCTGCCATTTTAGCATTAAAATAAAACATGGTTAACTATTTGCTATATTTATTTCAATGAATAATAAAGAACATTTTAAATTTTCAACAGGGGTAGTTGCTTACCCTATATTATTTGTATTAATAATATGGATTGTGTTTTGGGCCGAGGTGCGTTTTGGGTTTAATTTCAGTAAATATGGAGTTTATCCTCAAACTTTAAAAGGGCTAAGAGGTATTGTTTTAAGTCCGTTTATTCATGGTGATATTCAGCATATTTATCATAACACCATTCCATTATTGGTTTTATCAACGTCTTTGTTTTATTTCTATAGACCAATAGCTTGGAAGGTATTGGTTTTTGGAATTTTACTTTCAGGGTTTTTTACTTGGTGTATTGGAAGACCATCATATCATATTGGCATTAGCGGATTAATTTATGTTTTAGTTAGTTTTACTTTTTTTAAAGGTGTTTTTGCTAAACATTATAGACTGATTGCTTTATCGTTATTAGTGGTATTTCTTTATGGGAGCATGATTTGGTATGCTATACCCATTGAAAAAGGGATTTCTTGGGAAGGACATCTATCTGGTTTAATTACAGGTTTATTATTTGCTTTGTTTTTTAGAAAAGAAATAGCAAAACCTAAAAAATATGTTTGGGAGCAAGAGGGTTATAATGAAGATAACGACCCTTTTTTAAAGCACTTTGATGATGATGGAAATTTTATTGAACAACTAGAATCTGATGAAAGTCAAGAATCATCAACTATAAGTTATACTTTTAAAGAAAATAAAAAATAAGATTAGTTTTTATCTATGCGTTGCCTAACAGCTTCATATAAAAAAGCACCACAAGCTACAGATACATTTAGCGATTCAATATCTCCTAATAGAGGTAATTTGGCTTTTGCATCAACCACTTTTAAAGTAGATGGATTGATACCTCGACCTTCAGAGCCCATAATAATTGCACAAGGCTCTGTAAATGAAACATCGTATAAAGTATCATTAGTTTTTTCAGTAGCTGCAATTACTTTTATACCAGATGCTTGCATGTAAAATACAGCATCTTTTATATGATCTACTTTGCAAATAGGAATTTTAAATACTGCTCCAGCACTTGTTTTAATAGTATCTCCGTTTACAGGAGCACCACCTTTTTTTTGTATTACTATACCATTAACTCCAGTACATTCTGCAGTTCTAATGATTGCTCCAAAATTTCGGACATCACTTAATTGATCTAACAACAAGAATAATGGTGTTTTTCCAGATTCAATAACACTTAAAACTAAAGTTTCAAGATTATGAAATTCAATTGGTGAAATTTGAGCAACAACACCTTGGTGGTTCTTTTTTGTTAAACGATTAAGTTTTTCAATAGGAACGTAAGATTTGTTAATAGATTTTCTATTTAATAAGGATTCTAATTCACTAAATAATTCACCTTTTAGGCCCTTTTGAAGAAAAGCTTTATCTATGTTTTTGCCAGCATTTATAGCTTCTATCACTGCTCTTATGCCAAAAATTTGAGTTTGATCTTGCATGGGGTAAATGTATAAAAAAGTTATTGGTCTAAGAAGTTTAACTTACAAAGAGTTTATTTTGCGCTCCAGAGCCTTTGTGTTAACTTTAATCGATATTTTGACCATAAAAAAGTAGAAATTAGAGGCAAAAAACCTTTAAGCCTCTTATAATCAGAGCAAATATGACTATATTTACAATAGT
Organism: Jejuia spongiicola; assembly: GCF_023502325.1. Lineage (NCBI taxonomy): Bacteria > Pseudomonadati > Bacteroidota > Flavobacteriia > Flavobacteriales > Flavobacteriaceae > Jejuia > Jejuia spongiicola. Next base: position 356,628 of record NZ_JAMFLZ010000004.1, read on the forward strand.
CAATCAAAATTAATCAAAAAATTGAAAACTAAGTTATTATTTATAATATTAGGATTTAGCGTATGCTTTGTTTTTTCTCAAAAACAATCAGCAAATTGGTATTTCGGAGAATTTGCAGGTCTTAATTTTAATACTCCAAATCCTACTCCTCTTTTAGATGGACAATTAATTACAAAAGAAGGTTGTGCTACTATTTCTGACCCTAACGGAAATTTGTTGTTTTATACAGATGGCGTTACAGTTTGGGATAGGCGTCATCAAATTATGCCTAATGGTCAAGGACTTTTAGGACACAGCTCTAGTACAGAATCTGCCTTAATAGTTCCTAAACCAGGAAGTACCTCAAAGTATTATTTGTTTACTATTGATAAACCAAGTTACTATTTAACAGAAGGAGAACCCATTGATGGGGTTAATTACTCTGAGGTTGATTTGTCATTAAATAGTAGTTTTGGAGATATTGTTCCTGGAGTTAAAAACATGCATTTAGTAACTTATGATGTTAATGATGCTACACAAAACGAATATAAATCTTCAGAAAAAATCACTGCGGTTTCGCATAGTGATGGGAGTTCTGTTTGGGTTATTACTCAATTTATGGACAAGTTTTATTCGTTTCTAATTGATGGAAATGGAGTTAATGAAACCCCAGTTATATCTACCGTGTCGCAAATGGTTCGACCAGTTTTTAATAGTGACGGTGCGAATATCAGTGCTATTGGTTATTTGAAGGCCTCACCAGATGGAAAGAAAGTTGCTATTGCACATAGTTCTACTAACATTGGTGGTGGAGGACCAAGATCTCCAAGAAGAGAGTCTGGAAGGGTTTTGTTATATGATTTTAATAACACAACAGGAATAGTTGCTAATGATAATATTATAATTGATAATACATACCCTTATGGTGTTGAGTTTTCACCAAATTCAAAATTGTTATATATTACTAATAACGTGTTTGATGATAATAACATTTTCGATCATAGTCACGTTTATCAGTATAATTTAGAAAGCTCTGACATAGTAGGATCTAGAGAAGTTATTAGTAATTCTCAAAATGTAGCAGGGGCATTGCAATTAGCAATAAACGGTAAGATATATAGAGCAGGGTTTAGGTCTTCTTCAGTTGGTTTAAGTTTATCGGTTATTAATAACCCTAATGAAATTGGGAATGCTGCAGGATATTCGGAAAATTCTGTTGATTTGGGAGGCAAAGCTGTTCAGTTAGGGCTTCCTCCATTTGTACAATCTATATTCTTGTATACTTTTGATTTTGAAGATACTTGTTTAGGTGATCAAACTCATTTTTTCGTCACTTCTGAAGAACCTTATGACAGTGTGCTTTGGGATTTTGGGGATGGACAAACATCGACACTTATAGAACCATTGCACGCCTATGCACAATCAGGTGTCTATACTGTTAGTTTAACCATGTATTTAAATGGTATTGAACAAGGTCCCTTTTTAAAACAAGTAATAATTTCTCAACCACCAGATGTATTGCAAACAACTTTTGATTTAATTCAATGTGATTCTGCTGACAATAACCCTAACGATGGAATAGCTCCATTTAATTTACAACTAGCTAATGCTCCTTTGAGCTTGTATACTCAAGAAGCGATTCAAGTTTATTATTATTACTCAATGGCAGATGCTATTAATGATTTAGATAATTCTAACTCTATTGATGAAATTTACACGAATCAATATCAAGGAGAAATATTACATGCCAAAGTATTTAAAACAAATACGGATTGTTTTAGTATGGCAACAGTAAGATTAAATACAACTCAGGCAGTAGATATTAGTACTCATGAATTGGGAGCTTGTGACCCTGATGAAGATAACTTTGCTGATTTTGACTTAGAATCAGAAGGTTTAAGAATTGCAACAGCATTAAATTTACCAACTAATGTTACAATTTCGTTTCATGATGATGAAAATGATGCAGCTATAGGTATTGATGCGCTTCCTAGTATTTATACATCATCAGATAGAACAGTATACATAAGAGTTGAAAGTGATAACGCATGTTATGGAACAGGGGTTTTAAATTTAGAAGTAAGATCATTTCCTCAATTAGAAGATCAAGTTATAAATGTATGCCTTTCAGATTTCCCGATATCGATTAATGCTGGACTTAATGCTAGCCAAGTAAATAGTTATGATTATAGTTGGAGTACAAATCAAAATTTAGATGAAATTTTGATTTCTCAAGCTGGTATTTATACGGTTAATGTTATTGATCCTTTGCTTAACTGCGAAGATTCTGTGACTATTACTGTTAACCAAAACGAAATACCTATTATACAAGATTTAGTTATAAATGATAGAAACTTAACTGTTGTTCTAGATAATAATAGCGAGAATTTTGTTTACGCAGTTAATGATGAATTTGGTGCTTACCAAGACAGTAATTCTTTTTTAAATTTACCTCATGGAAAGCATACGCTTTATATTATGGATGGTTTGAATTGTGAAAGAATTTCGAGAGATTTTTATATACTAGGATTTCCTAAGTATTTTACTCCAAATAATGATAGCTCTAATGATACATGGAACGTAGCAGGTTTAGACCCTACATTATTTGATTCACAACTGTTAACTGTAGAAATCTATAATCGTTATGGAAAGCTTTTAAAAACATTTAACCCAAACCAATCTATTGGTTGGAATGGTGAGTTTAATGGTAACCTTTTAACTGATGACGATTATTGGTATTGTTTAAAACTTCCTAATGGGGAAGAATTTAGAGGTCATTTCTCATTAAAAAGATAATAGTTTTATAAGTAGAGAATTGTTATTAATGGTAAACTAATTCTTTAAATATATCTTTAAAAGCCCATTCAGCTGCCACGTAAGACTTTGGACTGTCTAGTTTTTGACCTTGTCTATTACCCGAAACAGCATACCCAAAGGCATCCCATATATTGCCTTCATTATCTGTAAGTACATTAGGGAATTCGCTTGTATCTAATGCAGTGAATGTTAAATTACTTGGTAAATAAAATGCGTTAAAGTAAACTTTTTCTTTACTACCCACAACAATTACATTTTTACTGTTTACAGAGGTATAATCTATTTCTATTCCGTTTGCAAAATTACTATAGCTAAATAAATGTACTATGTCATCAAATACATGTTCATGCATTACACCTAACAAATTATTAAAATCTATCGGAACAGGTGTCTCATCACAATTGCAATTTGCAACATCAGGATGATTAAATACCATTGCATCAGGAAAATATGTTTTAACTCCGAGCCAGTAAGATTCAATAATGTTATAAGTATTTAACCTTATATCTTTAGTAGATTCTCTAAGACCACGTATAGCCATCTGCGACCAATAATAATTTAAATCTGCATCAGTAGCGATAAGGTTGTCTTTGTACAAAAAACCAGAGGCTTTCATTGTAATGGTTTCTCCGTTGGGCAACCTTCTGTCAAAAGATAAAGCACTTTCTGTTATTGGACAATAAGTTATAGCCAAAGGAATATCTCCAAACGTATCGTTTATAACTTCAAAATTATTTGTGTAATCATAAGGATAAGCATAAACTTGTCCATTTATTTTTAAAAGTGCAAGCCTAGAATTGTCATTTAAAAAACCAGTAGCATCAATTTCTGATATACTTTTATAATCTGGGTTTTCTTTTATTTCATATGATCCGCCTCCAGCAATATCCGTTTTTGGAACGCACCATAAATTGTCTGCGACTTCATCTGTATTATCTTTTACGCTAGTTTCTGTTGAACAATTAACTAGTAAAATGAAAGTTAATATTATGAATCGTTTCATATTTAATACATTTATATTTAAGTCGGTGTTTGTAAATGCTTCTTACAAAAAAAGCCCTATAAGTTATGTAACTTACAGGGCTTTAAATATTTATAAAGGAACTAAAACTAGTTTACATCCCAGAATAATTTTGTTTGTTGTGAATCTCCACCAATGGCAGTAGATGCAGCAGTCCAATTATCCTCATTTAAGTTTTGTTCATCAATTGGATATGTATATCTGTAAGGTAATGGATTTCCTTGATCAACTGGAAGTTGAAAAGTTGGAGTGTCATATCTTCTCCATGCAGTAAATCCTTCAAACCCTCTGTTGTACATTGCTATCCATAATTGGTTACCAATTTTTTCTTTATCAGTACCAGGAGCAGTAGCCCAAGCTACATCTGGATTAGCCATATATGTAGCTAAATCGCTTGCACCCCAATTATCAAAAGATGCCATAATTCCATTGTTATAATGCTGTTCAGCTGTACCACCAACAGACCATCCTTCTAGAGCAGCTTCAGCTAAGTAAAAAGATACTTCAGCGAAATCTAGTAATGAAGCAGGGTTAGTTGCTTCATAGATTGGATCACCAAAATGAGTATGTGAAGCAAAACTAGCTACTGTACCAAAATTTCCACCAGTATAAACACCAGCACCTAAGTTATCGTCAAAATAAACTGCTCTCCTTGGATCATCAAGATTATTCATGAAATTAACAATAGTGTTTGCAGGAATATGATCAGAACGACCAGATTGAACTATATCAACCCAAACAGGGTTGGTGTTAGGTGTTGTACCTTCGTACTGTATAGTTGCATTATCAGCATTTGATGTAAATGCACCTCCACTGTATCCAGCTAAAATTGTTGATTGAGCTAACGAAGGGTTAACATCTACAAGGCGGTTACCTATACGAATTAATAAAGAGTTTGCAAATTTCACCCAACCAGCAGAGTTACCTCCGTATAATTGGTCCGATCCACTATAACCAGATCCGCTTAATCCAGAAATTGCAGCTGTTAAACGTGTAATTAAATCTGAATAAATTGTTGCAGCATCGTCATATTTTGGTAATGCAATATCTCCTAAAGCTTCACTGTAAGGAATATCTCCCCAAGTATCAACCATTTGTTGGAATGTATATACCATTAAAACTTCAGCTTGAGAAACTCTAGCACTTTGCTCAGACCCGCTTAAAGTAGCATCAGCCATAGCAACTTCTTTAGAAGTTTGTAAATCTAGTAATACATCTCTGTACATTTCAGACCAGTGGTAACCAGGAATTGTTCTAGTTACTAAATCAAAGTTTGGTTCTTCTGTATATGTAGTTGTTGTACTATATTGTGCAAAAAATCTAAAACTATTACGGTTTACATTAATTTGCGTCATTTGATCAATTAAACTCTTAGTAGCAGAATTAAATAAAAAGTCTGCAGCAACTTGAGTTGGATTCTTTGGATCTCTGTTTAAGTTTTCGTATTGCTCATCACTTTTACAAGATGTTAACACAATAACTACAGAGAGAACAGCTGTTAATAATATTTTTTTCATTTTCTCTTTTTTTAAAATTGTAATTTAATACTTGCTCCTATTTCTTTAACAGCAGGATATGATCCTGATTGATTTCCTTGGAAATTACCAGCACTCAAACCAGCCTCTGGATCAGCATATGGTACATGTTTTTCAATTATCCATAAGTTTCTTCCAATAAGAGATACCGAAGCAGAAGTAAATGGTAATTTATCTAAAATTTTAGAATCGAATTTATAAGATAAAGTAGCTTCACGTAATTTTACATATCCTGCATCATAAACGTGATTAGCTTGTGGTTGACGGTAACCCCAAAGACCAGCAGATGTTGCTGAAGCTCTAATGTTATTAGGCGATCCATCAGCCAAAACACCTTCGAAAAGAACACCACCACTATCAGCACCATAGTTTCCTGGAGTTCCAGTTACAGGATCTCTGTAAGGATTTCCTAACTCATTGTTACCAGCTGTAAAGTCATATAAACCAGTACCAAAACCGTAGTATGTATCTAATGAGAATATGTCTCCACCTTTTTGGATGTCAATTAAGAAACTTAAATTAAAGTTTTTGTATGTAAAGCTATTAAAAATACCAGCTTTCCAATCAGGGTTAATATCTCCAATATTATTGTTACTAGTTGCAGTTCTTAAATAGCGACCATTAGTACCTATAGTTTTTTGTCCATTAGTATAAACAAAATCACGTCCTCTAATAGTTCCATAAGGCTGACCAACTACAGCGTTTATTGTAAGACCAGTTTGGAAACTAGCTAACTCTAAAGTATTAATACCATCAGCTAAAGATAAAACTTCACTTTCGTTTTTATCCCAGTTTAAAGAAAGGTTCCATTCAAAATCTTCACTTTTTAATGGTGTTGCGTTAAGTTGTAACTCAATACCCTTGTTTTGAATTGTACCTGCATTTAAAAGTAATCTTGAATATCCAGTAGATCTAGTTACAGGAACTCGTGTAATTTGATCTTCATTTTTAGTATTAAAATATGTTACATCAAAACCAAGACGGTTATTTAAAAACTTCACTTCCATACCAACTTCCCAGTTTTTTTGAGTTTCTGGTTTTAAGTTTAAGTTGTTTTTATTAGTAGGATTTGATGCACTACCTGAGCCACCAAAAGGAGGGTTAATACCATAGGTGTTAAATACTCTAAATGGAACAGTACCATTACCAACTGTACCATAATTGGCTCTTAATTTACCAAATGATAACCAATCTGCTTCAATAAGTTTAGAGAATAATAAAGTACCAGTAACAGACCAATAATTGTATGCATTTTTAGCTCTAGGTAAGCTAGAGTTACGGTCTCTTCTAAAAGTTCCTTCTATAAAAGCTGTATTATCAAAACCAAGGCTAGCACGACCAAATACACCATCTACCATTCTTGATGCTTCATATTCTGTAGGAGCATTTATTGGACTTACACTATTTGCTAAAGTATAAACACTAGCTAAGTTTAAACCGCCATTAGTAAGAGCATAAATATTACTCCAATCTTTTCTACTTAAATTCATTCCCACGGTTCCTTCTAAATTTAACTTTTCAGTCAAATCTCTATTAAAGTTAAGGAATAAATCATAGTTGTATTCAGAAACAGCATTATTAAACCTTGTGTATAAAGGAACATTAGAACTACCAACGTTAGTTCTTTCTTCTTGTAATTCAGTATACGTATCATACGTAAATCTACCCATGGCATTTAACCAATCGTTGATTTCATAATTTAAAACTACATTACCAAAAAATCTTGAACGTGTATCTGTTTCAAAGTTTTCGTAAAAAGTCCAATATGGATTATCAGAATAAATAGGTGTTCTATTTGTATATGAATTAGGGTTCCAAGTAATGTTTTCACGAGTAGCAAAATAAGCCTCTTGTTGTTCTTTAACATCAACATTAACTTGCCACCACTGTCTAAATTGTTGCATTACGTTGTTTGCATCGTAACCAGTACCGTAACGACCTCTACCATCAGTTTTAGTAAAAGTAAAAGAAGTAGATACAGATAATTTTTCACTTAAGTCTTGACTACCGTTGAAATTAATACTATTTCTTTTAATTTCACTATTAGGTAAGTTACCTTCTTGTAACATGTTTGTAAAACCTAATCTAAAAGAGCCAGTTTCGCTACCACCATCAAGAGAAACAGAGTTAACTAAAGTGCTAGATGTTTCCCATATATAGTTAGGATCGTTTACACCAGCCAACCAAGGAGTTGGTTGTAAATAACCATCTAATTGAGGGTAAATACTATTCCATTGATAAACTAATAAGTTAGGATCGAACTCACCACCGTAAGATGCATCCTCTGTAAATGGAGTTGCTAAATCAACAGTTCCATCACCATCAACATCAATATCATCAAAATATCCAGTTGATCCGTAGAATGGACCATAACCAGCACCATATTTCTTTTGATAAACTGGTAATGTAGACTTGTCTACCTCACCAACAGTAATACTAGAGTTTATTGTAACTCCTAATCCTTTTTTTCTTGCTCCTTTTTTTGTTGTAATCATAATTACACCATTAGCAGCACGAGATCCGTATAAAGCCGATGCAGCTGCACCTTTTAATACGTTGATTGATTCAATGTCGTCAGGGTTAATATCTGATGCGGCATTACCGTAATCGTAACCTCCTCTACCACTAGTCTGAGATCTCTGCTCAGAAGCAATAGCTGTTACAATTTGGTTGTTAACGCCATTATCGATAGGAACACCATCAATAACAAATAAAGCTTGATTGTTTCCAGAAATAGAAGCATTACCTCTAATAATTACTTGGGTAGAACCACCCATAGTACCTGAAGGCTTAATTTGCAGACCAGCTACTTTACCAGATAATGAGTTTACAAAGTTTTGGCTTTTTACTGCTGATACAGCTTCACCTTTAACTTCTTGAGTGGCATAACCCAAACTCTTTTTATCTCTCTTAATACCTAATGCAGTTACAACAACTTCATCTAATACAGCTGCATCCTCTTCCATTGTGACATCAAGCGTATTAGAAGCTCCAACTGTTGCTTCTTGCGTTTTTAACCCTACATAACTAAATACAAGAACATCTCCTGCATTAGCATTGATAGAATACTTTCCATCAAAATCGGTTTGTGTACCGTTAGTAGTGTTTTTTACAATAATGTTAACTCCAGGGAGCGGCATACCAGAATTATCTGAAATCGTACCTGAAATTGTTTTTTCTTGCGCAAAAGAAAATTGCACAACAAACGCTAGTAATAGCGTTAGAATTCCACTAAACTTTGTTTTCATTTTATGATTTATTTGAATTAGTCAATGCCAAAAATCATAATAAAAAGTTAATAAAACAATAAATAATGGTTAAAATTTAGTTTTTAAGGCAAAAAATTATGAAAATCATAATTTAAACTCTTAAAAACCAGCTATTAAACTAAGATGTATTTTTGAGTTGGAAAACTTAAAAGGTTGATTCTCAGTTTTACCATTAGCATAATTAAACTTAAAAAGGCCAGCTTTAGTTAAAATGCCAAATCCGAAACCATAACCAAAAAGCTTTTCTTTCTTGTTTGCGATTTTATTTTCAAAGTATGCCAAATCTGTTATAGTGTGAATGTATATGGTGTTGTTAAGCTGATATCTGTATTCGGTATTTAAAACCCCAAAAAGAGATGCGAATAAGCTATTTTCTTCAAAGCCTCGAATAGAATTTATGCCTCCAAAACGGAAAAGCTCATTTTGAAAATATGAGTTTGAATTTAAATTAGAGCCATTCATTCTTAGGTAAAAACTATTTTTGTTATTTAGATTGAAAATTTTAAAAGCATTAATGCTATAGTAAGATTGTTTCTCATTTGAATTAGTTGTTTTTCTATTGCCAAAATTTGTTTCTAGTAAAACCCTCGATTTTATAGGGAAAAGTAAATTATTAGCTTGTAACTTTAAAAATTGATAGGAGACCGAAAAAAAGTTTGAGTCATAATCGGTTATGCCTTGTAAATTGTTTGTGGATAATAAATTGTTTGAAGTGGTAGAAGTAATACCACCATATACTTTATGTTTTGAGTTTATTTGATAATGTAATTTGGCAGATTGGTTTATTGTAGTAAAAGAGGAATCTTTTTTAAAGATTTGTAAACCTAAATCTAGACCTATTGGCGACCTAAACAAATAGGGTAGAGTTAAATCTGTTCTAAATGTTTTTTGATCGTTTTCATCACTCTTGTAAAGCAAGCTAAATGACTCACCAAAATTTAAATTGTTGGTTAAGTTTAAATTTAAATAACCGTCAAACTCTAATTTATTTGTGTCTTCATTAGTGCCAAAACCCAAAAAGCCATCAAATGAATTGCTTTTAGCTTTTTCCGTGTATATATATAAGGTTGTAGAATCTTTAGAAAAAAGAACCTCTGGAGGTTTTATTTGATTAGCAAACTTTAAGTTTCCTAATAGATTCGTTTTTTGTTTAATCTTGTTTAAATTAAAAGTTTGATTTTGTTTAATTTTCAAATAATGCTTCAGATATGACTTTGGGAATTTATCATAGCCTTTTATTATTATCCTATTTATAGCTCTTTTTTGTTTTTGAGAATCAATTATTAAATCAGCTTTTAAATTACCCTTGTCAATTTGAATATTTGATAATTTTAATTTTGAAAAAGGATTTCCCGTTTCTGAAGTTTTTGAGTTAATAAAATTCAAACTGTTTTCTAAAGTGCTAAATGGAAGAATAAAATAGTCGTCAAAAACGTCATCTGAAACTAATTTTATAATTGAGGTTTCAACAACCGAATTATTATAATATATATATATGCTGTTGTATTTTTTTTTAAGATGAAATTTTGCGGTAAAAAATGAATCGTTTTTTTTGATGATATCCTTTAAATCATTTTCAATGTAACCTGTCTTATAAAGTAGATTTTGAATAGAGTCTACTTCAGCCTTAATTGATGCGTAATTTTTGTGAGATTTTTGATAGCTTAATGAGTCTATTGCTTTGGTTTCAAACTTATTATTTCCTAAAACTCTTAAGTTTAAATTTTGAGAATATAGCTTAGGAGAAAAAAGTATATATATAATAAGGAGTAAAAAAGAAGTTTTTTGCACGGGTAAAGATTACTAAAATAATTTAATAAAATGGTTTTAGGCTTCAGTTTTCAAACTTCTAGCTTCTAACTTTTCGGTATAAATCTAACGGAAAATCTACGCTTATAATATAGGTAATGATATAATTTTTGAAAACTCTTAAAAATTAATGATTTAGGGTTTGAATTATTCATTTTAATTTCTACCTTTGCAGCCCTCTTAAAAGAGGATAATAAAATTTATATATAATATATATGCCAACAATTTCGCAATTAGTAAGAAAAGGAAGAGCCAAAATAACCAAGAAGAGTAAATCGGCTGCTTTAGATTCTTGTCCGCAAAGACGTGGTGTGTGTACTCGTGTTTACACAACGACTCCTAAAAAACCTAACTCAGCAATGCGTAAGGTAGCAAGGGTTCGTTTAACAAACGGAAACGAGGTTAATGCATACATCGGTGGAGAAGGGCATAATCTACAAGAGCACTCGATAGTATTGGTTAGAGGTGGAAGGGTAAAAGATTTACCAGGAGTTAGATATCACATTGTACGTGGTGCTTTAGACACAGCAGGTGTTTCAGGTAGAACGCAACGTAGATCTAAGTATGGTGCAAAACGCCCTAAAAAGTAATTAAAACTTTAAGAAGAAGACATGAGAAAAAGAGCAGCAAAAAAGAGACCGCTTTTACCGGATCCACGTTTTAACGACCAGTTAGTAACTCGTTTCGTTAACATGATGATGTGGGATGGTAAAAAGTCTGTAGCTTTTAAAGTATTCTATGATGCTATTGACATTGTGGAAGAAAAGAAAACTGACGAAGAAAAAACAGCTTTAGAAACCTGGAAAGATGCTTTATCAAACGTTATGCCTCACGTAGAAGTACGTAGTCGTAGAGTTGGTGGTGCAACATTTCAAATTCCTATGCAAATTCGTCCAGATCGTAAAGTTTCAACAGCTATGAAATGGCTTATTAGCTATTCACGTAAAAGAAACGAAAAATCTATGGCTAATCGTTTAGCAGCAGAAATATTAGCTGCAGCTAAAGAAGAAGGAGCAGCGGTTAAGAAAAGAGTAGATACTCACAAAATGGCTGAAGCAAACAAAGCATTCTCTCACTTTAGATTTTAATACGACATGGCAAGAGATTTAAAATTCACTAGAAATATAGGTATTGCTGCACATATTGATGCAGGAAAAACTACTACTACAGAACGTATTCTTTATTATACAGGTGTATCTCATAAAATTGGAGAAGTACATGATGGTGCGGCTACAATGGATTGGATGGAGCAAGAACAGGAAAGAGGTATTACAATTACTTCTGCTGCAACAACTTGTGAGTGGAAATTTCCAATTGAAAATGGAGAGCCAACACCAGAAACTAAAGGATATCATTTTAATATAATTGATACACCGGGTCACGTAGATTTTACAGTTGAGGTAAATCGTTCATTACGTGTACTTGATGGTTTAGTGTTTTTATTTAGTGCGGTTGATGGTGTTGAGCCACAATCTGAAACTAACTGGAGGCTAGCCGATAACTATAAAGTTCCTAGAATTGGTTTCGTTAATAAAATGGACCGTCAAGGATCTGACTTTTTAGGTGTATGTCAACAAGTAAAAGATATGTTAAAGTCTAACGCGGTGCCAATCGTTTTAAATATTGGTGACGAAGAAGATTTTAAAGGAATTATCGATTTAGTAAAAAACCGTGCTATTGTATGGCATGATGAAACTCAAGGAGCAACCTTTGATGTTGTTGAAATTCCAGAAGAGTTAAAAGAAGAAGCTCGTAAATACCGAGCACTACTTATTGAAGAAGTTGCTGGTTATGATGAGAATCTTTTAGAAAAATTCATGGAAGATGAAGATTCTATTACAGAAGAAGAGGTGCATGCTGCACTTAGAGCTGCTGTAATGGATATGGCTATCATTCCAATGATTTGTGGTTCTGCATTTAAAAATAAAGGGGTACAATTCTTATTAGATGCTGTATGTCGTTACTTGCCTTCTCCAACTGATAAAGAAGGTATTGTAGGTACAGATCCAGATTCAGGAGAAGAAATTTTACGTAAGCCAGATGTAAAGGAGCCATTTGCAGCTTTAGCATTTAAAATTGCTACAGATCCTTTTGTAGGTCGTTTAGCATTCTTTAGAGCATATTCAGGTCGTTTAGATGCAGGTTCTTATGTTTTAAATAACCGTTCTGGTAAAAAAGAACGTATTTCAAGAATTTATCAAATGCATGCTAACAAGCAAAACGCAATTGATTTTATTGAAGCTGGAGATATCGGAGCTGCTGTTGGATTTAAATCTATCAAAACAGGGGATACACTTTCATCTGAAAAGCATCCAATAGTTTTGGAATCTATGGACTTTCCAGATCCAGTAATTGGTATTGCCGTTGAGCCAAAAACTAAAGCTGACGTTGATAAATTGGGTATGGGCTTAGCTAAATTAGCTGAAGAAGATCCTACATTTACAGTACGTTCAGATGAAGCTTCTGGACAAACTATTATATCTGGAATGGGTGAGCTTCACTTAGATGTAATTGTTGATCGCTTAAAACGTGAGTTTAAAGTTGAAGTAAATCAAGGTCAACCACAAGTTGAATATAAAGAAGCAATTACTCAATCTGCTGATCATAGAGAAGTTTATAAAAAACAATCTGGTGGTCGTGGTAAGTTTGCTGATATCGTATTTACTGTTGAGCCAGCAGATGAAGGAGCAGTAGGACTTCAATTTGAATCTATAATTAAAGGTGGTAATGTTCCTAAAGAATTTATTCCTTCAATTGAAAAAGGATTTAAAATGGCAATGGTAAATGGTCCATTAGCAGGTTACGAAATCGATGCTATGAAAGTTACATTAAAAGATGGATCTTACCACGATGTGGATTCGGATCAATTATCTTTCGAATTAGCAGCTAAATTAGGATTTAAAGCTTGTGCAAAAGCAGCAAAAGCTGTAATAATGGAGCCTATTATGAAGTTAGAAGTTATTACTCCTGAAGAAAACATGGGTGATATTGTAGGTGACTTAAATAGAAGAAGAGGACAAGTAAGTGATATGGGTGATAGAGCTGGAGCAAAAACTGTAAAAGCAACTGTGCCATTATCAGAAATGTTTGGATATGTTACTACATTAAGAACATTGTCTTCAGGTAGAGCAACATCAACAATGGAATTTTCACACTATGCTGAAACTCCTTCAAATATATCTGAAGAAGTAATTAAAGCAGCTAAAGGGGAGCAATCTTAAAAGTTAAGAAAATGAGTCAAAAAATCAGAATAAAATTAAAGTCTTACGATCATAACTTAGTAGATAAGTCTGCTGATAAGATTGTAAAAACAGTAAAAAGTACTGGTGCAGTTGTGACGGGACCAATCCCTTTACCAACTCACAAGAAAATTTTCACTGTATTACGTTCTCCACACGTAAACAAGAAATCAAGAGAACAATTTCAATTAAGCTCTTATAAGAGATTACTAGATATTTACTCTTCGTCATCAAAAACAATTGATGCGTTAATGAAACTTGAATTGCCAAGTGGTGTTGAAGTAGAAATCAAAGTTTAGTAATAAGCTTACATGTCCTAAGCTGCGAGCGAGGGAAAAACGGTAAAAATACAATTCAAGGCTGAAACGTATTTTCAGCCTTGAATTTTAATAACTAATAGTAATAAATTAAATTAATAAATATGTCTGGGTTAATTGGAAAAAAAATCGGTATGACCAGCATCTTTGATGAAAACGGGAAGAATGTTCCTTGTACTGTAATCGAAGCTGGACCATGTATCGTTACCCAAGTCAGAACCGAAGAGGTTGACGGCTACGAAGCTGTACAACTTGGTTTCGATGACGCGACAGAAAAAAGCGCTACAAAAGCAGACTTAGGTCATGCTAAAAAAGCGGGTACTTCTGTAAAACGCAAAGTTGTTGAATTCAAAGGTTTTGATGAGGAGTACAAATTAGGAGATGCAATCACTGTAGAGCATTTTAACGAAGGAGAATTCGTTGATGTAGCAGGAACATCTAAAGGTAAAGGATTTCAAGGTGTTGTAAAACGTCATGGTTTCGGTGGTGTAGGTCAAGCTACTCACGGTCAACATAACCGTTTAAGAGCACCAGGATCTATTGGAGCTGCATCTTATCCTGCTCGTGTTTTTAAAGGCATGAAAATGGCAGGAAGAATGGGTGGTGAAAAAGTGAAAGTTCAAAATTTAAGAGTTTTAAAAGTAGTTGCTGAAAAGAATTTACTTGTTGTTAAAGGGTGCGTACCTGGACACAAAAACGCTTATGTAATTATTAGAAAATAATGAAAGTAGCAGTTTTAGATATAAACGGAAAAGACACAGGTAGAAAGGCAGACCTTTCTAAAGATGTGTTTGCTATTGAGCCTAATAATCACGCTGTATATTTGGATGTTAAACAATATTTAGCAAACCAACGTCAAGGAACTCATAAATCGAAAGAAAGAGCTGAGATTTCTGGAAGTACACGTAAGATTAAAAAGCAAAAAGGAACTGGTACGGCAAGAGCAGGTAGTATTAAGTCTGGTGTATTTAAAGGAGGTGGACGTATGTTTGGTCCAAGACCTAGAAATTACAGCTTCAAACTTAATAAAAACTTAAAGCGTTTAGCGCGTAAATCTGCCTTAAGTATCAAAGCTGGAGAGAAGTCAATTACTGTTTTAGAAGACTTTAATTTTGACGCTCCAAAAACTAAAAATTTTACAGCAGTTTTAAAGGCTTTAGAGCTTGAAAACAAAAAATCTCTGTTTGTGTTGGGTGGGTCAAATAATAACGTATATTTGTCATCGCGCAATTTAAAAGACTCTGAAGTTATAATGGCTTCAGAATTAAGCACTTACAAGATTTTAAATGCAAATCAAGTTGTGCTTTTAGAAGGTGCTTTAGAAGGAATTGAAACAAACTTAAGTAAATAAGAAACAGATGAGTATCTTAATTAAACCTATAATCACAGAAAAAGCGACTGCAGATAGCGAGTTAAGAAACTGCTATACTTTCGCGGTGAATACAAAGGCGAACAAGGTAGAAATCAAAAAAGCGGTGGAAGCTGCTTATGGCGTTTCTGTTGAAAAAGTTCGTACTATAAATGTCCGTCCAGATAGAAGTACTAAGTTTACAAAAACTGGTATTCAACATGGTAAAACAAATGCTGTTAAAAAAGCAATTGTACAACTGGCGGAAGGTGAAATGATTGATTTATACAGTAACATGTAATTAAAGACTAATGTCAGTAAGAAAATTAAAACCAATCACACCAGGACAGCGTTTTAGAGTAGTAAACGGTTACGATGCCATTACTACTGATAAGCCGGAAAAGAGTTTACTTGTTCCGAATAAAAGGTCTGGTGGTAGAAACAATCGAGGAAAAATGACCATGCGCTATATTGGTGGAGGTCATAAGAAAAAGTATCGTATTATCGATTTTAAAAGAGACAAAGCAGGAGTTCCTGGTGAAGTAGCTTCAATTCAATACGATCCAAACAGAACAGCTTTTATCGCATTATTGAATTATCAAGATGGTGAAAAAAGATATATTATTGCTCAAAATGGACTTCAGGTTGGGCAAAATGTAGTATCTGGTAAAGAAGGTGTAGCTCCAGAAATTGGAAATGCAATGCCGCTTAGTGAAATTCCATTAGGAACTATTATTTCTTGTTTAGAGTTGCGTCCAGGGCAAGGAGCTGTTATGGCTCGTAGTGCTGGTGCATTTGCTCAGTTAATGGCAAGAGATGGTAAATTTGCTACGGTTAAATTACCTTCAGGAGAAACAAGATTAGTGCTTGCAAATTGTATGGCTACAATAGGTGTTGTTTCTAACTCAGACCATCAATTATTAGTTGGTGGTAAAGCAGGTAGAACAAGATGGTTAGGAAGAAGACCACGTACTAGACCGGTAGTTATGAATCCAGTTGATCACCCAATGGGTGGTGGTGAAGGTAAATCTTCAGGTGGACACCCACGTTCTAGAAACGGTATTCCTGCTAAAGGTTACAGAACCCGTTCTAAGACAAAAGCAAGTAATAAATATATTGTAGAACGTAGAAAGAAATAAGACATGGCAAGATCATTAAAAAAAGGACCTTACGTTCATTATAAATTAGAAAGAAAAGTAGCTGCAAATGTTGAAGCTAACAAAAAGACTGTAATTAAAACTTGGTCTAGAGCAAGTATGATTACACCTGATTTTGTTGGACAAACTATAGCAGTGCACAATGGCCGTCAATTTGTTCCAGTATATGTTACTGAAAACATGGTAGGTCATAAATTAGGAGAATTTTCACCAACACGTTCATTCCGTGGACATGCAGGTGCTAAAAATAAAGGTAAAAAGTAGTAAGCTATGGGAAGTCGTAAAAAACAAATGGCAGACGCTATTAAGGAAGCAAAAAAGCATGTTGCTTTTGCAAAACTTAATAACTGTCCTACGTCACCAAGAAAAATGCGCTTAGTAGCCGATTTAGTAAGAGGTGAAAAGGTAGAAAATGCACTTAATATCTTGAAATTCAACAATAAAGAAGCTTCTGGTCGATTAGAAAAGCTGTTATTATCAGCTATTGCTAACTGGCAATCAAAAAATGAAGACGCTGATGTTGAATCTGCAGAATTATTTGTAAAAGAGATTAGAGTTGATGGTGGATCTATGTTAAAAAGATTACGTCCAGCACCTCAAGGTCGTGCACACAGAATTAGAAAACGTTCTAACCATGTTACATTAGTGGTTGGAGCTAACAATAACACACAAGCTTAATAAGAGTATGGGACAAAAAACAAATCCAATCGGAAATCGCTTAGGAATTATCAGAGGATGGGAATCTAACTGGTACGGAGGAAACGATTATGGTGATAAACTTGCCGAAGACGATAAGATTAGAAAATACGTTCACGCGCGTTTATCTAAAGCTAGTGTAAGTAGAGTAATTATTGAGAGAACTTTAAAACTTGTAACCGTTACTATCACTACTGCAAGACCTGGTATTATTATCGGTAAAGGCGGACAAGAGGTAGACAAGTTAAAAGAAGAGCTTAAAAAGATTACTGGTAAAGAAGTTCAGATTAACATCTTTGAAATTAAGAGACCTGAACTAGATTCATTTTTAGTAGCATCAAGTATTGCTCGTCAAATTGAAAATAGAATTTCATACAGACGTGCAATAAAAATGGCTATCGCTGCTACAATGAGAATGAATGCTGAAGGAATTAAAATCCAGATTTCTGGTCGTTTAAACGGAGCTGAAATGGCACGTTCTGAACACTATAAAGAAGGACGTATTCCTTTATCAACCTTTAGAGCCGATATTGATTATGCTTTAGTTGAGGCACACACTACTTATGGTAGATTGGGTGTTAAAGTATGGATCATGAAAGGTGAAGTATATGGTAAAAGAGAACTTTCTCCGCTTGTTGGTTTATCTAAGAAGCAAGGAAAAGGTGGAGCCGGAGGACGTGGTGGAAATAAAGGACCTCGTCGTAGAAAGTAATTTTTTATAAAGTAAAGAAAAATGTTACAGCCTAAAAGAACAAAATTTCGTAAACAACAAAAAGGACGTATGAAAGGTATCTCTGGAAGAGGTCATCAACTTTCAAGCGGAACTTTTGGAATAAAATCATTAGACTCGAATTTTTTAACATCGCGTCAAATTGAAGCAGCTCGTATAGCCGCTACACGTTACATGAAAAGAGAAGGACAACTTTGGATTAAAATATTTCCAGACAAGCCTATTACAAAAAAGCCTCTTGAAGTACGTATGGGTAAAGGTAAAGGTGCTGTTGAATATTGGGTAGCTGTTGTTAAGCCAGGAAGAGTTTTATTTGAAATTGGTGGTGTGCCATTAGACGTTGCTAAAGAAGCATTGCGTTTAGCAGCACAGAAGCTACCAGTTAAAACTAAGTTTTTAATCGCTAGAGATTACGAAGCATAATTTATTTGATATTATGAAACAATCAGAAATTAAAGAATTATCTGTAGCTGAGTTACAAGAGAAACTTGGTGAAACAAAAAAGAGTTATTCAGACCTAAAATTAGCGCATGCAATATCTCCTTTAGAAAATCCAATTCAACTACGTTCAATAAGACGTACTGTAGCTAGAATTGCGACTGAATTAACTAAAAGAGAATTACAATAATTCTGCTGAAAGATGGAAACAAGAAATTTAAGAAAAGAACGTATAGGAGTTGTTACTAGTAATAAAATGCAGAAATCAATTGTGGTTTCTGAAGTTAAAAAAGTAAAACATCCTATGTATGGAAAATTCGTTTTAAAAACGAAAAAGTACGTAGCACACGACGAACAAAACGATTGCAACGAAGGTGATACTGTAAGAATCATGGAAACAAGACCTTTAAGTAAATCTAAATGTTGGAGATTAGTTGAAATTTTAGAAAGAGCTAAATAATTATGTTACAACAAGAATCAAGAATAAAAGTAGCAGACAATACTGGAGCAAAAGAAGTCTTAGTTATCCGTGTTTTAGGGGGAACTAAAAGAAGATATGCTTCTGTAGGAGATAAGATAGTTGTTTCTGTTAAAGATGCAACTCCTAATGGAAACATTAAGAAGAAGGCAGTTTCTACAGCAGTAGTTGTTCGTACTAAGAAAGAAGTAAGAAGACCAGACGGATCTTATATAAGGTTTGACGATAACGCTTGTGTTTTATTAAACCCAACGGGTGAAATGAGAGGAACACGTGTTTTTGGTCCTGTTGCTAGAGAACTTCGTGATAAACAATTCATGAAAATTGTATCATTAGCACCAGAAGTGCTTTAATACAGAATAATTAAGATGGGAAAGCTTAAAATAAAAACTGGAGATACTGTAAAAGTAATTGCTGGAGATCATAAAGGATCAGAAGGGAAAGTACAAAAAGTATTTATAGCAAAGAACAAAGCGATTATTGAAGGAGTAAACATGGTTAAGAAACATACTAAACCAAGTGCACAAAACCCTCAAGGCGGAATCGTAGAAAAAGAAGCAGCTATTCATATATCTAACTTATCATTGTTAACTTCAAAAGGAGAAACTACAAGAGTTGGTTATAGATTAGAAGGCGATAAAAAAGTAAGATTTTCATTAAAATCTAATGAAGTAATATAGTTATGGCATATTCACCAAGACTTAAAGAAGAGTATAAAAGCAGAGTAATTGCGGCTCTTACAGACGAATTTGGATATAAGAATGTAATGCAAGTTCCTAAACTTACTAAGATAGTTATATCTAAAGGTGTAGGTGCAGCGGTTGCAGACAAAAAGTTAATTGACTACGCTGTAGAAGAATTAACAACTATATCTGGACAAAAAGCTATTTCAACATTATCTAAAAAAGATGTTGCATCCTTCAAATTACGTAAAGGTATGCCAATTGGCGCTAAAGTTACTTTACGTGGTGAGCGCATGTACGAGTTTTTAGATCGTTTAGTTACTTCAGCACTTCCACGTGTTAGAGACTTTAACGGAATTAAAGCTACAGGATTTGATGGACGTGGTAACTACAATTTAGGAGTTACTGAACAAATTATATTCCCAGAAATTAACATTGATAAAGTGAATAAAATTTCTGGTATGGATATTACATTTGTAACGACTGCAGATACTGATAAAGAAGCAAAATCATTATTAACTGAACTAGGGTTACCTTTTAAAAAGAACTAAGTTATGGCTAAAGAATCAATGAAAGCCCGTGAGGTAAAAAGAGCAAAAACAGTAGCTAAATATGCTGAAAAACGTAAAGCTTTAAAAGAAGCTGGAGATTATGAAGCATTACAAAAGTTGCCAAAAAATGCTTCTCCAATTCGTATGCATAATAGATGTAAATTAACTGGAAGACCTAAAGGTTATATGAGAACATTTGGAATATCTCGTGTAACATTCAGAGAAATGGCAAACCAAGGTTTAATACCTGGTGTTAAAAAAGCAAGTTGGTAATATTATTTAAATAATCAGGTTTAAGGTTCAAAATAGTTTGAAAACCAAAACCACAAAATCAATTCATTATGTACTCAGATCCAATAGCGGATTATTTGACAAGAATTAGAAATGCAGTGCGTGCTAACCACAGAGTGGTTGAGATTCCTGCTTCTAATTTGAAAAAAGACATAACTAAAATCTTATTCGAACAAGGATATATTTTAAGTTATAAATTTGATGATTCAACTGTACAAGGAACAATTAAAATTGCTCTTAAGTATAATAAAGAAACAAAAGAACCAGTAATTAAGAAACTTCAACGCATTAGTACACCAGGTTTACGTAAGTATGCAGGGTCTAACGAGTTACCACGTATTTTAAACGGACTTGGTATTGCTATTATCTCCACTTCTCACGGAGTGATGACAGGCAAGCAAGCTAAAAGAGATAATGTTGGTGGCGAAGTTTTATGTTACGTTTACTAATTTTAATACCAGAAAGAAATGTCAAGAATAGGAAATAATCCAGTAGCCATTCCAGAAGGTGTAACAGTTGACGTTAAAGAAAACGTAGTAACTGTAAAAGGAAAATTAGGAGAATTAACACAGAATTTCGATGCTGTTGAAATTAAAGTTGAAGACGGAAATATTTTAGTTACACGTTCTTCTGATTCTAAAGAGCAAAAAGCAAAACACGGTTTATACAGATCGTTAATGAATAATATGATTGCTGGTGTATCTAAAGGATGGACTAAAGAATTAGAATTGGTAGGTGTTGGTTATAGAGCATCAAACCAAGGACAAAAATTAGATTTAGCTTTAGGTTTTTCTCATAATATTGTATTGAACTTAGCTCCAGAAGTTAAAGTAGAAACAATAAGTGAAAAAGGTAAAAACCCAATTATTAAACTTACTTCTCATGATAAACAACTTGTAGGACAAGTTGCTGCAAAGATTCGTGGTTTTAGAAAACCAGAACCTTACAAAGGAAAAGGAATTAAGTTTGTTGGCGAAGAATTAAGAAGAAAAGCAGGTAAATCAGCTTAATAATTAAGTTATGGCATTAACAAAGAACCAAAGAAGAATAAGAATAAAAAACAGAATTCGTAAGGTAGTTTCTGGTACAGAAGCTAGACCGAGATTAACTGTTTTTAGAAGTAATAAAGAAATTTATGCTCAAATAGTTGATGATGTTAATGGTAAAACCATTAGCGCTGCATCTTCAAGAGATAAAGATATTAGTTCTGCAAAAGGAAATAAATCAGAAGTAGCTACCTTAGTTGGTAAAGCTGTTGCTGAAAAGGCTTTAAAGGCAGGCGTTGAAACTATTGCTTTCGATAGAGGTGGTTATTTATACCATGGTAGAGTAAAATCATTAGCCGAAGGTGCTAGAGAAGCAGGACTTAAATTCTAAGAAATTATGTTTAAAAAATATAAAAGTGCAGAATTAGTAAAACCAGGTGGATTAGATCTTAAAGATCGTTTGGTTGGTGTACAAAGAGTTACAAAAGTAACTAAAGGTGGTAGAGCATTTGGCTTTTCAGCAATTGTTGTAGTTGGTGATGAGGCAGGTGTTGTAGGACAAGGTTTAGGAAAATCTAAAGACGTTGCTAGTGCAATTGCAAAAGCTGTTGAAGATGCTAAGAAAAACCTAGTTCGTATTCCTATTATTAAAGGAACATTGCCACATGAACAAAAAGGTAAATACGGTGGGGCAAGAGTAAACATTATTCCTGCTGCTCCTGGTACAGGAGTTATTGCTGGTGGTGCAGTTAGAACGGTTTTAGAGGCAGTTGGAGTACATGATGTATTATCAAAATCTCAAGGATCTTCAAACCCTCATAATGTAGTAAAAGCAACTTTTGATGCTTTATTACAATTAAGAGACGCTAACGCTATAGCGAAAGACAGAGGTATTTCACTTGAACAGGTTTTTAACGCTTAATAAAAGACAGAAATGGCAAAGATTAAAGTAACAAAAGTTAAAAGCGCAATCAATCGTACGCAAAGACAAAAAAGAACTTTAGAAGCTCTAGGTCTTAAAAAGATTGGTCAAGTAAAAGAGCATGAAGCTACACCAAATATACTTGGTATGGTTGCTAAAGTTTCACATTTAGTTTCTGTAGAAGAAGCTTAAAAATATAAACTGAAAATGGATTTAAGTAATTTAAAACCTGCAGAAGGTTCAGTAAAAAACCAAGGTAAAAGAATAGGTAGAGGACAAGGTTCTGGAAAAGGAGGTACGGCAACTCGTGGTCACAAAGGGGCTAAATCTCGTTCTGGTTATTCTAAGAAACTAGGATTTGAGGGTGGTCAAATGCCACTTCAAAGACGTGTGCCTAAGTTTGGTTTTACTAACATTAACCGTGTAGAGTATCAAGGTGTAAACTTAGATACATTACAACAATTGGTTGATGATAAGAAAATAAAAGAGACAGTAGATTTTGAAACATTATTTGCTAATAGATTAGTTGGGAAAAATGACCTAGTTAAAATTTTAGGAAGAGGTGAGTTAAAAGCAAAATTAAAAGTGTCTGCTCATAAGTTTACTGCTTCAGCAAAAGCTGCTATTGAAGCTGCTGGAGGAGAAGCAATAACATTATAATATTTTATTATAAGCATGAAATTTATAGAATCATTAAAAAATGTTTGGAAAATAGAAGAGCTGAGAAACAGAATCATTGTTACATTGGGTCTGTTATTAGTTTATCGTTTTGGTGCACAAGTTACATTACCTGGTATTGACGCAGGTCAACTTGCTGAATACGAAGGTAATTTTGGCGGCGGCGGTTTAGGAGCTATTCTTAATATGTTTACTGGAGGAGCCTTAGCAAGAGCATCTGTATTTGCACTAGGTATTATGCCATACATTTCTGCTTCTATTGTTGTGCAATTAATGGGTATAGCTATACCTTACCTTCAAAAATTACAAAAAGAAGGGGCTAGCGGACAAAAGAAAATAACTCAGATTACACGATGGTTAACCATAGCAATCTGTTTATTACAAGCGCCAGGGTACTTAGCAAGCTTACCAAGTTTAGGTGTTCCACAAAGTGCATTTTTGTTAGGAACAGGTCCATTGTTTTATTTCTCATCAGTTACTATATTAGTTACAGGGTGTATTTTTGCAATGTGGTTAGGTGAAAAAATTACTGATAAAGGTATTGGTAACGGTATTTCATTATTAATTATGGTAGGTATTATAGCTACTTTACCACAGTCATTTATTCAAAATGCGGCAACTAGATTAGAAGGTAATAATGTAATGTTAATTCTTTTTGAACTAGTGGTTTGGTTTGTAATTATACTAGCTTCAATAATGTTAGTAATGGGTGTCAGAAAAATAGCTGTCCAATATGCTAGAAGAACTGCTTCTGGTGGTTATGAGAAAAGTGCTATGGCTGGGTCAAGACAATACATTCCTTTAAAGCTTAATGCTTCAGGAGTAATGCCAATTATATTTGCGCAAGCTATAATGTTTGTGCCTAGTTTAATAGGAGGGTCATCTTTTTTGAAAGACACTACTGTTGGAGCATGGATGCAGACTAACTATTCTGATGTTTTTGGATTTTGGTATAATGTAACTTTTGCTTTATTAATTATAGTTTTTACATACTTTTATACAGCTATCACTGTACCTACCAATAAAATGGCAGACGACTTAAAGCGTAGTGGCGGTTTTATTCCTGGTATTCGTCCAGGTTCTGAAACCTCTGAGTATCTTGATAAAATAATGTCTCAAATAACCTTACCAGGTTCTATATTTTTAGCACTTATTGCTGTGTTCCCAGCATTTATTGTTAAGCTTATGGGAGTAGGTCAAGGATGGGCTTTGTTTTTCGGAGGGACATCACTATTAATTATGGTTGGAGTTGCAATCGATACTATGCAACAGATAAATTCTTATCTGTTAAATAGACATTATGATGGCTTGATGAAAACGGGTAAAAATAGAAAGGCAGTAGCTTAATATTATAAACTATGGCAAAACAAGCAGCAATAGAACAAGACGGAACCATCATAGAAGCATTATCAAATGCTATGTTTCGTGTTGAATTAGAAAATGGTCATATTGTGACTGCACACATCTCAGGTAAAATGCGTATGCATTATATTAAACTATTACCAGGAGATAAAGTTAAATTAGAAATGAGTCCTTATGATTTATCAAAGGCTCGAATAACTTATAGATATTAAATTAATTTGCTGGTGGCGCTTAGTCGACACTAATAAATTGATAAAACTTAATTAAGATGAAAGTAAGAGCATCAGTTAAAAAAAGAAGTGCAGATTGTAAAATCGTGCGCAGAAAAGGTAGACTTTACGTAATAAACAAAAAGAATCCTAGATTCAAACAAAGACAAGGATAAGCTATGGCAAGAATTGCAGGTGTAGACATACCAAAACAAAAAAGAGGAGTTATCTCTTTAACTTATATCTACGGAGTAGGTAGAAGTAGAGCAAAAGAAATTTTAGCTTCAGCTAAAGTTGATGAAAGTATTAAAGTTCAAGATTGGACAGATGATCAAATAGCTGGTATTCGTGAAGCTGTTGGTACATTTACAATTGAAGGTGAATTACGTTCTGAAACACAATTAAACATTAAGAGATTAATGGATATTGGATGTTACAGAGGTATTCGTCATAGAGCGAGTCTTCCATTAAGAGGGCAACGTACTAAAAACAACTCTAGAACAAGAAAAGGTAGAAGAAAAACAGTTGCTAACAAGAAAAAAGCAACTAAATAATTAATTAGTCTTTAGTATTTAGACGTTGGAAGGAATCTGTTTGAAATTATTAAGGTTTAGGATTCTAGCGACTATCAACTAAAACTAAGAACTAAAAGAATATGGCAAAAACAAGCACAAAAAAACGCAAAGTTATTGTAGACGCTGTTGGAGAAGCTCATGTTACAGCATCTTTTAACAACATTATTATTTCATTAACCAATAAAAAAGGCGATGTAATTTCATGGTCTTCAGCTGGTAAAATGGGATTTAGAGGTTCAAAGAAAAACACACCTTATGCTGCTCAATTAGCTGCTGAAGATGCAGCAGGAGTAGCTCAAGAAGCTGGGTTAAAGAAAGTAAAGGTTTATGTTAAAGGACCAGGAAATGGTAGAGAGTCTGCTATTCGTTCAATTCATAATGCAGGTATTGAAGTAACAGAAATTATCGATGTTACTCCATTACCACACAATGGTTGTCGCCCTCCAAAACGTAGAAGAGTTTAATAAAATGCGATGATAGATTTATGTTTTTTTTAGATTGTTTTAAATCATAAACCATAAATCAAAATCGTCAATAAAATTAATATCATCTGTTTGTCAGATGGTATTAATTTTTTGCATAAATTTGCAAACTGAAAAATAATAAATTAACAAGTATCAACAAGAGATAAAATGGTTATCGAAGGATAAGATTAAGACCTTAATTCATAATCACTCTTAAAAACAATTTAAAATGGCAAGATATACTGGTCCTAAAACTAAAATAGCTCGAAAATTTGGTGAAGCTATTTTTGGAGATGATAAATCTTTTGAAAAAAGAAATTACCCTCCAGGTCAACACGGAAATGCAAGAAGGCGTGGAAAAAAATCTGAATACGCAATCCAGTTAATGGAGAAACAAAAAGCTAAATATACATATGGTATTTTAGAGCGTCAATTTAGAGGTTTGTTTAAAAAAGCAAGAGCAGCACAAGGTATTACAGGTGAAGTTTTATTACAACTTTGCGAGTCTAGATTAGACAACGTAGTTTTCAGAATGGGAATTTCTCCTTCTAGAAGTGGTGCTAGACAATTAGTATCTCACAGACACATTACAGTAAATGGAGAGTTGGTAAACATACCATCTTACCAATTAAAAGCTGGAGATGTAGTTGCAGTAAGAGAAAAATCAAAATCACTTGAAGCAATTGAAAGATCGCTTTCAAATTCAAGTCACGTTTACGAATGGATTACTTGGAATAACGATACTAAATCTGGAACATACGTTTCTGTTCCTGCTAGAATTCAAATCCCAGAAAACATAAACGAACAATTCATAGTAGAATTATATTCTAAATAATATATTAATCATATTGGTATTTAGCCAAAGGGTTTGTTGGTCTTCTTCAAACTTATAAACCGCGCAACTAAATAACAATTAAAACGAAGAAAATATGGCAGTATTTAATTTTCAAAAGCCCGACAAAGTAATCATGATTGATTCTACTGATTTCGAAGGAAAGTTCGAATTCAGACCGTTAGAACCT
The DNA here is from genome assembly GCF_023502325.1 of Jejuia spongiicola. NCBI lineage: Bacteria > Pseudomonadati > Bacteroidota > Flavobacteriia > Flavobacteriales > Flavobacteriaceae > Jejuia > Jejuia spongiicola. The sequence continues at coordinate 383,204 of NZ_JAMFLZ010000004.1, forward strand.
GGTTACGGATTAACTGTAGGTAACGCATTAAGAAGAGTTTTACTTTCTTCTTTAGAAGGATTCGCAATCACTTCTGTTAGAATAGAAGGTGTAGATCACGAGTTTTCTGCAATTGCTGGTGTAGTTGAAGATGTTACAGAAATCATTTTAAATTTAAAACAAATACGTTTTAAAAGACAAATTGAAGATATCGATAACGAATCAATTTCAATTTCAATTTCTGGACAAGAACAAATTACAGCGGGAGATTTTCAAAAATTCATCTCAGGATTTCAAGTATTAAATACAGAATTAGTAATCTGTAACTTAGATCCTAAGGTTAATTTTAACATGGAAATTACAATTGAAAAGGGTAGAGGTTATGTACCAGCAGAGGAAAATAAAAAGACAGCTGCACCAATAGGTACAATTTTTACAGATTCAATTTACACACCAATAAAAAATGTAAAATATAGCATTGAGAATTATCGTGTTGAGCAAAAAACTGATTACGAAAAATTAGTTTTCGAAATCATTACAGATGGTTCAATTACACCTCAAGATGCTTTAACAGAAGCTGCTAAAACGTTAATTCACCACTTCATGTTATTCTCAGATGAGCGTATTACATTAGAAGCTGATGAAATTGCTCAAACTGAAACTTATGATGAAGAATCGCTTCATATGCGTCAGTTACTTAAAACGAAATTAATTGACATGGACTTATCTGTACGTGCATTAAATTGTTTAAAAGCAGCAGAAGTTGATACTTTAGGAGACTTAGTATCATTCAATAAAAATGATTTAATGAAATTCAGAAACTTTGGTAAGAAATCTTTAACAGAGCTTGAAGAGCTTGTTAACGTTAAGGGATTAAATTTCGGAATGGATTTAAGTAAATATAAATTAGATAAAGATTAATTAATCATATTTTGCTCCTCGCAGGTCGAGTTTGGTAGCAAGATGATAAAACAAATGTCATGAGACACGGAAAAAAATTCAATCACTTAGGCAGAAAAACTGCTCACAGAAAATCAATGTTGGCAAATATGGCTTGTTCGTTAATAGAACACAAGCGTATTAATACAACTGTTGCTAAAGCAAAAGCATTAAAGCAATTTGTTGAACCAATGATTACAAAGTCTAAAACTGATACAACTCATAACAGACGTATTGTTATGGCTAAGTTAAGGCAAAAAGATGCTGTAACAGAATTATTTAGAGATGTAGCAACTAAGATTGGAGATAGACCAGGAGGTTATACAAGAATTATTAAGCTTGGTAACCGTTTAGGTGATAATGCAGATATGGCAATGATAGAGCTTGTTGATTACAACGAGATTTATAATGCTGGCAAGAAAGAGAAGAAAACAACAAGAAGAAGTAGAAGAGGTGGAAGTAAACCTGCTGCTGCTCCAGTTGAAACTCAAGCATCAAACGAAGAAGAATAAATGTTAATAAGCATTTAAATATAAAGGATAAACTATTTTAGTTTATCCTTTTTTTTATGCAATTTTGTAAAACTTTTTTAGGAAAAATATGAAATATCAAAAACGACAAAAAGCCATTGTACTTTTAGCAGATGGTACTATTTTTTACGGAAAAGCAGTTGGTAATAAACAAGGAACTGCATTTGGCGAAGTATGTTTTAATACGGGAATGACTGGTTACCAAGAAATTTTTACTGACCCTTCGTACTATGGACAACTTATGGTTGCCACCAATGCACATATTGGTAATTATGGAACTAATAAAGATGAAGTAGAGTCGGATTCAATTAAAATTTCAGGCCTTATAGTAAAAAACTTTAGCTATGAGTATTCTAGAGAAATTGCAGATAAATCATTAGAAGAATTTTTAGAAGACAATAACCTACTAGCAATTTCAGATGTTGATACTCGAGCTCTAGTTAGTTATATAAGAGATCATGGTGCTATGAATGCTGTTATTTCTACTGATGTTGATAATATTGAAGCTTTAAAAAAACAATTGAGTGAGGTGCCAGAAATGAATGGATTAGAATTGGCATCAAAAGTATCAACTAAAGAGCCATATTATTTTGGTAATGAAAATGCTACTTATAAAGTAGCTGCTTTAGATATAGGAATTAAAAAGAACATCCTTAGAAATATTGCTCAAAGAGATGCTTATATAAAAGTATTTCCATATAATTCAAAGTTCGAAGATTTAGAAGCTTTTAACCCAGACGGGTATTTCTTATCCAATGGACCTGGAGATCCAGAACCTCTTATAGAAGCTCAAGAAGTTGCAAAAGAAATTATTAAAAGAGACTTGCCATTATTTGGGATTTGTTTAGGGCACCAAGTTATTGCATTAGCTAATGGGGTGTCAACTTATAAAATGCATAATGGGCATAGAGGTATTAATCATCCTGTTAAAAATCTAAAAACAGGAAAGGGAGAAATTACTTCACAAAACCATGGTTTTGCTGTTAACAGAGAAGAGTCAGAATCTCATCCTGATTTAGAGATTACGCACGTGCATTTAAATGATCATACCGTAGCTGGTTTAGCCATGAAGAATAAGAATTGCTTTTCGGTACAATACCATCCAGAAGCAAGTCCTGGTCCACACGATTCATCGTATCTTTTCGATCAGTTTATAGAAAATATAAAAAAATAAAACTAAAATAAACCCAAAAATAAATTTCTGTTTTTGGGTTTATTTTTACTAAAACGTTGTAGGTGTCATTTAATAAAATTCTACAATAACATTTAACATAAAACGATATTTAGCCGTAAATTTGAAATAATTAAAAAGATTAAAAACAAACCAATTATGAGTATTATAATTAATATCCACGCAAGACAAATTCTAGATTCTAGAGGGAACCCAACAGTAGAAGTTGATGTAATTACCGAAAACAATGTTTTAGGAAGAGCCGCAGTCCCTTCTGGAGCTTCAACAGGAGAACATGAAGCAGTAGAATTACGAGATGGAGGTAACACATATATGGGAAAAGGAGTTTTAAAAGCGGTAGAAAATGTTAATACTCTTATTGCTGAAGATTTATTGGGTGTTTCAGTTTTTGAGCAAAATTTAATTGATCAAATGATGATTGATTTAGATGGAACACCAAACAAATCAAAATTAGGAGCTAATGCCATTTTAGGTGTTTCTTTGGCTGTTGCTAAAGCCGCTGCAAACGAACTTGGATTGCCATTATATCGTTATGTTGGTGGTGTGTCTGGAAACACGTTGCCATTACCAATGATGAACATAATTAATGGGGGCTCTCATAGTGATGCTCCAATTGCATTTCAAGAGTTTATGATTATGCCAGTGAAGGCCAAAAACTTTACACACGCAATGCAAATGGGAACTGAGATTTTTCACAACCTTAAAAAGGTTTTGCACGATAGAAATTTAAGTACTGCTGTAGGTGATGAAGGTGGATTTGCTCCAAACTTAGCTGGAGGAACAGAAGATGCTTTAGAAACGATTGCTCAGGCAGTTGAAAATGCAGGTTATAAATTTGGTGATGAAGTGAAGATTGCGTTAGATTGTGCATCTGCTGAATTTTATGAAAATGGACAATACGATTATAAAAAGTTTGAAGGCGATACAGGAAAAGTAAGAACAAGTAAAGAGCAAGCTGATTATTTAGCAGAACTTGTTGCAAAATATCCAATTATTTCAATTGAAGACGGAATGGATGAAAACGATTGGGATGGCTGGAAATATTTAACTGAATTGGTTGGAGATAAAGTACAATTAGTAGGAGATGACTTATTTGTAACCAATGTAGAGCGTTTGTCTCGTGGGATTGAAAACGGGATTGCTAATTCTATTTTAATCAAGGTAAACCAAATAGGGACATTAACTGAAACTATAGCTGCAGTTAATATGGCTCACAATGCGGGATATACATCTGTAATGTCTCATCGTTCTGGAGAAACTGAAGATAATACTATTGCTGATCTAGCTGTAGCTTTAAATACTGGCCAAATTAAAACTGGGTCAGCATCTCGAAGTGATCGTATGGCAAAATACAATCAATTACTTCGTATAGAAGAAGAGCTAGGAGAAGTGGCATATTTTCCCCAAGAAAAAGCTTTTAAAATAAAATAAGTAGTTTTTAAAAAATTTATAAAAAGAGCGGTTATTATTTTAATAATCGCTCTTTTTTGTACTATCAATTTTTTTAATATTTAAATTAGCTAAATCATTAGCTATAAGCTTTAGAAATAGTAAGATATTTTGTAAATTCGTAAGGTCAATTTCGACAAAAAATCAAACATGAAAATTTTACTATATGTCAGATAAAGCTACGTTAGAAATTAACGGTAACAAGCATGAGTTTCCATTAATTGTTGGAACAGAAAATGAAGTTGCAATAGATATTAAAACATTAAGAGGTGTTACTGGAGGTGTTACAACTATTGATGCTGGTTATAAAAACACAGGTTCTTGTGAAAGCGAAATTACATTTTTAGATGGTGAAAAAGGAATTTTAAGATATAGAGGGTATAGCATTGAAGAATTAGCAGAAGAAGCAGATTTTTTAGAAGTTGCTTATTTATTAATATTTGGAGAATTACCTACAAAAGAACAACACGATAAATTTCATGCAGACATTAAATCAAAATCTATAGTAGATGATGATGTAAGAAAGATTATTGATGCATTTCCTAAGTCGGCTCACCCTATGGGAGTTTTGTCGTCACTTACAAGTGCCTTAACTGCTTTTAACCCTTCTTCAGTAAATGTTGACTCTGAAGAAGATATGTATAATTCTGTTGTAAAAATACTTGGAAAGTTTCCTGTGTTAGTTGCTTGGACTATGCGCAAAAAACAAGGACTCCCTCTAGATTATGGATCTAATACTCTAGGTTATGTTGAAAATGTCTTAAAAATGATGTTTAAACAACCTAATGAGAAGTATGTTCAAAATAAAATAATAGTAGATGCTTTAGATAAGTTATTGATTCTTCACGCAGACCATGAGCAAAACTGCTCTACTTCCACAGTTAGAATTGTAGGATCGTCTCATGCTGGATTATTTGCTTCGTTATCTGCTGGAATCTCAGCATTATGGGGGCCACTTCACGGTGGTGCAAATCAGGCTGTATTGGAAATGCTTGAGGCTATTAAAGAAGATGGAGGAGATACTAAAAAGTATATGGCAAAAGCTAAAGATAAAAACGACCCGTTTAGATTAATGGGCTTTGGTCATCGTGTATATAAAAACTTCGACCCTCGTGCAAGAATTATTAAAAAAGCTGCCGATGAAGTATTAGCCGATTTAGGAGTAGAAGACCCAATTTTAGAAATTGCTAAAGGACTTGAACAAGAAGCATTAAACGATGATTATTTTGTGAAACGTAAATTATACCCTAACGTAGATTTTTATTCAGGAATAATTTATAGAGCTATGGGTATTCCTACCGATATGTTTACTGTAATGTTTGCATTGGGACGATTACCAGGTTGGATAGCACAGTGGCGCGAAATGCGATTAAGAAAAGAGCCAATTGGAAGACCAAGGCAGTTATATGTTGGAGAAACGTTAAGACCTTTTAAAAAGTTAGAAAAAAGATAGTAAGTATTTAATTATCTAAGAAATCAAAGCTTCATATTTTATGAAGCTTTTTTATTTTATATTTGCTCGTTTTTAATGAATTAATGGAAATTGAATATTATTAATAATAATTTCTAAAAAAAAGAATATAATTTTTACGTTTGTCGCATGTTAGAGTTAAATATTAAAAATGAAACCTCTCGCTTAAGAGCGGTTGTTTTAGGCACAGCAGAAAGTAATGGTCCAACGCCTAAGGTAGAAGATTGTTACGATCCTAAAAGTATTGAACATGTTATAGCAGGGACATATCCTAAAGAAGAAGACATGATACAAGAAATGGAAGCTGTTGCAGCAGTTTTTAAAAAGTATGGTGTTAAGGTATATAGACCAGAAGTTATAAAAGATTGTAATCAGATATTTTCGCGCGATATAGCTTTTGTTATTGATAATAAAATGATTAGAGCCAACATTCTTCCCAACAGAGAAGAAGAAGTTGAGGCTATAGATTATATTTGGAACCAAGTAGAAACTAATAATAGAATCATTCTACCTGAAGAATGTCATGTTGAAGGAGGCGATGTTATGCCTTGGAACGATTATATTTTTATTGGGACTTATTCAGGAGATGATTATCCAGATTATATAACAGCTCGTACTAACACGGATGCGGTAATTGCTATACAAGAATTGTTTCCAGAAAAAACTGTTAAAGCATTCGAGTTAAGAAAATCTAATACAAATGCTAAAGATAATGCTCTACATTTAGACTGTTGTTTTCAGCCTATGGGTAAAGATAAAGCTATACTTCATAAAAACGGATTTTTAGTAGAAAGTGAATACGAATGGTTGCTTAATTTTTTTGGAAAAGATAATGTATTTGAAATCACAAAAGATGAAATGTATAATATGAATAGTAATGTATTTTCAATTTCCGAAGATGTTATTATTTCAGAACAAAATTTTACACGCTTAAATACGTGGTTGCGAGAACAAGGTTTTACGGTTGAAGAAGTGCCTTATGCAGAAATAGCAAAACAGGAAGGATTATTAAGATGCTCAACTATGCCTTTAATTAGAGATTAATTATAATCCGCTCCAGTATTACTATTTTCAACCGATTTTTGCCACATTTTTAAATCTGTTTTTAGTTTGTTTACTAGCTGAGGGTTATTTTTACTTATATCCTTTTTTTCTGATTTGTCATTTATTAAGTCATAAAGTTCAAAATTTCCATCTTTTTTATCGCCAATCAATTTGTATTGATTAGTTACCCAAGATATTTTTGGGTTACATATAAATCCAATAGGTTTTGTTCTTTCTTTATCAATTCCTTTAATAGCGTTAAATAAGCTAGTACCATCAATAGGTCTATTGTCAGAGTATTCAATATTTAAAATGTCTAGTATAGTGGGAAGGTAATCACTTGTAACAGCTGGAAAATCTATTCTTTTACCACCTATAAGATTGTTTTTCCATATTACAAATGCAGGTACTCTTACTCCACCTTCATAAAGGCTTCTTTTTCGATTTCTAAATATTCCAGCACTTCCAGGAGTTTTATTCTCGGGACCATTATCACTACAGAAAAATATGATAGTCTCATCATCGATACCAGAATTTTCTAGTGTTTTCCACAACCTTCCAATTTGCTCATCTAAAGCAGTAAGTGTTCCATAATAAATTTGTTTAGTTAAATCCATGCCATCGTAATAAGAACGATGAATGCTATCGCTAACTACAGGTAAGTGAGGCGTATGAAACCAAATTGTTGTAAAAAACGGTTGTTTTTTTTGATCAGCTTTTTCAATAAAAGGAATAACCCGGTCCATTATAATACGGGAATCATCACCTTTTAAATTGGCAGTTTCTTTTTGTCCAGAATTTTTCCAATATGAAGTACCATATACGCTTGCTGAATCAGTATTTTTTATAGCTCTCCATCCATAGTGTTTGCTTTCTCCATTTATAAATGAAGTTGGATAAAGCATAGGATCAAACGTAGGGACTTTAGATTCGGTACAAAAGAAATTATCATAACCGTGTTCAGATGGGAGGGTATAATCACTTAAGAATTTTTCTTTTCCTCCTCTGTTAGCATCTAGCTCATCTTTTGTTAATGTTCCTAGATGCCATTTGCCAAAATGACCTGTAGTATATCCTTGATCTTTTAAAATTTCTGGTATTGTAATTTCTTCACTTTTCATGTGACCAGAGTTAGCATATGGGATATTCATTCTTAAAGGGTTTCTTCCTGTAATTAAACTGGCCCTAGTTGGAGAACAGACTGCCGAAGCTGAATAAAACCTATCAAAAATAACTCCATTTGAGGCTAATGAATCTAACCAAGGTGTTTTAATTATGGTATTTCCATTAAACCCTACATCATACCAACCTTGATCATCCGTCATAATTAATATAATATTAGGCTTTTTAGAAGTCTTGTTGCAAGAAGTTAACACAGTAATTAGAAACAAAGTAAATGTGATTCTAATTAAATTGGTCATGGTGTTTGTTTTAAAATGAAATGAGAAGCCTTTTGACATAATGTGCTACGTATTAGTAATATTGATTCAGAAGCGAAGTTACTTTTTTTTAAAGAAAAGACTTTTGTAGTAATATGTTTAAAAGCCAAAAGGGAGCTTATGTATTTGTAGTAAAGTGCTTTGAATATTACATCTTTTTTGATTGTTGTACTTCAGTAGTTTCAAATTCCAGTAAGTCTATACTGTATGTTTGAGAAGATGGTGTTTTGGAATATTCATTTTCAATATACCCTCCTATTATATATAATTTGTTTTTATAATAATGAATTTTTGAAGCTTTTAAATTCAGGTGTATATTATATTCATTTAAAATTTTAGTGGAAATGTTATATGTTAAAATTTTTGAATCATTAAAAATATATATAGTATCATTAAAATAGGTTAGTGAAGGGTTTGCAATTCCGTTAAATAAATGCCCCTCATTTTTCCACTCCCCACTATTTATACTATAAGACTCTATTTCTGATAACGGTTTTCCATTAAAACCGCCAATTAAGTAAATGGTATTATTAATCAAAACACCTTTTACTTCTTTGGCTTTAGTCATTTTTTTTAATTCGTACCAATAGCCAGATTCTAAATTAAAAAGGTGAGATTTGTTTGTATAAGTTTTTTCCCCTTTTTTGTTTATTTTGGTAGAACCTCCCATAATAATTAGATTTTTATTGTAATTAAAAGAGGCAAAATTAACTGCTTGATGAGGGTTTGTTTTGTCTAAAATTATACTATCTTTTTTTAAGTTATAAACTTCAATAGTTTCATCTAAATACTCTTTTTTTTGGTTTACAGATATTCTTTTTCCTCCTAATACATATATATTGTCATCAACTAGATTTATATTATGATATGCTCGTTTTCTGAAACCTAAGTCAGATTTAGACCATTCGTTATTTTCAATATTATATACAAAAAGATTATCTCTATAATTGTTCCATGTAGGGTTTATAATTAATCTTTTTAGCAAATCACTTAATGTTGGGTTAGCAAAGCTTTGTACTTCAAGTAAGGCTTTTTTGCCTGTGTCTTCAATATAGGAACCATCACCACTAATTAGGTATATATAATCGCCAATTAAGACAGAACCAAAGGAATGAACTCCATTTTTAATGGGTTTTAATTTTCTAAAAGAGATTTCTTTTTTTAACCCTTGATTTGAATGAACAGTTATTTCCCTAAGCTGTTCAGTTTTTTTAGAAAGATTAACTATAAAATTTTGCTTTTTTAATTTTGATAAGGTTATTTTTTTTGAATAATAACCAATAATTGAAAAAGTAATACTGTCAGACACATTATGATTGAAATTACTTTTTAAATGAAACAACCCTTTTTTATTTGTCGTTGTTCCTTTTTTTAAGTTTTCGAGGTATACAGATACATTTTCTATAGGTACTTTAGTGTCTATATCAATAACTTTACCTTTTATGCTTTGGCCTAATAAAGAAAAAGTTGATAATAAAAAGAGTATAAAAAGTTTCATGGGTTGGTTTTTGATTACTTTTTTATTACCACAAAAAATACGCCAAGACTAATTTCTTTTAAAATATTTCTAATGAAAGTAAAGTTTAGTATATCATTATTGTTTAATAATTAATTATATTTTTGCGAAACAAATTTTCAATCATGCAACAAACAACCAATACTATATTAATGATTCGCCCTGTTAATTTTAGGATGAATGAGCAAACAGCTGTAAACAATTATTACCAAAAAGTAATTGATAATTTATTACCAGAAACGGTTAATACAAAAGCACAACAAGAGTTTGATGCGTATGTTGAAAAACTCAAAACAATTGGTGTAAATGTGGTTGTTGTAAATGACACTAAAGAGTTTGATACACCAGATTCAATTTTTCCTAATAACTGGGTATCGTTTCATGAAAACGGCAACGTAGGGTTATATCCTATGTTTGCTAAAAATAGGCGTTTAGAACGGAGAGAAGATGTTTTAATTCGGTTAGAAGAAGAAGGTTTTACAATTAACCAAATAGTAGATTATACGAGCGCAGAAGATGAAGAAGTGTTTCTAGAAGGTACCGGTAGCGTTATTTTAGATAGAGTAAATAGAAAAGCATATTGTGCCTTATCACCTCGAGCTGATGAAGATTTATTTATTGAGTTTTGTGAAGATTTTGAATATACTCCAGTAATTTTTACAGCGAATCAAACAGTAAATGCTGATCGTATGGCAATTTATCATACTAACGTTATGATGTGCTTAGGTGAAACCTTTGCAGTTATTTGTTTAGATAGCATTGATGATAAAAAAGAACGCAAAAACCTTATTAATCATTTAAAAGAAAACGATAAAGAAATTATAGACATTACCGAAGCACAGGTTAACAATTTTGCTGGTAATATGTTACAGGTAAAAGGGGTAAATGATGAATTATATTTAATAATGAGTCAGGCTGCTTACAATTCGTTGACTGCATCTCAAATTGAAAGATTAGAAAAGCATACTAAAATCATGTCTAGCTCTTTAGATACTATTGAAGCTTGTGGTGGTGGCAGTGCACGTTGCATGATGGCGGAAGTGTTTTTACCTAAAAATTAGTTTGAAAAAGGACTGCGTTAGGGATTGCAGCGGCATCCTTTTTTGAGGTACGAAAAAAAGATATAGCGTAAAGCCCGACCTTTAGGTAACGCCAAAATATATAAATTATTAGTTTGAAACTCTAAGCTGATGGTTTAGATTTTGGTAATTGTACATAAAACGTACTACCAACATTTTGAGTGCTTTCTACCCAAATTTTACCATTGTTAAGTTCAATTAACTCTTTACAAATAGAAAGACCCAAACCTGTTCCTTTCTCATTATTTGTGCCCATAGTAGTAAAAGTGTTGCTTTTAAATAGTTTTTCTATGTTCTGTCTAGAAATGCCTACTCCAGTATCAGCAATACTAATGATACAACTTCCATTGCTAATATGATTTGAAATGGTAATAGTATCACCACTATTACTAAATTTTAGAGCATTAGCAAGCAAATTTTGAATAACAATTTCAAACATACTTCTATCGGCATATGCAAAATCGCGTAACGAACGGTCTACGAGCGTGATGCCTTTGTTTTCCATGCGTTGTTCAATTAGCTTTACTTTATCTTCAAAAACTTCTTGAACATCAAATAAGCTTGGTTTAGGCTCAAGCGAATGCATTTGAGATTTAGACCAGTTTAGTAAATTAAATAAAAGTAGAGAGGCGCTATTAGCATTTTCACTTAATTCAGGAATTAAATTATCAAATTCCTCTCGAGAGAGAGAGCCATCTTTTAGTAAATCTATAAAACCATTAATTGATGATAACGAGTCTTTTAAATCATGAGATACAATTGAGAATAATTTGTCCTTGACATTATTAACGTTTTCAAGATGTTTTGTTTGTTCTTGAAATGCCTCATTTTGTAATTGAATTTTTATATTTTTCTCTTCAAGCTCTTGAGTGTATTTTATACTACTGTTGCGTTTTAAATAAATCATTATTAAAAAAGTAGATACTATAGCTAATGCAGCTAGCAATGCATAAAAAATCAGCTTAAGTCTATCAAACTTTTGCTGATTTTCAGTAACAGTTATACTATTTGTAGTATCCGTTTTAGTATCATTAGGTATTAGAACTTCTTTATCAAAATTTGGATCTAATTCAAGTTTAGTAGTTTCACTGGAGCTTAAGTCAACATTAATACTGTTTTTGCTTAGCTCATTTTTTAATTTAAAATATTCGCGTTGCCAAATAAATGCTCTATCAAACCTTCTTTTAGTTGAATCTAAAGCTTTCATTAATTTGTAATGCCTTAATAGTTCGTTTTTATTATTAAGGTCTTTGGCAATAGCTCCAGCTTCTAGTAGTTGTTTTTCTGCTAAAATTAATCTTCGTTGTTGTAAATTTAGATCTCCAAGGTTGTTTAAAACGGTCAATAAACTTGATTTATCCTTACTTCTTACATTTATGTTATAACCTTGTATTAAATATTTAGTGGCCTGTTCGTAATCATTAAACTTTAAATACTCTCCACCTAATTTAGGAAAAACACTTCCGCGAATGGAATCATTGTCGGTACCAACGCTAGTTAGTACTTTTTCATAATATTCGATAGCCTTTCTATGTTCTTTTTTTATAGAGTATAGTTCAGCCAAATAATTATTAGATTCATTTATACCAACGGTATCATTTAATTGTTCTTGTATTTCTAAGGCTTTTAGATAATACTCAATTGCTTTGTCAAAAGCATTGATGTTATAATAAGCTTTGGCTAAGTTGCTGTATGAAAGTTTAAGCTCGTATGTAAAGTTACGTTTTTCTAACTCCTCTATAGCAGATAAAGAGTATTGTAACCCTTTAGCATAATTACCACGTTTAATTTCTAATAAGCCAATACTATTGTTAACTTTTGCTACGCCTAGAGCATCGTTTAATTGACGAAATAAAGCTTTCGATTTTTCATACCCACTAACGGCATTTATATAATCATTTTTTTGAGCGTAAATTAAAGCTTTGTAATACGCAACTTCTGCAATACCTTTATGGTAATTGAGGTCAGTTGATAGTTTTTCACTTAATATGATATACTTTATAGCTTTATCGTAATCATTTAACTCATAAAGAGATTTTATAAGTTTGAGTGAAGTGTCTACTTTTAAGCTATCTTGATTCTCGTAAGCTAACTGTATGGAAAGACTGTCTATCTCTTCAGTTTGAGCAAACCCAGAGTACACAGATAAAAATATAATTAACGTAATTATTTTCCTCATACAATACCTAAATTACACCAATAACAAAGCAATGATATAAAGAAGCCTTATTTGAGGGAAATAAAGATTACTCTATTAAGCTGTAATATTTGTTAGTTTTTAATAGTCTTCAAATGTTGAATACTAATAGCTTTACCAAACAAAAGTTGTAAAAAGACAAGCATAAAGCTAATTTCTGCGTTTTAATGCCAAAAAATTAGATAAAAAGAACACTAAATATTTGTTAAAAAATCGACGAATAGATTAACGGCAAAAAACATAGAAAAACGACACTTTTATCGACGAAATGCACTTTTTGTTTTTTATTTTTTTTAGCTCAATTAAATAGGTGGTAAAAAGTTGAATTTACACTATAATAGAATATTTATTATCTTAATAAAAAATTAAACTATTCTATTATGAACAAAAATGTAAAAATAATTCTTTTAGTTGTAGGTGTTATACTGGTAGGTTACGGAATTTACACTTTGGTTGCTCCTGAAGCTGCTGTTAGTATTGGAGGTTTGAGTGTTGAGGCTCAAGATAACACTAACTCGTATATTACAATTGCTTTAGGTTTAGTAGCAATAGCTCTAAATTTTTTAGGAGGGAAAAAGTAAAAATTGTTGTAAATGATTAGATTTAAGTTTAGTTGCTTTATGAGTAGTTAGACTTTTTGAATATTGAAATTAATTAAACTTTAAAAATTAATAAATATCCTATCTTTGCTCACTTAAAATGTTAAAGTAAATGAGCCTTCAGGAGATATTATCTGTCCATGTAAAACAAGCTATACAAACTTCGTATAATTTAGAAATTGATACTGTAGAATTTCAGGCAACCAGAAAAGAGTTTGCAGGAGATATTACCGTAGTGATTTTTCCAATGCTGCGTTTTATTAAAGGGAATCCAGTTCAGATTGGAGAGAATATAGGAAATCATTTAGTTAAGCATGTAGAAAATGTTAAGGCATTTAATGTTGTAAAGGGCTTTTTAAATATCGAAATAAGCGATGTTTATTTTACACATTTTTTTAATGAAACTCTTGAAGATGATACCTACGGATTTTCAAATGTAAATAATGATGGTAAAGCTGTAATGGTAGAGTATTCTTCACCAAATACGAACAAACCATTGCATTTAGGCCATGTAAGAAACAATTTGTTAGGTTATAGTGTTGCCGAGATTTTAAAAGCTTCAGGAAAAAAAGTTTATAAAACTCAAATTATAAACGATAGAGGCATTCATATTTGCAAAAGTATGTTGGCATGGGAGCGTTTTGGTAATGGAGAAACTCCAGAAAGTACAGGTTTAAAAGGCGATAAACTGGTAGGGAATTATTATGTAAAGTTCGATCAAGAATATAAGAGAGAAGTAGCTGATTTAATTGCCGAAGGAAAAACTGAAGATGAAGCTAAAAAACAAGCTCCTATTTTGTTGGAAGCACAAAATATGCTTTTAAAATGGGAAGCTGGTGATGAAGAGACTGTAGCCCTTTGGGAAAAAATGAACAGCTGGGTTTACAAAGGGTTTGATATTACTTATAAAAACTTAGGAGTCGATTTTGATACCCTGTATTACGAAAGTAAAACCTATTTATTAGGGAAGGAATTTGTGGATCAAGGGTTGAAAACAGGCGTTTTTGTTAAAGAGAAAGATGGTTCAGTTTGGTGTGATTTAACAGATGAAGGATTAGATAAAAAAATAGTGCAACGTGCAGATGGTACTGCAGTTTACATGACCCAGGATATTGGTACAGCTATACAGCGTATTAAAGATTTTCCAGATGTTGGTGGTATGGTTTATACAGTTGGTAACGAGCAAGATTATCATTTTAAAGTACTATTCTTAATACTAAAAAAATTAGGATTCGATTGGGCTAAAAATTTGTATCATTTAAGTTATGGAATGGTTGATTTACCTAGTGGGAAAATGAAAAGTAGAGAAGGGACCGTTGTTGATGCTGATGATTTAATTGGCGAAATGGCTAAAACTGCTGGCGAGATTTCTGAGGAACTAGGAAAGCTTGATGGTTATTCTGAAACAGAAAAGCAAGAGTTATATAAAACTATTGGTTTAGGTGCTTTAAAATATTTTATCTTGAAAGTTGATCCTAAAAAGCGCATTTTATTTGATCCAAAAGAATCTATAGATTTTCAAGGTAATACGGGGCCTTTCATTCAATATACCTATGCAAGAATCCAATCCATAATAAGAAAAGCGAATTTTGATTATTCAAAACCAGTAAAAAACCTAGTAAGATCATTACATAGCAAAGAAAAAGAGTTAATAAAACAACTTCAATTATTTCCAGAAGTTATTCAAAATGCAGCGGTACAACATAGCCCAGCTTTAATTGCCAATTATACTTACGACTTGGTTAAAGAGTTTAATTCATTTTATCAAAACGTGTCAATTTTAGGAGCAGATAATGATTTGGATAAAGTATTTAGAGTTCAGCTTTCTAATAAAGTTGCTTTAACTATTAAAAATGCATTTCATGTTTTAGGAATTCAAGTTCCAGAGAGAATGTAAATTTGTTTTAAAGATTTACATTATTTTTACCTCATGCAAAATCTGTTACAAGATTATATTCCGCAAGAGGCAATACCGCGAGTTTTAAAACTTTTAGAGCACGATAATCTAACAGTTAAAATAAAAAACGAGCGTAAAACTCGCCACGGCGATTATAAACAACTACCAAATAAAAAACATCAAATTACTATAAATGCTAATTTGAATGAATACCGATTTTTAATTACGCTAATACATGAAATCGCACATTTTGAGGCCTTCAGTACTTATGGTAAATATATTAAACCACACGGTTTAGAGTGGAAACGTAGTTTTCAGCACTTAATGTTACCGTTTTTAAACCCAAATATTTTTCCAGATAATTTATTACCACTTTTAGCAAATCATTTTAAAAACCCTAAAGCATCAAGCGATACCGATGTTAAATTAGCTTTAGCTTTAAAACAGTTTGACGCACCTAATAACAAAACCTATATCTTTCAAGTACCAATAGGGAAAGATTTTAAATTATACAATGGTAAAATATTTAAAAAAGGAAATAAACGAGTTAAACGATACGAATGCGTTGAGCTTAAAACAGGAAAGTTGTATCTTTTCAATCCTAATGCAGAAGTAGAATTGTTGAGTTAAAATCACAAACAATAATCATTAAAAAGAAGTCTGTGTTAAAAGAGATAATATGAAAAACAAAAATTATTATGCCATATTAATGGCAGGAGGTGTTGGTTCAAGGTTTTGGCCGGTAAGTACAGAAGAATTTCCTAAACAGTTTCACGATATGTTGGGTACTGGTGATACACTTATTCAAAAAACATTCAATCGTTTAGCAGACTTAATTCCAAAAGAAAATATTTTCATATTAACAAATGAGCGATATAATGATTTGGTTTTCGAACAGATTCCTGAAGTAACTAAACGTCAAGTGGTTTTAGAACCAGCTATGAGAAATACAGCTCCATGTATTTTGTATGCATCGTTAAAAATTCAAAAAGAGAATCCTGATGCAGTAATGATTGTAGCACCAAGTGATCATTGGATTGAAGATGAAAAAGCATTTTCTAAAAATGTACAAAAAGCGTTTGATTTTTGTGCAGAAAATAATGCTTTAATGACACTTGGCATTACGCCAACATTCCCAAATACAGGTTACGGATATATTGAATTTGACAAGACATCCGAGAAAGTAATTAAATCGGTAAATCAATTTAGAGAAAAACCAGATTATGAAACTGCAAAAACATTTATTAACCAAGGGAATTTTTTATGGAATGCAGGTATTTTTATGTGGAGTGTTAAAAGTGTTGTGCAAGCATTTAAAGATAATCAACCTACTTTATATGCCTTATTTGAAACAGGAATAGACTCATATAATACAGATTTTGAAGACGATTTTATTCGAGATAATTATGACAAATCTGAAAACATTTCGGTTGATTATGCCATTATGGAAAAATCTAAGAATGTATTTGTAATTGCTGCTGAATTTGATTGGAATGATTTAGGAACATGGGGAAGCTTATATGATAAATTAGATAAAGATCACTCTGGAAATGCCGTAGTAAACTCTAGAACTTTAACCGAAGATGCTTCGGGAAATATGATACGAACCAAAAACGATAAAGTTGTAGTAATCGACGGTTTACAAGATTATATTGTAGTTGATAAAGATGAAGTTTTACTTATCTATCCAAAATCAAAAGAGCAAGATATAAAAAAAGTGCTTCAAAAAGTAAAAACCACTTATGGTGACCATTTAGGGTAAAATGTTCTAAATAGTGTCGTTTACAATGATTATAAAAAATAATGACCTCAAATTTATTTTTTATATTCGTGTATTAGTGGCTAAAATTATATAAATGGAAGAAAATAAATTTAATTTTTCAGAAGAAGAAAATATTAAAGACAAAGCTGTAGAGCAATCTAAAGAAGCTTTAAAGAAAGACGCTCAAGGTTTATTTCAGAGTATAAAAACCTTTATGGTTGAGCTGCTTGATTTTCGTGATGATACAGATAGAGATGCTACTATTAATGCCATAAAAGGAGATATATCCTTTAAAGGAGCTACGGCATGGATTTTAATTTGTTCCATATTTGTTGCATCGGTTGGATTAAATGCTAACTCAACAGCTGTAGTAATAGGAGCCATGTTAATTTCTCCACTAATGGGACCAATTTTAGGCGTTGGAATGTCTATAGCCATAAATGATATAGATACACTTAAAAAGTCTTTAATAAATTTAGCGACGATGATTGTGCTTAGTTTATTAACGGCGTTTATGTTTTTTAAATTCTTTCCATTAGGCAGCCAAGAAACATCAGAGCTTTTAGGCCGTGTAAAACCAGACATTCGAGATGTGTTAATTGCTTTTTTTGGTGGTTTAGCTTTAATTATTGCACGTACTAAAAAAGGTACTATTGCTTCTGTTATTTTTGGAGTAGCAATTGCAACAGCATTAATGCCACCGTTGTGTACAGCCGGTTATGGGCTCGCTATTGGTAATTGGAATTTCTTTGGAGGTGCTATGTATTTGTTTACTATTAACACAATTTTTATAGCACTTGCTACATTTTTAGTGTTAAAGTTGTTACGCTTCCCGATGCTAAAATATGTTAATTCTAAAAAGAGAAAACGTATTGCTCAATTAGCTTCTTTATTAGCAATAATTGTTATGTTTAGAGCAGGTTGGACATTTTGGGAGGTTTATCAGTATAGCGGAATAGAAAACGACTATAATAAATTTAAGAAAGTTGAAATAGAAAACAATCGTGAATTGTGGTTTCAAAATGGAACTTTTGATGAAGAAACAAAAATAATCAAACTATATTTTAACGGTGAAATTAACAATGCTACTGAAGCAGATTTAAGAAACGAAGTTAAACAGTATGAAAAAATTAAAGATTTCGAATTAGAAATTTATGGAAATAAAAACAGAAGTTTTGATAAAATATCTGATGCTTACGATAGGGCTATTACTGATTTAGATAAAAAGGATAATATAATTTCTGGTCTCCAAAAACAGATTGCTGGGTTGCAAGTTGAGATTACAGATTTAAATAAAATAATAGAAAGCAATAACAATCAAAACACAGCAGTTTCTTTTACTAATTTGTCTCGAGATGCCAAAGTAAGGTTTAGTGATCTACAATACTTCGGATATGCTAAAATGCTTGAATCAAATGATTTTATAAAAGTTGATACTATAACAGTAGCAAATATAAAATGGAGGTCTTCTTTGAAAGATAGCATGAAGGTTGTTAAAGAAAAGGAACTAAAAACCTGGTTAAAGCAAAGATTAAAGCTTGATACTTTAGTTGTTAAACGAGCTAATTAGAGATTGTTAGTGTTATTAAGATTAACTCATTTTGATTAAATTATTGAAGTTTGTTTTGCTTACGCATTAAAAATAAAAAGCATTAGGCAACTATTTAATAAGTTTGAACGTCTTAATAAATAGAGACCAACTTATTAAGTTTTTAAATCAATTTATTATGAAAAATAGCACCTTCTTAATATTAATTATTTTTTTAATCTTTAGCTGTAGTAAAAAACAAGAAAAAAAGCAGACAGAACTTATTGTAGCTCCAAAAAAGAAAGAAGCTTTATTGATAGGGACATTTCATTATAATAACCCTGGAGCTGATGTTATAAAAACAAAATCTTTTAATATCCTTAGCGAGAAATCACAGAATGAATTGAAGGAAATAAGTTCAAGTATTAAAAAATACAATCCAACTAAAATATTTGTAGAATGGTCATATAAAGAGCAAAAAGAATTGGATTCATTATATCAACTATATCTTAATAATCAATATTTTACTAATGCTAGTCTTTCAGATTTTTATCTTAAAAATGAAATATTTCAATTAGCTTTTAGAATAGCCAAAGAAAGCAATCTAAAAAAAGTTTATGGTGTAGATTATACAGGAACAGATTTTCCGTTTGATGATGTTATGAGAGATATCGTAGAGAATAATCAATATGAACTTGAAGCAAAAATAGAAAAAGGTATTTCAAGGTTTACTCAAGAGTTTGACAGTAAAATTGAATCAGGAACATCACTTACAGAACTTACTACTTTTCTAAATAGTTCAGAAATGCGTTCTTTTTCTAATTATTTTCACAATAATTTAATGTTGTTGGCTGGTGCTCCAAATGATTTTTCAGGACCATTATTAACTTCTGAATGGTATAAAAGAAATTTGCATATGTGGTCTCTAATTCAAAAACATACTAAAGAATCTGATGAAAGAATTATGGTTTTGGTTGGAGCAAGTCATGCAGCAATGTTTGAGTTGTTTATTAAAGAAAACAAACTTTGGAAAGTGAAAGAATTAGAGGATATTTTAGTGCGATAAAGAAGATTAATAAGCTTCATTAATTTCTAAATTAATCGAATTATTTATTCTCTTCAATATACATTTTACGCACTTTTTTAAATAAGTTAGAAGAGTACACAAAGTCAGTTACCACTTCATTATCAGTTTTAAAAATAGTTTCTTTTGAGCCTTCCCATGCCTTAAGCCCCTCTTTTAAAAACACAATTTTTTCACCAATTTCCATTACCGAATTCATATCATGCGAATTTATAACTGTAGTTATTTGGTATTCGTCTGTAATTTCCTGAATTAAGTTATCAATAACGATAGCTGTTTTTGGGTCTAAACCAGAATTTGGTTCGTCACAAAATAAATATTTAGGATTATTTACTATAGCACGTGCAATAGCTACACGTTTTTGCATACCACCTGAAGCTTCGCTAGGCATTTTTCCATGAGCATCATCAAGGTTTACACGTTTTAAAACAAAATCTACACGATCTTCCATTTCACTTTTATTTAGATTAGTAAACATCTGTAACGGAAACATAACGTTTTGAGCAATTGTCATAGAATCAAATAAGGCGCTTCCTTGAAAAACCATACCGATTTCTGCACGTAAATCACGTTTTTGATCTTCAGTCAATTGCGAAAATATTTTTCCATCGTAAGCTATAGTACCTTCTTCATATTCAAATAAACCTAGTAAGCACTTTAAAAAAACTGTTTTACCAGAACCACTTTGCCCAATGATGAGGTTGGTTTTTCCTTTTTCAAAAGATGTACTAATGCCTTTTAAAACATCAACACCACTAAACGATTTATGTAAATTTTTAACCTCTATCATTGCCCTAACATCATATCTGTTAATATGTAATTCAATAAAATAATAACCACCGATGTCCAAACAAAAGAGGTTGTACTGGCTTTACCAACTTCAAGCGCACCACCTTTCATGTAATAGCCATGAAAGGATGGAATGGTTGCTAAAACAAAAGCAAAAATAAAGGTTTTAACAAACGAATAGGCCACATGGAAGGCATTAAAATCGGTTTGTAATCCAAGAATATAATCTGCCAAAGATGTATAACCACCAAAAACACAAGCAGCCATACCTCCTAAAATACCTAAAAACATTCCGATAGCAATGGCAAAAGGATATAGCATTAGCGCCACTGTTTTAGGGAAAACAAGATAATTTAAAGAGTTGATTCCCATAACCTCTAAAGCATCAATTTGTTCAGTAACACGCATTGTTCCTATGCTAGAAGTTATAAATGAACCCACTTTACCAGCCATAATAATTGAGGTAAACGTTGGTGCGAATTCTAAAATAACAGATTGCCTTGTTGCAAAACCAACCAAGTATTTTGGAATTAGTGGATTGCTAATATTTAATGCAGTCTGGATAGTAATTACACCACCTACAAAAAATGATATAAATGCAATAATACCTAATGATCCAATAATTAAATCGTCAATATCTTTTAGGATTAATGTTTTCATTACAGACCATTTAGTGGGCTTGCGAAACATTTCTGCAATCATTAAAAAATAAGATCCAATATTATGAAGGTATGTCATATAAAAATTTGTTAGTGCTAAAGTAAAAAAAGTTATAGAATTTAGCCTTAATTTTAAAATATCATATTTTAAAATATGTATTTTTGATCTTATAAATTTTTTAATCATGCTAAAAAACGTAGTACCTTTTTTTTTAATTATTTTTTTATATAATTCCACTTTTGCTCAAAGACCTAGAGTGAAAAAGCAGAAAACTAAAGTAGAAACAATTAATTCTAGACCTAAATTAGTAGTAGGTGTTGTAGTAGATCAAATGAGGTATGACTATTTAACACGTTTTGAAAATAAATATGGAGATGGCGGGTTTAAACGTATGATGAATGATGGTTTTAATTGTAAAAACAACCATTTTAACTATGTGCCAACGTATACAGGGCCAGGACACACATCAATATACACAGGAACAACACCAAAATATCATGGTATTATTAGTAATGATTGGTATGATAAAGAATTAAAAGACTGGGTTTATTGTGCAGGAGATACTACTGTGCAATCTGTAGGTACAACTGAAAAATCTGGACAAATGTCTCCACACAGAATGAAGACAACGACGTTTGCTGATGAGAATAGATTATTTACTCAGCTTAGAGGAAAAACAATTGGTATTTCAATTAAAGATAGAGGAGCCATTTTACCAGCAGGTCATTCTGCAAATGCAGCTTTTTGGTTTCAAGGAGGAAAAGAAGGATCTTGGATTTCAAGTACATATTATATGAATAGTTTACCAAAATGGGTTAACGATTTTAACGCTTCAGATATAGCCGAGTCTTACTTTAAAGTTTGGAATACTTTATATGATATTGATACATATATTGAGAGCGGAAGTGATTTGAATAATTTTGAAGGTGGGTTTGTTGGTAAAGAAACAGCAACATTTCCTTATGATTTAGCTGTTTTGAAGAATGATAATAATGGTTTCGATATTTTAAAATCGACGGCTTATGGTAATAGTTTGACAACAGATTTTGCAATAGCATCTCTTGATGGCGAACAATTAGGGAAAGATAATATTACCGATGTATTAACAGTGAGTTTTTCATCAACAGATTATGTGGGTCATAACTTTGGTGTTAACTCAAAAGAAGTAGAAGACACCTATCTTAGATTGGATAAAGATTTAGAGCGTTTATTTAATGCTTTGGATGATAAAGTAGGCAAAGGAGAATATACGATATTTTTAACTGCCGACCATGGAGCAATAGATGTTCCGTCTTATTTGCAGACTTTAAAAATACCATCAGGATACATAGATAATTCGCAGAGAAAGGAAAAGTTTCAAAAATTCCTAATAGATACTTATGGTGACAAAGATATTGTCGAAAATATTAGTAATAATCAAATCTTCTTAAATAGGGAAAAGATTAAAACATTAGGATTAAACCTTGAAGAAGTGCAACAAGCTATAGTTAATGAACAAATTAACTATAAGCATATTTCAAAAGCGTATACAGCTCATACTATGAGCTCTACTAATTTTACAACAGGTATTGAAGCATTATTGCAAAGAGGATATAATCAAAAACGTTCTGGAGATGTTATTTTGGTAAATGATCCTGCATACATAAATTATCATGTAACAGGATCTACACATGGTAGTAGTTTAAATTACGATACACACGTTCCGTTATTATTTTTTGGTAAAGGAATTAAACCTGGGCATACACTTAAAAAAACAGAAGTAACCGATATTGCACCAACCATGTCTGCTTTGTTAGGAATCAGTTTCCCTAATGGTGCTATTGGAAAACCATTAGACTTTGTGCTAGATTAAATTTATCATAATTGAATAAGAAAACAGTTTATTCGTTGTTAGCTATTTTACTCCTTTTAGGTGTTTATGGTTACGAACACTTTTTAAATGAAGATGAGAAAGCTGAAATTATTTATGAAGGTAAATCGACAAAAAAAGAAACTAACGAATATTTCTTACCAACAAGTACAACGGGGCAAGTAATTCATCATAAAGGGTATTCGTTATCATATAGTGAACCACACGAACAAGCCGAATGGGTGGCATACGAACTGAAGAAATCTCATCTTTCAAACACAAATTTCAAACGGCCATATTTCGAAATTGACAAGGCTGTAAAAACTGGGGCTGCTAATTGGCGTAATTATAAAAAGTCTGGGTATGATCGCGGACATTTGTGCCCTGCAGGAGATAGACGTTATAATCAACTTGCGCATGACGAAACTTTTTTAACTAGTAATATTAGCCCGCAGGAACATAAATTTAATTCGGGCATTTGGAATACTTTAGAACAAAAGGTACGTTACTGGGCAAGTAAGTACGATGGTGTTTTTGTAATAACGGGAGGTGTTTTAAGTGGTAAAATGGAAACTATTGGAGTTGAAGAGGTTTCTGTACCTAACCAATTTTATAAAGTATTAATTGATAATAATTCTGGTGAAACAAAAATAATCGCATTTTTAATACCGCATAAAAATTCTAATAAACCTTTATACGAATTTGTAGTTCCTGTCGACACCATTGAAAAATTGACAGGAATTGATTTTTTTCCTCAGTTAGATGATAATATTGAAGATAGACTAGAGGCCTCTAGTAGTTATAAAGCTTGGAGCTTTTAATTAAAGTCTTACATAGATACTATAATATTAAAAATCAAAATGTTAGCTGTCTAACATTTTGATTTTTTTTTACCTCATAGCTTTACAAGAATTAATTAATCAATAATTTTATTATGGAAAAAGAACAACTTTTAAGCTATGTTGGATCAAAAATTCAATATACAAGAAATGCCCTTTTAATCGTTTTCCTTTTATTAATGAGTCTCAATTTAAATGCCCAACAGGAGAAGCGAGGCAAATATCTTAATGGAGGAAAAATTGAAACGAAAGACGATACTACAATTTGTATTGATGGAAATTCTACGCCAATTGATGTGTATAGAAAAGGAGCCAAAGGGAAAAAGAAGCGTTGGATTATTACCGATGCTGATAATAATATTTTAGCACTACCAAAAGCTCCTCCTTTTGATTTTGAAGATGCTGGAGCTGGAGTTTGTAAAATTTGGAGCATATCATATTGGTGGTATGTGAGAAACTTAAAAAAAGGTAAGAACTTATCGAAGTTAAGAGGATGGTATGATTTATCCAATCCTATAGAGGTAATAAGAAACCAACCCAAGGGCGGTACATTAACCGGGGGTCCGTTTGAATATACAGTAGGAGATGGAATAGCAGATAACATACCAGAAGGAGCCATTACATTAGAAGGCAATGCGGGGTCAAATTCGCAATGGGTAGTAACTGATAGTGAGGGGAACATTTTAGGTTTACCTCCGAGTCCATATGTAGTAGATTTTGATGGTGCAGGAGCAGGCACATGTTTAGTATGGCATTTAAGTTTTGATGGTGATTTAGAAGGTGCTGCAATGGGAAACAATGCATCAGATTTAGTAGGGTGTTATAGTTTGTCTAATCCGATAAAAGTAGTTAGAAATTCAGTTATAGCTGATGGAGGTACTTTAACAGGTGGCCCATTTGAATATTGTGTAGGAGATGGAGCTGCTGATAATATTCCAGAGGGTGCCATTACATTAGAAGGCAATACAGGATCAAACTCACAATGGGTAGTAACTGATAGTGAGGGGAACATTTTAGGATTACCACCAAGCCCATATGTAGTAGACTTTGATGGTGCAGGAGCTGGGACATGCTTAGTGTGGCATTTAAGTTTTAATGGAGAGTTAGAAGGTGCAGTTATGGGAAACAATGCCTCCGATATAGTTGGAGATTACGATTTATCCAATCCTATAGAGGTAATAAGAAACCAACCCAAGGGCGGTACATTAACCGGGGGTCCGTTTGAATATACAGTAGGAGATGGAATAGCAGATAACATACCAGAAGGAGCCATTACATTAGAAGGCAATGCGGGGTCAAATTCGCAATGGGTAGTAACTGATAGTGAGGGGAACATTTTAGGTTTACCTCCGAGTCCATATGTAGTAGATTTTGATGGTGCAGGAGCAGGCACATGTTTAGTATGGCATTTAAGTTTTGATGGTGATTTAGAAGGTGCTGCAATGGGAAACAATGCATCAGATTTAGTAGGGTGTTATAGTTTGTCTAATCCGATAAAAGTGGTTAGAAAAAATAAAGTTGATCCAATATGTGACGTTAATGGCGGATATCTTAAGGCAGGAGGGTTATATCTTTTTTGTCAAGGTGATGGTGTTGATGATTTTGCAACTGGTATAGAACTTAAAACAAATGTAGGATCAAACTCACAATGGGTTGTAACTGATGTTGAAGGAAATATTTTAGGTTTACCACCAACCCCAGAAGCAGTTAACTTTGAAGGCGCAGGACCTGGAGTTTGTTTAATATGGCATTTAAGTTTTGATACGATATATGGAGTAGAAGAAGGAAATAATGTTTTTATAAATTTATCTGGATGTTATGACTTATCTAATCCTATACCAATTTTTAGGTTCCCATATGATAGTGGATTTTGCGATTTGATTACTTATGCGAATAGGCATGAAAACGAAATCGTTAAGATTTCAATGTATCCTAATCCTGCAAAAAACAACTTAAATATTGATTTGTCAGGAATTAAAGATGAGGATGTTACGGTTAAAATCTATAACTATTCAAGTTTAGAAGTTTACAATCAATCTATAAATCTTAAATCTAAAAGAGATAAATCTATTGATGTTAATGTTAGTAAGCTACCTCAAGGACTTTATTTAGTTAGTATTACTAATAAAGATAATTCAATAAAAGCCATAAAGCGTTTGCTTGTTGAGTAGGATTAATTTTTTTGTATATAAAAGAGGTTATCTATTATAGGTAACCTTTTTTTGTTAAAACAATGCTTTTTTAATCCCTTTCCAGCGCAGCCTTCTAATAAATTCTCCTTCTTTTTTAGAAACTAAATAATCCATTTTTTGCTTTTTTGCTTTAAAATAACCAGCTAAATAATTTTTAAACAAAACGAAGCTTCTTTTTTTATAAGCAAGTTTCAATGCCGAAATAAAAGTAATTAAAAAGCCATAACGCATTTTGTACATAGCTTCACCTTGCAAATATTTTGAGGCTTTATTATAACTAATACCTGTTGGCTTTAGATGTTTAACCTTAAGATTTTCATCAGTTAAAATTGTCCAACCATAAAATTGTGCTAGCAACTCATCAACAGTATCCCAACCCATAGATGGTTTTAGTTTTCCTATATCAATAAAGCAAGGTTTTCTATAAGCTTTTAATGCGCCCCGAATATGATCTTTGTTCGTTAAATTCTCTAAAACCCATTCATTATTTTTTTCTATGTAACAAAAACCGGCAGCCATACCCAACTTTTGATTCTTATTAAAATGATGTGTTAATTGTTCTAAATAATTTGTTGGGAAAATTAAGTCTGCATCAAACTTGCAGATTACATCATAATTATCATCTAAAATTTCAAAGCCTTTGTAAAAAGCATTTATAATTTTTGAACCTGGAATATGCTCATTTGATGATTTTGAATTTATTAATGAAATCCAAGTATGTTTCTCGGCGAAAGCTTCAACAATATCCTGAGTTTTATCAGTGGAATTATCATTAACCACAA
Organism: Jejuia spongiicola; assembly: GCF_023502325.1. Lineage (NCBI taxonomy): Bacteria > Pseudomonadati > Bacteroidota > Flavobacteriia > Flavobacteriales > Flavobacteriaceae > Jejuia > Jejuia spongiicola. Next base: position 410,020 of record NZ_JAMFLZ010000004.1, read on the forward strand.
TAACTTTTTTTGGTAAATGCGTTTGATTTACTAGCGAATCTAAAGTGAGTCCTATAGAGCGCTCTTCGTTATGTGCTGGAATAACAATATAAAAGTTCAAAATTTTAAAGCTTAGTATTCAAAGTTAAACTCTTTCAGCGTAAACTATGTAATATCTTGGCGTAAACCACCTCAAAATGGGTCTGAGTCCAATTTTTTTAGTTGGATTAGTCCATTTTTGTTTGTCTAAAATTTTCCAACCTGCTTTTTCTAACAACCAATCAAATTGCCAGTCTTCAAACTCGTGGTAATGTCTGTCAAGCATGTCTGTTTTACTTCTATATGCTGAAGAAAACCATAACTTAAGTGGTACACTAGCAACCAATTTATCTGCTTTTATAGATTTTAACACAGTAAAAGGTGATAGTAAATGTTCGAATATTTCAAAAGCAGTAACAACATCAGCTTCTGAATTAGTAATGGTAGAAGTATCTATATCTAAATCTTCCCCTTTAGTGTTTTCAACTTTATAACCATGTTCTTGCATGATTTTGGTAAATGGATTAATAACACCTAAATCTAGAATAGCTTCGGAAGCCGAAACATGCTTATTTAAAAATTGAATGGTATGTTTAAAGCGTTTATTAGGATAACTTTTCTCGTACATTTTAATGTTTGTAAATAATAGCATTAATATTCATGCCAGCACCAACACTAGCAAACATAATAGTATCTCCTTTATTTATTTGCTGATTTTCCATATCTCCTTTCAATATCATATCGTATAATGTAGGAACGGTTGCAACACTAGAATTTCCTAATTTACCAATAGTCATTGGCATAATGTCTTCTGGCATTTCTAAATCGTATAACTTATAAAAACGTTTTACAATGGCTTCATCCATTTTTTCATTGGCTTGGTGTATAAGAATCTTTTTTAGGTCTTTAATGTCCACACCACTTTTGTCTAAGCAAGATTTCATTGCTTTTGGAACATTACTAATAGCGAATTCATAAATTTTTCTACCATACATTTTTATGTATCGTCGTTTATCATTTATGTCTTGATTATTTGTTTCTCCAAAAAATATAAAATGAGCTTCATCAAAAGCAAAGGTTGCTGTTTCATGAGCTACTATGCCACCTTCTTCATTAGTAGATTCTACGATAACAGCGCCTGCACCATCACTATATATCATAGAGTCTCTATCGTGAGGGTCAATAACACGAGATAATGTTTCTGCGCCTATGACTAAGCACTTTTTAGCAATTCCAGATTTAATGAAAGCATTTGCTTGAATTACGCCTTCAATCCAGCCTGGGCAACCAAAAAGCACATCGTAACCTACACATTTTGGGTTTTCAATCTTTAAAAGATGTTTAACTCTTGATGCGATACTTGGTACGGTATCACTCTGTTCTGTGTTGTGTTTTACATCACCATAGTTATGGGCTACAATAATATAGTCTATATCTTCACGATTAATATTAGCATTAACAATAGCTTTTTCAGCGGCAAAAAAAGCAATGTCCGAAGTGTTTAAAGATTTTTTTGCATACCTACGTTCTCCAATCCCTGTAATGGCTTTGAATTTTTCAACTATAACCTCATTAGAAGCATTTATAATTGAACCATCGCTATTTAAAAACTGATGTTGGTAAAAGTCTTCATTCCTTTCAATATTATTAGGAATATAACTTCCAGTACCTGTAATTTTTATAGTCATAAAATAAAAAATTGCCTTTGATTAAAAACTAAAACCCAATATAATAGTTTATAATTAAAGGCAAGTTCAGTTTTGTTTTAATTTACGATGTTCAAAAGACTAATTAAACTTCTGCATATGCCTCAATAGGCGTGCATGAGCAAATTAAATTTCTATCGCCATAAGCATCATCAACACGTCTTACACTAGGCCAAAATTTATTGTCTTTTACATATTCCAAAGGAAAAGCGGCTTCTTGTCTTGAATATGGAAACTGCCATTCATCATTTGTAATCATGTCTAATGTGTGGGGTGCATTTTTAAGCACATTGTTGATGTCATCTTTTGAAGATTGATCAATTTCTTTTTTGATTGAAATCATAGCATCACAAAAACGATCCATCTCTGCTTTACTTTCACTTTCAGTTGGTTCAATCATTAATGTGCCAGCAACAGGAAATGATACTGTTGGTGCATGAAAGCCATAATCCATTAATCGTTTAGCAATATCTGTAACTTCAATACCATGAGCTTTAAATGCTCTACAATCTACAATCATTTCGTGTGCAGCACGACCACGTTCTCCAGAATACAGCGTATCGAAACTACCTTGTAATCGGTGTTTTATATAGTTTGCATTTAAGATAGCAATTTTAGTAGATTGTGTTAGCCCTTCAGCACCTAACATTTTAATATATCCATAAGAAATTAAGCAGGCTAAAGCAGAACCAAAAGGAGCTGCTGAAATAGCTGTAATGGCTTTGTCTCCACCAGTTTTTATTACAGGATTTCCTGGTAAAAATGGAACGAGTTGTTTTGCAACACAAATTGGACCAATACCTGGGCCACCGCCACCGTGAGGTATAGCAAAGGTTTTATGTAAGTTTAAATGACAAACGTCTGCCCCAATATTACCTGGGTTAGTTAACCCTACTTGTGCATTCATGTTAGCACCATCCATATAAACTTGACCTCCGTTATCGTGAATAATTTGTGTAACCTCTTTAATAGCTGATTCATATACACCATGTGTGGATGGGTATGTTACCATCAAAGCTGCTAAATTATCTTTGTGCAATTCGGCTTTTTCGCGTAAATCATTTACATCAATATTACCCTCTTCGGTAGATTTTGTTACTACCACTTTCATGCCAGCCATAACAGCACTTGCAGGATTTGTACCATGTGCAGAAGACGGAATCAAGCAAATATTTCTATGATGATCTCCTCGCGATTCATGATAAGCTTTAATAACCATCAAACCGGCAAACTCGCCTTGAGCACCAGAATTTGGTTGTAAAGAGGTTGCTGCAAAACCTGTTATTTCGGTTAATTGATCTTCTAATTCTTTTAAAATAGTAGCATAGCCTTTAGCTTGTTTTAGCGGTGCAAACGGATGAATATTACCCCATTTAAACCAACTTAATGGTAACATTTCTGCAGCAGCATTTAGCTTCATGGTACATGAGCCTAAAGAAATCATTGAATGATTTAATGATAAATCTTTGCGCTCTAACGATTTTATATAACGCATCAATTCAGTTTCAGAATGATGAGTATTAAAAACGGTATCTGCTAAAAAATCTGATGTTCTTTGTAAAGACTCATCAATATTATTTGTTTGTTCTATTTCAGTAACTTCAATAGTGTCTTTTTGGGCTGCTTCAGCAAATAAAGAAATCAAATAATTAATATCTCTAATGGTTGTGGTTTCATTTATAGAAATAGTAACAGTTTCTTTATCGGGATAATTTAAATTTACCTTTTTATCGGTTGCAACCTTCTTTATGTTTTTTGCTTTTGTTTTAATTTGAAGGGTATCAAAGAAATACGTATTTTTTTGCTCGTAACCTAGTTTTGATAAAGCATTTGATAAGACCACTGCTTTATCATGCACTTTACCAGCAATAAATTTTAAACCCTTTGGCCCATGATACACAGCATACATACCAGCCATAACTGCCAAAAGTACTTGTGCTGTACAAATGTTTGATGTGGCTTTATCTCGTTTTATATGTTGCTCGCGTGTTTGTAATGCCATGCGTAACGCTCTATTACCGTTTGCATCCTTTGTTACGCCAATAATTCGTCCAGGAATATCTCGTTTATATGCTTCTTTTGTAGCAAAGAAAGCTGCATGTGGACCACCATACCCCATAGGTATACCGAAGCGTTGTGTTGTTCCAACCACTACATCTGCTCCAAACTTGCCTGGAGCTTCTAATTTAACTAAGCTTAAAATATCGGCAGCAACGGCTACTTTAATTTCAGCAGCATTAGCTTTATTAATAAAAGATTTAATATCTGTAACCTGTCCATTTTTCCCTGGGTATTGTAATAAGGCTCCAAAAAACTCATTAGAAAAACTAAAAGTATCTTCTTTTCCAATTACCAATTCAATACCGATAGGATTTGCTCTTGTTTGTAAAAGTGATAAGGTTTGTGGTAAAATATTTTCAGAAACAAAAAACTTGTTTATACCTGCTTTTTTCTGACTACGCTCACGAACAGAGAATAACAAACTCATAGCTTCAGCAGCTGCGGTACTTTCGTCGAGTAAAGATGCATTAGCAATTTCCATTCCTGTTAAATCTATAACCATGGTTTGAAAATTTAAAAGCGCTTCTAGTCTGCCCTGGGCAATCTCTGCTTGATAAGGCGTGTAAGCTGTATACCAGCCTGGATTTTCAAGAATATTTCGTTGAATAACAGCTGGCATTATAGTAGGATGGTATCCAAGACCTATATAAGTTTTACGTGCTTTATTTAATTTAGATAAATCATGAATATGAAGCAAATACTCATGCTCCGTCATTGGCTCATCTAAATTTAATCCGTTTTTTAAACGAATATCATCTGGAACAGTTTCCTGAATTAACTGGTCTAAAGAGTCTATTCCTAAGGTTTTCAACATAAGATTTTGGTCGTCTTCTCTAGGACCAATATGACGTAATGCAAAAGCTTTTGTGTTCATTAAAAATCAATTTTTTATATAATTCGCAAAAATACGTAATATAATTCGCGAATAAATGCATAAAACGTAAAGTTTTTAACCATTTGAAAACGTTATTAACAGTTTGCTTATTTTTGTAAAATGACACTATTAAAACAAATTTTAAACTTTTATATTAATAGTAGCATTCACGTCGCATTATCGGTGTTTTCATTAACATGGATGACGTTGATTGAGTATAATTTTTTGTATGATGAAAATGTGTTATATTTTGTGTTTTATGCCACTATTACAGGTTATAACTTTGTTAAGTATTTTGGAATAGCAAAATTCTATCACAGAAGCTTAGCTACTTGGCTAAAAGCGATTCAAATATTTTCATTAATCTGTTTTATTTTAATGTGTTATTATGGCCTTCAATTAGAAAAAAACACTCTATTGTGTATAGCCGTTTTAGGATTAATTACTTTTTTGTATGCTATTCCTTTTTTGCCCAAGCATTTGTTTTTGGATAAGCATCACAATTTGAGAAGTATAAGTGGTTTGAAAATTTATTTAATTGCTTTGGTATGGAGCGGAGTTACTGTTTTTCTACCTTTAATAAATATGAAATATGGCATTAATACAGATGTTATAATAACGGGGTTACAGCGCTACTTTTTTGTTATTGTTTTAATGTTTCCTTTCGAAATTAGAGACCTACAATATGATAGTTTGAAGCTCTCTACAATTCCTCAAAGAATAGGAGTAAAGCAAACAAAAGGGATTGGAACTTTATTATTAATGTTGTTTTTCTTTTTAGAGTTTTTTAAAGATGAAACTAATATAGGTAGTGTTATGATATTATTAGTAATTACTTTTATTACAATGCTTTTGTTAGTGTTTTCTAAAATTAAGCAGAGTAATTATTATAGCTCGTTTTGGGTAGAAGGTGTGCCTATTTTGTGGCTAATATTAATGCTTTTAAGTCTTTAATTTGAATATTCGCTTATAGCATGCTCTAAATCTTTTTTCATAGATTCTTTGCACTTTTTATCTAAGCATTCAACTTTGGACTTTTTTATTTCCTTAGTAAGCTTAGTATTATTTTTTGTGTATTTTCTACAAGCTCTACAGTATATTAAATGGATATTTAGTTTTATTTTTTCCCATAGTGTAGCGTCTTTGTATTGCGTTTTATCACACACATGATTTGCTTCATCACAAGGAATCACAACCTTTATCTTCGTACTCATAATTAAAACCAATTTTCTTTTAAGCAATCTACCATGGCTGTACGTGCTCTATGAATGATTACCCAAAGGTTAGACGCTGTAATATTTAATTCATTACAAATAACTTCAGTTTCAAAACCTTGTATGGTTTTCATTTTAAAAACTTCAGCTTGTTTTTCTGGTAGTTTACCTAAACAATTATGTATAGCATCACCTAACTCTGCATTTTGCAAGGTGTCTTCTGCTGTTTTATCGTAAGGATCTGCAACACGTTCTTCCAACCAATCACCTTCGGTTTCAGCATCATCGTTGTAAGTGATTCTTACTTCAGCTTTCCCTTTTTTGGAATTTATTTTACGATAATGATCAATAATCTTTCTTTTTAAAATAGAGATTAGCCAAGTGCGTTCGCTAGCTTCGCCTTTAAAATTCTTCATCGATTTTAAACCTGCCAAAAATGTATCCTGCACTAAATCTTGCGCAATTTCTCTGTCGCTAACTCTAGTAATTGTGTAGTTAAATAAGTAGTCTGAATATAAATCAACCCACTTATTTGGATTTATTTGATGGTTGGGCATTATTGATGCAATTGTTTTTTTGAATTTCAAAAATAAGGTAAAAAAATGAATATCTAATTTTTTATTAAATCTTGTAGTGCATTTTTAAAGTTTGTGTACTTATAAACAAAACCTGCATCTAATAATCTTTTTGGGATTACATTTCTGCTTTTTAAAATCAATTCGGTCTCTGTACCTATTAATTTTGCTCCAAAATCAAGTAACCATTTGGGGTGAGAAATTCCAAATGGTATTTTTAAGGCCTCTCTAATTGTTTTCATTAGCGTTTTATTATCCGTTGGTTTAGGTACAGACAAATTAAAATTTCCTTGAAGCTTTTTATTTTGAATTAAAAACTCAATTGCTCTTGCAAAATCTAATTCATGAATCCAGCTTACTTTTTGATTACCATCTCCTTGTCTTCCACCTAATCCAATTTTGGTTAAATTTTTAAGAGGAATTAGAGCACCTCCATTTTTACCCATCACAATAGAGGTTCTTAATGCTATTTTCCGTGTTTTAGGATTAGTAATACTATAAAATGCTTCTTCCCAATATTTGGCTATATTCATAGAAAAATCATCACCAATTTCTCCTTTTTCTTCTGTCATTTCTTTCTTTAAAGCATGTTTGTATATGGTTGCAGTAGAGGAATTAATCCAAATCTTTGGTGGGCTTTCACAAAGATTAATTGCTAATCCTAAAATGTTTGTAGAATCAATTCTTGAGTTATAAATAAGTTTTTTATTTTTTTCATTATATCTGCAGTCAACAGATTTTCCTGTAAGGTTTATTAAAACTTCTGCTGTTTCAAGTTCATTAACCCAATTACCCAAGTCTTTTCCATTCCAAAAGACATCGTTATTCTTTTTAGTGTTTCTTGTGAAGATTTTAATTTTATACTCTTTTCTGTTGAAATAGTTTTCTAAGACTTGTCCTAAAAATCCACTTCCTCCCGCTATGATAATTTTTTTCATTGTTTCTGTATTAAATAAGTTATATAAATAAAGTAGCTAGCAATTAGCATAGGTGTAACAAATACAAATGCTATTTGAGAAATATTATTACTCATAATATTAGTTTTATAAAGTATCAGAATAATTAGCAAATTAATTAAGGTAAGTATCCAATATCTATAGATGTGCCTTTTCTTAGTCTCACTAAGTTTCTTCATATATAGTGATACTATAATTGCTATAAATATTTGAACAATACCAAGGATGAATTGAGCATACAAACCAAAAAAGAAATAATATATAGTTATGTATGGTGCTATTGTGATAAAATAAAAAAAACAGTTAATGTAATGGAGTGTTTTCATTTTTAATTGTTTTAAACTTTCAGAAATCATTGAAAGTTAGATTTAAATTTTTTTACTTAATTAATTTTAATAAAGATTTAGTAATCCAGTTTTGTTCTTGATTTACAATTTTGTTCATCATGGTATCTGCTGTTTCAGCTAAATCATGCAATGCCTTCGTTTGTTTAATTAGTTCTTTAGTTTTTGCTGTACCGTCATCTTTAATAGAAGATACATCTTTTAATATTTTAATTACTGGTTTTATTTCTCTTCGGCTACGTTCTTTGGCTATATGTCTTGCTAATTCTTGTACGTCTTTTTCTGTAGTAAAAAATTCTTTTCGTTCGCCTGGGATTAACTCTTTAGTTACAATACCCCAATCCATTAACTGACGTAAATTCATGCTTGTATTACCGCGAGAAATTTTAAGCTCATCCATAATTTCTTCCATAGATAAGGCTTTTGTAGATATAAAAAGAAGCGATTGTATTTGAGCCATGGCTTTGTTTATACCCCACAGTGTACCTAAGCTTCCCCAAGTGCTGATAAACTTTTCTTTTGCTTCTTGATATTCCATGACACAAAGATATAAATAATTTCTAAACTTTCAATAATTATTGAAATCTTGTTTGTTTGTGGGAGTAGATTACCTTATCTGTAAATGAATATGATCGTCATGTCTAACCGCTCCGCAACCATGAAAGCGGATTTTAGTATAGTTATTTAAGCTTAATTCAGTTTTTAAATAAGGTTCAATGAAAATCTTTTCGGTTTGTTTTGAGTGCAATAATTCCTGTATTAAAAGTTTTGTCGTTGCTTTATCAAATTTTAAATCATTGGTTATTCCGAAAGTGACATATTTAGTAAAGTCGTATTGCCAATAACCTTTATTAATACAATTTTTTGCTGTTATATTTTTTGAGTTAACAAATGCACCATAGCCAGAAACAGAAGGTTTCTTATTTGTAGTTTTTCCATTTTCATCTAAATACATAAATGAAATATCTATTTTTTTTCCGTTGCTATGACTTAAATGTGGCAATAATGGAAAGCCATCAATAAAAGGAAAATTTGCATCTAAATAAGTGATTGAAATATTTGAAGGCTTTAAGTTTTTAGCTGAGTTTTCTAATAAATCTTTTAAATCTGACGTTACATAATTTCTAAACAGCAAGGGATAAACCCAATTTCTTGGTTTTAAATGATTATTAAAAACAGGTAGCTGTTCTTTTCCAAAGGATTTAGCAATAGGAGGAATAATTAAAATATTGAAAATTAAGTATAGAATTGGAAATACTAACCGTTTTTTCTTTTTTAATTTTAAAGAAATTAACGAAGCTAAAAGCCATATTAAACCACCTATTTGAGTTAATATAGTTAAAAACGAAATAATTATTAGATGCCCAAAAAGTTTTAGAAACCTCATAAACAACTAAACGAAAATCAAAACAACTTATTTTAACAAGCCTGCCCGCTTTAATAAGGCTTCTGGTTTAGGTTCTTTTCCGCGAAAGCGTTTGTATAGTGTCATAGGGTTTTCAGTTCCACCTTTACTTAAAACATTATTTTTAAACTTGGTAGCTACTTCTTTATTGAAAATGCCAGTTTCTTCAAAATATTCAAAAGCATCAGCATCTAAAACTTCTGCCCATTTGTAACTGTAATAGCCAGACGAATAACCCCCTTGAAAAATATGAGAAAAAGCTGTACTCATGCAATTCTCTGCTACTTCTGGGAATAAATTTGTTCTTTTAAAAGCCACAACTTCATGCGCTTTTACATTTGTGATTTCTGATGGATTTTGACCATGCCAAGACATATCTAATAAACCGAAACTAATTTGACGTAAAGTTTGTATGCCTTCATTAAAAGTAGCTGATTTTTTTATTTTTTCAATCAAATCCATCGGAATAACTTCACCGGTTTCATAGTGTTTTGCAAATAATTCTAAAGCGTCTTTTTGATAGCACCAATTTTCTAATATTTGACTTGGCAATTCAACAAAATCCCAATACACACTAGTGCCAGATAAACTAGGGTATGTAGTATTTGCAAGCATACCATGGAGGGCGTGTCCAAACTCATGAAATAGGGTAGTTACTTCGTTAAAAGTTAGTAAAGATGGTTTACTTATTGTGGGTTTTGTAAAATTGCAAACTATAGAAACATGAGGTCTTTCATTAGTGCCATCTTTTACGTATTGCGGTTTAAAAGATGTCATCCACGCTCCATTACGTTTTCCTTTTCTTGGAAAGAAATCGGCATAAAAAATGGATGTTAAATCGCCATTATTGTTGGTTACTTTATAAGTTAAAACATCGTTATGATATTTATCAATATTATTTATTTCTTCAAAATTTAAATCAAATAACTTACTTGCAACAGTAAAAGCTCCGTTAATAACATTTTCTAGCTTGAAATAAGGTTTTAATTGCTCATCATCTAAACTGAATAATTTTTGTTTTAGTTTTTCTGAATAATAAGCCGAATCCCATTTTTCAAGTCTGTTAATGTTGTGTAACTCTTTAGCAAAACTTTCAAGATTCTTAAACTCGCTTTCGGCTGCCGGTTTTGCTTTTTCTAATAGTTCATTTAAAAAGTTCTGAACGGTTTCTGGCGTTTTTGCCATACGCTCTTCTAAAACAAAGTGCGCGTGTGTTGAATAGCCTAAAAGCTTAGCGCGCTCATACCTCAGTTTTGCAATTTTTATAACATTATCTTGGTTGTCTAATTCATCATTTTTAAATCCTTTAGCTCCAGCCGCTAAAGATATTTTTTTACGTAACTCGCGATTATCAGCATAGGTAACAAAAGGAATATAGCTTGGATAGTCTAGTGTAAATAGCCACCCTTTTTTGTTTTTTGATTCTGCTAATTGATATGCTGCTTCTTTTGTGCCTTCAGGTAAACCAGAGAGTTTTTTTTTATCTGTAATTAACATTTCAAATTTGTTGGTTTCAGATAATATGTTTTCACCAAATTTGAGTTTTAATTGACTTAATTGTTTATCAATTTCTCGAAGCTTTTCTTTTTTGTCTTCAGATAAATTGGCTCCATTACGCGAAAAGCTTTTATATTTTTTGTCTAAAAGTGTTTCTTGCTCAACACTTAACTCAAATTCACCTTTTTTATCATAAACAGATTTAACGCGTTTAAACAAATTTTCATTTAAGGTAATATCATTACTAAATTCTGATAACAAAGGAGATACCTCTTGGGCAATTTTTTGAATTTCGGCATTTGTTTCAGCAGAATTCAAATTAAAAAAGATACTTGATATTCTATCTAATTGCTCACCTGAAAAGTCTAGAGCTTCTATTGTGTTTTCAAAAGTAGGAGACTCAGCATTATCAACGATCTTATCAATTTCTGCTTTAGCATTTTTAATGGCTTCTTTAAAAGCAGGAAGGAAATCTTCATCTTTTATTTTCGAAAAAGGAGCGGTGTTATATGGTGTATTAAAAGGTTTGTTTAAGATAGACATGAATGTGAAATTGTAATTGTTTTAAAAAATAAAAATCTAAAAAAATAATGAATATTGGTAGTTAATCGAATATGTAAAATAAAAATTAGTTAATCAGACTTTTTTTTCTATTTTGGCACAAGATTTTTCAGAGAGTTATCTTTAACTCGTAAGAATTATTGTTAATAGCTGTAAAAACCTCGGATTTATTCGAGGTTTTTTTATTTTAAATCTTTAGCAGATTCATGAACCATTTGTTCTAACCCTTGTTTGTAAACTATAACTTTATCTAGAACACATTTGTCTGATGTTCCAATAATTTGAGCTGCCAGAATACCTGCGTTTTTTGCCCCATTTAAAGCAACGGTAGCAACAGGTACGCCACCTGGCATTTGAAGAATAGATAAAACAGAATCCCAGCCATCAATAGAATTACTACTTTTTATAGGAACACCAATAACAGGAAGTGGTGATAAAGAAGCTATCATTCCTGGTAAATGTGCAGCTCCACCAGCACCAGCAATTATTACAGCAAACCCTCTTGTATGCGCATGCTTTCCGTAGTCAAATAGTTTTTCAGGTGTGCGATGGGCCGAAACAATATCAACTTCAACTTCAATATCAAAACCTTCTAATATCTCAATAGCTTGTTTCATAACAGGAAGATCGCTTTTACTTCCCATAATTATTCCTACTTTATTCATAATTATTTACTTATTACTTTAATCGTCTTTTTTACTTTTTCAGCAACTTTTCGAGCTTTACTTAAATCTTCATTTACAATAGTTACATGCCCCATCTTTCTAAATGGTCTTGTTTGTTTTTTACCATAAATATGAGGCGTAACACCTTCCATCTTCATAATATCATCAATGTTTTCATAAACTACATTACCCGTATAGCCTTCAGCACCCACTAAATTTACCATAACGCCACCTACTTTACTATCAGTTCTTCCTAATGGTAAATTTAAAATAGCTCTAAGGTGTTGTTCAAATTGTGAGGTATAGCTAGCTTCAATAGTTTGATGTCCAGAGTTATGAGGTCTAGGTGCAACTTCGTTAATTAAAATATCATCACTTTCAGTTTGAAACATTTCAACAGCTAAAAGACCTACATGATTAAATGCTTTTGATACATTTAATGCAACTTCTGTAGCTTTTTTAGCGACGTCATCATCAATTCTTGCTGGGCATATAACATATTCAACTTGGTTTGCTTCTGGATGAAATTCCATTTCTACTACTGGAAATGTTTTAGTTTCTCCTGATGCATTTCGGGCAACAATTACAGCCAATTCATTTTTAAAAGGGACTAATGTTTCTGCAATACATTCAACATTTGGTAACCCCTTTAAATCTGAAAGTGTTCTTACAATTTTTACACCTGTACCATCATATCCAAACTGTGCACATTTCCATACAAAAGGAAGTGTTAAACCACCATTTTCAATAGCATCATTAATTTCAGAAGTATAAGCAAAACGAGTAAATGGAGCCGTTGGTAAATTGTTGTCTACATAAAACAATTTTTGTGTGGCTTTGTTTTGAATAGCACGTAATGTTTTTGACGATGGGTATACTTTTACATTTTCTTTTTCAAGTGTTTCAAGCGCATCAACATTAACATTTTCAATTTCTATGGTTAATACATCAACTTGTTTCCCGAAATTGTAAACCGTATTGTAGTCCATTAAATCGCCTAGATAAAATTCGTTACTTGCAATTTTACATGGTGCTTCATTACTCGCATCCAAAATACAAGTATGAATATCAAACTTCCGAGTGCAGTTAAGCAACATTTTTCCTAATTGTCCGCCACCAAGAATACCGAGTTTAAAATTTGAAGAGAAATAGTTCATGTTAATTTACCAAAAAGTGAATCCTTTTAATTAAATTGATTTTTTGCTTTTGCACTACAAAAATACACTTAAAAATCTATTCCTTATTAAATAGTAAATTAAAAAATAATCCCGATAGCTATTGGGGCGTTAATCTATTGATTATCTTTGCATCTTTAAAAAATAATAACCGTGATAAAGCTACACGATAAATATTTTAAGCCATTTATTTCTGCAGAAGAAATTGATGTTGCTATTGACCGTTTGGTAAATGAAATTTCTAATGATTTAGGAGATGAAATACCTGTTTTTATTGGTATTTTAAACGGTTCGTTTATGGTAGTGAGCGATTTTGTAAAAAAGTACCCTAAACCGTGCGAGGTTACCTTTATTAAGTTGGCATCTTACGAAGGTGTTAAGTCTTCTGAAGATATTCAACGTTTAATTGGGCTTACTCAAGATTTGTCTGGGCGAACAGTTGTTATTTTAGAGGATATTATCGATACAGGAAATACCCTAACAGAAGTGCACAGGATTTTTAAAAATGAAAATGTAAAGTCGCTTAAAATAGCAACCTTATTTTACAAGCCTGAAGCGTATAAAAAAGATTTTAAACTACATTATGTTGGTATAGAAATACCTAATAAATTTATAGTTGGCTATGGACTCGACTACGATGGATTAGGAAGAGACATACCAGAAGTATATCAAATAAAAGAAACACAACACATGACAAATTTAGTGCTATTTGGTCCTCCAGGAGCAGGAAAAGGAACGCAAGCAGAATTTTTAAAAGAAAAGTATAATCTAGTACATATTTCTACAGGCGATGTTTTTAGGTTTAATATTAAAAATAAAACGGCTTTAGGGATGTTAGCAAAATCCTATATGGATAAGGGTGAACTAGTTCCAGACCAAGTTACTATAGATATGTTAGAAGCTGAAGTTGAGAAGAATGCTGATGCAAATGGTTTTATTTTTGATGGTTTTCCGCGTACTAATGCTCAAGCTAATGCACTTGATAAGTTAATGAGTAGTAAAGATTCTCAAATAAATGCAATGGTAGCTTTAGAAGTAGATGATGAGGTTTTGGTTGAGCGTTTGTTAAAACGAGGAGAAACTAGTGGAAGAGCAGACGATGCTGACGAATCTATTATTAGAAATAGAATTACAGAATACTATAATAAAACAGCTGTTTTAAAAGATTATTACTCTGCGCAGAATAAGTATTTTGGTGTAGATGGCGTTGGTAGTATTGAAGATATTACTGTAAGATTGAGTGGCGTTATAGATAATCTTTAGTTGAAGCGTTGAAATGTTTAGTTGTTTAATCGTTAAATAGCTAAACGATTAAACAAATCAACAACTAAACAATTAAAATGACTGAAGGAAATTTTGTTGACTACGTAAAAATGTATGTAGCTTCTGGAAACGGAGGAAAAGGGTCGGTACACTTACATCGCGAGAAATACATAACTAAAGGTGGTCCTGATGGAGGAGATGGCGGCCGTGGGGGGCATGTTATACTTAGAGGAAATTCAAACCTTTGGACACTTTTACCTTTAAAATTCAAAAAGCATATTAGAGCGGGTCATGGAGAACATGGTAGTAAAAGCCGTAGCTCTGGAGCCGATGGAGAAGACATGTATGTTGATGTGCCTTTAGGTACAGTAGTTAGAGATACCGAAACCAACGATATTATTTTTGAAATAACCGAACATGATGAAGAAAAGATAGTTGTAGAAGGAGGAAAAGGCGGATTAGGTAACTGGCACTTTAAATCTTCAACTAATCAAACACCACGGTATGCTCAACCAGGACTTCCGTTAGAGGAAAGACACATTACTTTAGAGTTAAAAATACTTGCAGATGTTGGTTTAGTTGGTTTTCCAAATGCGGGAAAATCTACATTGTTATCTGTTGTTACTTCAGCAAAACCTAAAATTGCCGATTACGAGTTTACTACCTTAAAACCAAACTTAGGTATTGTTGAATATCGCGATTTTCAAACTTTTGTTATGGCAGATATTCCAGGGATTATCGAAGGAGCTGCTGAAGGTAAAGGGCTGGGACACTACTTTTTGCGTCATATAGAGCGTAATTCCATTTTATTATTTTTAATCCCTGCTGATGCAAAAGATATTAAAAAACAATACGATATTTTGTTAGATGAATTACGTAGGTATAACCCAGAAATGTTGGATAAAGAGCGTATTATAGCCATTTCTAAATGTGATATGCTTGACGATGAGTTAAAAGCAGAGCTAAGAACGGAGTTGGATAACGAACTTCCAATTCCATATCTACTTATTTCTTCTGTGGCACAACAAGGTATTACAGAGCTTAAAGATTTACTCTGGAAAATGCTGAATGATTAACTTAATTAAGACTGAGTTTTTTAATTGATTTACTTTTATTTATAAATAGATAAAAAATTCATGATGAAAAAACAGATTAAAAATATCGTTGAGATTAATGATAATAAGTTAAGTAGATACTTTTCTATTTTTATTCAAGGGCTAATTCTTTTATCGGTTATAACTTTTTCAATTGAAACCATTCCGAATTTAAAACCTCAAACGCGAACTATTCTTCAATCAATAGAATGGTTTTGTGTTATTATATTTTCCCTAGAGTATGCTTTGAGAATTTATGTTGCAGACAGTAAGTTTAAGTTTGTATTTAGCTTTTTTGGTATTATAGATTTACTTGCCATTTTACCATTTTATTTGTCTTTTGGCGTCGATTTACGCTCGTTAAGAGCTTTACGCTTTCTGCGTTTATTTAGGATTTTAAAATTGGTTAGGTATAATAAAGCCATGAATCATTTTACAAATGCTATAAAGTCGGCTAAGGAAGAAATTTTTCTATTCATATTTATCACACTTATTTTAATATACTTTGCTGCAGTAGGAATTTATTATTTTGAAAATCAAGCACAACCAGAACATTTTTCTTCTATTTTTGATAGCTTATGGTGGGCAATTATCACGCTTACAACTGTAGGTTACGGAGATGTATATCCAATAACTGTAGGAGGTAAGGTGTTTACTTTTTTTATTCTTATGATTGGCTTAGGTATTGTAGCTATACCTACAGGAATAATTTCATCAGCTTTAACAAAATCTATAGATAAGAAATAGAATAATTAAAAATTGTAGTTTTTGTTTTGATGTTAAACTCTTTCTGCCTAGTCTATGTGGAATAATTTTTGATTAACTTTAAAGAAAAATAATGCCATGAAATATTTAAAAACATTAGCGTTAGCTCTATTAGTTGTATCCTGTGCACCCATACATGTTAATTATGATTTTGATAAAAGTACAGACTTTTCTAATTACAAAACCTATAATTATTATGCTAATATGAAAACAGGTTTAAGTGATTTAGATACCAAACGTTTTCTGGATGCTTTAGATGCAAAAATGCAAGCAAAAGGATTTAGTTTAGTAGAGAAGCCAGATTTTTTTATTGATATTAAAAGTAGCGAGTTTCAAGCAGCACAAAGAAACACTGTTGGTGTTGGTGTTGGAGGTGGCGGGCGTAATGTTGGAGGCGGCGTATCTATTGGTATTCCAATAGGTCAAGCAAATGTAAATCGTCAAATTATAATTGACTTTGTCGACGAAAATGGAAAAGGGCTTTTTTGGCAAGCTGTAAGTGAATCTAGTTTTAACCCAAATGCATCACCAGAAAATCGAGAAGTACGTTTAAATGCCATTATAGATAAAATATTAATTAACTATCCACCTAAAAAATAATTGTCATGAGAAATCATTTGTTTATTTTATTATGCTTAGTTGTTGCTTTAACAGCTAGTGCACAACGCGTTATTAAAGCAGAAGATGGTTTTACACCCAATGTTGGTGTCCTTGTTTCAATGTTAAATGATATGAAAGATAGAGTGGAAAGAACTGTAAAAGATTTGGAAGTTGATGAAATAGATTTTTTACTAGATGAAAACGCTAACAGTATTGGTACTTTAGTTTTGCATTTAGCAGCTACAGAAAAGTTTTATCAGGTTTACACTTTTCAGAATAGAGAGTTTAATGATAAAGAGAAAGAGATTTGGGGAACAAGAATGTCTATGGGTGAAAAAGCAAGAAAGCTACATAAAGGAAAACCAATTAGTTATTATTTGGATATTTATAATGATGTTAGAAAAAAAACTCTTGAATATTTAAAAGAGAAAGATGATAAATGGTTAGCAACCGTACCAGAAGGCTATAGAATGAATAATCATTGGTCTTGGTACCATGTTATGGAACACCAATCAAGTCATTTAGGGCAAATTTTGCTTTTAAAGAAAAGAATACCTTAAATATATTTAGTTTTTTACAAAACGCTTACTGGTTAAAAGTATATTGTTTGAGTAAAAATTAGCAATATAAATGCCTTGACTAAAACGGCTAATATCAACTTCATTAGTTTCATAACTAGATATTTTTGTCGATTTTATCTTTTTCCCGTCCAAGCTAATAATGTCTACTTTTAAGTTTACTGCATTTCTACTTTCAATTTTTAAGTTTATTATACGGTTTGAAGGATTTGGATATAATGTAATTTCAAAACTATTTTGATCACTTGTGATATCATCAATACCTAAAGCAGATTTAGTTATAGTCCATGTAACAGAGTAAACATGCACGGTTTCATGATTGTCAACCTTTAAAAACGAAGAGACATCATTGACCACAACGGTTAAACTATTGGTTCCAGTGTTTAAATCAGTGTCAATAATAGAAATATCATCAACATCATTAGCAAAGTTTGAAGCATTTAATGTCCATACACTTTCTAAAGTATTAGGAATAGGTTTTATTAAATTTAATTGAAAATCAATTGGATATGTTGAAGTATTTACTGAGTTTGAAACTGGTAAATAAGAGTCTATTGGAGAAACTAAGCTGTGAATTTTTTCTATAATTCCTTCTTGACAAACAGAACAAAAAGGCACTCCTAAGTAACGCATTTTACAACTTTGATGTGGTCTGTTCCAAGTAGCAGATTCACCAGAAGATCCGTAAGGGTATATACTAACAGCATTAATTCCTATCCAATTTTTCCATCTTACCAAGCTTGAATTTGTTTCTTTAGTAGCATTAATAGATTCAAAAAGATTCCCATCTCCAGGATAATATTCATCTCTTAAATTAAAAAGCGAATGTCCCAACTCATGAATAGCAATTTCATTAGCACTGCTTCCAGTAGATGAAACAGCGTAAGGACCACCAGCACCACCATATTCTGATGAATTAACTAAAATAATAGGTTGATCGTATTCAGGGAAATTGTTGGCTAGCACATTATAGACTAAAGAGGAGTTATATGTGTAAAGTAATCTGTGAAAACCAGAGGTGTCAAAAGAAGTGTTAAAATAGGTGTCTTTAGTAGTGGCTGGAAAAACAGGCTCTACTACATCGGTTGCTGTTGCTGGGTGATCTGTACCGCTTTCATTAGAAGGGACCTTTATAGCGTATACGTTAAAATAATCTGTATATTCTTTAAAGGGGGATTGTGTAAACATTTCGTTTGAAAAATTTGTAGCATCGGTAATGAATTTTGATAACTCACTGGTTTGATAACCTTCACTTAAAATAACAAGATTTATTCTTTTATCATTATCTCCAGAAGCTTTAATAGTTTCAACATCAAAAATTTGAGCATTAATAAAACTTATATTTAATAGGCATAATATATAAAGTAAATAATGCTTCATGATTAGTTGATTTTAGTTTTAATTAATGGCTTTGTTTGTGCTAATTTTTTTTCGATTTCGTAAATACTAATATATTGTGCATTTGGTTCTAACTTTAGTTTTAATGAAAACTCAGTGTTTTTTAACTCTACTTTTTTCGTTTTAAAGGTTTTGGAGTCATCAACATACTCAAAGATTTTTACTAGTGGATTCTTTATTGTTATATTTTGCAATATATTAGAATTTTTATCTAGTTGAGTGCATATTAAATCGCCAGTAATACCACTTTTAATATATTCGTTACTGCTTATTTTTAACTTACCATCTGTTATTATTTTATTAATAAATTGAATGTTTTTCTTCCCTTTATTGTTTTCAGAAATAGTGTAATTTAAAAAAATAAGTTTTGGGTTTAGCTCTTCAATAGTAGTGTTTTGTACTACCCTCTTTGTTGTAGTACATGCGGTAATACATATAAGTACTAAAGCAATGATTAAGTTATTTATGATTTTGGGGTAAACCAGCATGACTTTTTTAGTGAAACTTGAGAGGCATTTATATTTTGTAAATTTACTAATTAATTGGTTTAAACAAAAAAGAGGCTTTAAAAGCCTCTTTTTTGTTTAAACATAGAAAGAAGCCTTTAGAATAAAGATTTATAACTGTCTTTATAACCGTAAAGTACTATAACATTTAGAACTAGTAAAGCTAAGGCTCCACCAATACTACCTGGTTCTAAAGTAGCGTGGAATAATACAGCATTTACAGAAATACTCATTAAAATTAGCGCCAATAAAGCACCGTATTTATTGAATATTAAGCCTACACCAGCAACAATTTCAACAATAGCTACTAATGTAATTACTTTTGCAGAAGACAATGCTCCAAAATACGCACCTGCTTCTGCAGACATATCTCCCATGTCCATAAAATGGAAAAACTTGTTAAGACCAAAGAACAAAACGAAAAGCCCAAGAAGTATTCTTACGACCATAAAAACTTTTGAATTCATAATGATTAAATATTTAGTTAGTATTTAAAGATAATAAATTAAAAATAAGTCATTTAAATGTTTTTGTCGAATCGAAAAGGTTTATCTAACAACTTTAGCTTTTCATTTTCCGTTTATCATATCCAAATTACCACTCATCATATTTCAAATTTTTAAACACATTCACTGATTTATATTTACACCATCATTCAAAAAACGAACAGTATTATGATCAATTTAGTAAAAGCTTTAGTAGAACTAATCATTCAAATTGCCTTAGGGTAAAATAATCATCATGAAAAAGCTTAAAAATATACCTGAAGAGAAATTTAAATTGATGTTAAAAGGATCAGCAACAGCTAGGAACTTATCATTTATTTATGTGTTAGTTTCATTGATGTTGACCTTTAAGTTAAGAGAGCATATTGAATATGTCATTCCGTTATTAATTGGAGTCTCACTCTTAATTTGGTACACATTATCACATTTATTGTTAAAAAAATTCAATCTTAGAAATGGTGAATTTAAAGTTAAATTTAATCTTTATAGGTTGCACATCTTAAAGCGAGAGAAATACGAATCTACAGTGTTTTTTATTTGGTTATTAACCGTTGTTCCTGCCTATTTATTTGAGAAAGACATTACAACACTTACAGTCTTAAAAAGTATGGTTGTAATTTATATTCTTTTTATTCTTGGAAATAAATTATTTAATAAAGTAAAAGAAGACTTGAAAGTTATAGACGAACAAATAAATAGCCCTGAAGCAAATAATTTTTAATATTAAATTGTAAGTTTGATAACCTATACCATATTAAAATAAGAATGAAATATTTGTTTTCTAAAAAGGCATTGCCAAATTATTTGGTTTGGAGTATTACGCTACTTCCTTCTTATATTATAAAATACCAATCGGCTGTAAAATCGGGAAGGTTAGAGTTTTCTTATCTTGTTTCAGAAGGTTTAATATGGTTTACTTTAATGATTCTATTAACAGCAAGTATACAGTTTTGTATAGATAAGTTTGTTAAAAAGGATGAAACTTTAACCTTAAAGGTATTTAAATTTTTAGGTTTTTTAGTTATTGCTACGTTTCTTTTCAATTTAATTTTATGGCCAATAATAGATGTTGTTTATACTTCTATTCAAGGGAAAGAAGCGGAAGAATATGGTAAACTACCAACAAATATTTTCAATTGGTTTGCTTGGATAGTTTGGTATTTAATATCTGCTTACTCTGCATTATATAGAGAGATTAAAGAAGAAAAAATAAAGAATGTTGAGTTACAAGCTAGCTTAAAAGAATCACAATTAAACACTTTAAAAGGGCAAATAAATCCGCACTTTATGTTTAATAGTTTAAACAATATTAGAGGGTTAATGCTTGAGGATGTAGACAGAGCTAGAAATATGCTTACAAGTTTGTCTGAAACCTTACGGTATTCACTAACTAAAAGCGATGTAAATTCTATTGCTTTAGAAGATGAATTAGAAATGGTTGAAAATTATATCGAAATTTCTAAGATTCAATTTGAAAATCGTTTACAATTTGAAACACATATTGATGAAGCGTCATTAAATAAACAAATACCTCCAATGATTATTCAAATGCTTGTTGAAAATGCCATAAAACATGGAATTTCTAATTTAAAGGTAGGAGGAGGAGTAAGTTTGTCTACTGTAATTAAAAATGACTTACTTCAAATTGAAGTAATAAACTCCGGAACATTACAAAGTAATAAGAACACTACTCAGTTGGGTTTGAAAAACATTAAAAAACGACTGGAATTACTTTACGGAGAAAAAGCCACATTCAATTTAAATGAAGTTAAAAATCAAGTTGTTGCTACAATTAAAATTCCATTAGCATGATAACATTAAAAGCTGTTATTGTTGAAGATTCGCGTTTAGCTCGTAATGAATTAAAAGAGCTTATAAAAGCACATAAAGAAATTGAACTTTTGGGCGAAGCAGAAAATGTTGATGAAGGGTTTAAATTGATTACAAATACAAAGCCGGATTTATTATTTTTAGATATTAATATGCCTGAAAAAGATGGGTTTGAGTTATTAGAAATGTTAGATGACGTGCCCCTTACTGTTTTTACAACAGCTTTTGATGAGTATGCCATAAAGTCTTTTGAGTATAATGCTTTTGATTATTTACTAAAACCAATAAACCAAAAAAGATTTTCCAAAAGTATAGAAAAAGTTGTTGAGAAGTTTAGTAATAGCATAGCAACAAAATCTAAAAATGAAGATGCTTTAAGTATAGACAAGCAAATTTTTATTAAGGATGGCGAAAAGTGTTGGTTGGTGAAAATTCATGACATTTCTTTGTTTGAAATTGTTGGAAACTATACTAGAGTTTTTTTTGAAAGTAATAAGCCGCTTATATACAAATCATTAGCACAAATAGAGGAGAGGTTACCCAATGATGTGTTTTTTAGAGCAAATAGACAACAAATTATAAATATTAACCATGTAAAAAAGGTGGTGTCTTGGTTTAATGGTAAACTGAAAATAGAAATGAATTCTGGAGAAGAAATTGAAATCTCCAGAAGACAGTCCTATATTTTTAAGGAGCAATTAAGTTTTTAGTAACCTATCATTATGAGTTATACTATGACGTTAAATTTAATCAACTAAAATTCTAACGCCTTCACTATGGCTGCTAAATTCTGGCGCGTACATGCTTTGAATAGTTGTGATGCCATTGCTCATATTCCCAGAATTGTTAACTCTTAAGTCATATTCAAATACATAAACGCCTTTTGGTAAATAATCAAAAAAGAAATTGGTACTTGCATCTTTAGTGCTTTCATAATACCCTAAACCATCTTGCCATTTGTATTGCGATAATACATTTACTGGTTCTAAACCAGATGCTCGCATATCTTTCATATGCACAAATTCCATAGCTCTATCGCTTCGTAATTCAATACGAACACGAACTAAATCACCAATTTGAACTTTGGTTCCTTGAGTTATTTCAGAAATGGCTTCACCTGTATCTGTGTTCCTTTTAATGAATAGCTTTTTACTTAATTTAAGTGGTGTTTCGGCCGATGAAATCTTATCTAAATCTTCAAAATATTGCCAGTACAAACTTCCCCAAGCAATACCATTTCCTTTTTTAGTGATTTGAACGTCTGCCATTTCTGGTTTAATTTCTGATGTATTCCAAGACGTTTTAAAATAGCCTGTCCCAGCTTCAATTTTCACATCTTCTAATTTTGAAGGCTCTATTTTTTGCCCGCCTAAAACCACATCAATCATATCGGTTACACTCAACCAGTCGCTTCCTTGTAGTAATAAAGCATAAACAGATTCAGTAGTCGCTTTGGTCGTTTTCCAACGATTTGTTTGCTTGTTTTTAAGTAACCATATTTTAAGATTATCAATAGTTTTAGTGTCATTTTCAATTTCAGCGAAAACTTCAATTAGTAATGCTTGAGTTTCAATCGGCGCTTGATACCAATACCAAGAATTGGTATTGGTTTTCCAATACATACCTAATTCATCAGATGTAATACTATTTTCTTTTAATGATTTTAAAATCTTCGTTGAGGTCTTTTTATCACCCATTCTATCAGTAACTAAAGCAATTAACCCTTTCGCGTATAACGATTGTTTTAACCAGTATTTTTGAATTTGAGTTTGGTAATATTTAGTAACCTTTTCAACTTCAGCAGACTTTTTAATCTCTGGATAAAAGCTTCGCATGTATAAATAGTGTAATTGGGTGTAGCTTAAATGATCTTTTTTTAAGTCAATTTTTGAATCGTATTTTCTGATGTCATTGTATTCTTTTATAAATTCTGCATCTAAATAGTTGATGGCTTTTTTAATCATAGATTCTTCACTATCGCTCTGAATAACATTAAGCTTATTTAAGTGCCCAAAACCAGTAATAATGTGTTGTGTAATATATCTGTTTTCAAGACCTCCTTTAAACCAAGACCATCCACCAGATGACATTTGATTTTGTTCTAGTTTACGTTTTGCAGATTGCAACTCGTTATTCATTTTGTTTAAATCAAATAACAAAGCGATGCGCTTTTTCTGTTCCGTTTCACTTTGTGCGTCACGTAACCAAGGTGTTTCTTGAATTAAAATAGATTTCAGTTCTTCATTCTTTTCTAAATTTGAAATAAGTGCATCTTGAGATGCCCACTGATTGAAAACCTCTTGAATTCTTGGGTTGGAATTTGCAATATGACTTGCTAAGGCGTTTGCATAATAACGCGAAAAGGTCTGTTCGTTACATTCATAAGGGTATTCCATTAAATAGGGAAGGGCTTGTATCGCGTACCATGCTGGGTTGGAAGTCATTTCCAATGTCAATTTATGGTTTTTAAGGCTAGTTGAAGACACATTTTTCAACTTGTCCAATGTGAATGTTTTAGTTTGGTTACTTCTAATCCACATAGGGAGTGTTTCGGTAACCAACATGCGGTTGCTTAAAACGGGCAACGCATTTTGTTCACCATCACTAAAATCTCCAGATTTTGCTATCACTTTGTATTGAACAGCCTGTACATCATTAGGAATAGATAAATTCCACGATACTTGCGTATTGCCTTTTGTATCTACAGTAAAGGCTTTATTGTTTTCTGAATTACTAAGTTTTGTGTCAATAGCATTTCCAGAAATAGCGTCGGTTAATATTAAAATAGCATTTCCAGATAATGACGCATCGGTTAAGTTTGCAATCTTTGTGCTAATACTTATGTTGTCACCTTCTCTTAAAAAACGAGGCGCGTTTGGTATTACCATCAATTCTTTTTGTGTAACCGTTGTTAAGGTTTTGGTGGCACTTTCTAAAGTTTTGGTGTGTGACAATAATTGTAATTTCCATTGGGTTAAAGCTTCTGGTGTTGTAAAACTGAAACTTACGTTGCCACCTTCATCTGTTTTTAACTGCGGAAAGAAAAAGGCTGTTTCTTGAAGGTTTTTACGAATTTTTACATTGTCGAAGTTTGGTTTTTCTATTGAACTTGTAGAAGTGCTATCCTCAATACTACTACCGACCAAATCCTTTTTCTTTTGAGTCCCATATCCAACAACTACAACTTCATCTAAGTCAGCTTCAGAATTAAGCATCATACTTTCTTCAACTTCCATTTCATCAGTAACAACTTGGACTCCAGCTGCTCTTCCGCTTAGTGTTCGAGATACACTTGCATTCCCTCTAATTCTTAAATTGTAATTATTCCCAAAACTAAACCCAAACCAATTCAATTGGTCATAATTTTGATGCTGATAATATTTACGAACTCTATCATTATAAACTCTAAAATTACGTGTACCAAAACTCTGTCTTGCATTGCTATTATTATATGAGTAATATGTTGGATTACTAATGGGGTTAAAACTCCAAGTATGAGGCTTAAACTGATCTAAAGATGCATCGTACATACTCGCTAATAACTCTGCACTTACTTTATCGCCTTTGGGGCCTTTAATTTTAAAGCTCCAAGTTTCGTCTGTTCCAGGTTGTAATTTATCTCTAAATGTTGTGGTTTCAATATCTAAATCGGTTTTTGGGTAGGGCACAGATATATTCAAAGTGCTAGATTGAAAACTATTAAAAACTGCAAAACTATAATTAAGAGAAAAGCCACCAATGTCTTCATCTGTTATAGGAACACTAATGGTTTTTTTATTATTATTTAATTGAATAATTTGTGTTTTTATAACCTTGTTGCTTTTTTCAACAGAAACAGTAACGTTTAAATTGCTGGCTGCAGAAGCCAAAGTTATGATTGCAGTATCGCCAGTATTATATTTAGATTTATCACTTGTGATACTAAACAATTGATGGTCTGCTAAGGTTTCATCTTTATCACTATAAAGAGTGGTTTTAATTTCATCTTTTACAATTTGACCAAATTTATCCTTACTCTCTAAAGTGATAATATATTGACCAGATTGCCACTTTTTAGTCTTACCAAGGTTAAGTTTTTTTGTAGTTTCAGTATTAAAGGACGATATAAAAACTAGCTTACCTTTCTTCCAGTTATTTGAGTTTTGCTCATTATTATAGGCATCATGCGGAAATAAGTTTTTAAAATCATTTTCTGTAAAAACCTGATAATCTGGTGCTGCCCAAGGACGCTGCCTTAAAACTGAATTTGGTGCTAGTAATTTGTAAATTTTAATGGTTCCTTTTGCTGGCACAAACTCACCATTTAAATTTTTGGTATCAATGTCAATAGCATGCGTTTTTTTAGTTTTATCTAAAAGGTTTGCAATAGACATTTTTGCTATTAAAGCATGATAGCCAACATTAACAACTGACGTAGCGCTACTTGTTTCTCCATTTAAATCGGTGACATCAGCAGTAACTTCATATTTGAAAATAGGTAAGCTACTTTTATCAACACTTTGGTCTGGTTGTGCTTTAAATGTGATTTCAAACTCACCTTTATCATTAGTAATGCTTTCTCCATGAGTAATTTCTTGTGGTTCACTATTAAACCAAGGGCGGTACCAAAAATACCAGTGCGGATATTCTACTTTGCGGTGAACGCGATACACCACTTTGGCATCAGTAATATTGCTGCCTGCATATGCTAAAGCATTCCCTTTTATGGTTACAGAATCGTTAACTTTATAAGTTTCAGTTACAGGATTAAACTTGGTTTCAAACTTAGGACGTTTGTATTCTTCAACAGAAAAATAGGTATTACTTTCTGCATCAAAACCAGATTCGGTATCAAATTCAATATAGTATTGTCCGTTTAAACCATTGTTAGGTAAAATAAATTCGCCAGAAACAGAACCAAATTCATTTGTTTTTAAGTTTAATACTTTTAACTCTTCTCCATTTACATTATATAAAATAGCATAAACCTTTTCATTTTCTAAAACTTCAGACTTATTATCTTCAGTTTTCATTGCTATGCCTTTAAAATAAACGGTTTGTCCTGGTCTGTAAATACTTCTATCAGTAAATAAGAAAGACTTATAATTTTCTTTTTCTTTTTCATTTTTATAATATTGATAGATATAATAATCTCCAAAATATGCCACATCGCTACCATGTTTTACTTTTAAATGGATATTTCTGTAGCGCTTTTTTGATTTCTTAATTTTAATACGCCCATAAATGTCTGTTGTGTAATTTTCGGTTTGTTTACTTCGGTCATTATCTTCAATAAAACTTAACTCAACTTTAGTATTATTAATAGGATTTCCGTTATTTCTATCAATAATTTGAAAAGTTTTATAATCACTATTATCCGTTTCAACTAAAGCTAAATTGGTAACTTGAATCGTACTAAACGCAAAAGTGCTTTCTCTATTTTTTGGAGATGTATAAATTAGATAAGTACCATTATTAAGCTTAGGCAATAAAACCTCTGTAGTATGTGTTTGATAATCTTCTTCATTGCGTAATGTGTTATTCCAACTGGTTGTGATTTTTAGCTTTTTAATAAAAGCTAGTTGTTCTTCCTCTCTATAGATTTTATTGAATTTATTGAATTGATTTCTAGAAATTTTAAAGACCTTAAATTGAAGTTCATTTAAGTTTTTATAACGTACTAACAAACGTGCATCTTGAAGAATTGGCAGAAAATTTTCAGTAGTAATTTGCAACGATTGTTGTTCCATTTGCTGCTTTAATATAGCACACATTTCTGCACCTTTACTCTTTGGGAATTTGGTGATAACGGTGTTGCAAATATCAATGGCTTCTTTAGCTTTCCAGCGGTTTTCTTCTTTATTTTTTGGTTGATACTCTAATCCTTGTTGATAGTAGATAGAGGCGATTTCGTAATCATATAATCCTGAAACTTCATGTGATTTTAATTGTTCACTCTCTGATTTTAATGCATTTAATAAAATGGTTTGTTTGTTACTAAAAGTGGCATGTTGATTTACAAATTTTAAACGATTTATGTTTACGTCAGCTAACGCTAAAGGCGATTCATCTTTTAAATGAAATTGAATTAAAGTTTGATAAATTTTTAAAGCGTTTAGTTGTAATGAAGTTGAATCTTTAGATTCCAAATTTAAATTTGAAAACGTATTTGCATCACCCAAAAAATCAGGATTGTCAATCTCAAATTTATAAGCAGGTTTGGTAATATGCGTTTCATTTGATTTATAAAATAGTAAGGCATTATGGCTTAAAAAATCAAATAGCGTTGGTCTGTAAATTTTAGACCCTTTTTGTTCATTTATAAGCACACTATAATTACTTAATGGCTCTAATTGAAGCATCAAGCCATTTTGCAAAGATTTTTTATAATGAATGTGTATTTCGCTAAAAAGTGTTTGTAAATCCCAAGTTCTAAAATCGTTGGAATCAACTTTTTCAGAAGTTTTAGTTCTGTTGTAAAACTGCCATCTGTTTTGATTGAAATATTGCCAATACAAGTTAGCTAGTATGTTTTCTAGAATGTTTTTTGTTGGAAAGGAACTCTGTTCAATTTCACTATTAAAACTATTAATAATTTTTAACTGTGCATCTTCCTCTAAAACCAAAGCAAACTTACTTTTAAAAAGCATTGTTTTAATAAGTTGAGGATGATTTTTATCTTTTTTAGCTTTCACTGAAATATCTTCAACAATTTTAAGTGCCGATTTTGGCAATCCTTCAACTTCCAGTTTTTCAACTTTATCCCATAACATTTTATAATCTGGGTTTTGAGCTAAGGTTAAATTTGAAAAAAGAATAATCATTAATATAGATAGTGTACGTTTCATGTGTTTATACTTATTGTTTTTTTAAAGCCACATATAGCACCCATAAAACCATTTCTTTGTGCGACAAAATTTTAGTTATGGATGTTTCATTTGCTTTAATTTGTCTCTAATCTACTTTCAAAAGTTATTCCAAAAAAGAATAAATGAGTAATTACTTTCGTTAGTTGAGTGAAGTTAACCATTTTTCAAGTAAAGTGTAATGTTTAACTTTGTATTTTCGACCTAAATCATCATGAATAAGCTTTTGTTTCTATTTCTCTTTCCAATACTCATATTTAGTCAATCAGAGCTAAATGATGTTAATGACCTTTTTCAAAAAAAGCAGTTTGTAAAAGCAGAGCAAATAATTATTGAATTTCTAAGAAGTAATCCAAATAACATAAAAGCCATTGAATTATTAGGAGATGCTTACGGACATCAAAAAAAATGGAACGAAGCTATACATCAGTACAAAAAACTTGTAAATACGCAAAAAAACAATGCCAATTACCATTATAAACATGGTGGAGCTTTAGGCATGAAAGCCCTGTCGGTTAGTAAATTTAAAGCGCTAGGAATTATTGGGGATGTAAAAAGAGCTTTTTTAAAAGCGGCGGAGTTAGACAAAAATCATATTGACACGCGATGGGCTTTAGTGGAATTATATATGCAATTGCCTGGTATTATTGGTGGTAGTAAAAGTAAATCGTTAAAATATGCAAACGAATTAGAGGCACTCTCGAAAGTAGATGGTTATTTGGCTAAAGGATATATTTGGGAGTATGATGATGAACCAGAATTAGCCGAAAAATATTATAAAATGGCAATTGCAGAAGGCGGATCTTTAACCTGTTTTAACAAACTTACCAATTTTTACAAAAATCAAAAACAACCTCAAAAAGCTATAAAAAATATTGAGGCTACTCAACAAAATCATCAGCGTAATGCACTGCATTATCAAATTGGAAAAGTTGCTGCTGAATATAATATCCAGCTTGAAAAGGGAGAGCGCTGTTTACACACATATATAACCAATTATTCAGCTAAGGATGGTGTTCCTAAAGCCTGGGCTCACTACCGATTGGCACAAATAAATACGCATAAAAAAAATAAATCCGAAGCTTTAAAGTATATCAATTTAGCCATTAATAAGCTGCCAGAAATAGATATTTTTAAGAAACAAAGGCAAAACATCTTAAATTTGTAATTTTTTAAGTAGTTAGCATTCAATAAGTTGTGCTTGATTGTGTAACTTTTTTTGTTTTTATTTTTCAAATTAATAGTATTACTATTATATTTGCAATTAAAATGTTTATAAATGAAAAATTTACTATCAAATTTAAAAATAATAGTTCCGGATAAAATCTTTATTAAGGACCCAGAATCTTCCCAGTTAGGTAAGCGAATTATTGAGCATAGTATTTTATTAATTGATGAAATTGGTTTTGATGATTTTACGTTTAAAAAGCTAGGAACAAAAATTGGTTCTAACGAGAGTTCTTTATACCGATATTTTGAAAGTAAACATAAGTTGCTGTTGTATTTAACATCGTGGTATTGGGCTTGGATAGAGTATCAGCTTGTTTTTGAAACACATAATATTTCTGATCATAAACTACAATTAGAAAAAGCAATACAAATTGTAGCCCGAAGTATTAAAAAAGATAGTAATTTTTCGCATATCAATGAAGAGGTATTGAACAGAATTGTTATAAACGAATATTCTAAATCATATTTAACTAAAGAAGTAGATACCGAAAATAAGGAAGGATACTTTATTATTTATAAAAGATTAGTATCAAGACTACGAGAAATGATACTAAACGTAAACCCTAACTATGTGTACGCTTCTAGCCTTGCAAGTACCATAATAGAAGGGGCTTTGCATCAGCATTTTTTAAAGGATCATTTTAAATCTATTACAGATTGTGATGACTCTACAACACCCTCACAGTTTTTTATTGACCTAACTTTTAAAGCCTTAAAATAAACTTATGAATCATCCTACTATGACACCTTGGCAAAGGCTTTTTGGCTTGCTGAGATTAGAAAAACGCGCAGTATTACAAGTTTTTTATTATGCGATTTTTGGAAGTTTAGTTTCATTGTCTTTGCCTTTGGGAATACAAGCAATAATTAATTTAATTCAAGGTGCACAAATTACAACATCTTGGATTGTATTAGTGATTTTAGTAACTGTAGGTGTTGCTTTTACAGGAGTTTTGCAGCTTATGCAAATGCGTATTATAGAAAGTATTCAGCAACGTGTTTTTACGAGATCGTCCTTTGAGTTTGTTTTTCGTTTTCCTAAGATTAAAATGAATGAGCTACGAAGTTATTACCCGCCGGAATTAGCAAATCATTTTTTTGATACACTTAATGTGCAAAAAGGATTGTCTAAAATATTGGTAGATATCCCTACCGGAGTTATTCAAATTTTATTTGCGCTTATTCTGCTATCGCTTTATCATCCATTCTTTATTGTATTTGGTTTATTGTTGCTGTTGTTGGTTTACTTGGTTTTTAAGTTTACAGCCAATAAAGGTATGGAAACTAGCCTTGATGAGTCTAAAAATAAATATAAGGTGGCACATTGGATTCAAGAAGTTGCAAGAACAGTTGTAAGTTTTAAGCTTTCTGGGAAAACTAATTTGGCCCTAAATAAGAATGATGAACTAGTTGTTAAATATTTGGATGCTAGAGAAGGTCATTTTAAAATTTTAGTTGTTCAGTTTACCCAAATGATAGGCTTTAAAGTTATAGTAACTGCAAGTTTATTAATAATAGGAGGCGTTTTAGTGCTACAGCAAAAAATGAATATAGGGCAATTTGTAGCGGCTGAAATTATTATTTTAATAGTTATAAGCTCAGTAGAAAAACTAATTTTAGGTCTTGAGTCCTTCTATGATATTTTAACTTCTTTAGAGAAGATAGGACAAGTTGTTGATAAAGAATTAGAAGGTCAAGATGGTGAAATCTCAAGTTTTAAAGATGATTTTCTATTAGAACTAGAAGGCGTTAATTATAATGTGCAGAATAGAGAAAAGAATATTCTAGAAGACATAAACCTAAAAATTAATGCAAATACAAGCATACTTGTTAGTGGAGAGAATGGTTCAGGAAAATCTAGCTTATTACGTTTGTTAGCTGGAATTATAAAACCAACAAGAGGAACTGTTTTTTTAGACAATACATCATTAGACAATATGCAAATTAACACATATCGATCACAAGTAGGGCTCTCACTGTCTGAGGAAACACCTTTTGAGGCAACACTTAGAGAAAATATCACTTTTGGAGATGAGAGTATTACAGATGATGATGTGTTTTGGGCAATTGATAAAACAGGACTAAAAAGCTTTGTTAAAGAGCAATCAAAAGGTTTGAATACCATTATATATCCAGAAGGGAAACGTATATCTTATGCTATTACTAAAAAAATAATTTTGGCTAGGGCAATTGTAAAAAAACCAAAATTGTTAATACTTGAGGATCCTTTAGATCAATTTGAAGCACAAGAGATAAATCGTATAATGGACTTTCTCTTGGATAAAAAGAATCCTTGGACACTTATTATCGCTAGTGCTAATGAAAATTGGCAAAAAAAATGCGAAAACGTAATAACACTTAAAAAAGGGAAAATTGTTTAAAAAGGCTTATTATGTTAAATATATCTCACAATACATTAAATAAAAAATTCGATTTTTTAAAGTATAAATCGGGCCAAAAAACTTTTAATAAAAATTATTATAAACACTTTAATAGGCTTCTTTTAGGTGCGGCTATTTTTTCTTTTATCGTTTTATTTTTTCCATGGACTCAAAATATTACAGGGAATGGAAAGGTAACAACATTAAAGTTGGACCAGAGACCACAAACCATTCAATCTCCAATTCCAGGTAAAATAGAAAAATGGTATGTGCAAGAAGGCGATCAAGTAAAAAAAGGAGATACTATTTTAGAGATTTCGGAAATTAAAAGTGACTATTTTGATCCTAATTTAGTCGAAAGAACTCAGGAGCAAATTAATTCTAAAGCATCATCAGTTAATTCCTATTCTGAAAAAACTAAAGCTTTAGAGCGTCAAGTATTAGCTTTGTCTACAGAACGTAGTTTGAAACTAAAGCAAGCTAAAAATAAGCTTATGCAATCACATTTAAAAGTAAAGAGTGATAGTATAGACTTAAAAGCTGCTCAAACAAACATAGATATTGCCCAAAGACAGTATAACAGAACCCGTATGCTCCAAGAAGAAGGGTTGAAAGCATTGAAAGATGTTGAAACAAAGCGTTTAAAGCTTCAAGAAACTCAAGCAAAATTAATATCTCAGGAAAATAAGTTATTGGCAAGTAAAAATAATATTATAAATGCTGAAGTTGAAATATCCCGAATACGAGCTTCTTATAATGATAAAATTTCAAAAGCACAAAGTGATAAATTCACTGCAGAATCTAATAGGTTTAATGCTGAAGCACAAGTAAGTAAACTTGAAAATAGTTTTTCAAATTACGAAATACGAAATAAATTACGCTATGTTACAGCACCTCAAGATGGGTTTATAAATAAAGCTATTCGAGGAGGCTTAGGAGAAACCTTTAAAGAAGGCGACCGTTTAGTTGGTATTATGCCAACACAATATGATTTGGCAGTAGAGACTTATGTTGAACCAATAGATTTACCCTTATTAAATATTGGCGAAAAGGTGAGAATACAGTTTGATGGATGGCCAGCCATCGTTTTTAGCGGATGGCCAAATGTGTCATACGGAACCTATGGAGGCAAAATTGTAGCCATAGAAAATTTTATTAGCGATAATGGGAAGTATCGCGTTTTGCTTGCGCCAGAAAATGAAAATAATACTTGGCCAGAAGCCATTCGAGTAGGTTCTGGGGCAAAAACTATGGCGTTATTAAACGATGTTCCAATTTGGTTTGAATTATGGCGAAAACTAAACGGATTTCCACCAAATTACTATAAGCCAACTCAACAAGATTCAGATAAAAAAAACAAGGCATGAAGCAACTATTAATTATACTGTGTGTCTGCATTTATGGCTCTTTATTTGCTCAAGATGAAACTACTGTTATGCGTTTTGATGAGTATTTAGGTTATATAAAAGCTTACCATCCTATAGTTAAACAAGCTAATCTTATTATTGATAAAAGTCAAGCAAAACTAATGAAAGCTAGAGGGGGTTTTGACCCTAAAATTGAAGTTGATTATGAAAGGAAAAAATTTAAAAATACAGAATACTTTGATAAACTAAATGCAACATTCAAAATTCCAACATGGTATGGTATAGAATTGAAAGCGAATTTTGAAGAAGCTGATGGCGTATTTTTAAACCCAGAAGCGGCACTTCCTCAAGATGGGGTGTATAGTGCCGGAGTGTCATTTTCAGTAGCGCAAGGATTATTGATTAATAAAAGAATGGCAGCGCTTAAGCAAGCCAAATTTTTTAGAGAGCAAGCTAAAGTTGATAGAAATATTGTAGTAAATTCCATTTTATATGATGCTTCCTTAGTTTATTTCAATTGGCTAAGAAGGTATAATGAAGCACAAGTTTATAAGGAGTTTTTGGCCAACGCCTTGGTAAGGTTTGACGGTGTAAAACAACAGGTAAGGTTAGGAGAAACTGCAGCTGTTGATTCTCTAGAAGCACGAATAACGGTAAACAATAGAAAACTTAATTTAGAAAAAGCTAATGTAAAACTATTAAAAGCCTCTCTTGAATTATCAAATTACCTTTGGTTAGATGGTAATATTCCTGTAGAATTACAATCTAATGTTATTCCGGATGTTGATAGTGAAACTATAATAGATTCAGTTTTGGAGATTTCTGAATTGATAACTGGCGATTTTGATTTAGAGAAGCATCCTAAATTACAATCTCTAAACTATAAACAACAAAGTTTAATGATTGATAAACGTTTAAAAGCAAACATGTTATTACCAAAAGTTAATTTGGAATATAATTTTTTAACTCAAACGCCAGAAGTGCTAAATGCTTTTAATACTTTAAATTATAAGAGTGGTTTAAATTTTGTTTTTCCTTTATTTTTAAGAAAAGAACGAGGGAATTTAAAATTAGCTAAGCTAAAACTTAAAGATATTAAATATGAAATAGTTACTTCTCAATTAAATATTGGGAATAAAATTACCGCTATAAAAAAAGAGTTGACATCGTATATTGTTCAAAATGATTTGACTGAAACTATTGTTGAAGACTATGAAAATTTAGTTAAAGCAGAAGAACGGAAATTCATGTTAGGAGAAAGCTCTTTATTTTTAGTAAATTCTCGAGAAAGTAAATTAATAGATGTAAAGTTAAAAGCCATAGAATTGCAAAATGAATTTTTTAGCACCAAAGCTAAATTGTTTAATAGTCTGGCTGTAAATCCAAATATATAGGCAGGAATTGTTCGCGTATTCATAGTAAAAAAAGTATATTTGAACACTACATAGTAAGTATATATGAACGTACATTTTATAGCCATTGGTGGTGCAGCAATGCATAATTTAGCACTAGCATTACACAATAGAGAATATAACGTAACTGGGAGCGATGACATTATTTTCGAGCCATCAAAATCGCGTTTAAACGCTAAGGGACTTTTGCCAAAAGCGTTTGGTTGGTTTCCTGAAAAAATAACAAATAGTTTAGATGCTATTGTTTTGGGAATGCATGCTAAAGCTGATAATCCTGAGCTGTTAAAAGCTCAAGAATTAGGTTTAAAAATATATTCTTATCCAGAGTTTTTGTATGAACAATCTAAACATAAAACAAGGGTTGTTATTGGTGGAAGTCACGGGAAAACAACTATAACTTCAATGATACTTCATGTTATGCATTACCATGATAGGGATGTTGATTATATGGTTGGGGCCCAGTTAGATGGTTTTGATGTTATGGTAAAGCTTACCGAAGAAAATGATTTTATAGTTTTAGAAGGTGATGAATATTTAAGTTCTCCAATTGATAGACGACCAAAATTTCATTTATACAAACCTAACATTGCTTTATTAAGTGGTATTGCTTGGGACCATATTAACGTTTTTCCTACCTACGAAAACTATGTAGAACAGTTTAGCATTTTTGTAGATTCTATAGTTAATGGCGGTAGTATAAATTATAATGAGGAAGATGATGATGTTAAACGCGTTGTTGAAGCGAGTGAGAATACCATTAGAAAGATAGCTTACCAAACTCCAGAATACACTGTTGAAAACGGACAAACATTATTGGAAACTCCAGAAGGTGATTTACCAATTGAAGTTTTTGGAAAGCATAATCTTAATAATTTGGCAGGAGCTAAATGGATTTGTCAGCATATGGGTATTGACGAAGACGATTTTTATGAAGCTATAGCTACTTTTAAAGGTGCTAGCAAGCGTCTTGAAAAAATTGCAGAAAGTAAAACCAGCGTTGCTTATAAAGATTTTGCACACTCGCCAAGTAAAGTTGAAGCTACTACCAATGCGGTTAAAGAACAATATAAAAACAGAACTCTAGTAGCTTGTTTAGAATTGCATACTTACAGCAGTTTAAATGCTGAGTTTTTAAAAGAATACAAAGGAGCGTTAGATTCAGCCGATATTGCAGTAGTATTTTATTCCCCTCATGCCGTTGAAATTAAAAAATTAGAAGAAGTGACTCATGAGCAAATCTCAAATGCTTTTGAGCGTGACGATTTAATTATTTACACCAATCCAGCCGACTTTAAAGACTTTTTATTCTCTCAAAACTTTGATGATAAAGCATTGTTATTGATGAGTTCTGGTAATTATGGCGGACTAGATTTTGATGAGGTAACTAAGCTTATTAATTAGGGTTTTCATTCAATGAATAGAAGTTGAGTTCGTTTAACGTATTTGTATAACTGTTGTTACGGGATTAAAGTTACATATTTCGTTTAAGAACTAACGTTAGTAATTAACGAGTGGATTCAGACGAAGACGAATCCGCCGTAATTGCGGTTATACATTGTTACCCAACGTTTTTTCATTCCGATTTTAGTTTTTCAATCAATTCAGCCAAACATTCTTCAAATTCCGATTGGTTTACAATCAATAACTTTTCATTTTCGGTACCAAAGTCAGTTATTGATTCATAATATTCAGTCGGATTTATTGGGTCAACGCTCCAACCTGCTCGTCTTGAAAATCCGTATGTCAAATTCAAGTCGTTTTCTTTTTCCACTCTTAAACAGCCGGTATATTGGTCTGAAAAATCAATTGGCAAGTAAATAACTTGTCCGTTTTTCATTTTCGTTTGCTTTTTATTCCACGAAGCGATTAATTCCGCAACGGCATTTTTAATTTCCTTTATTCCGTTTTTCGGCTCAATTGCTAAAGCAAAATAATAAGTGTCAAATTTCCGCTGACTTATCAAATTTGGAATTTCAAAGATTAAATCTTCGTGTCCTCCTTTGTCATTTTCTATAATTTCTATTTTTAGCAGGTTGCTCATCAAATGTTGGCTAATGTTTTTCACGGATATGCGTCGTTTTAATGACTTATATCCGACGTTAAACGAAGTTAGCCAAATTTTCTGACAAAGTCAAGAGTCAGTTCTTGAATTAAGACTATTCATTAGTGCTATTAAAATCTACCAAAAGACCACCATAAATCCAATTAGCGAGAGCCTCCCTGTTTTCATAATCCAAAATACGTTTTTGATCTTTCTTATTTTTAATATTACCTAGTTCAATATAAACCATTGGCGGGAATGTGTTTTTAATTAAATACAAACCTCGGGAGCTAACCGATCCTGCATATGTTCTGTTGGGCTGATGTTCAGCGTATTTTTCTTTAAAAGACTCAAGAATATTTGTGGCTAATCGTTTTCCGTTTTTACTTTTTTTATGGTGATAGAAAAAAACATCAATATTTTTATTTTCACTTCTACTATCAACATGAGTTACAATAAGCCTTTGGTAAGCACCTTTATGTTTCATGAATAATGTGTTAACTGTTCGAGTGCGTTGGCGCAAGCGTAATGTTTGGTTTCTAGGTATTTTTTTATTTACGTAACAAACTTCATCATAATCAATCTCTAAAATGCGTTTATCTCTAATGCCATCATTTTCATCCTTTATTATAATGTAAACTTTTGCTCCGTTGGAAAGAAGTCGTTTAGCGAGTCTTAAGGTAACATCATAGGCATATTCATCTTCAGAAATAGTTGTGTTATTATAGGTTGTAATAGCTCCAGGATCCGGGCCTCCATGACCAGAAATTAAATAATAAATAGCGCCATCAAGTTTTTTGCTTTCAATATTAAAAACACTGTGCTTTTTTCCAAAAAGAGGAAAGTTAATTTTGTTTACAACAGTAATACTGTCTATAACCTTTGAAGGAATACTATCAGTTATAGTATGCGGTTCTTCAATTATTATTTCAGCTTTAGGGAGTATATAACTTTCGCCAATTAATAATTGATTATTGGGTTTTAACTGCGCTTTATTTAGGGCAATAAATTTTTTTAAATATTTTGTAGGATCTAAGCCATTGTTTCGAAGCAAAGAATATATACCATCACCTTTTTTTGCAATAACTGTTTTTTCTGGAGTTTGGGCAAGAGATATAAAGCTTATAAAAAATAAAAAGGCAAATAAAATGAGTCTTCTTAACATTCAAGATTAATTATATTATTAGCAGAAAATGTTTAGTCTACTAACTCCCATATTGTTATTTAATTGTTATTTAAAGCAAAAGCAATACCTTTTTCAATAATTGGCTCCATAATTTTATACCCTTTAGCATTAGGATGTATCCCATCACTTCCTAAATCTTCTTTTAAGCCTTTTGATTTGTTAACCATTGCCGAAAAATAATCCACATAAACTAAATTATTCTTTTTAGCATAAGATTTTAGTATTGAGTTAAGTTTTATAACTTTTTCAGCAGGTTCTAGCCCTGGTCTCCATGGGAAATCATAAGCAGGAAGCACAGAACATAAAACAACTTTTATGTTATTTGATTTGGCTAATTCTGCCATTGATAATATATTATTTGAAATCATTTCAATAGTTGAAGGACCTGTATTTCCAGCAATATCATTTATACCAGCCAATATAACCACGACCGAAGGAGAAAGATTGATAACATCTTGTCTAAATCGCAATAACATTTGCGGTGTAGTTTGTCCACTTATACCTCTATTTATATATGGTTTATTGGCAAAAAAATCAGGCCGAATGTTTTTCCACCCCTCTGTTATGGAGTTGCCCATAAATACAATACGCTGCTCGTTTTTTTTAGGAGCTTCTAACTCTATGTTTTCTTTTTCAAACCGTTTTAAGTTTGCCCAATCTTGGGCTTGTACTGCACCTGATGTAAATGCTGATAATAGCATAATGATAATGTTTTTTTTCATTTATTGTTTCGTTTTAAAGCGTTTAAAGCCTATGCGTATATATTTATAACATATAACGCTAAGGTAGCAAATATCTGTTTTAAGTTTTTATATAGTAGTTGTACCTATATCTTACATTAACAAGTAAATTAATCTTGAAGATGATTAATTTAAGTTATTTTTATAATATTTTTTCACCTCAGACAACCTTTAGCACAAAATTTGCGTCTTTATAAATAGAAGGTCATATAAAATCATTTTTTGAAAGTCATTCAACTCCATAAAAACGAATCAGAGCTTATAAAAAGAGCTCTTAAAAATAATCGAGAAGCACAGCATGTGTTATTCGAGTTGCACGCTCCAAGAATGTTAAACGTTTGTAGATACTATATAAAAGATATACAATACGCTGAAGAAGCAATGCTTAATGGGTTTTTTAAGGTTTTTTCTAATTTAAAAAGTTTTAAGAGTGAAGGTAGTTTTGAAGGGTGGATAAGGCGTATTATGGTACGAGAATCGATTTCGTTTTTACGCAAGAAAAATAATATTGAGTTTTTTACAGAAGATATTGATTATAAAAATGATTATGTAAATAATATTAAAACTGATATTGAAGTTGCCGAAATACAACAACTTATAGACGCACTACCAGATGGTTACAGAATGGTATTTGTTATGTATGCCATTGAAGGGTATAAGCATCAAGAAATAGCAAACATGTTAAATATTACCGAAGGCACTTCAAAATCGCAGTTATTTAAAGCACGTAAACTGCTTCAAGAAAACATTAAAAAATTAAATAAAACAAGCTATGGCACCAATTAAGTTTGAAGAAAATATTAAGGAAAAGCTTGATAAAAGAACTATAAAACCATCGGCAGATGCATGGGATAGACTATCTAAACGTTTAGAGAGCCGAGAAGAAAAACGAAGTAATAAGACGTTTTGGTGGTTAGGTATTGCTGCTAGTATTATAGGTGTTTTATTGGTAGGGTCTCAATTTTTTAAGAGTAAGCCAATTGAGCAGATTACTCCAAAAATTGTTGTTACTCCAGAAGTTGTAAAACAAGATGACAACACTAAAATAGTAACAGAAAACATTGAAGAGTTAAAGAGAGCTACAGAAGAAACTAAGTTTAATGAAGAAAAAAAGACTAGCCAAATTAAAAATGAAACAATTATAATTCAGCAAAATTTAATAAAAGAAAACATTGCTATAGCTAAAGAAAAAGGTACACCAAAATTAAAAAATGAACCTCTTCAATCTGAAGAAAGAATTGCTGAAAATTTAACTTTCGAAGACCAAAAGGTTAAAGATTTGGTAGCTCAAATTAAAAAATTAAAAGACAGCAATTTAGTTGTTAATGACCAGGTTATTGATGCTTTACTTGCCGAAGCACAAAAGGAAATCACTTTAGAACAATTATATAATGATTCTACAGGAATTGTTGATGCAAATTTATTACTTCAGGATGTAGAAGAAGAATTAGATCAGTCTTTTAGAAATAAAGTTTTGGAAGCTTTAAAATCCAGTTATAATTCGGTTAAAACTGCAGTAGCACAACGTAACGATTGATTTAACCATATTGAAGTAAAAATTTATAAATAGTAAAAAATCATTTAATCAAAAATCAAATAAACGAACAGTTATGCAAACAATTACTAAATATTTGGTGTTAGCTGTGTTGTGTTTAAATGTGCACCTAATCAATGCACAAGACACGATCACTAATGCAAACAATCAAGAAAAAATAAAAACTTTAAAGGCATTAAAGGACAAAATAAAAACTCAAGAACGCGAGTATTTAAAAGAAGAGGTTGAAGCTATCAACCAACAATTGGATAGAAATGAAATTACAATAGAGGAAGCCAATAAATTAAAAAAGAAAGTAGCAAAAAAACGTGCTTTAAATATTGAAAATAGAATAGCAATTATTAATAATAAGATTTTGCTTTTACAGCGTAACAGTGAAGTTTATAATGTTAATGAAGAAGATGATGAAGACGACAGTTTTGTTTTTCGTATTGGAAGGGGAGATGAGGTAAACGATGAGTTTATATTTATTGGAACAAGGAAAGATGATAAGCATAAAAAAAGAAAATATGATAGACGAACTACTAGTGATTTAGTAATAGCCTTTGGTTTAAATAATGCTATTATTGAAGGAGAGAAACTTGATGATTCGCCATACAAATTTGGAGGCTCTAGATTTTTTGAAATTGGTTGGGCGTGGAAAACGCGTGTATTTAAAAACACCAATTTTTTACGCTTTAAATATGGGTATTCGTTTCAAATTAACGGATTAAAACCAAACGATAATCAATATTTTGTTCGTCAAGCCAATCAAACCATGTTGGAAGTATTTCCTGAAAACCTTAAAAAATCTAAACTGTCCATTACTAATTTAGTATTTCCTATGCATTTTGAATTTGGGCCGTCAAAAAAGATTGAAAAAGATACCTATTTTAGATATTCTACTCGGAATAAATTTAAAATTGGAATTGGAGGATATGCAGGATTCAATATAGGTACGCGCCAAAAATTGAAATATACAGTAGATGGAAAAAGGCAGAAAGATAAAATTAAAGGAGGTTTAAATACTACTAGTTTGGTATATGGTGTAAGTAGTTATATTGCGGTTGGTAGTACTGCTTTATATGTAAAATACGATTTGTCACCTATTTTTAAAGATCAAATTATAGAGCAGAATAATATATCTCTTGGAGTACGATTTGATATGGATTAACTATAATTAAAGTTTAGAGTTAGTATTTAAAAGCATTAAAATTAATTTTAATGCTTTTTTATGTTCTCTCTTAAAATGCTCACAATCCTTAAAAATATATTATTTTTACTGTTCTTAAATTTTTAAAATTTGATATCACAATCAACCATAGATCAAGTATTTGACACTTCCCGAGTAGAGGAAGTAATAGGTGATTTTGTTCAGCTTAAAAAAGCTGGTAGTAATTTTAAAGGATTAAGCCCGTTTAGTGATGAGCGTTCACCAAGTTTCATGGTATCTCCAGTAAAACAAATCTGGAAAGATTTCTCTACAGGAAAAGGAGGGACAGCAGTGTCTTTTTTAATGGAACACGAGCATTTTACGTATCCTGAAGCGATAAAATATCTGGCAAAAAAGTATAATATTGAAATTGAAGAAACAGTTCAGTCCGATGAACAAAAGGAAGCTGCAAACGAACGAGAAAGTTTGTATTTGGTTAGTGAGTTCGCAAGCACATATTTTCAAAAAATATTACATAAAACTGACCAAGGAAAATCGATTGGATTAAGTTATTTTAAAGAACGCGGATTTACTGAAGATACTATTAAAAAGTTTGATTTAGGGTATTCTTTAGATGAATGGCAAGCCTTTACAGACGAAGCTTTAAAGCAAGGATATAATATAGATTACCTTGAAAAAACAGGACTTACCATTGTTAAAGAAAGTAAGCGCTTTGACAGGTTTAAAGGTCGTGTAATGTTTCCTATAAAAAGTATGAGTGGCCGTGTTTTAGGTTTTGGTGGTCGTATTTTGATTACCGACAAGAAAGCAGCCAAATATGTAAATTCTCCTGAAAGCGATATTTATTATAAAAGTAAAGTGCTATATGGTATTTATCATGCAAAGCAAAGTATTGCAAAAGAGGATAATTGTTACTTAGTTGAAGGGTATACCGATGTTATTCAATTTCATCAAACAGGAATTAAAAATGTAGTATCATCATCTGGTACTGCTTTAACTTCTGAGCAAATAAGGCTTATAAACAGGCTTACAAAAAATATTACGGTGCTTTTTGATGGCGATGCAGCAGGGATGCGTGCCTCTCTTCGTGGTATAGATTTAATTTTGGAACAAGGGATGAATGTAAAAGTTTGTACGTTTCCTGAAGGAGAAGATCCTGATAGTTTTTCTAAAAAACATACACTAGATGAACTTGCGCTTTATTTAAATGAAAATGCAAAAGATTTTATTCAATTTAAAGCCTCAGTATTATTTGAGGATTCAAAAAATGACCCAATAAAAAAAGCCGAAACAGTTAGAGATATTGTAAACAGTATTTCTAAAATCCCTGATCGTATTAAAAAAGAAATTTATATTCAAGAATGTGCAAGAATTATGGACATTAGTGAAGAGGTTTTATTTAGTACGTTAGCTCAAATTAATAAAAAAGAATTTCAAGAGGAAAATAAAAAATATAAAAATGAGCAAAAGGCCTTTGATGTTATTAAGCACCAACAACCTGTAAAAAAAGTTGATGTACAGTATGTCTTAGAACGAAAGATAATAGAGGTTTTACTGCTATACGGTAACAAGACCGAAGACTTTGAGGATTTAGTTTTAAAAGAAAATGATAAAGGCGACCTTATTTTAGAGCCAGTAATTCATCAAGCCAAAGTATTTGAAAAAGTGTTTTTAGACTTACAAGATGATGAAATGGAATTCTCGAACGAACAGTTTAAAACCTTGTATTATACGATTATTGATACTTTAAATCAGAGTACTGAGTTTAACTTGAAATCATTTATAAACTCTGTTGATTCTGAAACATCTAGTCAAATAACAACAATATTAATGGAAGATGAACGATACATGTTAGATGATTGGAATAGAATGAATATATTTCCAAAAGAAAAAAATCAAAATGTTGCCCAACTAGTAAGCGAAACCATTTTAAGCTTACGTTGCTTTTTAATAGACCAAAAAGTTAAAGAATTTCAGCAAGAAACTTTACAAAATAAAATAGACACGAATAGAAATATACTTGAAGAAGTAAAAGACTATTCGAGTCTAAAAATGTTATTATCTAGAAAGCTGAATCGTGTATTATAATTCTGCAGTAAGCTTTGCTTGATTTACAAGATCAACTAAATTGTTAACTTTTAGTTTTCTCATTAAACGAGCTTTGTATGTGCTTACCGTTTTTTCGTTAATATTTAGCTCTTTGGAAATTTCTTTGTTTTTTCTACCAATTGTTAAAAGCTTTAAAACTTCTGACTCACGAGTTGATAGTTTTTTGTAAAAAGCTCCAGATTTATTTGATTTACTTCCAAAAGCTAGTTGTTGCGTAAGCGCATCACTTAAGTGAATACCACCATCAGAAACTCTTAAAATAGCATCGTTAATGGTTATGATATTAACTGATTTAGAAATATATCCAGAAGCGCCAGCTTTAATGGTGTTAATACCATATACTTCTTCTGGTTGGCTACTAAAAATGATGGTTTTAATATCTGGATAATCTTTCTTTAAATAACGTAAAACGGTTAAACCGTTAAGTTTTGGAAAATCTGTTTCGGTTAAAATAATGTCAACATCATTATTTTTTACAAATTCTAAGATGGCTTCGCCATCATCTACACTTCCAACAATTTTTATGTTTGAAGATGCTGAAAAGAGATGTTCTAATCCCTTTCTAATAATTGGGTGGTTGTCTGCTATTAGTAATTTAATCATTGTTCTAGGGTTTTATTATTATAATTGTTAGAGGTTTTACAACTATAATTGAGAGAGTTACCTTGTGGTAAAGATAAGACT
Source organism: Jejuia spongiicola (assembly GCF_023502325.1). NCBI lineage: Bacteria > Pseudomonadati > Bacteroidota > Flavobacteriia > Flavobacteriales > Flavobacteriaceae > Jejuia > Jejuia spongiicola. The sequence continues at coordinate 454,314 of NZ_JAMFLZ010000004.1, forward strand.
TTTTGTTATAATCACAATAATTACTTGAAATTACTAGGAATTATGCAAATTGGTATAGGAATCATTTTGTGCTTGTTCGATGTATTAAAACGTTTATAGATTTTAAAAACCTCTAACTCTCTACCAGAAAAACTACTTTCAGTTTTACCAGCTTCATCCATTTGCATTGCCCATTCAAGTTCTGGATATGAAGCCCCAATTTGGTCTTCATCGCTTCTGGCATCACCAAATAAGCCATCACTTGGAGCTGCTTTCATTATAGAATCTGGTACTTGCAAAAACTCACCTAATTTATAAACTTCAGATTTCATTAAATCAGCTATTGGGCTTAAATCTACACCCCCATCACCGTATTTGGTATAAAAACCAACTCCAAAATCTTCTACTTTATTACCAGTTCCTGCTACCAATAGTTTATAAAGGCCAGCGTAGTAGTAAAGCGTTGTCATTCTTAAACGAGCTCTAGTATTTGCTAAAGCCATATCAATAGTAGCTTGGTCGCCGTCAAAAAACACTTCAGTTTTAAATTCTTCAAAAACTGGAGTTAAATCAGTACGCGTATCATCAACATTATCAAACCTATTCCTTAGTTGAGCAATGTGTTCTTGCGCTCTGGTAACATGGCTTGGAGCTTGGTGTATGGGCATTTCTACACATAAAACATTTAAACCTGTTTTGGCGCATAAAGTTGATGTTATTGCTGAATCAATACCACCAGATATCCCTACAACAAATCCATTTACACGGGCATTAGTTGCATATTCTTTTAACCAATTAACAATATGATTAACTACTTTTTCTGTTTGCATATTAAATGAATTTAAATCTAAGAATAGTACCTTTGCAAACAAAAATAAACGAAACACTCAATTAATAAAAATTTATGCCGTTTAAGTTTTATATGAAAAACGTAATCTTATTATTTGGTATTATTTTGATAGTTATATCATGTAAAAAAAATAGTGAACTTCAAGAAAGTATTGCTAAAATAAATACAGATATTTCTGTAGAACGTTTTGATAGATTGTTTGCCGAGGCCTCTTTGCCGGATTTGAAAAACTTAAAAAAGGTTTACCCTTTTATGTTTCCAAAAAAGTATTCAGATTCGTTTTGGCTAGCTAAAAAGACCGATACCTTGCAGGTTCAATTATTTAATGAAGTAAATAAAGTGTTTCCTGTTTTTAATGATGTAGAAGCAGAAATAGAATCGTTATTTAATCATTTAAAATATTATTTTCCAGAGTTCAATCCTCCAAGAATTATTACTGTAACTAATGATGTTGATTATAGAAATAAAGTAGTTGTTACTGATACTATTGCATTAATAGCTTTAGATAATTATTTAGGTGATGATCATAAGTTTTATGTTTATGGCAACATTCCGAAATATGTAAGAGCAAATTTAAAAAAAGAACAGCTTGTTGTTGATATAGCAAGCAAATATGCAAAGAAATACACATATCAATCACAAAAAAGAACTTTGTTAGATGAAATGATTTATTCTGGAAAACAGTTATATTTTAAGGATGTTATAGTTCCATTTAAACCTGAAAGTGAGCGTATTGGTTATACTCAAGAACAGTTTGATTGGGCTATTGCTAACGAGAGCTATATATGGCGTTATTTTGTTGAACGCGAATTGTTGTTTAGTACAGACTCTAAATTACCTAGTAGATTTATAAACCCAGCACCTTTTACAAAGTTTTATTTAGAAGAGATTGATGCCGATTCACCTGGACGTTTAGGACAATATATTGGTTGGCAAATTGTGCGTGCTTACATGCAACAAAATAATGTATCATTAAAAGATATGTTAATAAAATCTACTGAAGAAATATTTAATAACACCAAGTTTAAACCACGTAAGTAATGGAAAAAAAGCATATCTCTAAAATAGAATTGCAAGTTGAGTTAGATGAAAACAGAATCCCAGAAAGCTTGTATTGGACAGCTCAAGATGGAGGCATTACCAATGAGGAAGCTAAAGCAATGATGCTCGCTGTTTGGGATGCTAAAACTCAAGAAACGTTACGTATCGATTTATGGACCAAAGATATGCCTGTTGATGAAATGAAAGTATTTTTTCATCAAACCTTGGTAGCTATGAGCGATACATTTAATAGAGCTACTCAAGATGAAAAAATGACAGCGACAATGAAAGATTTTTGTGACTATTTTGCTGAAAAATTGGAGCTAAAAAAGTAATTAATTTAATTTGCTTGATACGCTTTCCACTTTAATGCAAAAGACTCATCAATTAGCCAAGAGGCATGCTTTGTTATGTTAGGGTAATTATCAAATGCAAATATTTCTTTTGTAGCGTTATTCCCTAACCAACCTGTGTTTTCAGGAATAACATTAAGTGTATTAGATCCAGGTGTAAGCCTTTTGTCTAATGCTACAGAGAAAAAAGCTCTTGTTAGTTCCCACGAAGGACCTAAGTTTCCAAAATGATCTACATCGGGTTCTATGGCATAACTAAAAGCTCCACCCTTATCTCTTTTTGAAAGTACTACACCTCCCATATTTTGATTTCTTGAAACAGCATCGTTTTCACCCAATAGCATTAGCCCAGGAGTATTATTATTAGTGTCAGAGGTTAAGCCAACAGCACCGCCTCTAATATTTACAAAAGCAATAATACGTTCTGGTTTAAAATTGGAAAAGTAATAACTAAAAACACCTCCAGCAGAATAGCCTTTCATTAAAAAAGGTAATTTGTTTATATCAGTTAAATTATTTTTATAGGTAATAGTATCAAGTGCTTTTATTAATGCATCACCACTTCCGCCACTTGCATTTGTGTAGAAACCATCAGCTGTAGTGGTTTTAACATTAATTGCCATGAGTGCTAACTTTTCTGCTCTTGCATAGTTCCTCCATTCATCTAAACTTAACCATCCAAAGGATCCTCCATTAGCGTGGTTTGATAAAATTAAAATGGCTCTTAAATCACTAACATCTTCAGGAACCCACATTTTAAATTCGGCTAAATCAAAATTGTCACCTAATTTAGGAAAAACACTAAAAGACCAATCATCAATAAACTCGCCTACAGGTTTAGTCTCTGTTAGGCCTTGTTCATTAGAATCAGAAGAACTACAGCTAGTATTGATTAAGGTTAATGCTGAAAGTATTAAAAAGAAGTATTTTTTCATTTGAGCAAAAAAAATTTAGTAATTCAAGATACGTATATTAATCTTTAAAATTACCATTCATTAATTTTATTAGAGTCTAGTTTAATAAATATAAATAGTAAAATAGTGAATGCCCAAAGCCCAGAACCGCCGTAGCTAAACATGGGTAGTGGAATGCCTATAGTAGGAATTAACCCCATTACCATACCTATATTAATAAGAAAGTGTATGAAGATAATTGACGCCACACCATACCCGTAAACTCTACTAAATTGGGTTTTTTGTTGTTCTGCCAGATGAAGAATACGCATTATTAGCAGAACAAAAAGAACTACAACAAAAGCACTTCCTAAAAAGCCCCATTCCTCGCCAACGGTACTAAAAATATAATCGGTATGTTGTTCTGGAACAAATTTCCCTGTGGTTCTTGTTCCTTCCATAAATCCTTTCCCTGTAACACCCCCAGAGCTTATTGCTTTTTCAGATTCATTCAAATTGTAAGCAAATGTTTTTTTCATTTGTTCTAATTTAACTGGATCTTTTTCTAGTCTTAACCAAAGACTTATTCTATCTTGCTGGTGAGGCTTTAATATGCTTTGATAAAAGAATTTTACTCCAAAAGAAATACCAATAGTCGCTATTAAAATAAGTAAAGATTGAAAAATATGCAGTTTTCTTTTGCTTATAAAATGAAAGCCAATAATTAATATAGTTGCGATTATGGAAGTTGCTATCGCTCCAAATTTTAAAGATAAAATTGAAACTAGAATAACAGATATACCTATGGTTAGGTAATATTTAGGCAGACCTTCACGATATAAAACAAAAAAGAATGCACCATAAACAATGGTGCTCCCTGTATCATTTTGTAATAATACTAAAACGGCAGGAATTGCTATTAGTATTAGAGTTTTTATCTGATCTTTTAAGTCTTTAATATTAGTGTTTAAATCACTTATGTATTTGGCGACGGCCAATGCCGTTGCCATTTTTGCAAACTCACTAGGCTGTATAGTCATTCCTCCAATGGCATACCAGGAAGTGGCTCCATTAACATTTTTTCCAAACAGGAAAAGGCCTACCAAGGAGAGCATCGAAACTATATAAATTATACTGGAGAAACGCTCGTAAAACTTAGCGTCAATAGCAAGTAGAACCACGATTAAGCCAAAGGTTAAAAAGATAAAAATAAGCTGCTTACCATAAGGTTGCGATAAATCAAAATAATTTATAGCACTTCCAGAATGTGATGCTGATAAAATATTTAAATACCCAAAACCTACTAGTAACAAGAAAAGAATAATGGTAATCCAGTCGAATTTAAAATGTCTATTCGTTTCTCTAACCATTAATTTGTTGCTTTACTAATTCTGACTAACTGTTTTTTTAAACGAGAATATTCGTTATCATCAACAACTTGTAGTTTTGTTTTTCCGTTAATTTGAAAAGGTTCACCAGAATAAGGTTTAGCATACTCGTCTTCCAAACTATGCCTTAAAAGCCAATCTTCTAAATCTGTTCTTGTTATTTCACCTTTAATATGTTTTTCAATCATTAAGCTGGCAATCTTTCCTGCAAATCTGCTACCCCAATAACCATTTTCTACAAATACCGCAAGAGCTATTTTCGGTTTTTCTTTTGGGGCAAAAGCTACAAAAATAGAATGATCGGTTAATTGTGTTTTTAAACTATCAATAATAGCAAAATTTTCAACAGTTCCTGTTTTACCACAAATATCAATATCCTTTACTTGCACCCATTGCGCTGTTCCTTTTTTGTAAACCTGATGCATGCCTTCTATTACAGGTTCAAAATTTGCTTTATCTATGGTTGTGTATTTTGGAGTTGTAAATTTTTCAGGAAGTGTTTCTCCTTCAATAGATTTAATAATATGGGGGGTGTAGTAATGCCCTCTATTGGCAATTGCAGCAATCATATTAGCTAGTTGAATAGGTGTAGTTGCTACCTCGCCTTGACCAATAGCGTTAGATATTGTATAAGTTGAATAAAAGGTTTTTGGGTATATTCTTTTGTAATAATCTCTATCTGGAATTCTACCCTTTTGTCCTACCTTTAAATCATACCCTAAAAAATTACCTAAACCAAAACTTTTAGCATGTTTACTCCAAACATCAATGCCTTCAGAAGCGCTCCCATTTTTATCTAAAATTTTTCTATATGCTGTAGCAAAATAAGCATTGCAAGATTCTTGAATACCGCTAATCATATTATTCCGTTTACCAATGTAACAATGACATTTCATAAAACGATTTCCGTATTTATAACCAGCATAGCAGGTAACTGTTTCGGTAGGGGTTAATACGCCTTCTTGCAAGCCAATTAGAGCATTCATTAATTTAAAAGGTGATCCAGGTTCGTATACACCTTGTAGACTTCTATTAAATAATGGTTTTGCAATAGAATCATTAAAAAGTTTAGTAAAATTTTTTGATCTGCCTCTGCCTACTAATATATTTGGATCATAAGTAGGGGCGGCTACCATAGCTAATATTTCCCCTGTTGATGGTTCAATTGCAATAACCCCACCGCGTTTATTTTGCATGAGTAGCTCACCGTATTCTTGTAGTTTAGCGTCAATAGTTATGGTGATGTCTTTTCCTTGTTCAGGAATGGTGTCAAACTTACCATCTTTATAAGGGCCAATATTTCTGTTAAATCGATCTTTCTGAATAAACTTAATGCCTTTTACACCTCGTAATATATCTTCGTAAGATGCTTCTACTCCTTGTCTGCCAATTAAATCGCCCATTCTGTAATAAGGGTCTTTTTTTATGTCTCTATTATTGACTTCTCCAATATCACCTAAAACATTAGCACCAATTGAAGTCTCGTAGTTCCGAAGAGATCTTTTTTGAATATAAAAGCCATCAAACTTTCGCATTTTTTCTTGTAAAACGGCATAATCTTCTTTTGATAAGTGGGATAAAAAAACAGATGGTAACCTAGGAGAATAAACTCTGGCTTTTTTTAATCTTTTATTAAAGTAAGCGGTATCAACTTTTAATAATGAACAAAATTCAAGTGTGTCTAAAGGTTCAACCTCACGAGGAATAACCATAACATCATAAGAAGGCTGATTGGCAACTAAAAGTTTTCCGTTTCTGTCATATACAAAACCACGCTTTGGATAATCATAAACTTTTCTAATGGCATTATCTTCAAACAAATTATGTTCAGTTGAAGTATATACTTGTAGATAAAAAAGCCTAGTTATAAATAATAAACCAACAAAAATTACAGATATATATAGTAAAAGTTGTCTCATTTAGATTTTCGGCTAAAAATAATAATTAGTAAAACACATAGTATAATAGTAAATATACTTGAGAATAACGTTTTTTGAAGGACTAAAATTATTTTTGAAATGCTAAAAATTTCTAAACTATATAAAATAATATGATGTACAACAGTCATTATGGTTATATAGGTGAGTTTAGCACCAAAATCTACAGTATTAAATTTCATGTTTTGGTGTTCGTAAACCATACCAAATGAGAACTTTAATATAATTGGTCTTGTATAAGCTATAAAAACGCAAGCTGCTGCATGAATACCTCCAGAATCTAAAAATAAATCGATAATTAGTCCTAGCAAAAAACTCACTAATATAAATAATGAGCGATTGTTTTTAACGGGAAATAAAATGATGAATAGTATATAAACATTCGGATTTACATACCCCAAAAAATTGATATGATTGCATATAAGTACTTGTGTTAAAACAAGAACCAAAAACCGAACACTATTTAAAGAAATAATACTATTCATTTAGTTAGAGTTTAACAGATTAGTAATTTCTTCAATATCTCTGTTCTCTATAATATGAACATGCTCAAGATTGGTCATATCATTAAAAAGAACTACATTAATTTCATAATAATTTTCGGCAATATCTAATTTGAAATCTTTAACAACACCAATATGAATGTCTTTTGGGAAAATTGAAGAAAGCCCAGAAGTAACAATAGTGTCTCCTTCTTTAACTGGAGCTATTTTTTCAACATCTGTTAGTTGTACAATATTTGGAGAATCCCCATTCCAAGTTAAAGACCCAAAATGATTTGTGTTTTTTAGTTGTGCACTAATATTACTTGTCGTATTTAAAATCGATATAACAGTTGAATAGTTGTTACTGGAGTTGTCTATTATCCCCAAAACACCTTTACTAGTTATAACTCCAAAATCTTCTTTAATGCTATCTTTTGTGCCTTTGTTGATTAGTAAAATATTATCAGCTACAGAATAGCTATTTTTTATGATTTTAGCCGTATAAATTTTGTATAAGCCATTGTAAGTTATACTATCAGTGTAGGTTGAATCTATTGTGTTTTCAGAATTAAATAAAAGTGATTTTAAGCGATTGTTTTCTTCTGATAGAATTTGGTTTTGAGATTTTAAGCTTAAATACTCACTAATGTTATTAACAGAATTGTAAATACCACCAGTTAAAAAATTGGCAGAATTTATAAACTTACTTTTATGATAAGAATGCGATTGTATTGTAAAAACAATAGATATAAAAAACAGTAATAAGAATAACAGAAATGTTTTGTTTCTTATTATAAAATTTATAATCTGTTGCATGATTTAGGGACTATTTTATGCTTTTATTTAATCAAAACACTTTTGTATTTAGGTAAATTTTTAAGTGTAATACCAGTTCCTCTAACAACTGCTCTTAATGGATCTTCAGCAATGTAAACAGGAAGATCAGTTTTTTGAGATAAGCGTTTATCTAAACCACGTAACATAGAACCCCCGCCAGCTAAGTAAATACCAGTATTGTATATGTCGGCAGCTAATTCTGGAGGTGTTTGCGATAGTGTTTCCATAACGGCATCTTCAATACGTAAAATAGACTTGTCTAAAGCTTTTGCTATTTCTCTATAAGAGATAGAGACTTGTTTAGGCTTTCCAGTTAACAAATCACGGCCTTGAACACTCATGTCTTCTGGAGGAAGATCTAAATCTTCTGTAGCGGCTCCAATTTGAATTTTTATTTTTTCTGCTGTGCGTTCTCCAACATAAAGGTTGTGCTGTGTACGCATATAGTAAACAATATCGTTTGTAAAAACATCACCTGCAATCTTAACCGATTTATCACAAACAATACCACCTAAAGCAATTACTGCAATTTCGGTAGTACCACCACCTATATCAACCACCATATTACCTTTAGGCTGCATAATGTCTACACCTATACCAATAGCCGCAGCCATAGGCTCGTGTATTAAATATACTTCTTTTCCGTTAACACGTTCTGCACTTTCTTTTACTGCACGCATTTCAACCTCAGTAATTCCAGAGGGTATACAAATAACCATACGTAATGCAGGCGTAAAAAACTTCTTCTTTAATGCAGGTATATTTTTAATAAACATACTTATCATTTGTTCAGAAGCATCAAAATCAGCAATTACCCCATCTTTTAATGGGCGAATGGTTTTAATGTTTTCATGCGTTTTACCTTGCATTAAACTAGCTTGTTGACCAACGGCAATTATTTTCCCAGTAATTCTATCGCGCGCAACTATCGATGGCGCATCAACAACAACTTTGTCGTTATGTATAATAAGTGTATTTGCAGTACCTAAATCTATTGCAATTTCTTCGGTTAGGAAGTCAAAAAAGCCCATGTGCTATTAGTGGTTTTTAAAGGTTGTTAACTAATCTTGTAAATGTAATAAAAGTAAATAAATATATGAGTTTTTAAAGCGCTCAAAATTCAATTTAACAATCCAGACTTACACTTATACGTTTTTCATCGATATTTAGACTATCAATTTATTAATTATGGCGTTTCCTAAAGGTCGGGCTTTCACTACTCGCTTCCTCCTACGTCGGCGAGCTCAAACAATTAGCCTGCGGTGAGCGCAGTCGAACCGTTCAATCCCTAACGCAACAATTTGCTATCGTTCTTGTTTAATGCTTAAAATGGCGAGTACCAGTCATTACCATGGCCACATTATTATCATTACAATAATCAATACTTAATTGATCTTTTATTGAGCCTCCTGGTTGAATAACGGAAGTAATACCAGCATTTTTGGCAATTTCTACACAGTCAGGAAACGGAAAAAAAGCATCACTTGCCATGGCGGCACCACTTAAGTCAAAGTTAAACGATTGTGCTTTGTGTATTGCTTGTTGTAATGCATCAACACGACTAGTTTGCCCAGTTCCACTTGCACATAATTGTTTGCCTTTTACTAAAACAATGGTGTTTGATTTAGTGTGCTTACAAATTTTTGAAGCAAACAGTAAATCTTCAATTTGAGCATCTGTAGGGGCTATGTTGGTTGCTGTTTTTAAATCTTCAGCTTTGTCAGTAATATTGTTTCTATCTTGAACTAAAACACCATTTAAACAACTTCTTACATTGGTTTTAGGCATTTCAATATCATGAATAACTAACAAAATTCTATTCTTCTTCCCTTTTAAAATACTCAAGGCTTCAGGCGAAAAAGAAGGTGCGATAACAACCTCACAGAATAATTTATGAATTTCTTCAGCGGTAGCTAAATCAATTTCTTTGTTGCTTATTAACACTCCTCCAAAAGCAGAAACAGGGTCTCCTGCTAAAGCGTCAACATAGGCTTGGTGTAAAGTGTTACGTTGAGCCAAACCACATGCGTTATTGTGTTTTAATATGGCGAATGTAGGGGCATCATTTTTAAACTCTAACATCAAATTTACAGCAGCGTCAACATCTAAAAGGTTGTTGTAACTTAATTCCTTTCCATGAAGTTTGGTAAATAAATCATCAAAATTCCCAAAGAAAAAACCTCTTTGGTGAGGGTTTTCTCCGTAGCGTAAAACCTTTCCGTTGGTTTCGCTAATTTTTAAAGCTGCTTCATCATGGTTTTTATTAAAGTAGTTAAAAATAGCAGTATCGTAATGCGATGATACATTAAATGCTTTTCCAGCAAAACGTTTTCTATCAGCCTCAGTAAGTATACCATTATTTTTAGAGATTAATTCTAAAAATTCAGCATAATCATCAACCGATGACACACAAATCACATCTGCATAATTTTTTGCTGCAGCACGAATTAATGAAATACCACCTATGTCAATTTTTTCAATAATATCTTGCTCGCTTGCACCTGAAGCTACTGTTTTTTCAAACGGATATAAATCTACAATAACTACATCAATTTGAGGAATTTCGTATTCAGCTAATTCAGCAACATCACCATCATGGTTTTGACGATTTAAAATACCACCAAAAACTTTAGGATGTAATGTTTTTACACGACCACCAAGAATGGAAGGATACGATGTAACATCCTCAACAGGAACAACATTTATTCCTAAATCGTTAATAAACTTTTGAGTGCCTCCGGTAGAATATATGGTTACACCTTGTTCGTTTAGTTTTTTAACAATTGGTGCTAATCCATCTTTACTAAATACAGAAATTAGTGCAGATTTAATTGTTTTTTCGTTGCTCATTTTAGTGTGTTGTGTGTTAAAGCGCAAAAGTAGTTATTTCAGTTAAAAAAAAAGGCTGGATAAGACTAAAAAACGAGGCCTTTTTTCAACTAAATAAAGAAGTTGTTAACAGTTGTGCCAAATTCTAAAATTGAGAGAAAAACCAAATTCTAAAATAGTAGTATTTTTACTTTATGAAAGTTAAGCCTAAGAGAACGTTTGGTTGGTATTTTATTAGAGTTTTAATTCTAACTTCAATTTTTCTTTTTTTCTATTTTAGTTTTGTTAAAGAGCATACATGGAGTCTTAATAAAACTGTAGGTTGGGCTTGGGATATTACAAATATTAATTTTTGGCTTGGGATTGTTTTTACAATAACTTTATTTCTATTTATTGTTGTCTTAATTTCTTTTCTGCTTAAGAAGCTAATTGACGTTTTTGCTAAATAAATAGAACCTACTTAAATAATTGCCGCAACCTTCTCGCAAACAAACTCTAAAAATCGTTCATCTTTCTCTGTAAAAGGATCTGGAGTATTCGAGTCTATATCTATTTGTCCAATATTTTTTCCATTCACAAAAATAGGCACTACAATTTCTGCTTTGACAGTAATACTACAGGCAATATAATTGTCTTGAGCGGCAACATCTGGTACCACAAAATTTTCGTTACTTACAGCTACTTGTCCGCAAATACCTTTTCCAAACGGTATAATAGTATGGTCTGTTGGTTCTCCAACATAAGGGCCTAAATGCAATTCTTTTTTATCGCCATTAGCAAAATAAAAACCCACCCAATTGTAATAATTAATGTTTGTTTCTAACAATTGACAGATAGATAATAAACGTTCTTCAGTAGTTTTTGTAGAATCAGAAATAATGGTTTCTACTTGAGGTTTTAGTAATTCAAAAGGCATAAATTCAAAAGTTTTGGTAAAAGTATTTAAAAAGGTGTAAATTCGATATTTAGTTTCAGATAATTTTAACTTTAAACGTATTTTTTTGCAAGAACTTTTTGTTAAATATAAATTGGTTATAAAGTTTATACTCACATTTTTAATTGTGTATGTAGGCTTTTCAACTTTATATCATTTTTACTTAGAGTTTTCTGAAGGATCTAAATTCTACCCAGATTATTTAACACATTTGGTTGCAAAACAAACAGATGTTTTATTAAACGGTTTTGGGTATGATACACAAATGTTTCCACATCCTGAAGAGGCTTCGATAAAAGTTATTTTAAATGGCAAATATTTGGCTAGAGTTATAGAGGGGTGTAATTCGGTAAGTGTTATTATTTTGTTTATGTCGTTCATTATTGCTTTTTCAGGAAAACTTAAAACTACCTTATTTTTTATTTTATCTGGGAGTGTTTTAATTTATGCCGCAAATTTAATACGAATTGCTTTATTCACTATAGCATTATACCATTATCCAGAAAGACAAGCTGTTTTACACGATATAGTTTTTCCTGCGGTTATTTATGGCTTTGTTTTTTTATTATGGATTTTTTGGGTGAATCGTTTTTCAAACTTAAAAACTGCCCATGAGTAAGTTTACTAAATACGTATTGCTTTTTATACTTTTTGGGCTGTTAATTTTAATACGTTTTTTTGAAAATGAATTATTTTACGACCCTTATTTAGAGTTTTTTAAAAACGATTATTTATATACAGATAGTCCAAAAGTTGAGGTGTTTAAATTGACTATATATACAGTTTTAAGATATGCTATAAATACTGCTATTTCTTTAGCTGTTTTATTTGTATTTTTTAAAGATAAAAGCATTATTAAGTTTTCTGGTTTTATTTACATAATTGCTTTTGTTTTATTGATTTCAGGCTACATGTACTTTGTTTTAAACCCAAAACAAGAGACATATTATCTTTTTTTTAATCTCCGTCGCTTTTTAATTCAACCTATAATTTTAATCTTGTTACTACCAGCATTTTACTATCATAAACTAAAAAAATAACTGTTAATCATTTTATAAAATAGGAGGATTGATTTTAAGTTTTTGTATTTTTGCTATGTGATAAAACTATTTTTTCATAAAACCTTTTCAGTGCTGCTTACACTTTTAGTGTTGTTTTCAACAGTGTCTTTTACTATAGAAAAACACTATTGTGGTGATGTTTTGGTTGATGTTTCTGTTTTTGTTGAAGCAGAGAAATGTGAAATGGAAGCTTTAGAGATATTACAAAAGAAAACATGCTGCAAAGACGAAATTAATGTTATTCAAGGTCAAGATGAGTTAAAATTTTCTTCGTTTGACGATTTAGAATTTGAACAACAGCTGTTTTTAGCGTCATTTATTTATTCTTATGTTAATTTTTTTGAAGGCTTATCCCAGCAAATAGTTCCTCATAAAAACTATTCTCCACCTAATCTGGTTAGAGATATACAAGTGCTTAATGATACTTTCCTAATTTGATTTTATAAATGTTTATTATTTCCGCTTTAGCGAAAATTTAAAATTATTTATTTAATCAAATACAAAATCATGATACATACATATACAGTTACAGGTATGACTTGTAATGGTTGTAAAACTTCGGTTGAAGACAAACTGAATGCTTTAAAACAGGTTGTAAATGCTAAAGTAAGTCTTGAAAAAAGTGAAGTAACTATTGAAATGTCTCAACATATTTTAATAGAATCTTTACAAAAGGCTTTATCTAATAAATACACTATTTCTGAAAAACAAGAAGCAAATGTTTTTGCTTCTTCCATAATAGAAGAGGATAAAAAAAGTGATTTGCAACAGCTTTTTCCTTTATTTTTAATCTTTGCTTTTATAATAGGAGCATCTATTTTATTGAATTATAACCCTTGGAATACCAATGGTTTTATGCTCGATTTTATGGGGTTGTTTTATGTTGTTTTTAGTTTCTTTAAGTTTTTAGATTTAAAAGGATTTCCAGAGTCTTTTAAAATGTACGACCCTTTAGCTAAGGTGATTCCTGCTTATGGTTGGTTATATCCGTTTATTGAGTTGGCGTTGGGTTTACTTTTTTTAATGCGTATACAAATTTCTATAGCATTAATTATCACTTTAATCATTTTGGGTCTTACAACTATTGGGGTTTCAAAAACACTTTTAAGTAAAAAAACTATTCGATGTGCTTGCCTCGGTACGGCTTTAAAATTACCAATGACGAAAGCCACATTTATAGAAAACAGCATTATGATTGTTATGGCTGTTATCATGCTGTTAAAAACCTACAATTAAAAAATGAAACATTTAATATATATAATATTTATATTGCCTTTATTAAGCTTTTCGCAAGACAAGATTAGCGGAATGATTATGGAGGCTAATGAAAAAAATGAGCATATAGGATTAGCTGGTGCTAATGTATATTGGCTCGATACTTCTGTTGGAACAGTAACAGATATTGATGGAAAATTCACAATTCCATATAAAAAAGAATATACTAAACTGGTAATTAGTTATGTTGGTTTTAAAACCGATACAATTACTGTAAATGAACCAAAAATGGTACATTACTGGTTGCAGCCAACAGATAATTTAGATGCTGTAACAGTAACTTCTAGAAAGCAAGCGACTGCCAAATCGTATTTGCAAGCAACAAATACATTTACTGTAAGTAGTGACGAATTGCTAAAAGCGGCTTGTTGTAATTTATCTGAAAGTTTTGAAACCAACCCATCTATCGATGTTAATTTTGCTGATGCAGTTACAGGTACTCAACAAATAAAAATGTTAGGTTTAACAAGTCCGTACATTTTAATTGCTACTGAAAACATACCATCTATTCGTGGTGCATCCCAAGCTTTTGGAATGAGTTTTATACCAGGGACATGGGTAGAAAGTATTCAAATTACTAAAGGAGCTGGAAGCGTAGTTAATGGTTTTGAAAGTATTGCAGGACAAATAAACGCAGAACTTGTAAAGCCAACTACAGATGATAAATTATTTGTAAACGTTTATGCTAATGCTAATGGACGTTTTGAATTAAATACGCATATAAATACGGTAGTAAGCGATAAATGGAGTGCGGGTTTGTATTTACATGGTAATACGCATCAAGTTAATCATGACGTGAATGACGATAATTTTTTAGATATGCCATTATATAATCAGATAAATGTAATGAACCGATGGCAATACATCGATACCGAAAAAGGTTTTGTGAGCTTTATAAATCTAAAAATTTTAGATGATGAAAAGCAGACGGGACAAGTTAATTTTAATCCAAAAACAGACAGAGGAACAACCAATGCTTGGGGAAGCGAAATTAATACCCGCCGGTATGAAGTATCAACAAAATTTGGTTATGTGAATCCAGAAATCCCTTGGCAAAGTATTGGAGTGCAAACAGCGTTTAGTAGCCATAAACAAGATTCGTATTATGGGTTAAATCAATATGATATTAAACACAATAGTTTATATGCTAACGCAATTTATAATTCTATTATTAGCGACTCTAGGCACAAAATTAAAACAGGATTAAGTTATACATATGATCATTACGATGAATTGGTAAATGCACAAACGTTAAGTTCAAATTACGAAAGAACCGAACATTCAATTGGTGCCTTTTTTGAATATAATTTTGATAACCTCGATAAGTTAAATTTAACTGCAGGTGTTCGAGTAGATAATCATAATTTATTAGGCACTTTTGTTACACCTCGAGTTCATGCACGATATACACCATGGGAGAAATCAGCTTTAAGAGCTTCTTTTGGCCGAGGAAAAAGAAGTGCTAATATTTTTGCCGAAAATCAAAGTATATTTTCTACCTCAAGAGCTATAAATATTTTAGACACAAATGGAGATATTTACGGATTAGACCCAGAAATTGCATGGAATTATGGGGTGTCTTTTTTACAAGGATTTAATCTTTTTGGAAGAAAAGCTGATATTACCTTAGATTATTATAAAACTGATTTTAAAAATCAAGTTGTTATAGATTTTGAAAACCCACAAGAAGTAAATTTCTATAATTTGGAGGGTAAAAGTTATGCGAATAGCTTTCAGGTGGAACTGAATTATAATGTATTTGAACATTTCGATTTGCGAATGGCTTATAAATATTACGATGTAAAAACTGATTATAACTCGGGTAAATTATCAAAACCATTAGTGCCAACAAATCGTTTGTTTGCTAATGCATCGTACGAAACGCGTAAGCACGAAAATGGTGCTCAATGGAAATTTGACGCAACTTATAATTGGTTAGGAGAGCAGCGGTTCTCATCAACAGTAGGAAACCCAGTTCAATATCAATTACCTGAAAACACTCCAACACTTGGCACGTTAAATGCTCAAGTAACTAAAGTATTTTCTCCAAAATTTGAAGTATATTTAGGTGGAGAAAATATAACAAATGTAAGGCAGGATAATCCTATTTTAGGAGCAAATGATCCTTTTGGTTCAAATTTTGATACGACCTTTGTATATGGCCCAATTTTTGGAGCAAGTTATTATGCTGGATTACGATTTAAAATAAAATAAAAGTAAATGTCACCTCGAGCGCAGTCGGGAGGCAATAATTAGGTTTCGACTGCGCTCGACCTGACAAAACAAAAGTAAGAATACAATGAAAAAAATAATGATTTTAGCTTTAATGCTAATAGGAACAACAACATTTGCACAAAATAAAAATGCAAAAGCATCTATGGAGGTTGATGGTGTTTGTATGATGTGTAAAAATCGTATAGAAAAGGCTTGTTTAACATCAAAAGGAGTGAAGTCTGCAGTTTGGAATGTTAAAACTCATGAGTTAAAGCTTATCTATGATGAACGCAAGACCGATTTAAAAACCATACAGAAAACAATTGCTGGTGTTGGTCATGATACAAAAGAAATAAAGGCAACAGATGAGGCTTATGCTTCAGTACATCCGTGTTGTAAGTATAGAGATGAAGACGTTAAAGACAGTCATAAAGAAGGTGAAGAGCACAAAAAAGATGATGGTCACAATCACTAAAAATAAAATTTTAATTATCAAATCCCAAGCCTATTAGCTTGGGGTTTTTGTTTTTGGCTGTATTTTATATAACAGAGATTTATGTAAAACATTCGCATTATTTTTTTAATACCAATAATGTTAAAATTGCGATATAAAATGCTGTTCTTTAAGTATGTAATTGTAATTCGCTTTAAGATTTAGTATCTTCACTCATTCAAATCGATTGCTTACTCAATGTAACTTTTATAATAATGTTTCTAATGATAGATTTGATGAAAACAAAACATTTAGAATTATGAAAACTCAATTAAAATTTCCCAAAAAAAGCGCTCTTAGTACGATTGGTTACGTAGCAGTATTAATGATTACTACTCTTATGTTTAATCCTGTTTATGGACAATCTGAAAAAACACCTTCAACTGAAGTTGCACAAAATGAAAGAACCATTAAAGGTATTATTAGTAATGAAGAAGGCCCTTTAGAAACAGCTAGTATTACATTAAAGGGGTCTAAAATAGGAACAGTTTCTAACAGCAAAGGAGAATTTACATTTCCTAAGTCTCTAAAAACAGGTGATGTCTTACTTATAAGTTACTTAGGTTACGACACAATAGAAGTAAAAATTAAAGATGATACCACTTTTATAAAACCAATGTTAACGGAAGATTTAATTGAATTTGTAGGAGCTTTAAATACTGATAAGCCTTATAAATCCAAACGATCTAATTAATCTACATACATAGCGTTGCTTAAACGAAAATAATGCGATATTTATTTCTTTTAATTTTTGCATTCCAATCTCATGCTCAAATATCTGATTTTGATACTATAGATTTTACAAAGGCTGATAGAATTGCTTTGGAATGCAAAAATGAAAGACTTAATAATTTACCTGAATTATCATACAAGCTTACTTCCAAGCTAACAACCGATGTTGAGCGTTTTCGAGCGATTTTTACCTGGGTTTGCGGAAACATAGCCAACGATTATGTTTATTATACAAAAAACATGCGAAAAAGACAGCGTTATAAAAACGATAGTCTTAAGCTTCAAAATTGGAATAGTCAGTTTAGGAAAGCAACACTTAAAAAACTTATAAAAAACAACAAAACTATCTGTACGGGCTATGCTTATCTTATAAAGAAACTTTCGGATTTAGCTAATATTGATTGTGAGATTGTACATGGTTTTGCTAGAACAAGTACTGTAGATGTTGAGAAACTTGATGCTCCAAACCACTCATGGAATGCTGTTAAACTTAATGGGAAATGGTATCTTTGCGACCCTACTTGGGCAAGTGGGATACCAAACCCATCGACCTCTATATTTGAATTTCAGTATAACGACGGGTTCTTTCTATCAAATCCAAAACTCTTTGCTATAAATCATTTTCCTGTTGATAAAAAATGGTTGCTTTTAGATGATTTTGATAAAACTTCATTTAAAGCATTTATTGAAGCGCCTATAATTTATGGTAAGGCTTATGCAAATCTTAATAATCATTTTGAACCCCAAAAAATGCATAACACTATACTTAAAAATGAAAAAGTGACTTTTAAATTTGAACTTCTTAAGCCAGTAGTTGTTAAAGATGTTAAGCTGTTAATTGATAGTGGTTACAACAGTAAAAAGATTAATCCTAACTCTACAACAATTAAAAATCAATTATTAACTGTTGAGTATAAGTTTAAGCACACAGGTTTTTACGATGTGCATTTTTTTATAAAGGGTGATTTAATCTCTACTTATACTTTTAAAGTAAAGAGCTAAAAAAAACGCTTCAAATTAATTGAAGCGTTTTTTGTTTATATTAAATTTTAATGATTTACATCATTCCTGGCATTCCGCCACCGCCACCCATAGGAGGCATTGCAGGAGCATCTTCTTTAATATCAATTAAAGCACACTCGGTTGTTAAAATCATTCCAGCAACAGATGCTGCATTTTCTAATGCAATACGTGTTACCTTTTTAGGATCTATAATGCCAGCTTTTAGCATATCAACATATTGTTCAGATTTAGCATCGTATCCAAAATCTTTTTTACCTTCTAAAACTTTAGAAATAACAACGCTACCTTCTCCACCAGCATTTTCAACAATAGTACGTAAAGGCGATTCAATTGCACGTGCTACAATTTGAATACCTGTAACTTCATCAAGGTTTTCAGTAGTGATTTTTTCTAAAACAGCTTTGGCTCTAACAAAAGCTACACCACCACCAGCAACAATTCCTTCTTCTACTGCAGCTCTAGTTGCATGTAAAGCATCATCAACACGGTCTTTCTTTTCTTTCATTTCAACCTCACTTGCGGCACCAACATAAAGTACAGCAACACCACCAGCTAATTTAGCTAGACGCTCTTGTAGTTTTTCTTTGTCGTAATCTGAAGTAGTAGTTTCAATTTGAGACTTAATTTGATTAACACGAGCTTTAATATCTTTTGCGTTTCCAGCACCATTAACAATAGTTGTATTGTCTTTATCAACAGTTACAGTTTCAGCTGTACCTAACATACTTAAATCTGCATTTTCAAGAGTAAAACCTCTTTCTTCAGAAATAACTGTTCCACCTGTTAATATGGCTATATCCTCTAACATAGCTTTACGTCTGTCACCAAAACCAGGAGCTTTAACAGCAGCAATTTTTAACCCACCACGTAATTTGTTTACAACTAAAGTTGCTAAGGCTTGACCATCAACATCTTCTGCTATAATTAATAATGGGCGACCAGATTGTGCAACAGGCTCTAGTATTGGAAGAATTTCTTGTAAGTTAGAAATCTTTTTGTCAAATAGTAAAATGTATGGATTTTCTAAATCTGCAATCATTTTGTCAGCATCAGTTACAAAGTAAGGTGATAAGTACCCTCTATCGAATTGCATACCTTCAACAACATCAACATAGGTTTCCATACCTTTAGCTTCTTCAACAGTTATAACACCCTCTTTCCCAACTTTGCCAAAAGCTTGAGCGATTAACTCTCCAATAGTGTCATCATTATTTGCTGAAATTGCAGCAACTTGTTTTATTTTTTCAGAAGAATTACCAACCTTTTTAGCTTGCTTTTCTAAATCTGAAGTAATTGCTGTGACAGCTTTATCGATACCTCGTTTTAAATCCATTGGATTTGCACCAGAAGCTACATTTTTTAAGCCTTCCTTAACAATGGCCTGAGCTAGAACAGTTGCAGTTGTTGTACCGTCTCCTGCCAAATCGTTGGTTTTTGATGCAACTTCTTTTACCATTTGTGCACCCATGTTTTCGTGTGCATTATCTAACTCAATTTCCTTAGCAACAGATACACCATCTTTAGTTACTTGAGGTGCACCAAAACTTTTACTAATTATTACGTTTCTACCTTTTGGTCCTAATGTTACTTTTACTGCATTTGCTAATGCGTCAACACCACGCTTTAAACCGTCACGTGCTTCAATATCAAATTTTATATCTTTTGCCATTTTTTATATTTTTTAATAGTAATTAAACAATTGCAAGAATATCACTCTCACGCATAATTAAATAATCTTTACCTTCTAGTTTAAGCTCTGTTCCTGCATATTTGCCATACAAAACAGTGTCGCCAACTTTTACAGTAATAGGTTCGTCTTTTGTGCCTTTTCCAGCAGCAACAACTTTGCCTTTTTGCGGTTTTTCTTTAGCGTTATCTGGGATAATAATCCCTGATGCTGTTTTTGTTTCAGCGGCAGCAGGTTCTATAACAACTCTGTCTGCTAATGGTTTGATGTTTAAGCCCATTTGTGATTTTATTTTTTTAATTAATTAAATTATGTTTAACGCTTTAGCGTTATACTAAAAATGTGCCAATGCTTTTAAACTGACAAACTTGCAGAAACAAAAAATGCCAACTGGTTGAGTTGGCATTTTTTTTGTTTCATTATAATGATCTATTATTCTTCTGTTGAATCTTCAGGAGTAGCCGTATCATTTGTTGTAGGTAACGGTGTTGCTGCTGGTAACGGTTGAGTTGTTGTTGCATCAGAATCTAATGCTTTAGAATCTATACTCTCTGTCCCTTTGTTAATTGCAATATTAGATAATAATATTAGTACTAATAACAATGTTGCTAAAGCCCATGTACTTTTATCCAAAAAATCGGTTGTCTTTTTTACACCACCTAGTTGTTGTGTGCCTCCGCCACCAAAAGAAGAAGATAACCCTCCACCTTTTGGGTTTTGCACCATAATTACTACAACTAGTAAAAATGCTACAACTACTATTAATGCTAAAAATATTGTAAACGTACTCATTATTCTTTATTATTTTGTTCTTGTAATTGTTCTACTGCCTTAATTTGGTTTGCAAAGAAACTACTTTTTTCTGGATATTTCAAACTTAAAATTTTATAAGATTGAATTGCCTTTTTATAGTTTTTTTGCTCTACATATATACGCGCTAAAGTCTCAGTCATTAAAGCTTCAGGTTGTATCATTTGTGCTTTAGCGAGATTTCCTTTTGTTGTTGTTGCTTTTGATGGATTTATTTTTGGGTTTTGAGAAATAAACTTATCTATCAATTCAAATTTTTTGGCTTTTTCGGTTTTTTCTAAAACCACTTTTTCTTCTTTTTCAGAATTTACTTCTTCTCTTTTAATAGGTTTAAAACGTGTAAGCTTTAACCATTCGTTAAACGAATGTGTTTCTCTTTTATCAAATTGAAGAGGTTTTCCTAAATTTAAAATATCGCTAGCTGAAACTTCTTGTGTTTTGGTTTTTGTAGTAACATTTTCGATAAGCTCTGATTCGTCTAGTACAAACGCTTTTTTAGGACGTTCTTCTTTAGGTTGAAATAAAGCAGGATCTAAAACACCTTTAGTATCTTTTATTTGTTGTTTTAATGCCTCATCAATAGAAACACTTTTGTTTATAGAAATATCTTCAACAGTTACATCAATATCTCTTAAGTGTGCTGTATTCTGTTTAATAAATTGTGAAATCTCATTTTGAATAAATGTATCCGATGTTATAAAATCGAATAAAATACTTCTATCTGTTGTATATGCTGCTGTGGTTTTAAGTTCTTGATTATATTTAAAACTACTTTGGTCTTTTAAGCCTTTAAGATATAATGCACGAGCCGATTGAAAATACGGAAATTCATCAATAATAGATTTTACAGCCTCGGTTTGCTCATGTGTTATAGCTTGAGGGTTTTGTAATGTGTATGTAAAATCTGTGCTATTCACTGACTACCATTTTGCTAAAGTAGCATTAATAATATCTTGTGTTAAGCGTTCGAAAATTT
Source organism: Jejuia spongiicola (assembly GCF_023502325.1). Taxonomy (NCBI): domain Bacteria; kingdom Pseudomonadati; phylum Bacteroidota; class Flavobacteriia; order Flavobacteriales; family Flavobacteriaceae; genus Jejuia; species Jejuia spongiicola. The sequence goes on from NZ_JAMFLZ010000004.1 coordinate 476,111, forward strand.
CTTCGTGCGCCGTTGTTTTTTGTCCGCCAACAAGCTGAGAACTACCTGGGTAATCGTAAAAGAATGAGAAGCTTTTTTCTTCATCGTCTTCTTCGTTATTGGTGTTGTAAAAACGAATTTTAACACCTATAGTAAGTCTGTTTTGTGCTGCTCTGTTATCTGATGTCGCCGTGGTTGGAGAAACTCTATATGTTGTAATTTCTCCTTCATAAATCAAATCTGCGTTTGATGTAACTAAGCTGTAATTGGTTTGGTCTAAGATTAAATCTTGAAGGGCATTTTGAAAATCTCGCTCTAGCCCAGGTTCAACTAAAAGCGCATTATTTTCAAAACGGTTTACTTGAAACGTTTCAGCTTTTATTGAGCTAGGTTGGGTAAACCCATATACACCACAAGATTGAAATGTTACAATTGCTAATAATAAAAAGATGTATTTTATATATTTCATTTTCAAATGAATTCTTAATTAAGGAATGACAATTTATTTATTTTTAACGAATTGTTATAAATCATATTGTTTAATCTTCCTATATAAAGTTCGTTCGCTTATTCCTAATTCTGCTGCTGCTAATTTACGTTTTCCTTGGTGACGCTCAAGCGATTTTTTTATTAATTCTAACTCTTTGTCATGTAAAGATAATGTTTCCTCTTCTTCAATTTCTTCGGCAAAGTGATATTTATCTTGTGCACTAGAGATGTCTTCGTGAGGATTTGAATGTTCAGGAATTGATATAACTTCTGTTTCTGTTAAAGTGTCTTGGTAGTTTGTTTCTGTTTCATCGCTATTACCATAAATTTTTTGAATTAAACCTTCGTGGTCTTTTTCAACATCTTTAACGTTTCCGTTTTTCATAAGTTCCATGGTAAGCTTCTTTAAATCATTTAAATCGCTTTTCATATCAAAAAGAACTTTATACAATATTTCACGCTCACTACTAAAATCACTTTCGGTTTTCGCTGTTTTTATAACGGCTGGCAAATTACTACCTGATGTTGGTAAATAACCTCTTAGCGTATCAGCAGAAATAGTTCTGTTCTGTTCTAAAACCGAGACCTGTTCGGCTATGTTTCGTAACTGACGGATATTTCCGCTCCAGCGATGTTTTAATAAAACTTGTATGGCATTATCTGTTAATTTTACCGTTGGCATTTTATATTTTAAGGCAAAATCGCTAGCAAATTTCCTGAATAATAAATGAATATCGCCTTGACGCTCGCGTAATGGTGGCAAATGAATATCAACGGTACTTAATCTATAGTATAAATCTTCCCGAAACTTCTCTTTATTAATAGCCTCAAACATATTTGCATTTGTAGCAGCCACTATGCGTACATCGGTTTTTTGAACCTTACTTGAGCCTACTTTCAGAAATTCACCATTTTCTAAAACACGTAACAAGCGTACCTGTGTTGTTAATGGTAATTCGCCTACTTCATCTAAAAAAATAGTACCGCCATCTGCTACTTCAAAATAACCAGAACGAGTTTGTGTTGCTCCAGTAAAAGCGCCTTTTTCGTGACCAAAAAGCTCACTATCAATAGTGCCTTCTGGGATGGCGCCACAGTTTACGGCAATATATTTATTGTGCTTTCTATGTGATAGTTGATGTATTATTTTAGGAATACTTTCTTTACCAACTCCGCTTTCTCCAGTAACTAATACCGAAATATCTGTTGGTGCCACTTGAATCGCTTTTTCAATAGCGCGATTTAGTGCAGTTGTATTACCAATAATACCAAAACGTTGTTTTATAGCTTGAACTGATTCCATTTAATTTTTTAACTTTTTAATTCTCGATATATTCAGAAATACCACTTTCATTTTTGTTTCCTAACCATTCCCAATTAAGTTTTAACATCATTTTGTTATTTGTTGTTAAACTTATTTTTGCGATTGCTTTTCCAGCTTTTAGCTCATTTTCTGTTGTTATACATTGGTATAACATATCGAGTGTATTATTATTTAAGGTAGCAATTATTTTTCCGTATTTAATAGATCCTCCAAAATAATCAGCGGTTACTATATTGCCTTCTTGTTTATAATTAAAAATGGTCTCAGAATTTACTTTGCCGTTTTTAGAATTTTCAATTAGAGAAAATGTTTTATTGTTTAAGTTGAATTCTGACATTGTTTTTAATTATTCTCGCTTAACCCAATAGGCTCTCCAATAAGGGTTGCACTTGTGCAATTTGTAACTTTTACATTTACAAAATCACCAATTTTATAATCTTCTTTTGGAAATACACATACAATATTTTGAGGTGTTCGACCAGACCATTGTATATTAGATTTTTTTGATTCCTTTTCAATCAATACTTCCACAGTTGTATTGAGCCATTCTTTGGTTTTAATTTCGCTATGTTCTCTTTGTAAATCTACAATGTCTTGCAAACGCCTTTTTTTAACAGGCTCAGGAACATCATCTTCCATATTTCTACCAGCCATAGTTCCAGGGCGTTCAGAATAGGTAAACATATACCCAAAGTTGTATTTCACATAGTTCATCAACGAAATGGTGTCTTTATGATCGTTTTCAGTTTCCGTTGGAAAGCCAACAATCATATCTTGACTAATGGCGCAATTTGGAATGATTTGACGAATATTATCAATCAACTCCATATATTCTTCACGAGTATGCAAACGATTCATAGCTTTTAAGATACGATTGCTACCACTTTGAACTGGTAAATGGATATGATTACAAATATTATTGTATTTCGCCATAGTTTCAACAACATCTATAGTTAAATCTTGTGGGTTTGATGTCGAAAAACGAATGCGCATTTTAGGTTGATCCTTGGCACATAGTTCTAATAAGTTTGAAAAACCAACCGAAGTTGCTTTTTGCATATCACTAGCTTTAGCAAAATCCTTTTTTAAACCACCTCCATACCAAAGATAACTGTCTACGTTTTGCCCGAGAAGTGTAATTTCTTTATAACCTTTGTTCCATAAATCATTAACTTCCTCAATAATACTTTGTGGGTTGCGGCTTCGCTCACGCCCTCGAGTAAAAGGGACCACGCAAAATGTGCACATATTGTCACATCCACGAGTAATTGATACAAAAGCGGTAACACCATTACTATTTAAGCGCACAGGAGAAATATCGCCATAAGTTTCTTCTTTGGATAAAATAACATTTATAGCATCTCTACCTTCATCAACTTCAGCTAATAGGTTTGGTAAATCTTTATAAGCATCAGGACCCACAACTAGGTCAACAATTTTTTCTTCTTCAAGAAACTTAGTTTTTAAACGTTCTGCCATGCAACCTAAAACGCCTACTTTCATTTTAGGGTTATGGTCACGCTTTACAGCATTGTATTTTTCTAAACGTTTACGAACGGTTTGTTCTGCTTTATCACGAATAGAGCAAGTGTTTACTAAAACCAAATCGGCTTCTTCTAAGTGCTGTGTTGTGTTAAAACCTTCGTTAGTTAAAATAGAGGCAACAATTTCGCTATCGCTAAAATTCATAGCGCACCCATAGCTTTCAATAAAAAGCTTACGTGTATTTTCTTTTTTTTTCTCTAAAACTAAGGCTTCACCTTGTTTGCTTTCGTCTATAATTTTCTCCATAAGTATACTGAAACCAATAGCAGTCAATAAGTGTGCAAAGATACAATTTATTTAGATTTTATGACAAAGTGGCAGGTTAATTATTTTATAATTTACGCAACCAAAACATGTTTTTAGTATCTAAAAAATAAAAGCCAAAAAAATAAAAATACTATGTCTTCAATCAAAAAAACGTTTTTCCTTCTTTCTATTTCGTTGTGTTTTTTAAATATGATTTGTGAATCTGAAAATGATATCATTGTGGATTCGAATAACTTATTAATAGGTAGTTGGGTTGAACCTAACTATGCTAATGAGCAAACTGTTTTTAAAAGAGCTTCTTCTTTGCCAAATGATGCCTATGGTATTGAGTTTAAAACAAATGGTGACTTTATTGAGCGATCTTCAGGTTGGTGTGGTACGCCTCCATTAGTTTTTTCTGATTATGAAGGTAAATGGGGGTTAAAGAATACTTTGGTTACAATTACTCAGCAATATTACCCTACTAATTACTCTTGGCGTATTGTATCGGTTACTGAAACGGAATTGATTGTAAAAAGAGAGTTGACTGAGCAAGAAAAAGATCATAGAGCATTGATGGACTTGTATGATGAAATATATAATTTAAGTATTAGCGTTTCTTGTGATAATGCAAACGATTGGACTTTTATTGCTTTTGGAGCAAAAGCTTGTGGTGGACCTCAAGGTTATATTGCCTATTCCTCTCAGATTGATACAGATAATTTTCTAAAAAAGGTAAATGTTTATACTCAGGAAGAAAAAGAATATAATATTAAATGGGAAATTAATTCTACTTGCGATCTTCCTAAACAACCCAAGAATGTTGAGTGTATAAGCGGTTTTCCTGTGTTAAAATATTAATCAAAATTATATTAAAGTTATGATTAAAAAAATGCTTTTCGCTATTGCTGTAATGTTTTGTTTCATGAATATATTATGTGAAAATGAGAATGATAATATTGTCGATATGAACTGTGATTTTGTAGCTGTAATAGATAAAACGAAATATGACAATTTAGAAACTGCAAGTTTTGAATTTATAAGCGCAAAAATAGTAGATGGTTGTTTGGCAATTAAAATTGGAGCTTCTGGTTGCAGTGGAGATACTTGGAATTTTGATTTAGTAGACTCTGGGGCTGTGGCCGAATCTTCACCAGAACAACGTTTTTTGAAGTTTCAATTAATAAATGATGAAACTTGCTTGGCTTATTTTGAACGTACTGTTTTAGTTGGTTTAACTCCATTGCAAATTAATGGTAGCAATGAAATTATCCTAAACCTTGAAGATTTAGAAACTCCATTGAATTATAAATATTAAATAAAAAACTGCTATGAAATTAAAATTCCTTTTACTAAGCTTAATCTTTTTCAGCATAATGTCTTGCGATGAGGATAATACCGATTACGAGTTTGTTACAGTTGCAACACCAGAATTAATGAGCATAGCTGCCTTTAGAAATTCTGTTGATATAGTTGCGCCAAAAAACATTGAGCAAGCTGGAAAAATTTATGCATATAACAATTACATTTTTGTAAATGATGTAAATAAAGGTGTTCATGTTATAGATAATACAAACCCAAAAGCGCCAAAGGCGATCAAATATATTAGGATTCCTGGTAACGAAGATATATCAGTAAAAGATAATTTTTTATATGCTGATAGTGCAACCGATTTATTAGTTTTTGATATTTCTGATATTAATTCGATTACTTTAATTGAGCGATTAGAAGACGTGTTTAAAGTTTATGATTTTCTAATTCCAGCTGAAGCAGATTTTATAAATTATGGTAATTTTAATTTTGAAACTGAAATAATTGTAGGTTGGACTATTGCTACAGAAAGACGTGAAAAAGTTGATGAATCTCAAATTGATGTTGTTTTTGATGGCGCTATGCTTAATAATGGGTCTAGCGAGTCTGTCACAGGGCAAGGAGGCTCATTAGCCCGTTTTCAAATTGTAGATAACTATTTATATACAGTTGGCTCACATGAAATGATAATTTTTAATATTAGCAATTTATCAGAACCAACATTTGTCAAATCTCAATACTCGGGAAATAATATAGAAACTTTATTTCAGGCTGAAGGATATTTATATATTGGTAGTACAGATGGGATGTATATTTACGATTTAGTGAATGCTGAAAGTCCGGCTTATGTGTCTGAATTTATTCATTGGACGGGTTGCGACCCCGTAGTTGTTGATGGAGATTATGCTTATTTAACTATTCGAGGAGGTAATAATTGTGGTGAGCAAGAAAGTGTATTGGAAGTTATCGATATAAGTGATAAATCTAATCCAACATTGTCTGGTAGATATCTGTTAGAGAACCCTTACGGTTTAGGTGTAAAAGGTGATATGCTTTTTGTTTGCGATGGAACAGCTGGGTTAAAACTATTTGATAAATCAGACCCGCTAAATATCGGTATGACAAAGAGTTTCAAAAATATTCAAGCAACAGATGTTATTCCATTAGAAAATACTTTAATAATGATAGGAGGAAAAACCTTGTATCAATACGAGTATGTTAATGATGGTGTAGAGCTTGTTAGCTCTTTTTCGTTGAATTAAAACTAGATCATATAAATTAAATAAAAAAGTCTGTACAAACATGTGCAGGCTTTTTTATTTATGAGGGAGAATATTTTTTGTTAAATCTATTAGAAAGTATTTACTTTGAAAACAGATACTAACCAAAACTTGAAAAATGAATACAATAACCAGTTTATTAGAAAAGATAGAACGTGCTAAAGAATTAGACTTTGGAAATATTTTTAGTGAATCCATCGAGTTATTTAAAAAGACATGGCTACAGGGGTTTTTACTGCAAATATTTACTTTATTGGTAATGATGCCTTTAATAATCGTGTTGTACTTACCTTTAATAGGAGTAGTAATAGCTCAACAAGAAAGCGGATATGCTAATCCAGATGCGTTTAACGAATTTTTTGCTGGTATGTCTATTTTGTATATTCTCTTTGTTTTTGTTGGTATTTTTGTTCTAGGTGCAATTTCTTTAGCCTTAAATGCTGCTTTTTTTAGAATGATGAAAACATTAGATTATAATGGGAAGGTAACTACTTCTGATTTTTTCTATTTTTTAAAAGGAAAGTACTTGAAGAAAACCTTTGTTTTAATGCTCATTTCTATTTTAATAGCTATTCCTTCTGCATTACTTTGCTATATTCCATTAATTTATCTAATGGTGCCTATGTCGTATTTTACAATTGTTTTTGCATTTAATTCTGAATTTAGTGTTGGAGATATTGTTAAATCTAGTTTTAAGTTAGGAAATAAAAAGTGGTTAATTTCTTTTGGATTACTTGTAGTAAGCTATGTATGTGTAATGATTGTAACAATGATAACTTGCGGAATTGGAGGTTTGTTTTTACAAATGTTTATCTTTCATCCATTATATTTAATTTATAAAAAAGTTGTTGGCTTTAACGAAACAAGTGCTATTGAGGAAATAGGAACTTCGGTAGAATAAAATTTATAGTGCAGTGCAAAAACCTGTTTTTAAAATGTTAAAAACAGGTTTTTTTATTTAAAATGTTCACAGATTATCCATAAAAAGTTACAGATAAACTTTTTTTCATATACATTTGTAGCTTCAAAAAATCAAGTATGGCGAAGAATTTAGTGATTGTAGAGTCACCAGCTAAGGCGAAAACTATTGAAAAATTTTTAGGAAAAGATTTTAAAGTTGAGTCTAGTTTTGGGCATATATCCGATTTACCTTCAAAGGAATTAGGGGTTGATGTTGATGGTGATTTTAGACCAAAATATGAAGTTTCTAAAGATAAAAAGGCAGTTGTAAAAAAACTGAAAGAATTAGCTAAAAAGGCAGAAATGGTTTGGCTAGCAAGTGATGAAGATCGTGAAGGAGAAGCTATTGCATGGCATTTAGCCGAGGCCTTAAAGTTAGATGCTGCCAAAACGAAGCGTATTGTTTTTCACGAAATTACTAAAACCGCTATTCAACGTGCCATAGAAAACCCAAGAGGTATAGATTATGATTTGGTTGATGCACAGCAAGCGCGCAGAGTGTTAGATAGGATTGTAGGTTACGAGCTGTCTCCAGTACTTTGGCGTAAAGTAAAAGGAGGTTTGTCAGCAGGTCGTGTACAATCTGTTTCGGTACGCTTAATTGTAGAGAAAGAGAGAGAAATACAAGGGTTTACACCTGTTGCATCTTATAGAGTCGATGCAGAATTTTCGAATGAAAACGGGCAAACATTTAAGGCAAAATTACCTAAGAATTTTTCAACAAAAGAAGAAGCTCAAAAATTTTTAGAGCAAAATGCTTCGGCATCATTTAAAGTTGCTGATTTACAAAAAAAACCTGCAAAGAAATCACCAGCGGCGCCATTTACAACATCTACATTACAACAAGAAGCATCACGTAAATTATATTTTTCCGTAAGTAAAACCATGACGATGGCACAACGCCTTTATGAAGCAGGTTTAATTACTTATATGAGAACAGATAGTGTTAATTTGTCTGATGAAGCTAGAAATGGAGCACAAACTGAAATAGAAAGTGCTTTTGGATCTAAATATAGTAAACCAAGAAATTATAAAGGAAAGTCAAAAGGTGCGCAAGAGGCTCACGAAGCCATTCGTCCAACTAATTTTGCAGTACATTCTGTAGATATTGATTATGATCAAGCTCGACTTTATGATTTAATTTGGAAACGTGCTATTGCGTCACAAATGAGTGAGGCAGAATTAGAGCGTACCAATGTAAAAATAAGTGCATCTACTCATAACGAAAATTTTACTGCAAACGGAGAGGTGATTACTTTTGATGGATTTTTAAAAGTGTATTTAGAAGGTACTGACGATGAAAATGTAGAGCAAGAAGGTATGTTGCCAGCAATGAGAATTAACGAAGCTTTACTTAATAATTACATAACGGCTACCGAACGATATACTCGCCCGCCAGCAAGATTTACTGAAGCTTCGTTGGTTAAAAAGTTAGAAGAATTAGGTATTGGTCGTCCATCAACCTATGCGCCAACTATTTCAACTATTCAAAATAGAAATTATGTTGAAAAAGGAGCAGTTGAAGGTGTAGAACGCGAATATTCTCAACTTACACTACAAGGAGGGGAAGTAAGATACAAAAAATTAAAAGAAAAAGTAGGGTCAGACAAGGGTAAACTTGTTCCTACTGATATAGGGATGATTGTAACAGATTTTTTAGTAAATCATTTTGAAAGTATTTTAGATTACAATTTTACAGCAAAAGTTGAAGCAGATTTTGATGATATTGCTGATGGGAAAGAAGATTGGACTAAAATGATGAAATTGTTTTACAAAGATTTTCATCCACAAGTTGAAGATGTAAAAGAAAATGCCGAAAGAGAATCTGGAGAGCGTATTTTAGGGAAGGACCCAAAAACAGGAAAACAAGTAAGTGTGCGTTTAGGGAAATTTGGACCAATGGTACAAATAGGAACAGTTGATGACGAAGAAAAACCTCAATTTGCAAGTTTAAGTCCAGATCAGCAACTAAATACTATTACATATGAGGAGGCTATGGATTTATTTCAGCTTCCAAAAAATTTAGGAACCTACGAAGGCGAAGAAATTCTTGTAAATAATGGGCGTTTTGGCCCGTATGTAAAGTTTGGATCTGCTTTTGTGTCATTACCAAAAGGGGTAGACCCATTAAGTGTTGAATTAGATGAAGCCATTGTTTTAATTAAAGAAAAACAAAAAGCAGATGCACCTATATATATGTATAACGATTTACCAGTGCAAAAAGGTAAAGGACGTTTTGGACCATTTATAAAATGGAACAATATGTTTATTAATGTGAACAAAAAGTACGATTGGGATAATTTATCTGATGATGATATTGTTGAATTAATTGAAACTAAAATTCAAAAAGAAATAGATAAAGTTATTCATAATTGGGAAGAAGAAGGTATACGTGTTGAAAAAGCACGTTGGGGAAGGCACAATGTTGTAAAAGGAAAAATAAAAGTAGAATTAGCGAAAACAATTGATGTTTCAGATATGACATTAGATGAAGCAAAAGCACTTATTGAAGCTAAAACACCTAAAAAGAAAAAGAAAGCAACTAAGAAAAAAGCAACTGCAAAAAAGAAATAATACATGAACTTTAATTTTCTGTCTCCTGTCTCAGATTTGGTGTTGGCGCATAATGAATTGCTTGCATCTCAGGCTTTAGGACGAAAACTTCGAATTCATTCTACCCAAAACGGAATCCCAGATTTAGAAGATGTCAATATTGCTATTCTTGGTGTTTTAGAGAATAGAAATGATGTTAATTATATAGGAGAAGAATTTCAACTTAATGAAATTCGGAAATCATTGTATGCTCTTTATCCAGGTAGTTGGAATACAACCATTGCAGACCTAGGCAATATTAATAAAGGGGAAAGTGTTGAAGATACTTATTTTGCAGTAAAAGAAGCTATTACTATATTAATTAAAAAGAAAATTATTCCTGTTATATTAGGTGGTTCACAAGATTTAACCTACGCCAATTATAGAGCTTATGATGCTTTAATACCTATGGTTAATATTGTAAATGTAGATAGCAAATTTGATTTAGGAGATTCTGCAAAGCCTATTAAGAATAATAGTTTTGTTGGAAAAATTATTTTAGACGAACCATATAATCTATTTAATTACGCAACTATAGGATATCAAACTTATTTTAATTCTCAAGAAGAAATAGATTTAATGGATAAGCTTTATTTTGAATCTTATAGATTAGGTCAAGTTTCAAAAGATATAACTATTGTTGAGCCCGCATTGCGCGATGCTAATATTGTAAGTATAGATTTAAATTCGGTTAGGGCATCAGAACTTAGTTTAAATCAAAAATATTCGCCTAACGGATTAGATGGGAAAGAAATTTGTGCTATTGCACGTTATGCAGGCATAAGTAATAAAGTATCATCGTTTGGGATATACGAATATAAACCATCGAAGGATGATGAAATTACATCGATGTTAATCTCTCAGATGATTTGGTATTTTATTGAAGGTGTTAATTTTAGAGTGAAAGATGATGATTTTTCAGATGAAAAAAGCTATCAAAAATTCATTACTTTAGTGGACGATCAAGAACTGGTGTTTTACAAGAGTATAAAAACAGGAAGATGGTGGATTGAGATTCCTTTTTTGTCTGAAATTAATAATAAATTGAAGAGACATACGTTATTACCTTGCATGCATCAAGATTATTTGGATGCTTGTAAAAATAAGATACCAAATCGTTGGTACAAGGCTTTTCAAAAGAATTGTATCTAGACGTGATTAACAAGGTCAAATAGTTGATTTCATCGTTTAAATGTATTTTTTTTACGATGAAATGTAATTTTTTTGTCAAAAAAGTTGTTTTTTTAAAAATATATAAATATGTTTACGCTCTCAAAAATGAAGCTTAAATAATTAACCTCGAGTTTTCTATGAATATGAAGAAGTTTATTTTATTAACCGCAGTATTAACATTATTAGCTAGTTGTGGCTCTAAAGATAGGGGAGAACTAGTAGGTGTTAAAGGTAAAAAATGGCACCCAGAAAAACCGTATGGAATGGAACTAGTTCCAGGCGGTGCATTTATTATGGGAAAAGCCGATGACGATCTTGCTGGAATACATGATGCTCCTGCAAAAACAGTTACTGTTAGAGCATTATATATGGATGCAACAGAAATAACTAATAGCGAGTACAGACAATTTGTTAATTGGGTAAGAGATTCTATAGTTAGAATGAAACTTGCAGTTTTAGCAGATGAGGTTGGAAAAATTCCAGAAGATGGAGGTATTGGTGAGTATGCTTTTAAAGATGCCGATACAGCAAATATGTCAGTTTACGAAAAATATATGTTTGAAAACTATACAGGTTTAGGACCAACTGGTTATGAGGGTAGAAAAATAAACCATGACGTAGATTTAATTTTCGATACTGATGAATATCCAGATGAGTACTATACTGAAGTTATGGATACTATGTATTTGCCATTAGAAGAGTCTTATAATGGGCAGCGTACTTGGGATGTTAAAAAGTTTAAGTTTCAATTCAGTCACATGGATATTCAAGAAGCTGCGAGAAACAGAGGTATAAAACGTAAAGATGTTATTATTAAAGAAGAAATAGAAGTATACCCAGACACAACAGTATGGATTAGAGATTTTGCCTATTCTTATAACGAACCAATGCATAACGATTATTTTTGGCATGATGCGTATAGCGAATATCCAGTTGTAGGTTTAACTTGGAAACAAGCTAAAGCATTTTGTGAGTGGAGAACAATTAATAAAAACTCATATCAAAAATCAAAAAGGGCAGCATTTGTAAATAGATTCAGATTACCATCTGAAGCTGAGTGGGAGTATGCCGCAAGAGGAGGTCTTCAAGCTGCAACATACCCATGGGGAGGGCCTTACACGAAAAGTGACAGAGGTTGTTTTATGGCAAACTTTAAACCAGTTCGTGGTGATTATGCTGCAGATCAAGCATTATATACTGTAGAAGCAAAATCTTATGAGCCAAATGATTATAATTTATATAATATGGCAGGTAATGTTTCAGAATGGGTAAATGCATCATACGATCCGAATTCTTACGAATATTCATCAACGATAAATCCAAGTGTAAACGATAACGATAATCAACGTAAAGTTGTAAGAGGAGGTTCTTGGAAAGATGTTGCTTACTATTTACAAGTAAGCTCAAGAGATTACGAATACGCAGATTCTGCAAGAAGTTATATAGGTTTCAGAACAGTACAAGATTACATGGGGACACAAGTAACAGGTAAGAAACCTTAATAATAAATTTAATCAAATCAATAATAATAAATACTATTAATTAACCTACTTAAGTATTACTACTTAAAATTAAAAACCGAAAAATTATGGCACAGTCAAGAGCAAGTAAAAGATTTATGAATATGGCTTACGGATTAGGAGCATCAATTGTAATTGTTGGAGCACTATTCAAAATTATTCATTTTGAAATTGGACCTTTAACAGGTAACGTTATGTTAACCTTAGGTTTAGTTACCGAAGCAATTATTTTTGCTATTTCAGCATTCGAACCAGTAGACGACGATTTAGATTGGTCGCTAGTGTATCCTGAATTAGCTGGAGGACAATCAGATAAAAACACAAAAGAAAACCCACAAGGTTTATTATCTAAAAAACTAGATGAGTTATTAAAAGATGCTAAAATTGATGGCGAATTAATGGCTAGTTTAGGAGATAGTATTAAAAACTTTGAAGGTGCTGCAAAGAATATATCTTCAACTGTAGATTCTGTTGAAGCTACTAAAAAGTATGGAGAAGAGTTAACATTAGCTGCTGCACAAATGGAGTCTTTAAATAGTCTTTATAAAGTACAATTAGAGAGTGTAAATAAACAAGCTTCAATTAACGAAGAGTCTATAGAGAATGCTGCTAAATTAAAAGAGCAAATGCAATCTTTAGCGTCTAATTTATCTTCATTAAATGGAGTATACGGTGGTATGTTAACTGCAATGAACAAAAACTAATTAGGGGTTAAGCCCAAATATTAATTAACCAAAAACCTAATTAGACATGGCAGGAGGAAATTTATCACCACGACAGAAAATGATTAATCTGATGTATTTAATATTTATAGCAATGCTAGCTTTAAATATGTCAAAAGAAGTGCTTTCAGCCTTCGGATTAATGAACGAAAAGCTTACTGAATCTAACGAAGCAACCTCATTACGTAATAAAAGTTTTGTTGCAAGCTTAGACCAAAAAGCAGCAGATCAACCTGAGAAATATGCACCATTAAAATCTAAAGCAGATCAAATTGATGCCTTGGCAAAAAAGTTTGATACTTATATAGAAGATTTAAAGACAAAGATGACTGCCAAACTTGATGATCCAACCGATTATGAGATTATGGATAAAGGAGATTATCTTGATGAAAACTTTTTCAAAGGAGATAAGCTCAAGGAAGAAGGGCAAGAGTTTTTAAACCAAATCGCATCATTTAGAGATGGTGTTACGGCATTATTGGCAAATGAAGACGGTATGGAAGATGTTGTTAAGGACGTGCAAAATAAGTTTAGTACAGAAGATGTTCGTAATAGAGATAATGTTAAGCAAAGTTGGTTAGATTATCACTATAAAGGGTTTCCTTTAGTGGCATCTTTAACTAAAATGACACAGCTTCAAGCTGATGTTAAAACCACTGAATCTGAAGTGTTATCTAAAATGCTAGAAGGAGAGCTTGGTAAACAAGTTTCTATGACAAACTATACAACATTAATGGAAACTTCAAAATCAGCTTACTTTAACGGCGAGCAATTTGATGGACAAATTGTATTAGGTCGTAAAGATGCTTCTACAAAACCAAAAAGAGTTGAACTAACTTTAGATGGAAGACCATTAACTGAAAATCAATATTCTATTGAAGATGGTAAAGTAAAATTGAAAATAGGAACTGGTGGTGTTGGCGAGCATAAAATTGAAGGTAACTTGTTTTTTGGTGAAGGTGGAGAGGAAATTCCAGTGCCAGTTAACTCTTCATTCGCAACGGTAGCTAAACCAAATTCAGCAACCATTTCAGCAGATAAAATGAATGTAGTGTACAGAGGTGTTAAAAACCCAATGACTATTTCGTTTGCAGGGATTCCAGATAATAAAGTAAATGCTAGTGCGCAAGGTTTATCAAGAAAATCGGGTAGTAGCTATGTAATGGATGCTACAAGAATTCAAGGTAGAGAAGTTACTATTAATGTTACAGGTACATTACCAGATGGAGGTAGAGTTAGTGATAATGCGAAGTTTAGAATTAAAGATTTACCAAAACCAACAGGTACAGTAAGAGGAGAAGATGGTGCATTAAAAATGCAAAAAAATAGCCTTACTATTTCGACTATTGGTGCAAAATTTGATGATTTCGATTTCGAATTACCATTACGTGTTACAGGGTTTAAATTTAAAGTTCCTGGACAACCTACAATAAATGTTAAAGGAAACAAGTTAGATAGTAGAGCAAAAGGAGCTTTACGTAAAGCTAAGCGTGGTTCTGGAGTTCAAATATTTGATATTGAAGCTAAAGCCAGTGGTGTTAGTGTGATACTTAAAAAAGTATCTCCAGTATTTATTGAGCTTACAAACTAGAATATTGGGTTAAACCCTAATAATTAAAAAGTAAAAGAAATGAATTTAAAAAGTTTTTTATTAACCGCAGTAACTGTTTTTACAGTGTCTGGTGTATTTGCACAAGCAAACATATTAAACGCTAAAAGTCCAGATGAAATTGGAGTAAGAACAGACGCGCAAAAAGCAGTCGATAATGATAAACCATTAGAGTATGGTTATGTTGACGATAGAGATGTTCTTTTTTCTAAAATGGTTTGGGAAAAGGTTGTTCTTGATGAGCGCTCTAACTTTCCACTTTACTATCCTATAGATACTAATAACATTGGTAGTGATAGACGTTCATTGTACGATGTACTTATGAAGAGTGTGAAAGATGGAAAAATAAAAAACATTTATGATGATTCTTATTTTACGACTAAAAGAACTTTAAAAGATATTGAAGCTGCTTTAACAATGATTGATACTACAGAATTAGGTATTGAGCAATTAAATGCAGGTGAAGAATTGTCTCCTGAGTATATTAACAGACGTGATATTACAGCGGCAGATATTAAAGAATATCATATAAAAGGACTTTGGTATTTTGATAAGCGACAAGCTGAAATGAAATACAGGTTATTAGGAATTGCACCAGTTGCACCAGATGTGAATTTTATTGATACAGACGAGCCAGATTTAGTACCTCTTTTTTGGGTATTCTTCCCAGATGCTAGAGAAGTATTACATGAAGCAAAATCGTTTAACAATGAGAATAGTTCTATTCCTTTTTCTTTCGATCATATATTGAATTCTAGACGTTTTCATGGCTATATTTATAGAGAAGAAAATGTACAAGGCGATAGAAAAATTAGTGAATATGTATCTCAAAATGCATTAATGCAATTATTAGAATCTGAACGAATTAAAGATAAAATTCGTGATTTTGAACTAGATATGTGGACATATTAGGTCCCACAACATAATAAAATAAAAACACTCACTTTTAGTGGGTGTTTTTTTTGTTTCTTTTTGCCGTTCTGTATTACGATGCAGAATCCATTTTTTATCTTCGCAACAAATGCAAGTAGATTATATAGTAGTAGGTATTGGTTTAGCAGGAATTAGTTTTTGTGAACAATTAAAAGCTAATAACAAAACATTTGCGATTTTTGACAATAAATCACAACAATCGTCTGTGGTTGCTGGTGGATTATATAATCCTGTGGTGTTAAAGCGTTTTACATCTGTTTGGAAAAGTAAAGAGCAATTACAAAAGGCGTTGCCTATGTATGCCAATTTGGAAAATGAACTAAACGTAAAGTTAGATTATAAAATACCTGTATATCGAAAATTCGCATCGCTTGAAGAGCAAAACGATTGGTTTGCTGCTTCTGATAAACCAAAGCTTTCTGAATATCTTTCAACAAGTATTATTAAAAATGAAAATAATGCTATTGAGGCACCTTTTGGTTTTGGCGAAGTATTGCAAACGGGTAGAATTGATGTTAAGTGTTTAATTGAATCTTATAAAAAGCAACTGTTAAAAGATAAGCTGCTTTTTAATGAAGTTTTAAATTATGATGCTATTGAAGTTTTAAAAAACAGAATTCAATATAAAGATATTAAGGCTAAGTATATTGTATTTGCTGAAGGCTTTGGTGTTACTCAGAATCCTTTTTTTAATGATCTACCATTAGTACCAACAAAGGGAGAATTATTAACGATACATGCTCCAGATTTAAAGATTAATTTTGTGTTGAAAGCTGGTGTTTTTTTAATTCCTTTAAAAGATGACTTGTATATTGTTGGAGCTACTTACGAATGGGGTGACACAACTAATAAAACTACAGATAAAGCCAAAGAAGAATTATTAAGTAAGCTTGAAAGGCTAATAAAGTGCCCGTTTAAAGTTGTTAATCACGTTGCAGGTGTAAGACCAACCGTTAAGGACAGACGCCCGCTAGTTGGACAACATGCAACACATAAAAGCATGTATGTGTTAAACGGATTGGGAACACGTGGTGTTATGATTGGACCTTATGTGGCTCAACAGCTTTATAATTTTATTGAAAGGGATACCTCTTTAGAAACAGATATTGATATTAAGCGTTTTAATTTGCGTTAAGGATTGCAATGAAAATCCTCTTTGTGAGTAACGAGCAAAAAGATTGTAATGGAAAGCCTGACCTGATAGGGTAACGCCCAAAAAAAATTATTTTTTAGCCAAACCCTTATCGTAATGCATAAAAAAGTTAATCCAAATATTTCTTGAAAGACGTAAAATAACAGGCATAAAAATAATTAACGTGGCTACTATTGAGATAAAAATCGCATTTATTCCTGCGTTAAAAACAAAAAAGGAAATAACGAAAGCAGCAGTAGCAAATGCTATACCAACAGGGTAGCTTACGTACATTGAGCCATAGAAAAAAGAAGGCTCAATTTTGTATTTAGTACCACAATTAGAACAATTTTCGTTCATACTTAGAGCTTCGGAAAGTATATACGGATTCTTGTTTTTAAACATAGATTCTTCATGACATTTAGGACAAGACCCTGTAAAAATGCTATATATTTTTGTTCCTTTTTTAAACATAATATTTGTGTATTTTTGCAAGCGCAATTAATAGGACAAAAGTAAGTTTTTAATAATTAAAGTTCTGTTATATAAGTTACATTTCTATGATGAATATTCATAATTTATCGATTTCATTTCAAGGCGAATACTTGTTTGAGGATATCACTTTTAAACTTGGTAATGGTGATAGGATAGGTCTTATTGGAAAAAATGGTGCAGGGAAATCGACAATGCTTAAAATTTTATCAAAAGAAATGGAGCCAGATTCTGGTCAAATTGCAGCAGATAAAGAGCTAAAGATTGGGTTTTTAAAGCAAGATATTGATTTTGTTTTGGGTAGAACAGTACTTGAAGAAGCCTACGAAGCATTTACCGAAATTAAGGAGTTAGAGGCTAAAATGGAAGCCGTAAATACCCAAATGGCTGAGAGAACTGATTATGAGAGTGCTGGGTACCATCAATTAATGATTGATATAAACGAGCTTCAACATCAATACGAAATTTTAGGTGGTTATAATTATCAGGGTGATACAGAAAAGATTTTACAAGGTCTTGGTTTTAAGCGAGGAGATTTTAATAAACTAACTGATACATTTTCTGGTGGATGGCGTATGCGTATCGAACTCGCAAAACTCCTTCTTCAGAATAATGATATATTATTATTAGATGAGCCCACAAATCACTTAGATATTGAATCTATTATTTGGCTAGAAGGGTTTTTGAAAAATTATCCAGGTGCTGTGGTAATTGTATCTCACGATAAAATGTTTTTAGATAACGTAACTAATAGAACTATTGAAATATCTTTAGGCAGAATTTACGATTACCCTAAACCCTATACTAAGTATTTAGTGCTTCGTGAAGAGTTAAGAACTCAGCAATTAGCATCTCAAAAAAATCAGCAAAAACAAATAGAGCAAACAGAGCGGCTTATTGAGAAGTTTAGAGCAAAAGCATCAAAGGCAACTATGGCGCAATCGCTTATAAAAAAGCTTGATAAGATTGATAGAATTGAAGTTGATGAAGATGATAACAGCGTTATGACACTTAATTTTCCGGTGTCAATTACTCCAGGGAAAGTAGCGGTTGAAGCTGAAGACATTTCGAAAAATTATGGAGATAACCAAGTTTTAAAACAAATTAGTTTACTCATTGAGCGCGATAGTAAAACCGCTTTTGTTGGACAAAATGGTCAAGGTAAATCTACATTAGCCAAAATTATTGTTGGCGATATAAAGTATGATGGGTATTTAAAACTAGGGCATAATGTACAGATTGGATATTTTGCTCAAAATCAAGCAGAGTATTTAGATGGAAACAAAACGGTACATGATACCATGATTGATGCCGCTAATGAAACAAATAGGAGTAAAGTTCGCGATATTTTAGGCTCATTTTTATTTAGAGGGGAAGAGGTAGATAAGTATGTTCGTGTGTTATCCGGAGGTGAGCGTAACCGATTGGCTTTGGCAAAGCTAATGCTACAACCATTTAATGTTTTAATAATGGATGAACCCACAAATCACCTAGATATTAAGTCTAAAAATGTTTTAAAAGAAGCTTTAAAAAGATTTGAAGGAACTTTAATTTTAGTGTCTCACGATCGTGATTTTTTACAAGGTTTAACAAATAGAGTTTACGAGTTTAAAGATCATAAAATAAAAGAATATTTAGGTGATATAGACTATTATTTAGATCAACGTAAAGTTGAAAATTTACGTGAAGTGGAAAAACGTACCGTTGTAAAGGAAACGCCTAAGGTAAAAAAACAACAATCGTACGAAGACCAGAAAAAGATAAAATCTCTAAATAATAAATTAAGCAATGTTGAGTCTAAAATTAATCAGTTAGAACGAGAGATTAAAGCCATTGATGTTTCGCTAGAGATTAATTATGAGGAAGTAACATCTCAACCTAATTTTTTCGATGATTATCAAAAAAAGAAGTCTGATTTAGAAAGCTTTATGCAAAAATGGGAAGATATTCAGCTTGAAATTGAGCAGTACACCGATTAGAAATGTTAAAATTTAGTGCATTTCGTCGAATAAAATAGTTTTTAGTCTGGTTATAGCCTACTTTCGTAGGAGAATTAATCCCAAATTTATTCAAAATGAAGACTTTTAAACTTATAGTTGTATGCTTTTTAGTATCGGCATATTCTTTTGCTAATATTTCCTCAAACGAAAAAGAAGCATTATTAGCCTTATACAATTCAACAAAAGGTAGTGAATGGAACTCAACTTGGGACCTTAGTGCATCTATCGATTCTTGGTATGGTGTAACAGTTGAGAATGGTAAAATTGTAGAAATTAATTTACCTTTTAACAATCTTCAAGGAACATTACCTCAAGAAATAGGGAACCTTGTTTCTTTACGAAAATTAAATTTTGGTTTCAATAAATTAGAAGGAAAGATTCCAACAGAATTAGCAAATTTAAAAGAGTTAACTTCTTTAGAATTGTTTATGAATAGTTTTGAAGGAGAAATACCAACAGAACTTGGTAGCTTAAAAAAATTAGAATCATTAAAATTATATAGCAATAAGCTTACGGGTAATATTCCAATGTCATTAATGAGTTTAACAAACTTAAAGGAACTTTTATTAGGAAGTAACTTTTTAACAGGAACTATTCCTAACCAAATTTATGCTTTATCAAAATTAGAAAAGCTAAGTGTTATGGATAATAAAATGGATGGAGAGATACCTGTTGAAATTGCACAATTATCTCAGTTACAAGAATTATTATTATCAAGTAATAAATTTACTGGCGACTTACCAATGGAGTTTATGAATTTAACAAAGTTAAATACGTTTATGGTAAGCGATAATAATTTAAACCAAGAATACATAAGTGTATCTGGAAAGAATCCACCTAGTTTAATGCATTTAGAATTACAAAATGCAACAGCAACAATGGATATTGAAAAAGATTAGTTAGAGTGAAGTTTTTCATAAATTAGTAAAATAGATAACAATAACTTGTTATCTATTTTTTTTGACCTTATTTTAAATGAAAGAACATTATTTTACTTGCCCGTATTGTTGGGAAAACATATCGATGCTAATAGATAATTCGGTTTCTAAGCAAACTTATATTGAAGATTGTGAAGTGTGTTGTAATCCTATTCAGGTTTCTGTACACTTTTCAAATTCAGAATTAATAGATTTTCAAGTAGATAGCATTGAGCAATAATTTTTTTGTTTTTTATGTTTGTTAAAGTTAAAAAGGGTTGTATATTTGCAGTCCGAAATGATTTGGTCGGCATTATGAACCGAGAGTTAAAAGCTAAGTAAATTATTTTGTTATTATATCGCGGGATAGAGCAGTAGGTAGCTCGTCGGGCTCATAACCCGAAGGTCACTGGTTCGAGTCCAGTTCCCGCTACTAAGTAAAGCCTTCAGCCTTTGGTTGGAGGTTTTTTTATTATGAGCGAGAAAGTACTCTATTTTAGAGAAGACTTTATAAGTTTAGTAATTATAATAACTAAAGCTTAAATATTTTTCAACTTTTTCCATTTTTCAAAATCAGTTAAAGTTTGCTGATCTGTTGGTGGATACAATCCTAAAATAGATTTTCCTTTATTTACTTGTTCTAATACAAAGTCTTCAAAGACAGTCATTGTTTCACATTCACTAGCTACTTCTTCAGCTATATTTGATGGAATTACTATTACCCCATCTTTGTCCCCTACAATAACATCACCAGGAAAAACAGCAATGTCTCCACAACCTATAGGTGTATTAATATCTATAGCTTGGTGTAGTGTCAGGTTTGTTGGAGCTGAAGGCCTTTTATGATATGAATGGAAGTCTAGATTAGCAATTTCTTCAGAGTCTCTAAAACCACCATCAGTTACAATTCCTTCCGCACCTCGTATCATTAAACGCGTAACTAAAATTGATCCAGCTGACGCTGCTTTAGCATTTTTTCTACTATCAATAACTAAAACTGCTCCTTTAGGGCAAGTTTCAATAGCAACTCGTTGTGGGTGTTTTGGGTCTTGAAATACATTAACAGGGTTTAGGTCTTCACGGGCAGGAATATATCTTAAGGTAAAAGCTTCACCTACCATATTTCCTTTTAAAGAACTAAGAGGGTGCACATCTTGAATAAATTGATTTCTTAATCCCTTTTTATATAAGCATGTAGCTATAGTTGCTGTGCTTATCTTTTTGAACTTTTGACGAATAATAGGGTTCAACTTCACCATTTTACAGTTTTGTGTTAAAATAATTTGCATAATACAAAAATATCCATATATTTGGAAAACCAATTTGGTTAACCAGTTTGGTTTACCAAAAATACTAAATAATTCTTAGCCTAAAAAGTAATGGTAATATTTTATAAACTTTTTATCTGAAAAATTATGAAAACAAAATTACTTTTTACTTTATTATTTGCTAGCCAATTAGTTAGCGCTCAACTTTATATAAATGAAATCTTTATAAGCCCTCCAGGGACTGATGCTCCAAACGAATATATTGAAATTCGGGGTGTTGCAAATGCGACAATTGGAGCAGGAACATATTTAGTTGGAATTGATGGAGATGGTGATGACGGTAATAGTCCAGGTGATATTGAATCTGATATCATGGATTTATCAGGATTGACATTAGGATCAAATGGGTATTTAGTGCTTTTAGCAACAGGCCACCCTTATACCGTTGACCCAGATGCAACAGTTGTTTTAGATTTAAATGATGGTAATTTAGAAGATCAAACACATACTTATTTGTTAATTCAGTCTGCAACGGCTCCTTCAAGTAGTGATGATATAGATAGTGATGATGACGGAACACCTGATGGAGCGGTTTATGCTGGTTGGACAGTTTTAGACGGTATTTCATTTGCTGATGATGACGGTACTTTACCTCATGATGAGTTTGCTTATGCCAATGTTATATTTGCCGAAGACGCTATAGTAACAACAGGAACTTTAAAGTTTCCAGCTGGAGCAACAGTTATACAAACAACAACCCAATACGATTATGCAGCTAGAATAGGAAATTCAACTGGGTCTGTTGTAACAAATGATGAGTCAACATCAGACTGGGTTGGTGGAGATATTCCGTCAGGAAATGTGCCAAATTGGGTATTAAGTTCTACAACTAATCGAAGCACCCCTAATAGCTTTGCTGGTTCAGAATTAAATCATATAGGTTCTGCTAATCCGTCTCAAAATACTACTTTATCAACTGAAGATGTTTTAGCTTCAAACTTTAAAATTTATCCGAATCCTGTAAAAGATATAGTAACTATAGAATCAAAAAACGTAAAAGTTTCCTCCGTTGAAATGTATAGCATTATTGGTAATAAAGTGATTTCTGAAAATAATTTGGTAAATAATAGATTTGATGTATCAGCTTTAAGTAGTGGTATTTATCTTTTAAAAGTAAATACTGATGATAATAGTCTAGTTAAAAAAATAGTAATTGAGTGATTAGAATTAGTTTGATTGATTTAAAAGCCTTTTATTAAATAAAAGGCTTTTTTAAGTACCTGAATAATTGAATGAAATTTTAAAAGTGTTTTTATAAAAAAATCAACTATTTAAAGAGTTATATATAAATTTATAGAAAAACATAAATGACTACAAGTAATTTTTTAAACATACTAAATAAACACATGAAGAAAACCATATTCACTTTAAGCTTATTTGTTTTATTAATAGCTTGTAATCAACAAACACAAACTGGTGAAATTAAAGTTACTAATATTAAAGAACTAAACGATGCGATAAAGAACAGTAAAGCTGGAGATCAAATTGTATTAGCAAATGGTACTTGGAAAAATGTTGAAATTAAATTTAGAGGTAAGGGTACTAAGAATAAACCAATAATCCTAAAAGCTGAAACAGCAGGAAAAGTTAGTATTGAAGGTAAATCGTATTTAAAATTCGGAGGTGAATATTTGGTTGCTGAGGGGTTATATTTCAAAAATGGTTATTCGCCATCAAATGCTGTAGTCGATTTTAAAATAAGCCATAAAGATACATTAGATGAAATAGCAAATAACTGTAAATTAACTAATTGTGTTATCGAAGATTTCAATAAACCAAAACGAGATAAAAGTGATTTATGGGTGCAATTTTGGGGACGACATAATGAGCTAAGCAACTGTTATATTGCCGGTAAAACTAATAGAGGGCCAACAGTAAGAGTTAGTATTGCTGGTATTGAAAGTATCAATAACTATCATCAAATTGTAAATAATCATTTTGGACCAAGACCAGTAAAAGGAGGCCCAAGTGGTGAAACAATTCAGTTAGGTGATAGTTATACGTCTATGTCTCCAAGTCATACTATGGTTGCTAATAATTTATTTGAAGAATGTAATGGTGAAGTTGAGGTTATTTCAAGTAAAACAAATTTTAATGTATTTAAAAACAATGTATTTTATAAAAGTGAAGGTTCTCTAGTTACTCGACATGGAAATTATGCGACTATTGATGGGAATTATTTTATTGGTGATGGAGTAAACGAAAATTATGGAGGTATTCGTATTATTAATACTGGACATTGGGTAACAAACAACTACTTCTTTAATTTAAAAGGGAAAAGCTTCAGAAGTCCATTGGCGGTTATGAATGGAATTCCAAAATCACCATTAAATCGTTATAATCAAGTAACAGATGTTGTTGTTGCTTATAACACGTATTTAAATTGTAGTTCGCCTTGGCAATTTGGAGTAGGTACAAACATTGCACAAGCTGATGTCTTACCAAAATCTGAGATTCGTTCAGCAAGAGCTATTAGAACTACAGTAGCTAACAATATTGTTTATAATGAAAAGGGATTGGACGCTATTGTTGTTGAAAATGATAAAGCTGATGGTGTAGTATTTAAAAGTAATATTGTAGATAATAAAGGAGTGAAATTTAAAGATTTTAATAATGGACTTATTGGAGCATCTCTAGAGTTAAAAAAGCTATCAGATAATATTGTACTTCCAGTTAGTATTCCTAATGACGTAGAAGGCTATGATGGGTTTGATTTTAATACTATTAAAACTGATTTGTTTGGAAATTTGAGACAAGATACTAAGGGAATTGGTGCTACAGTTGATGAAATTACTGCTAGCCCTAATATTTTAGATAAATCAAAATATGGAGCTTCTTGGTACTCAAATGAGATTGAAGATAAAGAACCAACAACCTATATAGTTTCAACCACTGATGAGCTTAGAGCAAAAATTAGTGAGGCAGACGATTTTGATATTATAAAATTGAATCCAGGAAATTATAATCTAGATTCTTCTTTGGTAATTAATAAAAAAATCAATATTAATTCAGATGATAAATCAAATACAACTATATATTATACAGGAGCCGAAAATACGCCTCTTTTCGAATTACATCCAAAAGGATTTCTTTGGCTTAATAAAATCTCTTTGAAGGGAAATATGTCAAATTATGCTTTTGCTAGTCTTAAAGAAAACATGTCTAGTCATTTCAGGCTAACTGTGTCTAATAGTAAAATCAGTGATTTCAATTATGTATTAAAAGTGTACAAAGAATCATTTGCTGAACGCATCACTTTTCAAAACACTAATATTTTAAACTGTTTAAATGGTTTAGAATTATCTGAAGAAACAAACGATAAAGGCGATTATAACACCGAATATTTGATGATTCATAATTGTACATTTTTGAATGTTTCTAAAAATGTAATTGATTATTATCGTGGTGGTTATGACGAATCTACTATTGGTGGAAATCTTGAGTTATATAATTCTACTTTTGCAAAATGTGGCGCTAAAGAAGAAAACGGTATTTTAATAAATACAAGAGGAATAATAAATGTTGATATTTCTAATAACACATTTATGGATAACCCCGTTAAGTTAGTTGCGCTACTTTGGGGAGCAAAAAACAATTCGCATTCAAACAATCAAATATCAAATTCTGGCGAGATTAAAGTTGAAGAGAATTTAAAGTTAAAATTGATGTATTAATCAACCAATATTCAACTAATTAAATCAATGAAAAGAATAGGCTTATCAATACTAATATTACTGGCATTTTTGGCCTGTAAAAATAATTCTAAAACTACTTTAGGAGTAGGTTCTAAAACCGAAAAACCAGTAAAATATCCAAGTGATGTTATTCCATTTATGGATAAATGGAAGATTCTTTTAGGAGATGGCACGCGTTCTGATAGTTTAGTTAATTTTCAAAAGGATGACTTTTTTTATGTAGAAAGTTATGAGGATACAAATTGGGTAGTATATAAAACGCCAAATTCAGGTATCACCTCAAAAACTTCAAGTAATACGAGAACGGAGTTAGGAGAAAAGAAGCATTGGATTCCAGAAGAAGGAGGCAAATTAACAGGTACTTTAAAAGTACAGCATGTGTCAACAACTGGTGATGCAAGAGTATCCTCTTCATATTCTGTGGTAGTAGGTCAGATTCATAGTGATGAAGGCCATGAAAATGAGCCATTAAAAATATTTTATAAAAAATTCCCTGGACACAATAAAGGATCGGTTTTTTGGAACTATGAAATTAATACAGAAGGAGACAATTCGGGCAGATGGGATTATTCCACAGCCGTTTGGGGTTACGATTTTTCTGTTGTTGGAGAAAGTCCAACGTCTTACCCTGAAGAGCCCGAAGAAGGTATTGCCTTAGGAGAAGAATTTAGTTATGAAGTTAATGTATATAAAGGCATTATGTATCTAACCTTTGCTAGTGAAGGTCACCAAACTATAAAATTCACAAAGAACTTATTGAAATCAGATTTTTCAACAAAAGAAGACATTCCAGAACAAGTGCTAAACGTTTATTTATCAAGACGAAGTGTAAGTCCAGAAAGAGAAATTGCCTATGCAGGAGAAATACAATACTTTAAACAAGGGGCTTATAATCAGGCTAATGGTAAAAGTACGAAGTCTGAAATCTATAATGGCGATATAGCTAAACAATATGCAAATGGAAGTTATGCAGAGGTTTGGTTTAAAGAAGCAACTGTGGGAGAAAGTACAGTACCTAATCAATAAAACAAAGAAATATTGAAAAAAGTGATTTTCATAATGGGCGTTTCTGGATGTGGAAAAAGTACTATTGGAAAATTACTATCGCAAGACCTAAACATTCCTTTTTTTGATGGTGATGATTTTCATTCTAAAAGCAATATCAAAAAAATGGCTAATAGCCAGCCATTAGTTGATAAAGACAGGCAAGGTTGGTTAAAAACTTTAAACAAATTGGCTAAAAGGCAATTGACTAAAAGTAGTTGTGTGATTGTATGCTCTGCATTAAAGCAAAAGTATCGCGATATTTTAAGCCTTGATATTGAAAGCAAAACTAAATGGGTTCACTTATCTGGATCTTTCGATCAGATTTATAACAGAATAAATATAAGACCAAATCATTTTATGCCTTCAGAACTACTAAAATCTCAATTTGATATTTTAGAAATCTCTAAAGAAGCATTACAAATTGATATTAGCTTAACACCAGAAAATATTATTGAAACGATAAAAAACGAGCTAGTGAATAAATCTGAATTTGGATTATTTGGTTTAGGAGTAATGGGTAAAAGTTTATGTAGAAACTTTGCCAATATGGGTTTTAAGATTTCAATGTTTAATAGACACGTTGATGGTATAGAAGAAAATATTGCTAAAGATTTTAAATCTAAATATCTTGAATTATCAGAAGCTTCCGCTTTTGACAATATTCCTGCATTTGTAAAGTCATTGCAAGAACCAAGAAAAATTATGCTCATGGTTAATGCGGGGAAAACAATAGATTATGTTATTGAAGACTTACTGCCGCATTTATCTGAAGGTGATATTTTAATTGATGGCGGAAACTCTAATTATAAAAGAACAAAGGAACGTGTTGATTATTTAAAAACTAAGCATATACATTTTATAGGGATTGGAGTTTCTGGTGGAGAAGAAGGAGCTTTAAAAGGGCCGTCCATTATGCCAAGTGGAAATATTGAAGCTTATAAAAAGGTGCAGCGATTTTTAGAAACCATTTCGGCCAAAGACAAAAATAGTTTACCATGCTGTACATATGTTGGTCCAGAAGGAAGTGGACATTTTATAAAGATGGTACACAATGGTATTGAGTATGTAGAAATGCAATTGTTAGCTGAGGTATTTACAATTTTGGAAACTTTAGGTCAAAACCCAAACGATGTAGCAAACACTTTTGAAACTTGGAAAGAAACAGCAAGCAGTTACTTGTTAGACATAACAACCACAATTTGTAGAAAAAAGGAAGGAGAAGATTGGTTAGTTAAAAAAATACTAGATAAAGCAGGAAATAAAGGCACAGGTAATTGGGCCACTATTACATCAGCAGAGCTAGGTGTGCCAAGTACATTAATAGCTTCTGCGTTATTTTCTAGATATATTTCATTTTATAAGGAAGAACGACTTCTTTTAAATAAAAATTTTAAAAAAGTAAATACTTTAGAACTAAAAATAGCTAAAAACGAGGTTTTAAAAACCTATCAATTTGCAAGAATTATAAACCATTATCAAGGCTTTAAATTAATAGTTGAGGCTTCAGATAAATTCAATTGGAACTTAAACTTAAGTGAAATAGCACGAATCTGGACAAACGGCTGTATCATTAGGTCTTCATTAATGGAAAACTTAGTTGAAATCTTCAAAAGTACAACCAATATATTGACTAATTCACAAATCATAGATTTACTTAATCAGTATAAACCAGCAGCTAAAAAAGTAGTGTCACAATGTGTCCTCAATGATATTGTCACACCAGCTTTGGCTGAAGCAATTCAATTTTTAAATGGAATTACAACACCATATACTTCTGCAAATATCATACAGGCTCAACGAGATTATTTTGGCGCACACACATATCAAAGAATAGATGATGACTCAGCAGAAAATCATCACACAAACTGGATATAAAAACTAACATTATGGATGTACCAACAACTAATAAATCATTACTCAAAAAAATTATCGCAATAGTTTTAGGGTTTGGTCCTGGAATATTTGCTATTGGGTATACCATTGGTACAGGTAGCGTAACCTCTATGATTGTTGCTGGTAGTAAATTTAATATGCAATTATTGTGGGTACTATTATTAAGCTGTTTATTTTCGGGAGTATTGATGTTTGCATACGGGAATTATGCTTTATTAACTGGAGAAACAGCCTTGTATGGTTTTAAGAAACATTTAAAGTATGGTAAAGTTTTAGCCATCTTAATTATTATAGGAGTCACCTTTGGACAATGGAACTCTTTAATGGGGATTCTAGGAATTTCATCAAATATTATTTTCGAAATATTGGTGCTTAATTTTGAAAGTTTAAAAGGATATGAATACGAAACTGTTTTAATAACTGCTATTGTAATAATAGTCGCTTTCTATTTGTTAATGTTGGTAGGTAAATATACTTTTTTTGAAAAAATACTTGTCATTTTTGTTACCTTAATGGGTATGTCATTCTTGCTTTCGTTGTTTTTTGTTCAGCCACTTTCGGTAGATGTGGTTAAAGGCTTAATCCCCACAATTCCAGATGTACCTGGAGGTAAAATGTTAGTGGCAGCATTTGTTGGAACCACGATGGCTGCAGCTACGTTTTTATCTCGCCCTCTATTTGTAAAAGGGAAAGGTTGGACAATTAAAAATTTAAATCAACAAAAAAAAGATTCCATAACTGCTGCAATTTTAATATTTATAATTAGTGCTACTATTATGGCTGTAGCAGCAGGGGCATTATTTTATGAAGGTAAGGAAGTAATGCACGTTCTTGATATGGCTAATACGTTAAAACCAGTTGCTGGTAAATGGGCCGTAACTATTTTCTTTTTTGGAGCATTAAGTGCTGGTTTGTCATCCATTTTTCCATGTCTGTTAATCGCACCATTATTGATTGCAGATTACCAGTCGGGAAAATTAGATACTAATTCTAAGCAATTCAGAATTGTAACCGCTGTAGCTTGTTTTGTGGCTTTAATTGGACCTGCATTTGGAGCAAATCCAATTGAGATTCAAATTCTATCTCAAGTATTTAATGTGTTTGTCCTTCCTCTAGTAATTATAGGGATCATTATATTATTGAACAGTAAGAAAGTTATGAATGAATATAAAACAGGTCTTTTTGTTAATATCGGTATGTATGCAGCATTGTTCTTTTCTTTGGTGATATCATATAACGGAATTATAGCATTGTTTAACTTTTTTTAATTGTATTATACAGCTGAAAAAAGGAGTGATTTTTAAACATTTAATTTATTAAAAAATGAATAAAAGATATATTATTCCAATGTGTATAGGTTATGCACTTGGGATTTTCTTAATACTAAATAGTTGTAATCGTACTTCAAAAAAAACAAAAAAAGAAGAAGTGCAAAAAAACGTTTACCCTAGCGATGTTATTTCCTTTTCTAACGATTGGAATTTGATTTTAGGCGATGGTTCTAACGTTGGGTATCCTAACAATTTTGAGCA
Organism: Jejuia spongiicola; assembly: GCF_023502325.1. Lineage (NCBI taxonomy): Bacteria > Pseudomonadati > Bacteroidota > Flavobacteriia > Flavobacteriales > Flavobacteriaceae > Jejuia > Jejuia spongiicola. Next base: position 505,830 of record NZ_JAMFLZ010000004.1, read on the forward strand.
TAAAAATTTCTTTTATACAGCAAATGATGGTAAAGCAAATTGGGTAGTTTATAAAACTCCCAATGGTGGAGATACTCACGGAACCTCAAACAATACAAGAACCGAATTAGCTCAAACTAAAAAGTGGTACCCAAAAACTGCAAATGATAAATTAAAAGCTACACTTAAAGTGATGAATGTATCAACAACTGGAGACGCTCGTGTTGCGGCTTCGTATTCTGTAGTTGTAGGGCAAATTCATAGTGCAGATGGACATGAGAATGAGCCTCTTAAAATATTTTACAAGAAATTTCCCAGTCATACAAACGGTTCTGTTTTTTGGCATTATGAAATTAATACAGCTGGTGATGATAATTCAGGAAGATGGGATTATTCTAGCGCTGTTTGGGGAAATAACTTTTCTGTTGTTGGTAAAGAAGAAAATACATTTCCAGAAGAGCCTAAAGATGGGATTTCATTAGGCGAGGAGTTTAGTTATGAAATTGAAGTTAAAAATGGTATTATGAACTTGAAATTTATGAGTGAAGGACATGAAACAAAATTATTTACAAAAAACTTAATTGAATCAGAATATACAACAACTGCTGATATCCCACAGCAGACTCAAGAATTATTTGTGCCAATTGGTCAGGACGGTGTGGAGCGTAAAAATGCTTATGCTGGTGAAGGCTGTTTTTTTAAGCTAGGTTCATATAACCAAACTAATGGAAAGTCTCCTGAAGTGAATAGGAATTGGTGTTCAGGTGCTGAGACACATGGAGGTGATATCCTAAAACAATATGAAGATGGAAACTACGCTGAGGTTTGGTTCAAAAAAGCAAGTATAACTGTTAGTGAAACTTCTGTATCTAATCAAGGTTATTTTACTAAAAATGATTAATTAACTTATAGGCAATATGAAAATCAACGATAAATTAACTGACAAAAATATTCTTATTACAGCTGGTGCTCAAGGAATTGGAGAATCAATTACAAAACACTTTATTGATAGTGGAGCTAATGTCGCTATCCATTATTTTTCCAGTGCCGATACTGCAAATGAATTGATAAAGTATGCAAATAGTAAAGGGCAAAAAGCGGTGGCTATAAGTGGAGACTTGACAAAAGAAACAGACGTGAATATGTTGGTTAAAAAAACAGTAGAAGCTTTTGGTAGTTTGGACATACTAATAAATAACGCGGGTTCACTTGTAGCACGCAGATTGTTAAACGAAATAGAGACAGAGTTCTGGCACAGGGTAATGGATATCAACCTTACATCAATGATGTTTGTAACAAGAGCTGCATCACCTTATTTAGCAAAAAAAGAAAATAGTAGCATTGTTAATTTGGCATCACTTGCTGGACGTAAAGGAGGTCACCCTGGGTCTTTAGCTTATTCTACAAGCAAAGGAGCTATTTTAACATTTACAAGGGCGCTTTCTTCTGAATTGGGACCTAATGGTACAAGAGTCAATGCTGTTGCTCCAGGTCTTATTTTAGGGACTTCATTCCACAATACACATACAACTAAAGCGTCAGCAGCTGCAACTACGGCAGGTATTCCAATTCAACGAGCAGGTAATGCAAATGACGTAGCACGAGCAGTTCTATATCTGGCATCAGAATATGATGGTTTTATTACTGGAGCAACACTAGATATTAATGGTGGTGTGTATAATATGTAATACCTAGCTAAATTATATTTTCATAGTTAAATAATTATTGTATATTTGGTAAACCAGATTGGTAAACCAATTTAAATATCTATCTTTACTATGAATGGTATATATTGTTTTTACAATAAGAACTTCTAATTAATAATAATGAAAAAAGTATTTAAAAGACCATCTATAATTCTTCTAATAGTTTTTATTGTTTTTTCATGTAAAGAAAAATCTACTATAAATTCTCAATTACAGCATCCAAATTTAATCTTAACCAAACAAGGGGTCAAAGAAATAAGAGCAAATTTGGGAAGTATTCCGATTTTTGATAAAACTTTAGCAAAAGCTCAGACAGAAGTTGATTTAGAAATCAAAAACGGTTTTGATGTGCCAATTCCAAAAGATTATTCAGGAGGATACACGCATGAAAAGCATAAAAATAATTATGTTTTAATGCAAAAAGCTGGTGTGTTATATCAAATTTTTAATGAAGAAAAATATGCTATATATGTAAAAGATATGCTGTTTGCATATGCAAAAATGTATCCAACATTACCAATTCACCCAAAACCGAGATCTTATGCTAGAGGGAAATTATTTTGGCAATGTCTAAATGATTCTAACTGGTTGGTATATGCAAGTCAAGCTTACGATTGTATATATGATTACTTAACCAAAGATGAGAGAAACATTTTAGAAACAGATTTGTTTAGGCCTTTTGCAGATCATATTTCCAAAGACAATCCTCAATTCTTTAATCGAGTTCATAATCATAGCACTTGGGGAAATGTAGCAGTTGGTATGATTGCATTAGTTATGGAAGATGATAGTTTATTACAAAGAGCCTTATATGGAATAAAAAACATTGATATAGATAAAAGTTTAAAGGACAATGACGGTGGCTTTATAAATAAGGATGGAAAAAAAGGTTTTTTTGCAAACTTAGATGAACCATTTTCACCAGATGGGTATTATACCGAAGGACCATATTATCAACGTTATGCTATGTATCCTTTTTTAATATTTGGACAAGCACTACAAAACAAAAAGCCAGACTTAAAGGTTTTAAAACATAAAGATGGTGTACTATTAAAGGGAATAGACGCTTTATTGAATTTATCAGATGCTGATGGTGACTTCTTTTTATTAAACGATGCGCAAAAAGGGATGTCATATTTCAATGGGTCGTTAATATCTGCTGTAGACATTGGATATCATTTTGGAGGAAACAATCCAGAATTATTAAGTATAGCAAAAAAACAAGATGAAGTTGTTCTTGATGATGCAGGTTTGGCAGTTGCTCTAGGTATAAAAAAAGGAAAAGAAAAGCCATTTGTAAAAAAATCTATTGAATTATCAGATGGCGCCAATGGAGATGAAGGCGCAGTAGGAATTCTACGTAGTGGGGAAATGGAGTTGGTTTTTAAATATACAGCACATGGATTGAGTCATGGGCATTATGATAAATTGTCTTTTGCTTTGTTTGATGAAGGAAACGAAGTTGTGCAAGACTATGGAATGGCTCGTTTTGTGAATATTGAACAAAAAGGAGGAGGAAACTATTTAAAGGAGAATACTACATGGGCAAAACAATCCATAGCGCACAATGCAATTGTTCAAAATGAAGTATCTCAATTTCATGGAAAATATGATATTGGGAGTAAGCATCATTCAAATAAATATATTTTTAGTACTGGTGATAGTAATATTCAAGTAGCCAGCGCAAAAGAAGAAAATGCATACCCAGGTACAAAGCTGCTTCGAACAATGGTATTAATAAAGGATTCAGATTTTCATAACCCTTATGTATTAGATATTATAAAAGTGGAGTCAGATAATCCAAATCAATATGATTTACCTTTTTATTACTTAGGACAAATTATGCAAACTAATTTTGAATATACAAAGTATGAAGTCCCACAAATTTTAGGAAAATCAGATGGATACCAACACTTATATAAAGAAGCTAGTACAATTTCTAAAGGAGGAAACATAAAACTAAACTGGTTACTAAAAAATAAATTTTATAGCTATACGGCTGTTACATCTAATGGAGACGAAGTTATTCTAGCTAAAATTGGTGCAAACGATCCAGAATTTAATTTGCGTCAAGAGCCAACACTTATTTTGCGTAAAAAGAATATAAGAAATACTGTTTTTGCTTCAATTATTGAATCAACAGGAGTTTATAGTCCAGTATCAGAGTTAGCTATAAATTCTAAGAGTAATATTAAATCTATAGAAATTGTATTTAATTCTAAAGACTATACTGCAATTCAAATAGTAACAAATAAAGATAAAAAAATGGTGTTTGTTATTTCTAATCAGAATAATAATAAAGAAACAAAACACAAATTAATTATTAATAATAATGAGATGTCTTGGAGAGGATCTTTTACCTTAAAAGAAATCAATTAAAAAATTAAAACATATGAAAACATTTGGAGCAAGTAAAGAATTTTTATTAGACAATGACCAAGAATGGGAAACAGTAGGAGAAGGTGTTAAAAGAAAAATAATGGGTTATGATGACAAAATTATGCTTGTTAAAGTATTTTTTGATGAAGGTGGAATAGGTTATGAGCATGAACATCATCATTCACAAGTAACTTACTGTATAGACGGAGAATGGGAGTTTACAATTGGAGGAGTTACAAAAACAGTAAAAGACGGAGATTCAGTTTATATACCTCCCCATGTACTTCACGGAGCTAAATGTACTAAAGCGGGTGTATTAATAGATGTTTTTAGTCCTATTCGAGAAGATTTTATGGAATAGAGCTGTTAAAATTAAAAATTAATTTGTTTTAACAAAAAATTAGCATATATTTGGTAAACCAATCTGGTAAACCAATTAAAAAAATATAAAACTAAACTAATGTATAACCTTCAAAAATCCACCTTTTTAAATGACAATAAACTAAATAAAAAAAGGACAGGTGCACGCCTATCCTTTTAAATGATTTACTTCTTTTAGGAGGGAAGTAAAAACCTAAAACATGTAATACTTTAGTAAAACATGTGTTCTGCAAAATTACAAAAATTTAATCAGAACAGTTGTTTTTATAAAGTGATTTTTTAGCTGAATTATTTAGAGGCTAAACAAAAGTAGTAGAACTACTAACTAAACTTTAAACATAAAAAAACTAATTATGAATTTAAAAACTAAGCTATTTTTAATAGTATTATTGATATTCAATATTACTTTATTTGCTCAGAATGGAACCTTAATTAAAGGGGCTGTTGTTTCTGCAACAGATAATATTCCTATTCCTGGAGTAAATGTTGTAGTATTAAATACCTCTAGAGGTACAACAACTGATTTTGATGGAAACTATCAAATCCAAGTAAATAAGGGAGAAGTATTGCAATTCTCATATGTAGGGTTTATATCTCAAACAATAATTGTAGACACTCAAACAGCAATAAACATTTCATTAGCTGAAGATTTAGCTAAACTAGATGAAGTTGTTGTTATTGGTTACGGAACACAAAAGAAATCACATTTAACAGGTTCAATTTCTAAAGTCGTTAATGATGATTTAGATCAGATTGCCGTTTCTAGGGTAGATGATGCCTTAGTTGGTCAAGTATCGGGTGTTAATATACAAGCAACCGATGGAGAAGCGGGTGCAGCACCTACAATTACTATTAGAGGTGTAGGCTCTATGGCAGGCGACTCAACACCACTAATCGTTGTAGATGGGGTTATTGTAGATTCAGATTTTTTAGGATCTTTAAATATGAATGATGTTAAATCTTTTGAAATTTTAAAAGATGCAGCATCATCTTCTATATATGGATCAAAAGGATCTAATGGAATCATTATGATAAGTATGAAAGAAGGAGTTGAAGGGAAAGCTCGAATTAACTATAGTACTTTTACTGGTTTTAAAGAAGCTAGACATAGCGATGCTTATACCTTCTCTATTGCAGAGACTGCAGCAGCAGAACTTGCTGCAAATGGTGTGATTTCTGATAGAACTAGATATAAACAACTTATAGGGATAGATCGTTCTTGGCAAGATGTAATATTTGATGGAGGCACTATTACAAGTCATTCACTTTCGTTAAGAGGAGGAAATGATAAAACAAAATTTACCACAAGTATTAATTATTCTGATGACGAAGGAGTTTTGTTAACAGATAATTTTAAGAAATATGGGATGCGACTTAAAGTTGACACCAAATTAAGTGACAAATTTAAAGTAGGAGCTAGCTTTAGTCCATCATACACAAATAGAAGACGTTTTGATGGGTCTACGCACGATATATTAAGACAAACTAATTGGTTACCAGTGTATCATGATGCAAATACCATTCAATATGTAAATAGATTTAAATATCCTGATGTACAAATTGGAGATTATGCAACACAACGTCATTTTGATGATTATGATTTAGATGCAGGTACGTCTGTTGCCTCAGGCGGTACAGACATAAGTAATACTTCTAATACAAATCCTGCAGCTAAAGTACTTGAACGAGAGCGCTTTGATAAAAAGTTTAAAATGTTTGGTAGCCTTTATGGACAGTATGAAATTATTGAAGGACTAAGTTTTAGAACAACATTATCAGGTTCTTATCAAGATACAAAAAGATCAAGATGGCAAGGAGTTCAATCTAATAGAAATGGAGCCTCTGCGGCGCAAATGAGTGAAATATCTCAAAGAGAAATATACTTAATTTCGGATAATTTCTTCAATTATAATACAACAATTGGAAATCATGATATTGGAGCAACAGTAGGAGTCGTTTTTGAAACCAGAGATAGTTTTTTCTCAAGTATTTCAGGAACGGGATACACAAGTGATGCTGTGAAACAAATTACTAATGCATCACTAATATCTGCAGCTGATGCTTTTGAGTGGGAAAAAAATGGAATATCATATGTATCTAGAGTTAATTACGCATATGATAATAAGTATTTAGTTTCTTTAAGTTTTAGACGAGATGGAAGTTCTATTTTTGGTTCAGACTTTAAATACGGTAATTTTCCAGCAGCTTCTATTGGATGGAATATATCTAACGAAGAGTTTCTTCAAGATAGTGATGTAATAAGTAATTTAAAATTTAGAGCAAGTTACGGTGTTACAGGTAACGACCGATTAAATACAGGAAGTGTTGATCCTGATGTAAGTAGTAGTACGAGTGCTTTAAGTACAGGGAATATTTTAGTAGATTATTACCCATCTTTAGCTTTGTTAAATGCAACTACATCTAGTATAGGTGGAAGTGTTCAACCAGGTTTTTCGCCATTAAATATTGCTAACCCAGAATTAAAATGGGAGCGATTAGTAGAAATTAACCCTGGTATTGATTTTGGGCTTTTTAACAACAGAATTTCTGGGTCAATTGATTGGTATCAAAGAACGAGTGATCAACTATTATTAAACAATCCTGTATCAGTAACAACGGGATTCTCTAGTGCCTTAGTAAATTTAGGAGAAGTTAAGAATGAAGGTTTTGAGTTTGAATTAAGAACAAAGAATGTTGCTACAGAAAACTTTAGTTGGAACTCTACAATAATAGCTACAACCAATAAAAATACACTTGTAGACTTTGCTGATTCAAATGGGCAAATACAAAATGTTGATCCGAAAAGAGCAGCAGAGTGGATTAATTTAGAAGGTCAGCCTATTTCTACATACTACGGATGGGTTGTTGATAGAGATATACCATTGGAATATTTATCAAATCCTTATCACCCAATTGGAGGAGAAGCACAAGATGTTTATGTAAAAGATTTAAATGGTGATGGTATTATTGATGATGATGATAAAGCCGCTTTAGGCGATCCGTATCCAGAGCTAGTATGGAGTTTTTCTAACGAGTTTAAGTTTAAAAACTTTGATTTTAGTTTTATGTTTCAAGGTAGTCATGGTGCCGAAATTAGAAATATGGGAGATCAATATATTTTTAACCAATTTAATAGCTCACAAGATTTTATTTCTAGCACTCCAGATCAACAGTTTATAAAGCAAAAAATATTTACTGACGATATTATTCAGGATGCATCATACATTGCATTACGTAATGTGAATATTGGATATAATTTTTCAAAAGATTTCTTGTCAAAGTATAATATTTCAGGTTTAAGAATATATGCAGCAGGACAGAACTTAATGTATAAAACAGCAGATAATTATACAGGGTTTAATCCAGAATCAATTGATAGACAATCACCCACCACTTACGGGTATCAAAGAGCAGGGTCGCCAATTTTTAGAACCATATCTTTTGGTTTAAACCTAGACTTTTAAGAGATGCATTTAATAAATAATATAAATATTATGAAACAAATAAAATATATAGTTTTACTAATGATAGGAGGTATTTTTACTTCTTGTGATAGTGACTTTTTAGAGCCTATACCTAGTTCTGGAATTACATCAGGATCTTACTATACTACTGAAGCCGAAGTTGAAACAGGAATAATCAGTATTTATGATGCTTTGCAAGGAGTAAATGATAACAATTTAAATAATAATCATGGCGTTCAGTACGAGTTTTATCTAACTGAAATGCGTAGTGATAATACCAGAACTAAAAGTCAAGAAGGAGAAGCCGCACAATTTGAATTTTATAATGTGGAAGCTACTAATGGTATAGTTGCAAACTATTATGCCAGTTTTTATAGCGTTATTTTTAGAGCCAATACTGTTCTAGAAAGCTTAGGAGTTATAGCAGATGCAAATACTGCTGCAGCTTTTGAAGCTGAAGCTAAATTTAATAGAGCGTATGCTTATTTTAATTTGGTGAGACTATTTGGAGATATTCCATTAATAGATAAAGTTATTCCTCCATTAGACACCGAGACTCAATATACAAGAGTTGCTACTTCTACAGTTTACAGTTTAATTGTTAGTGATTTAATAACCGCTGTAGCGGGGCTAGATAATACATACAAAACCAGAGCTTCAAAAGCTGCCGCTCAGGCAATGTTGGCTAAGGTGTATTTAACAATTGGAGAGTACTCTCTAGCTCAAGGACTTTGTGAAGATATAGTGGGTAGTGGTTTTGTTCTACAACCTAATTTTAATGATATCTTTTATAATGAAAGAAATAGCGAGATTATTTTTGCAATTGGCTATGAATCAGCTTTAAGTGCAGATAGTCAAAACTTTTCTGCAGAATGGATGAATGCAGTTGGAAGAACTAGTGGTGTTAATTATGTAACTACTGATGCTGTAACCGCTTTAAATGATTTTGGAGGAGATAGAACACAATATTCTTATAGAATAGATCCTTTTCAGCCTTCACAAAACCAAGTAGTAAAATATCTTCCAAATGGTGAGTCTGGTGGTGCAGATGGTAAAACATTTGTTTCTGACGCTACTTTAGCTGGAAATGATTGGATTGTATTGCGTTATGCAGATGTATTATTAATGCATGTTGAAGCTATTATGGCAGGAGGTGCAGATACTTCAAGTTCAAATGCTTTGACGTCATTTAATATGGTAAGAAATCGAGCAGGATTAGCTGATGATGACGATGGTACGATTACAAAAGCAGAATTATTATTAGAAAGACGTGTAGAGTTAGCATTTGAAAATCACAGGTTTTTTGATCTTGTACGTTTTGGTGAAGCAGAATCAGTGTTTTCAGCGTTTTCCGCAGCTAATGGGTTAGGTTACTCGACGTCAGACTTGTTATTACCAATTCCTCAAAGAGAAATAAACTTAAGTAAAGGAATAATGAACCAGAATCCTGGTTATTAATAGATTATAACTTTTAAAAAAGTAAACATGAAAAATATAAATCAAATAAAAAAACGAGTTTATACAGCGATTATGAGCGTATTTGCAATGGTGGCCGTTGTTACTATTTTATCTTGCGATCCAACAATAGAATCGTTGTCTTACGATTTGCCAGAAGCAAGTTCAAAGGCAGATGCAACACCTCCAACTGCTAGTTTTTCAGCATCAGTAACTGCTGATTATTTAACCTGGACATTTGGTAATACATCAAGTAGCGCTACAGATTACGCATGGGATTATGGAGATGGAAACACATCAATAGGAGTAGATGGAGTTAATACTTATTCAGGCGAAGGAACTTATACAGTTACTTTAACAGCTTCAGACAAATTAGGAGTAACAAGCACATTTTCATTAACTGTAGAAGTAGTTGAGCCACCTGCACCAGCTGCGATAACCCCGGTTATTGTTAATGCTGATTTTGATAAACAAGCTAAATCTTCAGGTTCAGATTGTACTTGTTCTGGTTGGATTAATAAAAGTTTAGGAGCACAAGGAGAGTCTTCTTCTGGTAATGGTGGATCTGATAATGTTCTTAAATTTGATAATGATGAGCAAGATTTAACCTATCAAGAGGTTGAAATTACACCTAATACAGATTATACCATAACGGTAGTTGCATCCTTTAAAAGCATAGAAACGGGTACTTTTCCTAGTAAATTGGAAATAAGAGTTTTATCTGGTTCTGGTTACGAATCTGGTTACACCCCAGCATATTTTGCCACTGCTGCAGAATACCCACAAGACGATTTTGGATATACTTCTGTAGCTCAGATGGAAGATACAGACAATAACCTTTTGGTTAGTTTAGTAGATAATCCAGGTAATGATGGGTATAACACATATAGCTATTCATTCAATACAGGGAATAATTCTAGCGTTGCTCTATTGATGAGGGGGGTTAATGGTGATGGTACGCCAAGTGATGACAAAGGTTTTTTATGGAACAGTGGAGAAGAAGAAATAAGAGTTGACTCTATTGTTGTTGAACCAGTTGAATAAATTATTAAGTATGAAAATTTTCCGAAAAGAACTATTAGTATTTATAATAACAATATTTCTATCTGTTAACGCTGCTTGCCAAACAAAGAAAAGCAGCGTTACAGAATCGGAATCTAAAATTGAAAAAAAGAAGAAGAAAAAAAGAAAAGGAAAAGTAAGATTACCTGATATAGATTTAAGCCATTGGAAAGTTACTTTGCCAGTAACTAACGAAAAAGGAAAACCTTATGAGATTGAACCACCAGAAATTCTTGATTTTGCAAAAAATGAAAAAGCAAAACCATATATGTATATAGATTCGACAAAAGGTGCTATCGTTTTTCATGCAATGCCAACAGAATCTAAAACAGCAAACACCAAGTATACTCGTTCTGAGCTTAGAGAACAAATGGAACCTGGAAACAATAATGTAAACTGGACATTTGCTGATGGTGCTTACATGAAAGGTAAATTGGCTATGGATCAAACCACTAAAGATTCAGAGGGGAAATACCACAGAACTATTATTATGCAAATACATGGGCGTTTAACAAACGAACAGCGTGATTTAATTGGAGCAAAAGATAATAATGCACCACCAATATTAAAAATATATTGGGATAAAGGAAAAGTTAGAATAAAAACAAAAGAACTTAAAGATTTAAATGCTTCAGATGAAGAAATTTTACACGAAGATGCTTGGGGTAATGATGAAGGTTTCAATTTTGAGCAAGAAGTAGGATTTAAAAAATTCACCTTAGAAGTTAAAGTGTCAGAAGGTAAAATGGTTATTATTTTAAATAAAAGTGAATATAAGGTTTACGAAAATATTCATATGCGTAGATGGGGCATTTTTGAAAACTATTTTAAAGCAGGAAACTATTTTCAATCCAGAGATGAAGGAGCGTTTTCTAAAGTGAGATATTACGAATTAGAAGTAAGTCATTAAACAAAAAATGATAAAAACAAAGAACATATTTAGCATATTAAAGAAGATGTTTCTTATAGCAGTATTTTGTGTACTTTGTATTAGTTGTAACAAAAACACTGAAATTGAAGATAGGCCAGTTGGCGTTTTTGAGGAAGAAAAAGAAGAGCCAATAACCCCAACTTACAATTTGCCTAGTATTGACCTCAATAATTGGAAGGTAACATTACCGATAGGTAACCCGACAGAGGTTAAGCCACCAGAGATTTTAGATTATGCTACAAACGAAACATTAAAACCATTTTTTTATAACGATTCTATAAATGGAGCATTAGTTTTTTATACATACCCAGGAGCTTCAACAGCTAACTCATCGTATTCAAGAACTGAATTGAGAGAGCAAATGGTAGCAGGGAGTAATAATACAAATTGGACTTTTACTCAAGGTGGAAATATGAAAGGTACTTTATCGATGGATGAAATATCTAAAGACTCTCAAGGAGATTACCACAGAGCAATTATTATGCAAATTCATGGTAGATTAACAAATGCTCAGCGTGATTTAATAGGAGAAGATGATAATAATGCGCCACCTATGCTAAAAATTTATTGGACTGATGGAAAAGTAAGAGTTAAAACAAAAGAATTGAAAGACTTAAATGTATCAGATACAGACATACTATACACAAACTCATGGAAAGATGATGATGGACATACGTTTTCTGAAGAAGTAGGATTTGATAAGTTTTCATTAGAAGTAAAAGTAGAAAGTGGGAAAATGGAAGTGATTTTAAATAATAATGAATCTGTAGTTTATGATAGTGTTCATATTCAGAAGTGGAATGTTTTTGAAAATTATTTTAAAGCAGGAAATTATTTAGTTACAACTCAAGAAAACGCATTTGCTAGAGTTAAATATTACAAACTTGAAGTAACACATTAATAATTTGATAAAAATCAGTTTAAAATCATAACTAGAATAGTTTAGAATCATAAGTTTTTTTAAATTGAACAATAATTTTTGGTTAACCAGTTAAAAATGGTTAATAAATAAATAGAATATATGAAGTTAGAGGTACTTACAATAAGCGATAATCGAAAAATTCAAAATACTATAATCGCTAAGATTAGAGATTTAATTAATTATAAAAATCTAGAGCCTGGTGACAAACTCCCATCGGAACGTATGCTGTCTGATAAATTTGAAGTTAGTAGAAGCAATGTACGTGATGCTATTCAAAAATTAGAATTTTATGGGTTATTAAAATCTATTCCGCAAAGTGGAACATTTGTAGCAAATATTGGAGTTGTTGCTATGAATGGGATGATTGAAGATATTTTAAGACTAGAATCACCAGATTTTAAATCGTTAGTAGAAACAAGAATTTTGCTAGAATTAAAAACGGTTAGATTAGCAGCGTTAAGACGTAATGATGACGATTTAATAAATATTAAAGAAGCGTTAGATGCTTATGAAGCTAAAGCATTATTAGGTGAAGATGCCGTACAAGAAGATTTATTGTTTCATTTAGCTATAGCAAAGGCAAGTAGAAATAGCACCATGAATACGTTCATGCTAACAATAACACCACAAATAATCATAGATTTTGAAAAATACCATGTTTGCGATAAAGACCAAGCAGTAAAAGGTATAAAGGAGCATACCGAAATTTATGAAGCTATTAAGGCACAAAAACCTGATTTGGCAAAAGAAAAAATGAAAGATCATTTTAGCGTATTATATCAGTACTGCTACAGTTTGAAATAAAAATAAAATTAATTGAAAAATAATGTTGCACGCTTTTTATTTTTCAATATAAAATATTAGGAGGGAAGAAATCTAAAAATATATTTCTTCACATTTAAAGTTTAGCTATTTATTGCTAAACAAGTTTTTACATTCTATTATATAATTTAAATAATTATGTAGAATGCTAACATGTAAATTTAGAACAATGAAAATCAAAGGCTTACGTTGGTGGATAATTATATTAATTTTTATAGCAACCGTTATAAATTATATCGATAGAACGGCTTTTGCATTATTATGGCCTCAAATGGGTGAAGACCTTGGCATGGATAATTCTGATTATGCACTAATGCTTAATGTTTTTATGATAACGTATGCTGCCAGTAAATTTTTATCTGGAAGATTGTACGATAAAATTGGTACTAGAATTGGTTTTGTTATATCTATCGTAGTATGGTCAGTAGCTGCCGCTTTTCATGCAGTGGCAAGAGGGATAGTTTCATTGTCAATAGTACGTGGCCTACTTGGGCTAGGAGAAGCAGGACTATGGCCTGGTGCCGTTAAAAGTAATGGAGAATGGTTTCCTGTAAAACAAAGAGCGTTGGCACAAGGTATTTTTAACTCTGGTGCATCTATAGGCAATGTAATAGCTCCTGTTGTTATAGTTTTTCTATATGCTCAATTTGGATGGAAGTCTACCTACATAATATTAGGTGGATTAGGATTAATTTGGATTATTCCTTGGTTAATCTTAAACAAATCAAAACCTGAAAACCATCCTTGGATTACTGAGGGCGAAAAAAACTTGATACTTAATGACCGAATAGAAAATAATGATGTTGCTGTTGAAGGAGCTAAAAGTTTGGGTGTTGGCAAAATATTGAGTTATAAACAACCTTGGGGAGTTTTACTATGTAGGTTTTTCATAGAACCTATTTGGTGGTTCTTTGCGGGTTGGATGCCAATCTATCTGAATTCGAAATTTGGACTAAGCATAGAAGAAATAGGAAAAACAATGTGGATATCTTACCTCATGGCTGCAGCAGGAGGAATATTAGGAGGCTTATTTACAGAAGAAATAATAAAACGTACTTCTGTAGATTTTGGAAGGAAAGCAAGTATAGTGTTAGGAAGCATTTTAATAATAATTGGCTTTGTTTCTATTATATTATTGGTAGATGATTCTAATTATATGACATTCATATATCTAGCAGGATTAGCGCTTTTTGGATTTCAATTTGCCATAGGTAACATTCAAACTTTATCAAGTGATTTATTTAGAGGGCCATCGGTTGGTACATTAGCTGGATTAGCTGGAACAGTAGCAGCATTTTCGCCTATTATAATGAATTGGTTTATTGGTAGTATAACAAAAGGAGGATCATATACACCAGCATTTATAGCTATTACTCTGTCGGTAGTTCTAGCTGTGCTATCCATTCTCTTTTTAATCAAAAAAGTAAGATTAGTAGTAAGTAGAAAAAATTAAAAGATAAAAATTATATAACATAATAAAACACAATATTAAAAGATGAGCAATATAAACGGAAAAATAGCAATAATTACCGGAGCTACCGGTGGAATTGGTTTTGCTGTAGCAAAAAGATTGGGTAAAGATGGGTACACAGTTATATTAAATGGTATCGAAGATGAAGCAGGAGCTAAACGAGTTGAAGAGCTTTCCAAAGAAGGAATAACTGCTGAATATTACGGATTTGATGTTACAAAAGAAGAAGAGGTAACTGCAAACATTGTAAAAATTGGTGAAAAGTACGGAAGAATTGATGTTCTAGTAAATAATGCTGGAGGATTAGGAGGTCGGTCTCGATTTGAAGAAATGACAACAGATTTTTACAGATTTGTAATGGCACTAAACCTTGATTCTGTGTTTTTTGCATCAAGAGCAGCTATCCCTTTTCTTAAAAAAGGAGAGAATGCTACAATAATTAACTATACATCCAATGCAGGATGGACAGCTGGAGGCCCTGGGGCAGGAATCTATGGAACATCCAAAGCAGGAGTACATGCAATAACTAGAGCACTAGCAAAAGATTTAGCTGAATATGGAATTAGAGTAAATGCAGTATCACCAGGTACAATTGACACACCATTTCATGCTCAAATTAAAGCAACAAAGCCAGAAGTCTTTGCTTCATGGGCAAATAATATTATGTTAGGAAGGTTAGGTCAACCTGAAGATGTAGCTTCTGTTGTTTCTTTCTTGGCAAGTAACGATTCGGCTTTCTTAACTGCTGAAACTATCCAAATTGGTGGCGGACAAGCTTTAGGAATATAGAATTAAAGTTTTTTTTAAGTAAAAATAGGGGTTATGTTTTCCTAGTTTATTATAAATTAAGCGTTAATGTATAAATACATTAACGCTTAATTTTTTTTAGATGAATCTCTAACTATTAAATCCGCATTTAAAATTTTCTTATTAAGAGATTGTGTTATCACTTCTTTTTTAGCATGTTCTAAAAATGTGGTAGCAGCAAGCCTACCAATTTCTGCACTATGCTGATTTACACTAGAAATTGTTGGAGTTACCATGGCAGTAAAAGGTTCATTTCCAAAACCAACCAAGGCTATTTCTTCTGGAACTTTAATATTCTGTTCATTTAAAACTTGTAGTGCACCTAAAGCGGCATAATCACCAGCAACATAAATGGCATCAGGCTTGTCCTTTAATTTTAATAGCTGAATCATTTTAGCTCTGCCATCTTCAGTTGTAAGACTACTTTCTATAAGAAGATCGTTATCTTGCGGTAAGTTGTGTTTTTTTAAAGCATCAACATAACCTCTAATTCTATTATTAAAAATTCTAGTATGTTTATATCCCCCAATGTGAGCTATTCGCTTGCGGTTTTGCTGCACTAAATGATCAACTATCATATGACTACTATCATAATCATTAATACCTATATAGTCTACATTTAAATCATTTTCACCACGATCAAATAAAATTAAAGGAATCCCTTTTGATTTAATCTTTTCATAATATTCTAAATTAACCGTTTCATTTGCCATAGAAGCTATAATACCATCAACTTGAGTAAATAATAGTGTGTCAATATTGTTGCACTCTTTTTTGTAAGATTCGTTAGATTGAGTAATAATAATGTTATACCCCTCTTTGTTTAGTTCTTCCTCTATGTTTTGGATAACAGAAGAGAAGAAATTACTATTGGTCCTTGGAACAATAACTCCAACTAAATTACTTTTTCCTTTTCGTAATGCACTCGCAAGATGATTAGGTTGGTAGTTTAAATTTTTTGCGACTTGCTTTACAGCTTTTTTAGTTTTTTCACTAATACGAGAGTCGTTATGTAAAGCTTTTGAAACCGCAGCAGCAGATATATTTAAAACATTTGCAATGTCTTTTATTGTAGTTTTTTTTTTATTTGTCAATTTTTTATATATTTGCTTAAACGTTTAAGCAAAGCTAATGTTTTGTTTATTAATATCAAAATTCAAATAAAAAATAGGGTTTTGATATTATTTTAAATTTTTGCTTAAACGTTTAAGCAAAAAACAATAAACTTAAATAAAAATTTAAAAAAAATGGGTAAAGTAGTTACGTTTGGAGAAATCATGTTACGATTAGCTCCGCAAGGGTTTTTAAGATTTTCACAAGCTAATAACTTTGATGCTGTTTATGGAGGAGGAGAATCTAATGTTGCAGTATCTTTAGCAAATTATGGAGTGTCTGTAGATTTTGTAACACGTTTACCAAAAAATGATATTGGTGAATGTGCTATGATGGAAATGCGAAAACGCGGTGTTGGGGTAGATAAAATTGTTTATGGAGGTGATCGTTTGGGGATTTATTTTTTAGAGACTGGAGCAGTTTCAAGAGGAAGTAAGGTAGTTTATGATAGAGCACATTCTGCGATTGCAGAAATAGAGCAAGGAATGATAGATTGGGATACTGTTTTTGAAGGTGTAGAATGGTTTCATTGGACAGGAATAACTCCTGCAATATCACAAGGCGCTGCTGATGTTTGTTTAGAAGCCCTAAAAGCTGCTAGTGCAAAAGGAATTACGATTTCTACCGATTTAAATTATAGAGCAAAACTTTGGAACTATGGTGGAGATAGAGAAGCCATTATGACTGAATTGACTTCATATTGCGATATTATTTTAGGAAACGAAGAAGATGCTGAAAAACACTTTGGAATTCACCCAGAAGGGTTAGATGTACATAAGCATGGGCATGATGTTAAAGCTGAAGCTTTTTTATCTGTTTGTAAACAGATGATGAATAAATTTCCAAGAGCTAAAAAAGTAATAACCACTTTAAGAGGCTCTATTTCGGCATCTCATAATACATGGGCAGGTGTTTTGTATGACGGTAAAAAAATGTATGAAACACGTCAATATCAAATCACAGATATTGTTGATCGAGTTGGCGGTGGAGATTCTTTTATGGGAGGTTTAATATACGGCTTACTAACATACCCAGAAGATGATCAAAATGCTTTAGATTTTGCTGTAGCTGCATCGTGCTTAAAACACACTATTAAAGGAGATGCTAACTTAGTGACAGTTTCAGAAGTAGAAAAATTAATGGGGGGTGATGCTTCTGGTCGAGTAGCGCGCTAATCAATTATAAAAACAATATAAAATGACACAATTTACAAGAATAGAAGTTGCTAATGCAATGAAAGAAACTGGAATGATTCCTTTGTTTTTTAATAACGATTTAGAGCTTAGTAAAAAAATACTAAAAGCTTGCTATAATGGAGGTGCTCGCTTAATGGAGTTTACTGCTCGAGGAGATTTTGCTCATGAAGTTTTTGGAGAACTAACCAAGTATGCAATTGCAGAGTTACCAGGAATGATTATGGGAGTAGGTTCTGTAACAGATGCAGCTGCAGCATCCTTATATATGGCATTAGGAGCAAACTTTATAGTAACACCAGTACTAAGAGAAGATATTGCCATAGTATGTAATAGAAGAAAAGTATTATGGTCACCAGGGTGCGGAACGTTGACAGAAATTGCTAAAGCGGAAGAACTTGGATGTGAAATAGTGAAATTATTCCCTGGAGATATTTACGGGCCAAAGTTTGTTAAAGGAGTGAGAGGCCCACAACCTTGGACTTCTATTATGCCAACAGGTGGAGTGTCTCCAACTCAAGAAAACTTAAAAGCTTGGTTTGATGCCGGGGTTACATGTGTTGGAATGGGTTCTAAATTGATATCTAAAGATATTATAGCAAATAAAGATTATAATAAGCTTGAACAAGATGTAAAAGAAGCATTAAATATAATTAAAGAAGTTAGAAAAACTGTTTGTTAAATTAGCTTTAACTAACCAGCCACTTTTTTCCTTTTAAATACACAAAATCTATTTGATGATTTCCAAAAGAGTAAGGAATAAATCCATAAGAATTAATAGGCTCAGTCACTATTAAATTAGCTTGTTTGCCAATAGATATTGTACCAACTTCTTTTTCTAATCCCATGGCATAAGCGCCATTAATAGTGGCTGCGTTAATTGCTTCTTCAGGTGTCATTTTCATTTTGATACAAGCTGTAGAAATCACAAAATTCATATTTCCTGAAGGTGTAGAACCTGGGTTATAATCGGTTGCTAAAGCTAAAGGAAGTCCGGCATCTATCATTTTTCGAGCAGGGGTATATGGAATGCTTAAAAAATACGAACAGCTTGGTAATGCTACAGGCATAGTATTAGTATTTTGAAGCGCAGCGATATCTTCATCTCGCATCTCTTCTAAATGATCTACAGATAAAGCACCGTGTTTTATACCTGCTTGTACACCTCCAATGGCTGTAAATTGATTGACATGTATTTTAGGAGTAAGTCCATGTTTTTTTCCTGCTTCTAAAATAAGCTCAGTATCTTCAACGGAAAAGTACCCCGTTTCACAAAATATATCGATGTATTCTGCTAATTTTTCTTCTGAAATTTTTGGTAATACATCATCAATAAGCATTTGTAAATAATCAGCTTTATTGTTTTTGTAATTTGCAGGAACAGCATGAGCACCTAAAAAAGTGGCTTTTATTTCAATAGGATAGTTTTTTTTAAGACGTTTTATAACACGAAGCATTTTTAATTCTGCTTTTTCAGTTAGTCCATACCCAGATTTAATTTCAACGGCTCCTGTACCTAGTTTTATTATTTCTTCTAACCTAAGTTTACTTTGCTTATATAAATCATCTTCTGAGGTTTCCTGTAACTTCTTTGCTGAATTTAAAATTCCACCTCCATTATTGGCAATTTCTTTATACGATAAACCATTTATTCTGTCAACAAATTCGCTTTCTCTGTTTCCAGCATAAACAATATGTGTATGCGAATCACACCACGATGGGAGCATCATTTTTCCGGTAGCGTCAATGACTTCTGAGAAATCATTATTAGGGCATTCTGCCATCTCTCCAAAGTTGGCTATTAAACCATTTTCAACTACCAAAAAGGCATTTTTAATGGTTGGCAATATCGCCATGTCTTTACCCGAAAGAAATGCAACTGGTTCTGTACGGACTTGAATTAATTCTTTAATATTTTTAAATAATGTGGTCATTAAAATAAATTGTTTAACAATTCGTCTTCAACAATATTTGGTAAAGTTACTTTTAAATTAGGAGTTCTTTCCATTTCTCGTTTTATAGCAAATAAAGCTTCGTCATTCCTTGCCCAGCTTCTACGAGCAATTCCGTTATTTACATCGTAAAACAACATGTTTCTTAAACGTGCTTCGGCTTCTTTAGTACCATCTAGTAACATGCCAAAACCACCATTTATTACCTCTCCCCAGCCAACACCACCACCATTGTGTATAGATACCCAAGTGGCACCTCTAAAGCTATCACCAATAACATTATGTATAGCCATATCTGCTGTAAATTTACTGCCGTCATAAATATTGGAGGTTTCTCTAAAAGGTGAATCGGTTCCACTTACATCGTGGTGATCTCTACCTAAAACTATTGGTCCAATTTTACCAGTTGCAATAGCATCATTAAAGGCTTTTGCTATTTTTGCGCGACCTTCGGCATCAGCATATAGTATACGAGCCTGTGAACCAACTACCATTTTATTTTTTTTAGCATTTTTTATCCAAGTAATATTATCTTGCATTTGCTGTTGAATTTCTTCAGGAGAATTCTTCATGATTTCCTGTAATACTTCGGCAGCAATACTATCTGTGGCATCTAAATCTTCAGGTTTGCCAGATGTACATACCCAACGAAAAGGACCAAATCCATAGTCAAAGCACATAGGACCTAAAATATCTTGCACATAGGATGGGTATTTAAAATCGATACCATTTTCTGCCATTATATCTGCTCCTGCTCGTGATGCTTCTAGTAAAAAAGCATTTCCATAATCAAAAAAGTAAGTTCCTTTAGCTACGTGTTTATTGATAGATGCAGCATGCCTTCGTAATGATTTCTGAACTTCTTCTTTAAACCTTAGTGGTTCTTCTCGAATTAATCGATTTGCCTCTTCATAAGAAACATCAACTGGATAATAACCCCCTGTCCATGGAATGTGTAATGATGTTTGATCAGATCCAAGGTGAATGAAAATATCTTCTTTATCAAAGCGCTCCCAAACGTCAACAATATTACCAATAAAAGCAATTGAAACTACTTCGCTATTAGCTTGGGCTTGCTTTACTCTGGTTACCAAGCTAGCAATATTATCAATTAAAATATCAACCCAACCTTGTTCATGTCGTTTAATGGCTGCTTTCGAATTTACTTCTGCACAAATAGTGATACAACCTGCAATATTTCCTGCTTTTGGTTGCGCACCACTCATACCGCCCAACCCAGCAGTTAAAAATATTTTTCCAGCTGGGGCTTCATTTTTTTGTAAAATCTTTCTAAATGCGTTCATAACCGTAATAGTCGTTCCATGTACAATACCTTGAGGCCCAATATACATAAAAGAACCCGCAGTCATTTGCCCATATTGCGAAACACCTAAGGCGTTAAATTTTTCCCAATCGTCTGGTTGTGAATAGTTAGGGATTACCATACCGTTAGTAACAACCACTCTAGGAGCATGCTTTGATGATGGAAATAATCCCATAGGGTGACCTGAATACATATGAAGTGTTTGATTATCTGTCATGGTTGCTAAATATTGCATTACCAATAAATATTGTGCCCAATTTTGAAAAACAGCACCATTGCCACCATAAGTAATTAATTCTTCTGGGTGTTGTGCTACATTTGGATCAAGGTTATTTTGAATCATTAGCATAATAGATGCTGCTTGTGAGGAATATGCTGGATATTCAGAAATAGGCCTAGCGAAAATCTTATAAGCTGGTTTGAACCTGTACATATAAATTCTACCATATTCTTTTAATTCTTCCGCAAATTCAAGAGCTAACTCTTCATGCCATTTTTTAGGAAAGTAGCGCAATGCATTGCGTATAGCTAATTGCTTCTCTTCTTTATTTAATATATCTTTTCTTTTAGGTGCTCTATTGGCATCTTTTGGGTAATCTTTTTTTACTGGTAATTCAGAAGGGATGCCTTGTAATATTTGTTCTTTAAAAGTCATGATTTAGATTTTTAATTTACTATAAAAACTTGGTTTTTAACCATTTCTATTAAAGTGTTAATGTCATCTTTTAATACGCGGTCTTCTTCTAATTTTGCAACTTTATTTCTAATTATTTTAAAATTCGCTTCAATTATCTTTGAGAATGTGTTAGGTCTTCTAAACTCTAAAGCTTGAGCTGCATACATTAATTCAATAGCAAATATTTTTTCTATGTTTCCTAATATTTGGTTGAATTTGCGTCCAGAGATGCTTCCCATTGAAACATGATCTTCTTGTCCTAAGGAAGTTGGAATACTATCAGCTGAAGCAGGGAAACATAGCGATTTATTTTCGGTTACCAAAGCTGCTGTGGTGTACTGCGGAATCATAAAACCAGAATTTAAACCACCAGCTTCAGTTAATAAACGTGGTAAACCATATTTGCCTTCTAAAATTAAAAAACAACGTCTATCAGAAATGTTACCTAATTCTGAGGCTGCGATTGAGGTATAGTCTAATGCCATGGCAAGTGGTTGCCCATGGAAATTTCCACCAGAAATAGCTTCTGTTTCACTTAACACTATAGGGTTGTCTGTTACTGAATTCATTTCTATTTCTGCTAATTCATTTAAATGATAAAAAGCATTTCTTGATGCACCGTGTACTTGTGGCATACAACGAATAGAATAAGGGTCTTGCACACGATCGCATTCAAAATGGTTTTCAACATTTTGAGAGTCTTTTAATAGCATACGAATACGCTCGGCAACTTTTAAATTACCTTTAAATGGACGAATACTGTGTAGTGCTTTTTTAAATGGAGAGGCACTTCCTTGAAAGCCTTCAAGTGTCATGGCTCCCGATAGGTCAGCTAAATCAAGTAGATATTCCATTTTCTTTAACCCAACTATAGTATGTGCCAAAATAAACTGTGTACCATTTATAAGCCCCAAACCTTCTTTTGCTTCCAATTGCATAGGTGTTAAATCATGTTTATCTAAAACACTCTTTGCAGGCACAATGGAGTCATTAATCCAAAACTCACCTTCGCCTAATAGAGGTAAAAATAAATGAGACAGAGGAGCCAAATCGCCTGATGCACCAACTGAACCTTGTTCTGGAACTATTGGTAATAAATCATTCTCAATAAAATATAAAATGCGTTCTATTAGTATTAAACGAACTCCCGAAAACCCTTGACATAAGGCATGAACTTTGCAAATCATCATGATTTTAGACAGTTCTTTATCAATAGGGTTGCCAACACCAACCGCATGAGTTATTAATAAATTTTCTTGAAGCTTACTTGTTTCTTCAGGGGTTATCTGTACATCACATAAAGGCCCAAAGCCAGTATTAATCCCATATACAGCTTTGTTAGAACTAGCTATAGTTTCAACTTTTTGTCTGCAGTTGTTTATTTTTTCTGTGGCTTCTTTAGTAATAATAGCCTTTAAATTGCCTTGTGCAATGTTGATAGCTTTATTTACTGTAAGTTTATCTATTCCGTATTTAAACATTTATTGAATTCTATGGATTGTTTTTACAAAGTTATTTATAAATTTGATACTTATTAATATCAATACAATAGTTAAATAATAACTATGAAGCATCAATTAGAATTAAGGCATTTAAAATATTTTGTAGCTGTTGCTGAAGATTTACATTTTAGAAAAGCAGCAGAACGATTGTTTATCTCTCAACCTGGTTTGAGCAGACAAATAAAACAAATGGAAAACGATTTAGGAGTTAAATTGTTTGAGCGTCATAACAGAAAAGTGGAATTGACAAAAGCTGGAAGTTATTTAAAAACTGAAATCATTCAATACTTGAAAGACTTGGACCGTATTTTTAATCAAACCAAACTGCTAAATGATGGTATTGGGGGCGACTTAAAATTTGGTTATGTTGGATCTGCAATGCAAAAAATTATACCTAATCTTTTATTAAAATTTAGAAACGAAAACCCAAATGCTCAGTTTAGCTTAAAAGAGTTGGATAATCAAAAGCAAATAGAAAGTTTATTGTCTCACGATATGGATATAGGATTCGTTCGTCTGGAAAGAGTACCAAGAGGTTTGGAAATAAAACCAGTTTTGAAAGAAAATTTTTGTTTGGTTTTGCCAATAAACCACCCAATAAATGTTACTAATTTTAAAAGTATTAAGCAGTTTAAAAATGATGCTTTCATTTTATTTGATTCTAAATACAGTGCTTCATATTTTGAAAAGGTGATGCAAATTTTTGATGACAATGGTTTTACTCCAATTATAGCTCACAATACTATTCATGCAAGTTCTATATATAAGTTAGTAGAAAATAATTTTGGAATTTCTATAGTTCCAAAATCACTACAGACTCAAAATGTAAAAGGGGTTAAGTTTATTGAATTAACTAAAATTTCGCAAAAAACAGTACTATCTGTAGTTTGGAATAGAAAAAATAGAAACCCCATATTAGAAAAGTTTTTAACTCATTTGGATTAAGAATTTAGGAGACAAACTTAGCTTTGTATACTGAAATAAAATTCCATACTTTTGGCTTCAAATAAAAATAAACTATAAAGAATGAAAACGATTAAATTTTTAAGTATTGCTTTAGTAGCAGTAATGTTATTTTCTTGTAATAAAAATGGAGTAACTAATAAGCCGTTAAAAACAGAAATTGATTCAGTAAGTTATGCTATAGGTTTAAGCACCGGAACGCAAATAAGAACAAATTTTAGCGATGCAGATGTAGACATTTTTATTCAAGGTCTTAGAAGTGGAGTTGATTCAACAAATATTTTAATTGAGGGAGATAAAGTTAATTCTGTAATTCAGCAGTTCTTTAAAAAGAAACAACAAGCGGATCAAGAAAAACAGCAAGCAGAACGTTTAAAAAAGCTTGAAGAGCAATATAATGATAACAAAGTTGCAGGAGAAAACTTTTTAGAAGAAAACAAAGCTAAGGAAGGTGTTAAAACAACAGCTTCTGGATTGCAATACATTGTTTTGAAAGAAGGAAATGGCGAAAAACCAGAAGCGTCTTCAAAAGTAAAAGTGCATTACCATGGAACTAATATTAATGGAGAAGTTTTTGATAGTTCTGTTGATAGAGGAACACCATCAGAGTTTTTTGTGAATCAAGTTATAAAAGGATGGACAGAAGGGTTGCAATTAATGCCAGTAGGTTCAAAATATAAATTCTTTATTCCTCAAGAATTATCATACGGAGCTTTTCCTCGACAAGGAGGTAAAATTAAACCATTTGATGCTTTAGTTTTTGAAGTTGAATTAATAGAAATTGTTAAGTAAAATAATTACTTGGTACTAATAAAAAAAGCAGTCGTTTAAAATCACTTTTAAACGACTGCTTTTTTTATTTAATTTTCAGAATTATCTTTTTTCTTTCCACTCATCATAAACTTGATAAGTATACCAATTAATGTAATGCAAACAATTCCAAAGATGGCAATCATTATTACTCAGTTAGTCCAGTTGTAAAGAGAAATGGCTTGAGTTATCATATTTAAAAATTTTTAGTAAAAGTAAAGGATAATGTTTTTTGTAAATATGACTTTTATCAGATAATCATCAGGTTTTTAAAATAAAATTATTTAGTTTTTTGTTTTAAAATAAATAGATAGTGTAATTAATAAACCAAGATTGTAACTTTGTAGCCTTAATAAATTAAATAGAATGAGCCATAAAGCAGGTTTTGTAAATATAATTGGAAACCCTAACGTTGGGAAATCTACCTTAATGAATGCGTTTATAGGAGAGAAACTTTCCATTATTACATCTAAGGCACAAACGACACGCCATAGGATTTTAGGAATTGTTAATGGAGATGATTTCCAGGTTTTGTTTAGCGATACCCCAGGTATTATAAAGCCAGCCTATGAGTTGCAAGAATCTATGATGGGGTTTGTAAAGTCTGCTTTTGAAGATGCTGATATTCTACTTTATATGGTAGAAATTGGAGAGCAAGCATTGAAGGATGAGGCTTTTTTTAATAAAATTACAAGTTCTAAAATACCTGTATTATTACTTTTAAATAAGATTGATAAGTCTGATCAAGAGCAATTAGAAACTCAAGTGCAACTTTGGGCAGAAAAAGTGCCCAATGCAGAAATAATTCCTATTTCAGCTTTAGAAGGTTTTCAGGTAAAAGCAGTTTTTGATAGAATTATTGAGCTATTGCCAGAATCTCCCGCATTTTATCCAAAAGATCAATTAACAGATAAGCCTGAACGTTTTTTTATTAATGAAACCATTCGAGAAAAAATACTACTTCATTATAAAAAGGAAATCCCATATGCTGTTGAAATAGAAACCGAAGAGTTTTTTGAAGAAGAAAAAATTATTAGAATTCGATCGGTTATTATGGTTGAGCGTGAAACTCAAAAAGGTATTATTATTGGTCATAAAGGATCTGCTTTAAAACGTGTTGGTGTGGAAGCTAGAAAAGATTTAGAGAAGTTTTTTGGTAAGCAAATTCATTTAGAATTGTATGTAAAAGTGAATAAAAATTGGCGTAGTAACCAAAATCAATTAAAACGTTTTGGTTATAATAATTAGAGCTAGTTATAAAGTAATACCATTTTGATTTAAAACTTTATTCATAAAGTCATGCAAATAATGCATTTCATTTTTACTTGATGCCTTACCAATAGTACCAGCAAAGTATAGTACAAACCAAATAATTATCATTAAAAACATAAAGCTTAACTGTATAGCATATTCCTTTTCTAAGGACCAATTAGTATAAGCCCAAATACTAAATGCAATAAAGAGTCCTACTACTATAAAATGAAAAAACATAAACATAGTCCAAACTGTGGGGTTTGGACCAAATAAACCATGAAGCGTACTAGTATTGGTGCCAGATTCGTTTATTTCTAAATGTAATTGTGGCGACCAAAAGGTTTGTTTTTCTTTAGGGAATTTAATAAACACATGGTCATCTATTCTGTTTACTACAAATTCACCTTGAGCTTTTTTAGTAGCATCAAAAGCTTTTAGTAGTGTTTCGTTATTTTCATTTAATTCTACCTTAAAACGCGGACGTAAAACAATATCATTAGTAGTTGGCATACATTATTTTTTAGCTTTAGAAAAGTAACATTTTTTCTTCAAATTATAAATAGTTTTAATCTTTACTTAAAAAGAGTGATGCATTGGGTATATTTCCTATTTTTGCAAAATATTTCAGAAGAAATATAAATAAATCAGTTTTAGGCTGTTACATAATAAAAGAGTATGAGTAATATAGTAGCTATAGTAGGTCGCCCCAATGTAGGCAAATCAACGTTCTTTAATCGTTTAATTCAGCGAAGAGAAGCTATTGTTGATGCTGTAAGTGGTGTAACTAGAGATCGTCATTATGGAAAAAGTGATTGGAATGGTAAAGAGTTTTCTCTTATTGATACTGGGGGTTATGTGTTAGGTAGCGATGATGTTTTTGAAGCTGAAATTGATAAACAAGTAGAATTAGCTATAGATGAGGCTGATGCCATTATTTTTATGGTTGATGTCGAATCTGGTGTTACCGGAATGGATGAAGATGTTGCTAAATTACTTCGTAAAGTAAATAAACCTGTTTTTTTAGTTATAAATAAAGTTGATAATGGTAAACGTGCAGAAGATGCTGTTGAGTTCTATTCGTTAGGTTTGGGGGAGTATTATACCATTGCAAGTATTAATGGTAGTGGTACAGGTGAGCTTTTAGATGCTTTAGTTGAGGCATTACCAGAAAAAGAAGAAGTAGAAGAAGAAACTCTACCTCGATTTGCAGTTGTTGGTCGCCCAAATGCAGGTAAATCATCATTTATAAATGCATTAATTGGAGAAGATAGGTATATAGTTACTGATATTGCAGGAACTACAAGAGATTCTATTGATACTAAATATAATCGTTTTGGCTTTGAATTTAATTTGGTTGATACTGCTGGTATACGTCGTAAATCTAAAGTAAAAGAAGACTTAGAATTTTACTCAGTAATGCGAAGTGTAAGGGCTATTGAGCATTCGGATGTTTGCTTATTAGTTTTAGACGCTACAAGAGGTTTTGATGGGCAAGTACAAAATATTTTTTGGTTAGCAGAGCGTAATAGAAAAGGCATTGTAGTTTTAGTGAATAAATGGGATTTGGTTGAAAAAGACCATAAATCTATGAAAGATTTCGAAAAAACTATTAGAAAGCAAATGGAACCTTTTACTGACGTGCCTATTGTTTTTATTTCGGCACTTACCAAACAGCGTATTTTTAAAGCTATAGAGACTGCAGTTGAGGTTTATAAAAATAGAACTAAAAAGATTAAAACAAGTCAGCTTAATGATGTGTTGCTGCCTATTATAGAGAACTATCCGCCACCGGCATATAAAGCGAAATTTGTAAAGATTAAATATATTATGCAATTGCCTACACCACAACCTCAATTTGCATTTTTCTGTAACCTTCCGCAGTATGTAAAAGATGCCTATAAGCGTTTTTTAGAAAATAAACTTCGTGAGCATTTTGACTTTAATGGCGTACCAATTAGTGTTTATATGCGAAAAAAGTAAATTAGGCTTAAATAGTATTAAAAAGCATTGAATATATATTTGATGCTTTTTTTGTTGTTACCAACCTCCAGAGGCACCGCCACCACTAAAACCACCACCGCCGAAGCCGCCACCAAAACCACCGCCACTACTGCTTCCACCTGAAGACCAACCACCGCCAAAGCCGCCAGAACTTCGCCTGTAGCTTCCGCGTCCAGAGTTGCTTAAAATAATGGCTTCAAGAATATCAATGCCGTCAGATCTATTACCTCTGTTGCCACCATTACCTCCATTCCTTCTGTTTTTAGAAATAGAAATAAGAATAATAATAAATATAAAAAGTAAAATAAAAATAAATCCAATTGGAAATTCATTATTTGATGATTTTCGAGTACCTTGATATTCGCCATTTAAAACTTCAAAAATAGATTCTATACCTTTATTTAAACCTCCGTAATAATCATTTTGTTTAAAAAAAGGTATTATATCGCGTTCAATAATACGTTTAGATAATGCATCTGTTAAAAGGTATTCAATTCCTTCACCTGTATTTATCCCTATCCGCCTATCATCCTTAGCAAGAATTATTAAAATACCATTATCTTCTTTGGCTTGACCAATTCCCCATTTCTCACCCCATTGAGCACCTAAATAATTAATGTTTTCACCTTTAGTAGAGCTTATTACTGTTAGAACAATTTGAGTAGATGTAGTATCAGAATATTTAATAAGCTTTTGCTCTAAATTATTTTTTTGCGAAGCAGAAAGCAAATTTATATAATCGTAAACACTTGTTTGAAGCTTTGGTTTATCTGGAATCTCAAATTGAGCGAATCCTACTTGGTTTAAACCAAAACTTAAAAGAATAAATAAAATAATATGTTTGCGCTTCAGCATTAGCCTTTAGATATGTCGTTTGAAAGTTCGTTAGTATCTAAATTTGAATAAGGGAAATATGTTTTGAGTTGCTTTCCAGATTTTTGAATGCCTTCAACAAGCCCTTGTTTAAAATTCCCAGATTTAAAATGCGATTGCATAATATCTTTTGTGCTGTCCCAAAAATTATTTGGTACAACTTTGTTTATACCTGTATCACCATATATAACAAAGTTTTTGTCTTCTATAGCAACATAGATTAATACGGCATTTTGAAGTTTGGTGT
Organism: Jejuia spongiicola; assembly: GCF_023502325.1. Taxonomy (NCBI): domain Bacteria; kingdom Pseudomonadati; phylum Bacteroidota; class Flavobacteriia; order Flavobacteriales; family Flavobacteriaceae; genus Jejuia; species Jejuia spongiicola. Next base: position 535,117 of record NZ_JAMFLZ010000004.1, read on the forward strand.
TATCCATTTTTAAGGTATGAAAAACCTCTAAAGCCCGATTTGTTGCGTCGCCATTTGAGGTTTTTTCAATATGAACTTTTATTTCACCAGAAGTATTTAATTCTGCTAACCTAATGGCTTCAACAATATCGCGTTCTTCACCAGCTGATAGAAAAGCTTCAATTTTAGACATTAAAACTCAACTTTAGGAGCATTTTCACTTCCTGGTGCACTTTTAAATCTTGCCATTTCTTCAAAACCAAATAAACTAGCTAATAACTTTCCAGGAAATTTGGTAGTGTATTTATCATAAATATTTACAGCATCATTATAACGGTCTCTTGTTACGTTAATTCTGTTCTCAGTACCTTCAAGTTGAGATTGTAATTCTAAAAAGCTTTGATCTGCTTTTAACTCGGGATAACGTTCGACAGTTACTAGCAATTTAGATAAAGCCCCAGTTAACCCTTGCTGTGCTTGTTGAAACTGAGCCATTTTTTCAGGAGTTAAATTGCCAGCGTCAATAGTTGTTTTTGTGGCTTCGCTTCGCGCTTTAATAACGCCTTCTAATGTTTCTTTTTCATGTGCAGCATAGCCTTTAACAGTAGCAACAAGATTTGGAATTAAATCTGCACGACGTTGGTAAGCACTTTCTACTTTAGACCATTCAGTTTTTGCATCAGCTTCATACTCTACAGCAGTGTTATTAAATCCTTTTCCCCAAGAATACAAACCAATAACAAGTATTCCTATTACAATCCATGGTAAAAATTTCTTCATAATAAATTTAAATTAATATAATTTGTTATTTGTGAGACACTTAATTTTTAAAAAAGTTACATGATTAAGGATGTCTTTTTTTATAAAGCGTTAAAATGTTAAAGATGTTCTTTAATTTTTTTAAGCTGATTTTTTACATCCTCTAGCTTGCTAATAATTTCGAAATTATTTAAAGTTTCTTTTTTGCCTTCTTTTAAATGAATTTTAGCGCCATCTAAAGTAAAACCTCGTTCTTTTACAAGATGATAAATAAGCTTTAAGTTTTTAATGTCTTCTGGAGTAAACTTACGGTTGCCTTTCGCATTTTTTTTTGGCTTTAATGCATCAAATTCCTTTTCCCAAAAACGAATTAATGAAGTGTTTACATGAAACGCTTTAGCAACTTCGCCAATGCCGTAATATCTTTTTTCTGGTAAATCTATATGCATTAATCTAAAGATTGATTTTCTAACGATGCGTGCTCTAATAATTTGCTAAATTCTTCGGCAGTTAAACTTCCATAGTAAAAGTTTATAGGGTTAATACGTGTACCATCCTTAAATATTTCGTAATGTAAATGTGGTGCTTCAGAACGCCCTGTACTACCAACAAAACCTATAAGATCGCCACGCTTTACTTTTTGATTCTTTTTTACTTTGTATTTATACAAATGGGCGTAAAGACTTACGTAACCAAAACCATGATCTATTCTAATATGCTTACCATATCCACTGGAACCTGCATCGGCACGCTTAACAACTCCGTCACCAGTAGCATAAATAGGTGTGCCTCTTGGTGCAGTAAAATCCATACCCCAATGCATTTTTCTAGCTTTAGTAAAAGGGTCAGATCTCATGCCATAACCAGAAGCCATACGTGTTAAATCTTCGTTACTAACAGGTTGAATTGCTGGTATAGCGGTTAAAAGCTTTTCTTTTTCTTCAGCCAAAACGGTAATTTCATCCAACGATTTTGACTGTACTACTATTTGTTTTTGTAATATATCTAAGCGTTTATTGCTTTCAATAATCAATTCAGAGTTATCAAAACCTTCTAAATTTTTATACCTATTAATACCACCAAAACCAGCTTTACGTTGCTCGTCAGGAATAGGGTTTGCTTCAAAATAAACGCGATATATATTGTTGTCTCTATCGGCTACATTTGTAAGAACAGCCTCGGCTTCATCCATTTTTTTATTCAATAACTCAAATTGCAATTGCGCATTTTGGAGCTCTCTTTTTAAAGCTTTTTCTTTAGGAGATTCTATATATAAATTAGCAATAAAAATGATAATAAATGAAAACAAAAAAGAGGCTAAAAGAAAAATAGAGATAAAAGCAAATGTTTTTCTTTTTTTGCGTTCAATTTTTCGATAGGAAAGCGATTCAGAATCGTAATAATATTTTACCTTACTCATTGTTTAAATTATACTATTTTTGCAATTGAAAAAATCAACGTAAGTGTTGGATTTTATATGCAAACGACCAAACCTACAAAAATATTATTACTTTCATTTTGATTGTAGTTTATTTTTAGGTTTACATACTCTACCATTTAAAATAGAAAATGGTGAGTAAATATAAAAATTGTTTTGCAATTAAAATAATTTAGCATAAACAGCATTACCAGTTATAGTAAATGAAGTCACAAGATATCCGATCAAAGTTTTTAAGTTTTTTTGAAGAAAAGAAGCATAGTATTGTTCCGTCTGCACCAATGGTTTTAAAAGACGACCCTACATTAATGTTTGTAAATTCTGGTATGGCACCTTTTAAAGAATATTTTTTAGGGAATGCTCAGCCCAAAAACGATAGAATTGCTGATAGCCAGAAATGTTTACGTGTTTCTGGAAAGCATAACGATTTAGAAGAGGTAGGTTATGACACATACCACCATACTTTGTTTGAAATGTTAGGGAATTGGAGTTTTGGCGATTATTTTAAAAAAGAGGCTATTGCTTGGGCTTGGGAATTGCTAACCGAAGTTTATGGTATTGATAAAGATATTTTATACGTTACGGTTTTTGAAGGGAGTGATGATGCTGATAAATTACCAATGGATACTGAAGCTTACGATTTTTGGAAACAACATATTGCAGAAGATCGTATTTTGAAAGGTGATAAAAAAGATAATTTTTGGGAAATGGGAGATCAAGGACCATGTGGACCTTGTAGTGAGATTCATGTTGATATTCGTTCTGCTGAAGAGAAAGCTAAAGTTGATGGGAAGGATTTAGTAAACAAAGATCACCCTCAAGTTGTTGAAATCTGGAATTTAGTATTTATGCAATACAACCGAAAAGCTAATGGTAGCTTAGAAAATCTTCCAGATAAGCATATTGATACAGGTATGGGTTTCGAAAGACTTTGTATGGTTTTGCAGGGTGTACAATCAAATTATGATACAGATGTATTTACCCCAATAATTAGAGAAATTGAAATCATTACTAATAAAAAATATGGTAAAAACGAAAAGTCTGATATAGCAATACGAGTAATCTCTGATCATGTACGAGCTGTTGCTTTTTCAATAGCCGATGGGCAATTACCTAGTAATACTGGTGCGGGTTATGTAATTCGTAGAATTTTGCGTCGTGCGGTACGTTATGGTTTTACATTTTTAGATAAAAAAGAACCCTTTATTTATAGATTAGTTGATGTTTTGAGTAAAAGAATGGGAGCAGCTTTTCCAGAATTAAAAGCTCAAAAACACCTTATTGAAAATGTTATAAAAGAGGAAGAACAGTCTTTTTTAAGAACTTTAGATCAAGGTTTAGTGTTGTTAAACCGAATTGTTGATGAAACTAATGGTGATACCGTTTCTGGTGAAAAAGCATTTGAGTTATATGATACTTATGGCTTTCCTATAGATTTAACAGCATTAATTCTTTCTGAAAAAAGCTTAAAATTAGATGAGAAAGGTTTTGATGAAGAGCTTCAGAAACAGAAAAGACGTTCGCGAGCTGCTAGTGAAATGTCTACAGATGATTGGACGATTTTAGTTGATGATATAGACGAAGAATTTGTAGGCTACGATACATTAAAAGCTAATGTTAAACTAACGCGATATAGAAAAGTTACTTCTAAGAAAGATGGCGATATGTACCAACTTGTATTTAATTTAACCCCTTTTTATCCAGAGGGAGGTGGGCAAGTTGGAGATAAAGGCTATTTGGAAGATGCACATGGCGACGTGGTTTATATTCTAGACACGAAAAAGGAAAATAATGTTATTATTCATTTCGCAAAAAACCTACCAAAACATATTGAAGAATCTTTTCAAGCAGTTGTAGACGATAAACAGCGTTATAGAACGGAATGTAATCATACAGCAACACACTTGTTACATCAAGCATTGCGAGAAGTTTTAGGAGAGCATGTAGAGCAAAAAGGTTCTGCAGTTCATTCAAAATATTTGCGATTTGATTTTTCACATTTTTCCAAACTTACCGTTGAAGAATTACGCGATGTGGAGAATTTTGTAAATAGAAGGATTGATGGAAAATTACCGTTGATAGAAAAACGAAATATTCCTAAAGAGGAAGCTATAGCAGAAGGCGCTATGAGTTTATTTGGTGAAAAATATGGAGATACGGTTCGTGCAATCCGTTTTGGAAAATCAATTGAGCTTTGTGGCGGCACACATGTAAAGAATACTGCAGACATTTGGCATTTTAAAATAGTTTCAGAAGGAGCTGTAGCTGCTGGAATTCGTCGTATTGAAGCTATTACTAATGATGCTGTAAAAGATTTTTATCATGAAAATAATCGTGCTTATTTTGAAATGAGAGATTTACTTAATAATGCAAAAGAACCTGTAAAGGCATTACAAAATTTACAAAGCGAAAATGTAAACCTTAAAAAACAGATTGAAGCTTTGTTAAAAGATAAAGCTAAAAATATAAAAGGAGAACTTAGAAATGAATTAACCGAAGTTAATGGCATTCAGTTTTTAGCTAAAAAATTAGATTTAGATGCAGCAGGCTTAAAAGATGTTGCTTTTGAATTAGGTAATCAGTTTGAAAACTTATTTTTATTATTTGCTACCGAACAAAACGGAAAAGCATTGTTGTCTTGTTATATTTCAAAAGAATTAGTGGCTAGCAAAGGTTTAAATGCCGGACAAGTAGTTAGAGAACTTGGTAAATACATCCAAGGCGGTGGAGGTGGACAACCATTTTTTGCCACTGCAGGTGGTAAAAACCCAAGTGGAATTAATGAAGCTTTAGAAAAAGCTAAAGACTATTTGAAATAAAAGTTTATTTAATTCCTAAAATTTTGTTGAATGTTTTTATTTCACATCTGTAAAACTTTAAAAACTTGTTTTTTAATGATACATATTTGATTTTATTCTTTTTCATAATTCATAAATGTTAACTATTATGAATTGTTAGTATGAAAAAGGTAGGAAATGTTACAGAGTATTAATTCTATGAAATTACAAACCCAAATACCGTTAGAAAAGCAGTCTAATAATCAAATAGATTATAATTCTAATATACTATTACTGGGTTCTTGTTTTGTGGAGAATATTGGAAACAAATTAGAATACTTTAAATTTAAAAATATTCAAAACCCACTTGGTATTTTATTTCACCCAAAAGCAATTGAAACTTTAATTACTAAAGCCGTTAAAGGAAAAGAATATTTAGAAAAAGATGTTTTTTTTCATAATGAACAGTGGCATTGTTTTGATGCTCATTCAAAATTAAGCTGTACCTCTAAGGAAGATTTGTTAGAACATTTGAATACATCCATAAAATCTGTCAATCAGCAAATTTCCAAATCAACGAATATAATAATTACATTAGGCACAGCTTGGGTTTATAATCATATAGAAACCAAAAAAATAGTAGCAAACTGCCACAAAGTACAGCAAAAGGAATTCAAAAAAGAATTAATGCCTGTTAATGCTGTTTTTGAATCTTTAAAAAAGATAGTAGAATTAATTAAAAATATTAATAATGATGCTTCCATTATTTTTACAGTATCACCAGTTCGTCATATCAAAGATGGATTTGTTGAAAACACGTTAGGCAAAGCACACCTAATTTCAGCAATACACCAAATACTCAGCGAGAAAAGCAATACTTATTACTTTCCTTCTTACGAGATTATGATGGACGAACTTCGTGATTATCGTTTTTATAATGAAGATATGTTGCACCCCAACCAGATAGCAATAAATTATATTTGGAAAAAGTTTCAAGAGGTTTGGATTTCAAAAGAAGCATCAATAACAATGGAGAATGTAGATGCTATTCAAAAAGGATTAAAACACAAGTCTTTTAATGAAAACTCAGAAGCGCATCAAAAATTTCTTAAAAATTTAGATTTAAAGATAGAAAAGCTTAAAGTAAAATTTCCACATATCTCATTTTAATATATGTAAATAAATATATTTTCTTGAACAAAAGATGTTATTGCGTTTAATCTCTTTTAAGAACACTTCATCGAAAATTTATTAAAACTTAAACATATAATTGTAGATTTAAAATGCTATTAATCAGTTCATATCAAAAAACATTAATTGTATAGATTCTTTTAAAGGGGCTAGCAATTAGTGTTTTTTTATGCTCTTTATTAATGTAAAATGCATATGTTATTTAATTAAAAAACAACCTCATATAACTTAAAGTTTGTTTAACCTTAAGTTAATGTCAGCTTTAATAGTATATATTATTTTTGACACAGTTTAGAGTTAGTTAGTTTTGTGATAAACATTGGTTAGACTTCTTATGTCGAAGGAAACTGATGTTTTTTTTGTTTATAAATAACCCATTGTAGTTTACTAGAAAAATATTTCTAAATTAGTGCATGCGAAAAATTCTATTTGGTGTCATTATAACATTAGTTATTTTATTCACTTTTAAATATTGCAATGAAAAAAAAGAGAGCAAAGTAGTACTTCAAGAAAACTCTGCGCTTATTCAAGAGCAAATTAAAAATGTAGGTAAGTTAATTGTTACTGAAGGACATTTTAGTGAAGTTTTTAATTATAAAAATTCCAAGGATATTTTTGGAGACTATTTTACTTCAGAAAAAAAAGCATTAGTAGTTGTAAATGCTGATGTTACCATAGCCTATGATTTAAGTAAAATTGAATTTAAAATTGATGAAGAAACAAAAACACTTCAAATTATTAGTATTCCAGAAGAAGAAATAAAAATAAATCCAGATTTGGAATATTATGATATGCAATCTGATTTTTTTAACCCTTTTGAGGCCAAAGATTATAACGATATTAAAAATACAGTTAAAGCATCGTTAGCTAAGAAGTTAGAAACGTCAGATTTAAAGAAAAATGCTAAAAACAGATTGATAAGTGAACTTTCAAAGTTTTATATTTTAACCAATTCTTTAGGGTGGACATTAAAATATAACGAAACTCCAATGACTTCTGTTAGTAACCTAGAAGGCTTAAAATTATAGTTACCCATTATGGATAAAGTTACTTTGCAAAATGTTCACAATCAAATAAAGCCTTATATCCATAGAACTCCAGTTTTAACTTCGCAACTAATAAATGATATGTGTAATGCTAATGTGTTTTTTAAGTGCGAAAATTTTCAAAAAATGGGAGCTTTTAAAATGCGTGGTGCAGCAAACGCTATTTTAAATTTAAACCAAGAGCAAAAAAGTAGAGGAGTTGTAACTCATTCTTCTGGTAATTTTGCGCAAGCTTTATCATTAGCTGCAAAAAAAATAGGCGTTAAAGCTTATATTATAATGCCAGAAAACGCACCACAAGTAAAGAAAGATGCAGTAAAAACTTATGGAGGAATTATTATAGAATGTGGTTCAAATATTCAATCACGCGAGGATGAGGCTCATAGAATTGCAATTGAAAAAGGAGCTACATTTATTCATCCTTCAAATGATGATAATGTTATTCATGGGCAAGGAACAGCTGCTTTAGAATTGTTAGAAGATTATGCTAACTTAGATTGTATTTTTACACCAGTAGGAGGAGGTGGTTTATTAGCAGGAACATTGTTGGCAGCAAAATATTTTTCTAAAAACTGCAAAGTAATTGCTGGAGAACCTAAAGAAGCAGATGATGCTTACAGGTCGTTATTATCAGGGAAAATAGAAAAAAATGAGACTTCAAATACTATAGCTGATGGATTAAGAACACATTTAGGTGATCGAAATTTTCCAATTATAAAAGCTGATGTTGAAAAAATTGTATGCGTAGAAGAAGATGAAATAATTCATGCTATGAAACTCATTTGGGAACGTATGAAAATTATTATCGAACCATCAAGTGCAGTTGCTTTTGCAGCCCTTTTAAAGAATAAAGGTACTTTAATAAATAAAAATGTGGGCCTAATAATTTCTGGCGGAAATGTAGATTTATCTAATTTGCCGTTTAATAAATAATTGTAATTTGCAACTATGTTAGAACCATACGTAAAGTTAGAAATTGATAATAAAGTTGGATATATAGAGTTTTTCCATCCAGAGCATAATGCTATGCCTAGCGATAATCTCAAAAAGTTAGAAAATACTATTACAGAAGCCGGGAATAATGATGCCATTAAAGTTATTGTTTTAAAAAGCGGAGGCAATAGGACTTTTTGTGCTGGAGCAAGTTTTAAAGAACTTATTGCCATTGATGATGCAGAGGAAGGAAAGCAGTTTTTCTCAGGTTTTGCCAACGTTATAAATGCAATGAGAAAGAGTCCTAAGTTAATTATTGGCCGTATTCAAGGTAAAGCAGTAGGAGGCGGTGTTGGTTTGGCAGCTACAACCGATTATTGTTTAGCCACTAAATACGCTTCAATAAAATTAAGTGAACTAAGTATTGGAATTGGCCCTTTTGTAATAGAGCCAACAGTGTCTCGAAAAATAGGGCAAACTACAATGTCTCAAATGGCAATTAATGCTGAACAGTTTTTTACTGCAGAATTTGCTAAGGATAAAAACTTGTATGCTGATATTTTTGATACCGTTGAAGCTTTAGACAAAGCTGTAAAAAACTTAGCAGAGAAACTAGCAAGTTATAACCCAGATGCTTTAAAAGAAATGAAAAAAGTCTTTTGGAAAGATACAGGGCATTGGGATGATTTACTTTTAGAGCGCGCCAAAATTAGTGGTAATTTGGTATTAAGCGATTTTACTAAAGAAACTTTAAAGCGGTTTAAGTAATCAAACGCCACCCTAAATTTATTTCAGGGTCTCATAAAGTGTGATCCTGAAACAAGTTCAAAATGACGAAATGAGGAGTGATATTATTCTACTTTAATTTTATTTTCAATAATCCCCAATCCATCATCAATTAAACGCCCCACTTCGGGTCTGTTTTGTTTAATGGTTTCCAAATGATTTAAAATGCTTTCGCATAATTTAGTTTCATTTCCTATATAAGCTAACTCATAAAGTTCAACAGGCAGTAACCAATCGTTAGGATGATTTTCAATAAGTTCTTCCAAGACTTTAGTTCTAGAAATGGTTTTGTTTTTACCTTCTCTATAATCTCTAACTTGTTTGTAAAGTGCTTCAAGTTTGAGTAATTCGCTAGATTTTTTTACATGAATAGTTTGTGTTGATGGCACATGAGTAATTAAATCGAAACTGTTTAAATCGGCTGGTCCAGAAAAAGCAGAAACAATATCTTTACCAACAGCCATATCATAAATACCCCATTCAGGCTCAAATAATACGGTGTTGTTATGTTTAACCGTACAGTTTTTAAAGCTAATCAATATTATTTTTCCTTGTAAATTTCGCTTACCTGTAATGATTTCACCAGAAACGGTAACACCACCTTCAAATTCTAACGTTACAATTTTTTCTTCATAAATATCGTAAGCGCTTAAATCACGCGGACTCATATCTTCAATAGCAAGATTAATTCCTTTTAGTTTTCCTATAGGAGAACCAAATCCTTCTGCATGAGTTTCAATACCATGACCAACCAACTCTTTCTCTCTATAAGCTAAAGCGGTTTCTCCAGTTGTTTGAATGTAAATGGGTTTTCTTTCATATTCAATAACGTGACTAAATACGCCAGATACTTGTATGCCCGTACTAAGTTCGATAGTTCCTAGTGCTTTTGAGTGAATTAATTTATTAACCCCAGATAATCCTCCTTTACGTAATGCCATGGTGTTAGCAAATTCTTCCAGTATTAAACTTAAATGAGCAAAATCTGGCGTTACAAAAAGCTGAGGTTGCGGTTTGGTAATATCAAAATCTTTGAAGGTTGAATCTATATTGTAAGGTAGTTTCTCAACTTCATCTGTCATACACCATGCACTTTCTCCAATTGAAGACAGTAAGCCTGCGCCATATATTTTTGGGTCTTCCAGCGTTCCTATTAGTCCATATTCAACCGTCCACCAATGTAAATTTCTTATCAAGGCCATTTCACTAGGTTTACCCATATTTTGTTGTAAATCTTCAACTTTTTTTTCTGCGGAAGCGATATCTTCTTCTTTAGAATTTGGTGCTTCTTTAATGATTGATAAATGCCTTACAGCTTCGTATAGTTCATAATCTTTAGCCGATGAAATAGCTTTGCAACCTACTTCGCCAAAACGACGCAAATACTCTGCATATTCTGGGTTTGCAATAATAGGGGCATGTCCAGCACCTTCATGAATAATGTCTGGCGCCGGAGTATATTCAATATGTTCTAATTGTCTAATATCACTGGCAATAACCAAAACATTGTAAGCCTGAAATTCCATAAATGCATTAGGCGGAATAAATCCATCTACCGCTACGGCAGCCCAACCGATGTCTTTCAAAATCCTATTCATGCCATACATATTAGGAATGCTATCAATAGAAATTCCTGTTTGTTTTAAACCATCTAGATAAGATTTATGAGCAACAGTTGATAAAAAATCAACATTTTTACGCATAACATATCGCCAAACTGCCTGATCTATAGCAGAATAATCTTCATAGTTTTGAGGTTTTATGAATTGCCTCAAATGCTTAGGTAAGCGATTTAAAATAACATTAGATTCAATAGTATTTGACATAATATTTTCTTTGTACAACTTCTATGTAAAAATACGAATTCTCTATAAAAATTACTCAATTAATGATTTATTAAAAATTAAATAAACTGTTTTATATGTTGAGTTAAGAATTCCATATATTTATAAGCATATAAATGTTTTAAAAGTTATGTATACAAGACGAATATTTCCTGTGATGGGTGTTTTAAAATGGACACGACGCCATATTTTCTTATTTCTTTTTTTAGCCTTAATACCTGTTTTCCTTTTTGATGTTGTAGGCTTAAAGTGGTTGCATGTACCGTGGTTGCCATTAGGTGCCTTGGCTACAGCTGTAGCATTTATTGTAGGGTTTAAAAATAATGCATCTTATGACAGACTTTGGGAAGCTCGCAAAATTTGGGGCGGTATTGTTAATGCATCGCGTTCCTGGACTATTATGGTTAAGGATTTTATTAATAACGATCATGCAAAGGAAGCTCTTTCTGAAAAGGAGTTGTCTTTAATCCATAGAGAATTAGTACACCGTCATGTAGCTTGGTTAACAGCATTGCGCTATCAGTTACGAAAAGATAAACCGTGGGAAATGCACCTAAAAAATAAACGGTCTAATATAGAATTTAGAGCAGCAACGTATAGAGTTTGTGAAGATGTTGAACCTATTGAAGGCGCAATAAAACCATATATTTCTGAGGCTGAATATAAAGAGTTATTTGCAAAAGGAAACCAAGCTTCTCAAATATTAGGTATACAATCAAAGCGTTTGAAAGAGTTGATGAAAGAAGGGTTAATCGAAGATTTTAGGCACATGGAAATGACTAATATGTTAGTGGAGTTTTATACACTCCAAGGAAAGTCAGAGCGTATTAAAAACTTTCCGTATCCTAGACAGTTTGCAACTTTAAATTATCTTTTCGTCTGGATTTTTATTATTCTTTTGCCTTTTGGAATTATGGAAGGTTTTGAATCTATTGGCACCCATATTTTAGAGGACTTAGCAAATCATGAGTCAAGAACTTCTTTAGGTCATTTAGCGCAGGAATTTATAGCAAAACATTTTGTTTGGTTTTCAATACCTTTTAGCGCCCTTATTTCTTGGGTATTCCATACTATGGAAGCCATTGGTGAAAATACCGAAAACCCTTTTGAAGGTGGGCCAAATGATATCCCTATTACTGATATGAGTAGAGGGATTGAAATAGATATTAGACAGCTTATTGATGATACTGATATTCCTGAGCCTTATGTTTGGAAAAATGATATTGTAATGTAGTTGAGTATTTTACAAAAAAAAAGCAACTCAAACGAGTTGCTTTTTTTGTATGTTTTATTGTTGCGCTCCTGGAGGATATTTTTCCATTATTTTTGCAACAAATTCTTTAATTCGTAATTCTTTTTTCTCCATATTTTGAGATAAGTAACCGGTACCCATACCTTGCCAAACCAATTCTTTTTTGCTGGCATCAATTAAGTCTACATACAAAACGCCTTGTGTGCGTGTTGATACTGAAGGTTGGTTATTCCAACCCCAACCCCAACCAGGTCCAAAACCGCCCCAGCCCCAGCCGCCGTAGCCCCAGGCATTGTTGTAAACATTAACACGTTGTTGAGATTTTGTAAAAAGACTTACTAATAAATCTGGGTTTTCAGATTTTGTAAAGCCTTTTGTTAAAAGTTCTGCTTCTATAGCACGAAGAATTCTACGTTTATCTAAATCGCTAATTTCTGCTTTATCGATACCTGTTTTAAAGAAAGCAAAAGTTTTATATTCGCCAAATTTTGCGTTTTTATCATAGTCAACTGCAACTCTAACAGAACTACAAGAGGATACCAAAATTAACAATGCTAAAAATGGTAATGCTTTTAATGTTTTTTTCATAGCCTTAATATTTAGTTTTCTTTTTTATTTCTAAAATACAACAATTCGCTTAAATCATTGACTTTTTTGTGTTTTATTAGCATCAATAATCATACCAAGTGATATGATTATCATTATGTTAAAACTAATATTATTTTACTTTTTAATAGAATTTGTATTTTTGTTGTAGCCGTAAGGGCAGTGTCTACAACCGCTTTCGCAACAATAGCCTCTTCTTAAATGGTATTGTTCGGTAAAGCATCGGTAACCTTCTGGCGTTAAGTAGTAGTCGCCTTCTTCAATGGGGATTATTTTCTTCATTATCTTGCAAATATAGTATATCTTAGAAAACCTTTGCAGGTGTCTTTAATCAAAGGTTCTATTTATTCACTGTTTTTATAAAAGTAAATATTGGATTGATTTTTGAATACTGTAAGTTTATGATTCTTATTTCAAAATATTTAGTACCAAAAGGTTATACAGGTTTAACTGTTTTTCCTTTTGTGTTTTTAAAAAACAAGTGTTTTAAAACAGATTATGTTTTAATCAACCATGAAAAAATTCATTTAAGGCAACAGCTAGAAATGTTAATTATACCATTTTATATATTCTATATATTTGAGTTTTTATTTAGGTTATTTCAATATAAAAGATGGCATTTAGCCTATAAAAACATTTCCTTTGAAAGAGAAGCTTATAGTAATGAATTGAATTTAGATTACTTAAAACAGAGATCGTTTTGGGGATTTTTAAAGTATCTTCGCAGTAATGATTTTTGAACTTGAAAATAGTATTAATCAGCCTGTTTTTTTATCTAAAAATAAAGGTGTTGAACTTTTTATAAAACGAGAAGATAGAATACATCCTTTTGTTTCAGGGAATAAATATAGAAAGTTAAAATACAATCTTATTGAGGCCAAAAAAAAAGATTTTAAAACCTTACTTACTTTTGGTGGTGCTTATTCAAATCATATTGCCGCTGTTGCTTCAGCAGGAAAAACATTTGGTTTTAAAACTATTGGGGTTATTCGAGGCGAAGAACTTAATGACAAAGTGAATACCAATACTACTTTAAAATTTGCTAAAGAATGCGGCATGCATTTCAAGTTTGTGTCTCGCGAGGATTATAGAAATAAAACAGAAAAAACTTTTATTTCTAATTTAGAAAAAGAGTATGGTGCATTTTATTTAATTCCTGAAGGTGGCACAAATCCTTTGGCAATTAAGGGTTGTGAAGAGATACTGACTGATGATGATAATGGCTTTGATTATATATGTGCAGCAGTTGGTACTGGCGGTACAATTTCTGGACTAATAAATTGTTCAAAACCTAGTCAACAAGTTTTAGGTTTTTCAGCTTTAAAAGGTGAGTTTTTACAACAAGATATTAGTAAATTTGTAATGAAAACCAATTGGAAAATAATAACTGACTATCATTTTGGAGGATATGCTAAAATAAATGAAGCATTAGTTAGTTTTATTAATCAGTTTAAGAGTGATTTTGAAATTCCTTTAGATCCTATTTATACTGGGAAAATGATGTTTGGAGTTTTTGATTTAATCGAAAAAGGATTTTTTCCTAACGGGTCAAGAATTTTAGCAATTCATACTGGAGGGCTTCAAGGTGTAGCAGGAATGAATGTTATTTTAAAAAAGAAAAATTTATTATTAATTGAATAAAAGATGAAGCGATTATTATTAATATGCTGTTTGATGACCATGGTTTTTAGTTGTCGTTCAAAAAAAACGATTGTCACTAAAAAAACAAAGACCAATACGGAGCAGGTTGAAACAAAAGTAGAGCCTAAGAAAACGGATGATGTTGTAGCCGTAAAACCACCAAAAATATATGCAAATAACACCGAAAGATATATAGATACTTATAAAGAAATTGCCCAAAATGAAATGCGTTTGTATAATATTCCTGCCAGTATTACTTTGGCTCAGGGTATTCTAGAGTCTGGTTCAGGAAAAGGAACATTGTCTGTTAAAGCGAATAACCATTTTGGTATTAAATGCCACGGATGGACAGGTAAAAAGATATATCATGATGATGATAAAAAACAAGAATGTTTCAGAAAATATAAAGATGCTAAATATTCATTCAGAGATCATTCGTTGTTTTTATCAGAGCGAAAACGTTATTCGAAACTTTTTAAACTTAAAAAAGAAAACTACAAAGGTTGGGCAAAAGGATTAAAAGCAGCAGGGTATGCTACCGATAGGAAATATCCTCAAAAATTGATTAGTTTAATAGAACGCTATAATTTGCATGAATTTGACAAAGAAGTATTGGGAGATTCTTATACTGAATACAAAGAACCAATAACAAATGAAGTAGTAACTTATACCGTAGTAAAGGGCGATACATTGTACTCTATTTCAAGAAAGTATAATATTAGTGTAAAAGAACTTCAAAATATAAATGGTTTAAATGATAATACAATTAGTATTGGACAAGCTATAATTGTTAAACCATCATCAAATAATTAATAATACACATGAACTATAAACGTAGTAGTGCATTATTTGCACAAGCCGAAATGGTTATTCCTGGAGGCGTAAATTCTCCAGTACGCGCTTTTAAAGCAGTAGGAGGAACACCAATTTTTGTAAAAGAAGCAAAAGGGGGCTATTTGTATGATGAAGACGGAAACCGATTGATCGACTATATTAATTCTTGGGGACCAATGATTCTTGGTCATGCCTACAAACCAGTTGTAGATGCAGTAGTTGACAAAGCTAAAAAAGGAACATCGTTTGGCATGCCTACAGAAATTGAAACTAAAATTGCTGAATTAGCAGTTTCAATGGTTCCAAATATTGATAAGATTAGATTTGTAAACTCAGGTACAGAAGCTTGTATGAGTGCTGTTCGTTTAGCAAGAGGTTTTACAGGAAAAGACAAAATTATAAAGTTTGCTGGGTGCTATCATGGACATTCCGATTCGTTTTTAATTCAAGCGGGTAGTGGTGCAATTACATTTGGAACACCTAATAGCCCTGGTGTAACCCAAGGCACAGCCAAAGATACTTTGTTGGCCCGTTATAATGATATTGAAAATGTAAGTCAATTAATTGAGGCTAATAAAGATGAAATAGCTTGTATCATTATAGAACCAGTTGCTGGTAATATGGGATGTATTCCACCAAAAAATGAATTTTTAAAAGGATTGAGAGATTTATGTAATGCTAATAATATCCTCTTAGTTTTTGATGAAGTGATGACAGGTTTTCGTTTGGCAAGAGGAGGAGCGCAGGAGCTTTTTAATATTAATGCGGATATTGTTTGTTTCGGAAAAGTAATTGGTGGCGGTTTGCCAGTTGGTGCTTTTGCAGCACGAAACGAAATTATGAATTATTTAGCACCGCTAGGACCTGTGTATCAAGCAGGAACTTTAAGTGGAAACCCGTTAGCCATGGCTGCTGGATTAGCAATGCTAAATGAGTTGAATAATGATGTTGAAATTTTTAATAGATTAGAAGAGAAAACAGCATATTTACATGAAGGCATTGCAAAGGTTTTGAGTGATAATAATATCGTGTATACTATAAATAGAGTGGGGTCTATGATTTCTGTGCACTTTGATGAGGGAGAAGTTGTAGATTTTGAAACAGCAGCAAAAGGAAATAATGAAACCTTTAAAAAATTCTTTCACGGTTTACTTAACGAAGGAGTTTATATAGCGCCAAGTGCATTTGAAACTTGGTTTATTACCGATGCTTTAACTTATAAAGATTTAGATTATACTATTGAGGCTATCGATAAGGTTGCGAAAACATTATAAATAAAAAAGAGCATTTCTAAATTTAGAAATGCTCTAATTAACAAACTATAATCAAATAATCAACCAAAAATTATTATTGTCTTTTCTTGCCTTGTCCCTTTCTACGATTTTTTGTTTTATTCATTCTTTTTGCTTGCGCCTTTTCCCATTTGGCATATTGCTCTTCATTTAAAATGTCTTTCATTTTTGCTTTCATCGCTATTTGATGGTCTAATTTAGCATTCATCATTTTATAACGTTCTTCTTTTGATGGTTTTTCAGTATTACCACTTTCTTTTCTAGCTTTTCGAGCTTCCATCATTGCTTTTCTTTTAGTGGCATTTTCTAAATTTAGTTTATGAATTTTTGCTTGTTGCGATTCATTCAAATCTAAATGTAATATCATTTTTTTTGTTTGTAACGTAGCTATTTCTTCAGCGGAAAGGTTCATCATTTTTTGATTTCTTTCTTGTCTGTTAGAGCGCTCTTTGTTAGGTTGTTGTGCTGTTGCTTGCAATGCGAAGAAGGCTAATGCAATTATTACTAATCTTTTCATTTTATTATGTTTTAAGTTATTTATTGCTAGGACTTGAGTAAGCTAAAAAGGTTTAAAACACATTCTGTATTTAACGAGAAGTTAACATGTTTTACAATAAAGATGATGACTAGGCTGTTTAAAAAACTGGAAAACTTAAACTAATACCTGTTTGAAAATCGGGAGCATTATTTACTAAAAAATCCTCTTTAAAGTACAATGATAGTTTATATTTTGAATGCCCGTAGGTGTATATAAAGGACCAATTAGATAAAGCTTTATATAGCTTTTCGAAACCATTTTGCCAACCACCATTTATTTCTTGCCATTTACCCAAGAGTTTATAGTAATCGGCTTCTTTAAGTTTGTTATAACGTGACTGGATTTGGTAGTTTACTCCAAAAGCATGATAATTTCCTTTTTTTGTATATTTTGTAAATTCAATATTAGCTTCAACTGTTGCCAAAAATTTATTATTCCCTAAGTCTATAACATCATCAAAATTAATAAGGTTTTTGCGAAGTAAATTCATTCCAATACCAATATTGAATTCGTTTTTGTTTTTCAGAAAAATCTTTTTAATCCCACTTGCAGAAAAACCAATATCTATCGAAGAGTTGTATTTTGCTGTATTAATACCTAAATGATTACCAAAGCTTATAAATATGTTTTTATTGCTGTTAATTTTTAATGAAGGGTAATAGTAGTGATTAAACTCAATTCCACTTATAAAGAAATCATTAGGTTCTAATTTTAGTGTGTTTCCGTTTCTATCGGTGTATTTAAAGTTTACTTGATTTAATCCATAGTAACGCCTTCCGTAAGGGTCTTCACCTCCAGAAATATTGCTGTGAAACCATTCGATAGTCTCATCACTTGTAAAAAAAGAAAAAGGATATTTTCCTTTAGTAATTAAGTAAGATCGAAGCGAGATGCCTAATTCATTATGCTTACCTAAAGGAATATTTGCACCAACTCTAAACTCTTTAATAACTGCATCAATAACAATATTCATATAATCTGCAGGTGTTGTTTCTTGATTGATAAAATTAAAATTACGATTATGCCAAATAACCTGACTTAGTGCTTTACGTACTTCAGGGTCTTTTGGTAAATAAACTTCTACAAAAGGATGGAAATTATTGCCACTTGACGAGTTTAAAGAAAGTGTTGTGCTTTTTGGAGGTTTTATTTTAAAATTTTGATGTATACGAGAACTGAATATCCCAAAATGGTGAGTTGATAAAATGTTTGGATTATCAATACCGTTTTTAAATAATAAGCTGTCCTTTTGTTGTGCTGATAAATAGGGAATCCCAATAAAACTAAGGATTATAATAAATAGTGTTTTTTGCATATGTAAAACCAGTTAGTAAGCGGGTTTTACAGTTTTATCATGTTCAAAGTGGTGTAGTAAAGGGGCTGGTTTTCCATTTTGCATTTTAACCATGCATAAAAGCTCATTACAAAAATGTCTTCTCTGTCTTTGCTAATCCATTCAAAAGCATTTTCAACTTTACTTTTAAAAGTTTCAGAGGTTATTATTTCAGGGTTTTTATAGCAATCTTCCGCTAAAGATAAAAAAATCAGAGCACGTTGCTGATTAATTTCTTTTAAATAATTAGAATGATTTCGTTTAAAACTCAATAATCTGGAATCAACAAGGTCGATGTTTTTGAGTTCAATGTGCAGTAAAATTTCCATTAAGTGCTTTTTAATCACCCACTCTTTACCTGCTTTTTCAGTATACCATTTATCGGTATGGTAAAATTTTGAAAAAAGGGAGTATGCTTTTTTTAAATCATTTTTTTGAAAATAAAACATAACTAAGCTTAAATTAATGTCTAATAAAGTTTCAATGTCTTCGTGTTTAATTATTGCCAAAGGCGTTAATAAATTTATGGCTTCATCTTGTTTATTGCTGTAGTTTAAATTGAGACTTAAAAGCAAACTGTGTTTTAACTTAAAGGTGTTGTAGTGTTTTTTTCGCTTCCCTTTCATGCGGTCATGCATCATATTTAAATAATGCATAGAGTCGTTAAATTTTTTATTTCTAAATAAGGTATTTGCTATTAGATATAAAATTTCAATATGATAATACAATTGTTTCTCTCGGTCTTTATGTTTAAGTATAGACTTATAGGTACTAATTAAAAATGGCTCGATTTTTAAGTAATCGTTAGTAACAAAAGCTGAAAAACTATTAATTGCAATTAACTGATATAATGATTTAAACGACATAGATTCGTTAAAACTGATATTGTATTCTTTTAAAGTTGCGTTAAAAATGGTTTGAAAATCTACAATATCTCCTTTATAAATATTATTATTAATTGTTTGTCTAATTTTTGCATAAACAATATTAAGTTGATCTTCTAATTGATGGTTTTTTTGATTGTATTTAAATTTAGAAATAAGGTGATTAATATCTATTGAAGGGTTTACATATGCGTATTGGATTTTGGTATGATAAATTTCGTTTAATAAGGGAAATAAATGATGTTCTGTAGCTAATGTTTCGGCTTTGTCCAAAATTTTATATGCCGCTTTGTATTGTTTGTGTTGTAAACAGATGCGTGATGCTAATACGTATTTAATAATTTGCATATCAATGGCCTTTTCTTCTTGTAAACTTACATTCGCAATAAAATCAATTATCGATTGATATAAGCGTTTTCTTAGGGCATGGTATGCATTTCTGCTATCGTTTTTGTATAGTTTAAAGCATAAGTCTTTCGAGTTTAAATTGTCATGTAATAAGAGTTTAAATAATTGAATGTTTTTAGCATCTCTACGCTTATTCTTTTTTTCTAAGTAGTTTATGAAATGTTGCTGATCTTCACCAGAAAATGTAGAAATAATTGTATTTAAATCATTCATTTAATCGTCATTAAATAATTTTAAATATCAATAAATATAATTATTTAATTATTAAATACGTATAATATATCGTCAGTTTTTATTAAAAATTGTGTTTTACAACTTCTATAAGTTTTGCAGTTTTGCCTTGTAATCATTAAAACAAAAATTATGAATTATGAGACAACAGTTTCTATGGATGAAAAATCTAGAAAAAAAGAAACTATAAAAGAGATCGAAGTTTACGACCAGAAACCAACTTCTGCCTTTATTGGTGCTTCATGGACAGCATTATTAATAGGGATGACTTCGTATTGTATAGGCTTATGGAATGCAGAAATGTTACTAAACGAGAAAGGTTATTATTTTACTATTCTGCTGTTTGGACTGTTTTCGGTGATCTCTGTGCAAAAAGCAGTGAGAGATAAAATGGAAAATATACCTGTAACCGATATTTATTACAGTATTAGTTGGTTTACAACAATAGCATCTATTGTTTTATTAATTATTGGGCTTTGGAATGCAGATTTATTGCTAAGTGAAAAAGGATTTTATGGTATGTCTTTTCTGCTAAGTTTATTTGCCGCTATTGCTGTGCAGAAAAACACCAGAGATGTACAGTATATTGATAGAATGAGTAATGAAGAAAAATAGAAATAGTCAACAAAAATCAAAACAAAGAATACAAAAAGGATTGTTTTGATGATTGGTTAGTTAGTTAACCCAAAACCTCATGGTTATAAGCTGTGAGGTTTTAAAAAATCTTAAGTAATGAAACCAAAACTCACAGAAGATTTGCTAGAGTTCTCTGAAAAACGATTGATTTCTGATAAAGCAAGAATACTAGAAATTGCAGCAGTAATTTTAACAGCTATTGGAAAATTTATTTTCATGGATTTTCTAAATTGGAGATTGTTATTTGTAGTATTTGCAATAATTGGTTGGAGCTTATATGCTTTATACAGATACAAGCGAGAAAAAAATATTTTAAAATATTGGGGTTTTAGAACTGATAATTTTAAAAGTACGGTTAAGCTAATGATACCTTTTGCGGTTATATCTATAATTTCATTTCTTGTTATAGGGTTTAGTCAAAATACAATTAATTTAACCTGGCATATTTTACCACTTTTAATAACCTATCCAATTTGGGGAAGTATACAGCAGTTTATAACTATTGCATTAATAGCAGGAAACTTAAAAGACCTTAATAAAAAGAAATTGAATAAACTTTCAGTTATATTTATAACGGCTACACTGTTTTCTATAGTTCATTTTCCTTCAAAATGGTTAATGATAGGAACCTTTTTATTAGCCTTATTTTATGGATATATTTATTTAAAAATAAAGAATATTTATGCTATGGGCATTTTTCATGGTTGGTTAGGAGCTATATTTTATTATACTGTAGTTAATAGAGATCCTTTTCAAGAAGTGTTTTTAAAATTTATAAACTAAAAAAATATGAATTCAAAAATTCAAAACGATATAAAAAAACTTGTTGAAGAACAAGTTATTACAAACGAAGTCGCTATAGATATTGAAAACTTCTATAAGTCTAAAAAAGAAAGTTCACCAAATAGATTATTCACGGTTTTTGCGGTCTTAGGTTCAACATTAGTTGGCCTTGGTATTATTTTAATTCTGGCACATAATTGGGATAATTTTTCCAGAAGTATAAAAACAGTTTTTGCTTTTACACCATTAATTATTGGTCAATTTATTGTGGGTTACACAATCTTAAAGAAAAAGAGTGCAACATGGAGGGAAGCTTCGGGAGTATTTTTGTTTTTTGCAGTTGGTGCGAGTATGGCATTGGTAAGCCAAATTTACAATATTCCAGGAAACTTTAGCAGTTATATGCTAATGTGGATTTTACTTTGCGCACCACTAATCTACCTACTAAAATCTAACGCTTTAGCCGTTTTACACATTGTTTTTGCAACAAATTATGCTTGCTCTTATGGGTATTTTGATGGTAATCAAACACCTTGGTTGTATTTAATATTGTTAGTTATAATGATACCACATTATTACCAATTACTAAAAAATAAAAAGACACATAATGTCACCTCAATTTTTAATTGGTTTTTGCCTCTAAGTGTAGTTATTGTATTGGGGGCTTTTGTAAATAGAAGCGAAGAGTTTGGATTTTTAATGTATGTTATTTTGTTTGGGTTGTTTTATAACATTGGAAAATTATCTTTTTTCGACAACCAGAAATTAAGACGAAATGGTTATTTAATTTTAGGTTCTTTAGGAACCATTTACATGTTAATGTTTGCTAGTTTTGAGTGGCTATGGAAAGATATTTTAAGACATGATATTATTTTTAACTCTCAAGAGTTTTATATTTCAATTATACTTTTCTTATTAGCATTAAGTGTTTTGATTTATTCCCATTCGAAAAAATGGATTCAAAGTTTCAATCTTTTTCAATATGTATTTATAATTTTTACAGCCATCTTTTTTATAGGAATAACAAGTAGCATTATTCCAACAATTCTAGTTAATTTAATTATTCTCGTTTTAGGTATTGTAGCTATAAAAATTGGTGCAGACAAATTTCATTTTGGTATTTTAAATTACGGTTTACTAATAATAACTACCTTAATTGTGTGTCGTTTTTTCGATACGAATATGAGTTTTGTAGTTAGAGGTTTGTTGTTTGTATGTGTTGGTGTTGGATTCTTTTTAACTAATTACATGATGCTTAAAAAGCAAAAATCAATAAGAAATTAAAAAAAAGGAAAATGAAAACGATACATATATTTATACTATTTATAGTTGTAGCTATTGCACAAATATTTGTGCCAGCACAAATGATTTTTAATAAAGAATCTGTTATAAACACAGGAACCGCGTATAGGTTTAAAACACAACCTGTCGATCCTAGCGACCCATATAGAGGTAAGTATATCAATTTAAATTACGAGATAAGCTCTTTTGTAACTACCGATACGCTTTGGGAAAGAAAAGATAAAGTTTACGTGTATTTAGATACCGATAGTTTAGGTTTTGCAAAAGTGAATCAAGTAAGTAAAGTGCCTTTAAATTTAAATAAAGATTTTATTGTTGGAGAAGTATGGTGGTACAATAAAAATAAACAAAAATTAAACTTCAATTTACCATTTAATCGTTATTATATGGAAGAAACCAAAGCTTATAATGCCGAAGTTGCAGTAAGAAATAATCAACGGGACTCTATTAAAAACAACACTTATGCTTTGGTTTATATAAAAAATGGCGAAGCCGTTTTAAATGACGTGATTATTAACGAAATGTCTATTAAAGATTATGTGGAAAAGAAGTGAAAATTTGGCTAACTTTGAGACAATTCATAAAAATATCTACTAATGAAAAAAATAATTGTGTTACTAATAGTAACTGTGTTTACTTTTTCTTGTAAACAAGAAAAAAAGGAAGAAACCCAAAATAAAGAAATCTCACAAACTAAAATGCAAAAAAACTTAAGTAAGTATGTTAATGTAAAACTAACAACAGACCTTAGTAAACTTACCGATAATGAGCGTAAGATGATACCTGTTTTAATTAAAGCAGCTGATATAATGAATGATTTGTTTTGGTATGAATCTTATGGAGATAAGACAGCATTATTAAATTCAGTTTCTGATGCCGACACTAAAACTTTTGTAAAAATTAACTATGGTCCCTGGGATAGATTAGATGGTAATGCGCCTTTTGTTGAAGGGGTAGAAGCTAAGCCTTTAGGGGCAAATTATTACCCAAAGGATATGACAAAAGAAGAATTTGAAGCTGCAGATATAGAAAACAAATCGAGCATATATAATTTTGTTAGACGCGACGAAAAAGGGAAGTTATATTCAATTCCCTACCATCAACAATTTGAAAAAGAGGTTAAGACGGTTTCAGATTTATTGCTTGAAGCTTCAAAACTGGCTGATGACGCAGGTCTTAAAAAGTATTTGGAATTAAGAGCCCAAGCCATGTTGGACGATAATTATCAACCTAGTGATTTAGCTTGGATGGATATGAAAACAAACACCTTAGATATAGTAATAGGTCCAATTGAAACCTATGAAGATCAAATGTTTGGAAACAAAGCTGCTCATGAAGGTTATGTCCTTATTAAAGATCAGGAGTGGAGTGCTAAATTAGCTCGCTTTGCTAGTTTCTTGCCAGAATTACAAAAAGGATTACCAGTAGATGATGCTTATAAAAAAGAAACTCCAGGAACAGATAGTGATTTAAATGCATACGATGTTGTGTATTATGCAGGCGATTGTAATTCGGGAAGTAAAACAATAGCTATTAACTTGCCTAATGATGAAGAAGTACAATTACAAAAAGGGACAAGAAGATTGCAACTTAAAAATGCAATGCAAGCAAAATTTGATAAAATATTAGTTCCAATATCAGAAGTTTTAATAGATGAAACACAACGCAAGCATATCACATTTGATGCTTTTTTTGCAAACACAATGTTTCATGAAGTGGCTCACGGTTTAGGAATTAAAAACACTATAAATGATAAAGGAACGGTGCGTACATCGCTTAAAGAACATTCAAGTGCTTTAGAAGAAGGGAAGGCAGATGTTTTAGGTTTATATATGGTGCAACAACTACATAGCAAAGGAGAAATTGATGGCGATATGAAAGACTACATGACTACGTTTATGGCTAGTATTTTTCGATCTGTGCGTTTTGGAGCTTCTAGTGCTCATGGAAAAGCTAATATGATTCGCTTTAATTTCTTTAAAGAAAAAGGGGCATTTAGTAGAGATGAAAACGGTGTTTATAAAGTAAATTATGACAACATGATAGTGGCTATGAAAGATCTGTCGGGCTTAATATTAACACTTCAAGGAAATGGTGATTATGATGGTGTTGCAGATTTGGTAAAAGATAAAGGTATTATTTCAAACGAATTACAATCAGATTTAGACCGTTTAAGTTCGGCAAACATTCCAGTTGATGTAATTTTCGAACAAGGTTTAACAGCTTTAGGGATGTAAAATAGTATCATATTCAAAAAAAGGCTTTAGTAACCTACTAAAGCCTTTTTAGTTTATATTTTATATATTTAGTAAAAACATTTTAAATGGTATACTGGTTATCAACACTTATAACTATAGCAATAATATATATAGCAATAAGCATTGCTTTGTATTATTTACAGGATTATATGCTGTTTAAACCAGAAAAACTACCAAAAGATTTTCAATTTAATTATGAAAATCAAGATATAGAAGAGCATAATTTAGAAACCAGAGATGGTGCAGTTATTAATGGTATTCTTTTTAAACCTAAAGGCGAATCGAAAGGTATTGTCTTATATCTAAAAGGAAATTCTAAAAGCATAAAAGGTTGGGGGAAATTTGCAGTAGATTTTACTCGGCACAATTATAATGTACTAATGGTAGATTATCGTGGTTTTGGAAAAAGTACAGGCAGACGCTCGCAAAAAGCCATTAAACGAGATTTGCAAGAAGTATATAATAAAATAAAAGAGCGTACTACAGAAGACAGAATTATACTTTACGGTCGTTCTTTAGGTTCAGGTTTTGCAGCTAAATTAGCTTCAATGAATAACCCTAAAAAACTTATTTTGGATGCGCCATATTACAGCTTAACTAAAGTTACAGCCCGTTATGCTCCTTTTATGCCGTTAAGTGTTTTATTAAAATACCCGTTACCTACATATAAGTGGTTAAAATATGTAAAATGCCCTATTCATATTATTCATGGTACAAACGATAATTTAATTCCGTACAAAACTAGTGTTAAACTATCTCAAGTAAACCCAAAACTAACAAAGCTTCACTCGGTTATAGGCGGAGGTCATAAAAATTTAAATAACTTTGAATCTTATCATAAAATGATTCACGATATTCTAAATCAAAAACCACACGATATCGATTTGTCAACCACAAGTATTCATGTTAAACACACATCAAAACCTACTAAAACGAAAGCTTAAGAAGTTTGCTTTAATTTTATTAAGCATCTATATTATGGTTGGCTCTTTATTATATTTTTTACAAGAAAAAATGCTGTTTCTACCAACAGTTTTAGAGCAAGATTATGTGTATAAATTTTCTCAACCTTTTGATGAATTGTTTTTGAAAACGGATGATGATGCGGTTATAAATGCCATTCATTTTAAAGTAGAAAATCCAAAAGGAGTAATATTATATTTTCATGGAAATGCAGGTGATTTATCGCGCTGGGGACTTATAGCTGAATATTTTGTTGAAAAGCAATATGATGTTTTAATAATGGATTACAGAACCTATGGTAAAAGCACAGGAAAATTAAGTGAAAAAGCGCTTTATAACGATGGACAATTATGCTACAACTATTTGAAAGAGCATTATAACGAAGCGCGTATTACGCTTTATGGAAGGTCTTTAGGAACGGGGGTGGCAACTTATTTGGCCTCCAAGAATAAGCCTAAACAACTTATTTTAGAAACTCCTTACTATAGTATTATCGATGTAGCTAAATCTAGATTTCCTATGTTTCCTGTTGAGGCATTATTAAAATATAAACTACAAACAAATCAATATATAAAACAAGTAAAATGCCCAATTACTATGTTTCATGGTACCGAAGATTCAGTAGTGCCTTTTGCATCAGCTAAAAAACTGTTTGAAGTATCTCCAAAGCCAATAACTACTTTTGTGACTATTGAAAATGGAAATCATGGAAATCTTATAAATTATGAGTTATACCATGCTCAAATAAAAAAGATACTTCCTTAAATATCTTAAAAAATTAACAAGTTAATTCTTATTTCTTAAAGAAAGCATAAAGCTGTAATTGTAAGCGTTAAACATTTCTAAATACAGATAATAAATTCAACTAAAAGACGTCTATTTGTATAGAGTTTAGTTTGTGATACTACAAACGTAGTATTCATAAAATAAGTTTGTTGGTTAGTTAGTTGTTAGTTAAAAGCCAGTAGTGAAATTTCACTACTGGCTTTAGTTTTTTACGATAGTATTTATTTAAGCTTATATTACTTCTACAAACAAACCATCATCAGTTTTTTCAACTTTAGCAAGGTTGTTTTTTGTTAATTCTTTAATGGTTTTATCCCATTTTTTATTTGATAAACCAGATTGTGTTTTTAAATCGTTCAATTTCAGCTTTTCTGCTTTTTTCAAAACCTCTAAAACCGTTTTTGCTTCATCACTAATAGCTACGGTTTTTTTCTCTGGCCTCATTTGTGGGAAGAATAAAACTTCTTGAATGGATTGGTTATTGGTTAAAAACATAATCAATCTATCCATACCAATTCCCATTCCTGATGTTGGAGGCATACCATATTCTAAAGCACGTAAAAAATCATGATCTATAAACTCTGTAGCTTCGTCGTCGCCTTTTGCAGCTAATTTAAGTTGATGCTCAAAACGCTCACGTTGGTCAATAGGATCGTTCAATTCAGAATATGCATTAGCAATTTCTTTTCCGCAAACCATCAATTCAAAACGTTCAGTTAATTCAGGATTATCACGATGTTCTTTACATAACGGGCTCATTTCTTTCGGATAATCTGTAATGTAAGTAGGCTGTATATAATTACCTTCACATTTTTCTCCAAAAATTTCATCGATAAGCTTACCTTTTCCCATAGTATTATCAACCTCAACACCTAAATCTTTGGCCGCTTGTCGTATTTCATCTTCGTTTTTACCAGTAATATCAAAACCTGTAAAATGCTTTATAGAGTCTGCCATAGTAACTCTCGCATAAGGAGCTTTAAAATCTATTTCATGATCACCAAAAGTTACTTTTGTCGTACCATTTACGGCAATAGCACAATGCTCTAAAAGACGCTCACAGAAATCCATCATCCAGTTGTAATCTTTATAGGCTACATAAATTTCCATAGCAGTAAACTCGGGGTTGTGAGTTCTATCCATGCCTTCATTTCTAAAATTTTTAGAAAACTCATAAACTCCATCAAAACCACCAACAATCAACCTCTTTAAATATAATTCATTAGCAATTCGCATATATAAAGGTACATCTAAAGCGTTGTGATGTGTTACAAACGGGCGAGCAGCGGCGCCACCAGGTATAGGTTGCAAAACTGGAGTTTCAACTTCGAAATACCCAGCATCATTAAAAAATTGACGCATCGCATTAAATAACTTAGTACGCTTTACAAATACCTCTTTTACATGTGGATTTACAACCAAATCTGCATAACGCTGTCTGTAGCGTAATTCAGGGTCCGTGAAAGCATCATAAACAACACCATCTTTTTCTTTTGGTAAAGGCAAAGGTTTTAATGCTTTACTAAGCAACTTAAAATCTTTTACACGCACAGTTTTTTCACCAACTTTAGTGGTGAATAATTCGCCTTCAATTCCAACAAAATCACCTAAATCTATAAGACTCTTAAAGATAGTGTTGTATTTAGATTTATCGTCACCTGTACAAATTTCATCTCTGTTAAAATATACCTGAATTTTACCTTCAGCATCCTGTAATTGTCCAAAAGAAGCCTTCCCTTGTACATTTTTAGACATAATTCTACCAGCAATAATTACCTTCTTGTCTTCTTCAAATTGCTCTTTTACCTGTTTCGAGGTGTGGTTTACAGGGTATAAATCTGCAGGATAAGGGTTAATGCCTAATTCGCGTAGTTTCGCTAACTTTTCTCTTCTTACTAATTCTTGCTCTGATAATTGCGACATATTATAAATACTGAGTGTAAATTTTAATGCGCAAAGATACTATTAAAAGCTATCTTTTTAAAACTAATTTTTTGGGCGTTACCCTAAAAAAGGATTCAGGGTCGGGCTTTCCGCTATATCTTTTTTTCGTACCTCAAAAAAGGATGCCACTTCAACCCCTAACGTAAAATAATATGTAACAAAATAAGTTTAATAACGTCAAACAAGTACATTATCAATCAATAAACATTTAAATTAAAAATCAACATGAGTTTCTGGAGAGTTTTACTGTCTATTATTTGTCCACCCCTAGCTGTTTTAGACAAAGGTTGCGGCTCTATTTTAATCACCTTTTTATTATGGCTTTGTGGCTGGGTACCTGGTGTTATAGCTGCTTTGGTTATTATTAATAACCCCAATAGGTAGCTTTAAAGCACATTTATAAACATATTTTCTACTTTTTAAAGTAGTATCTTTGCATTCTAATTTAACACATATTATGCATAGAATTTATACTTTACTTTTAGTTATCATCATAGTCAGTTTTTCTAGTTGTACCGTAAAAGAATCTATAGTATTTAACGAAGATGGCTCTGGAAATTTTTTGGTAAACTATGATATGGCTTCGGTTATGTCTCAAATGAAGGATGCCTTTTCTGAAGGAGGCGATTCCACTAGCACAAACGAAAAAAAACCAAGTAAGGTTGTTGATACACTTATGGTTTTTAGTGAAATAATGGAAACTTATAAAGATAGTATTTCTGCTTTACCAAAGGAAAAACGTCTTGCTTTAGAAGTTGTTAAAGATATGTATATGAAAATGAAGATGGACGAAGCAAATAATGTTTTTGACTTTGGGGTAGGACTTAATTTTAATGCTATAGAAGACTTAAAAGATATCCAAAAAAGAATCGAAAAAGCAAAAACTCTTAATTCTCAAAATAGTCAAGTAGACGCAATGAAAGAAGGCTCTCCATTAGGGAAATTTATGGTTAATGGAGAAAATGATGTTGATTATAATTTTACTGAAAATGGTTTCTCAAGAGTTACAACTGTTTCTGAAGAGAAAACCGCTAAAGCCTTTAAATTAGATGAGAACAGTGAAGAAGATAAACAGTTTTTAGACTATTTTAAAAACTCTTTTTATATAGTTGAATACACCTTTTCTAAGAAAATAAAATCTACATCTATAGAAAATGCCCAATTATCTACAGATAAAAAAACAGTTACATATAAATATAGTTGGATTGACTTTTTAAGTAATCCAAAATTATTGGATATTAATATTGAATTTGAAAATGAATAAGCAGATTGAAATTCAAGATTTAGGACTTAAAGATTACAAACAAACTTGGGATTATCAAGAACAATTGTTTAAGAACATTGTAGACACAAAAATTAAGAATAGACGAGAAGACGCTGGTTTAAAAACTAATAATCATTTCTTGTTTGTAGAACATCCACATGTTTATACTTTAGGTAAAAGTGGAGATTTTTCTAATTTGCTTGTTACAGAAGAGCAATTAAAAGAAAAGAACGCCACCTTTTATAAAGTGAATAGAGGTGGAGATATAACATATCATGGCCCTGGGCAAGTGGTTGGTTATCCTATTTTAGATTTAGAAAATTTTTTTACCGACATACATAAATACCTTCGTTTTCTTGAAGAAATGATAATTTTGACGCTTGCAGAATACGGCTTAAAAGCAGAGCGTAGCAAAGGAGAAACAGGTGTTTGGCTGGATGTAGGTACACCATTTGCTCGTAAAATTTGTGCTATGGGCGTGCGTGCTAGCCGATGGGTAACTATGCATGGTTTTGCACTAAATGTAAATGCCAATTTGGGTTATTTTGACCTTATGATACCTTGTGGTATTCGTGGAAAAGCAGTAACCTCTTTAAATGTAGAACTTGGAGTAAAAGAAGTGCCTATGGAAGAGGTAAAAGAAAAACTACTAAAGCATTTTAAAGCACTTTTTGAAGCTGAGTTTTTTAATAATGAAAATTAAACGCTTTCTTAAAATAGTGTTGTTGATTTGTTGTTTTGTACTTACTTCAATATCAATTGCATTAATGTATACTATTATAATTGTGGAGAATAATTCTTTTGAATATAGTATGCTTATTCCTTTGTCAATGATTCCTACTGGTGTTTTAAGTATAATTTATCATATAAAAACTTTAAAGCATTACAGTATAAACTATGTTTACAAAGATTTAAATGACAGTTTTTTATGGGTGGGTAACTTGCTTTTCGCAATATCTATTTCTTCAATGGCTTTGTTTATGATCTATTCATTTTATAGCATCAGAGAAATAGATTTAAATCCCAAATTATTTTATGCGCTTATTTTTTGCGGTGTTATTTTATTGATTGGAGTGATACTCATTTTAGAAGAAAAATGGCTTTACAAAAAAAGGCATATTATTAAAAAACAATCTAAAATAAATAAGATTGATGATATAAGAGGGGCACAAGATGATGACCTTTAGTTTGTGATAATTATCTAAGTTCAATCTTTTTTTAAAGCTAGATTTAATTGATTTTTAATTGCACAAAGGAACATCAGAGTCTTTACAAATAAAATTTTTGGAATTCCAAATAACTGTATCTCGATTCAAGATATTGAAGTTAATAAACTCTTCTGAACACCCAAGTATATTAATACGTTCACCTTCGCAGTTATATACTGGTAAGACTGAGTTGCAATTAGCACAACAATTACCAACTATAAATACAGTTTCTCCTTCATAGATTGCCTGAGAAATATAAAATTCATCGACTTGGGTAGATTGTTCAATATCTAAAACCTTTTCTTTTAACCAAGCAAAATCTTCAACAGGGTTTGCTACATTGCAAGTATTGCTTATACCATCGTCGTTATTATTGCAAGATAAAACTATAAAGAATATTAAAGCAGAAAGTATATTAATTTGTCTCATTTCTTTTTGATGATTTATCTTATAGATGAAAAAGGCAGCTATGGGTTGCGTCTACTTCCATAAAATAGAATCATAAAATGAAATATTAAAGGTGTTTTTTTTGAAAAGAGAACATAATACAATTACTTAATCATAAGTTCCAATAGGTTCTTTTTTTGAATAGCTAATTCCTAAATCGTTAGTCCTAACCGCTTTTAATTTTTTAGCTAATTTCTTTTTAAACTGTATAACAACTTTAGCATATTTTGGATTATGTGCTAAATTGGTAAACTGCTTTGGATCTTTTTTCATATCAAAAAGTTCAATACCTGCTGATGCATCTTCATTATATTGAATATATGCCCATTTATCATTCCTCAATAAAAAGGTTTTTCCGCCCTGCGATACACTAAAAGCCATATCTCTAACTTTCTTTTTTGGCTTATCAATAGTTTTTACCAAGCTTTTCCCTTGTATATGTTTTGGTGGTTTTAAACCACCTAATTCAGCAATAGTTGGGTATAAATCAATCAATTCTACAAAAGAATTACAAACAGCTGCTTTTTTACCCGGCACTTTAATAATTAATGGAACACGAACAGATTCTTCGTGTAAACTTACTTTCATCCAGAAATTATGCTCACCTAAATGAAACCCATGATCCGAAGTGAAAATAACAATGGTATTATCTTCTAAACCTTCTTCTTTAAGTGTTTTAAGTACTTTTCCAACTTGAGCATCCATATACGATACAGATGCATAATATGCAGCCACCGCTTTCTTTTCTTGCTCTAAAGACATTTTTGCATTAACACTAGTTACGTAATTAATACCACGCTTTGGAATATCGTCCCAATCACCATCAAGTTTTTTAGGTAGTGTTATGTTGTTAAACGGATACGGTTCAAAATATGGTTTTGGAGCTACAAAAGGCACATGTGGCCTTACAAAACCAACCGCTAAAAAGAAAGGTTCGTTTTTGTGTTTTCTAATAAGCTCTGAAGCTTTTTTAGCTGTTTTTCCATCAGAGTGCACTAAATCATCACCATCGGCTTTTACAATAGTCATTACATTTCCACCCTTTCTCTCTATTTTTCCATCAGGATTTCCTTGAACCAATTCGGCATCACCAATAGCTTTCCATTCAGGTCCTTGGCTATTAAAACGCTCAGTCCACGAGGCTTGATCATCTTGCCCATTGGAACCTGTTTCAATATCAATAGGGACACCCATGTGGTAAATTTTACTCACCCGAGCTGTGTAGTAACCGTTGTCTTTAAATAATTGTGACCACGTTTTTCTTTCAGGGCCTATATTTTCTCTACCGCTTACATAACCAAATGTAGTAGTAGCATTAGGGTAGTACCCCGACATAAAAGAGGCTCTTGATGGACCACAAACGGGATATTGCGTATAGGCTTTAGTATATCTAACACCCTCTGAAGCTAGTTTGTCAATGTTTGGTGTATGGCATGCTTTATTTTCGTAAGATGAGACTGCGGTTGCTGTTAAATCATCAGAAATAATAAACAACACGTTTGGTTTTTTGTCTTGTGAAAACAGTGTTATGCTGAATAAGAAAAATAAGATATATGTTATTGGTTTCATGTTTTGTTAAGGGTAACGGTTTTATGATAAATTTTTAAAGTTCGTTTAACGCCTCGAATATGCGTAGTGAGGGATTTCAAGGCACTGCACTATCAAACCGCTACTTTGTATATTAAATGTTCAAATTTACTAAATCGCCCCGCATTACGTATATTTATTGTTATGGGCCTTTATTTTTCTAATACGAGTTCTGTATCCCTGTCAATAGATACAATTCCCGCAGAACAAACAGATAATTCATATTCTGTTTTATTCTTATTTTTCACCAATTCTAATAATTCTATCACCACTTTTTCCAATTCATATTTAGGAGGCAAATTATACCATTTTCCATAATCAAGGTAGGTAATGTATATATTGTCTTTATCCTTTTTTATATTAAAAGAAAGATTCCACCACTCGCTTTCTTTTGTATAAACCTTGCATAGTCCATCATCTAGAAAATCAATCGCAATTTTCATAATCTGCCTTCTTAATTTCTCAGAATAATCCGATGTTTCAGGCTCTAAAAGAGAAGTATGTTCTTTATACCATACTAGAAAATGTTTATTTAATTCACTTATTCGTTCTGAGTTAATTATTATGTCTTGATATGAGATATTAAAATCTATTTCAGAATCGTCGAATATTGATAAGCTTGTCTGCTTATCGCACAATAATTTAAGAAAGAATTCGAAATTCTCTGAAATCACCTCCTGTTCACCTTCTGACCCCATATAAACTATAATACATTCATGTCCAAAATACCAAAAAGCTAAAATTCCTCCATCGTCGAAATTCAAAAACGGCACTATTTCTTTTTTTGCTGAAGATTTAAGTTGAAATGTTTCTATGTCTGACCATCCAATCATGCCAGGTAGTCTAAGTTTAGCAAATTGATTGAATTTACTTGGTAAGTCAACTTTGTCAGGTAAATTGCTAATTATTTCTTTAGTTATTTTATTTCTTCTAAACATCTATTTCTAATCTTGTTGAAATTGGTTGTCTTGGATCCTCTTCAGTCCTAATTGCCCATAATGTTTTTCAAGTATATGAATCCCTTTTAATACTGAAACAAGTTCAGCACAAGTGATTTATATACAACGACAAACGAAGCTATCGATTTTTTCTGACAAAATCAAGTTCTTAAAATAGCTCTTTTATATCATCTTCTTCGGTATCATCATCTTTAGTGTCTATTTGTTCAATAGTGTATTTTGGTAAATTATCTTTTCTATAAAAATTTATGGGTACAGGCAAAACAGAAGCCAATGCAATTATTAATACCAAGGCAAAAAGCCTCAACCCTTTTTTTAAGGTTTTCATAAAGTAAAAAAGGTAAGTGTGTAACATCTTTTGATGTTACAGATTAAACTGTAATTCGAAATGTTGCCAAGAGGCAAGGGATTGTTTACTTTATGAGGTTGCTCTGATAATCGTCTGAAAAGATTTGAGCTATAAGATTTTGCTCTAAAAACATTTGCTTATTAAACTGTAAAATCGCCTCCTTTTGAGACTTTAAAGTGATACTAAAGTTGTATTGATGCGTGTTTAATAACCACTTAAAACAAAAGGTAGTGTATTGATTAAAAGTTATGTTTTGGGGTGAACGCTTTAAAAAGGAAAATGATTTACTAATAGCTTGATGACTAGAAGTATTATTAATTACAAGTTCGGTTTGTGTTTTATGATAAGAAGAAGGGTAATAGGTAAACCCTGAAAACGATACAATAACCGCTAATAAAGCAATGCTTGCCAACCATTTATGTAATCCTTTTAAAAACATTTAGTATAAAGATAATACTTTTATTAAAAATTAACACGAATACTTACATTAGGGGTAATCCCTAAAGATTGATTTTCAACTTTGTTAATCATATTATCGGTATCTAAAGTATAATAGGTATTAATAATATTTTTTTGATTGAAAATATTCCAAATTGAAGCACCAACTACAGCTCTAGACGAATCAGAAATATCAAAAGCATAAGTTGCAGAACAATCAGCACGTAAATAATCATCTAAATTACTACTATTTGGTGCAGCGTATGTAATAAGGTTATCACTAGGGTCATCATTAACATCTGGCAAAGTTGTTGGTTTTCCAGAATGCCAATTTAAACCCAAAGCTAATTTAACATCGTTGTAAGTATACACACCTGAAAGAGCTAATACATGGCGAATGTCGGCATTATTAGGAAACGGATTACCATTGTTTAAATCTGGAAATGTGTAATCATTTTTACTATAAGTGTAGCCTAACCAAGTGCTAACAACATTATTAAATTGTTTGTTTACTAAAAAATCGAAACCTTTAATTTGATAACTCCCAACACTGTTTATAAATTGATATTGGTTTTGAAAGCCTTGACTCCTAGTAGTTATACCATCAACTTTTTTAATATAACCTTCGGCGCTAATTAGCAATTTGTTTTTATTATAATGAATGCCAACTGAGGCTTGTTTACTCTTTAAAATAGGAACTGGTTGAATATTTTTATTATTAATAGTTATAACATCTATATTGTTGTTAGATAAAACCCAACGCCTGTTTTCAATACCTAAAAAATCATTTTGCAAATCAATGATTTGAGAAGTGGTTTGACTTTTGAGTTCCCCTAACAATTCAAACCTAAAGCTGTTAATAAATCGCTGACTAAAGCTTAAACGAGGCTCGTAAACAATCATATCAAATTTTGGGAAGTGGTTTATTCTACTTCCAAATTTTAAGTTGGTTTTGCCATTGTTTGATAAAAAAGCACCTTCGGCATAAACCGAATGACTTCTAACAACATCCCTTATAAAACTTCTAAAAACTGGATTGTTTACATCTTCTAGATTGCTTATACCTACTTCAATAAATTGATACCCGCCATTTAATTTTAGTTGACTATTGTGTTTGTAGTTTATATCCAATTTTGCAGAACCATCATACACTTCGTTTTCTTGAATTAAACGCTGATTGTTTATGATATCAAAATTGGTGGCATCTAAATCGTAATTTGTTACATATGCATGAGCGGTAGTTGAAAGTTTTGAGTTCCAATCTCTAGTGTACGAAAACCCTAAAGCCAAATTTTGTTGTGACAGTTTACTATTTAAAGCTTCGTTTCTATCATTAATATTGGCTTGTTCTTCGTAATTTAATTTGTTGTTTGCGTTTAAAAACTGAAGTCTGATTTTATCTTTTTCAGTAATATCATATAAAAATTTTGCTGTTATATCATAGAAGTAAAAAGATTCGTTTTTATCGATAGCATTATCATTTTGATTAAAATTTGTTAAATCTGAATCTTGAAAAACACGTTTTTTATATAAGTCGTAAGTTGGAGTAGTTACCAAATCTGTTACTGAACGACGTGTAGAAATTTGCAATTCTGTATTATGAGTTAGTGGGATTTTTGCAAAAACATCGGCGTTTATTAAATTAAACCCACCACCTGCTTTAAATGTGTTATCAATTTCGTTAGGCAATTGCATATCGATAATACTAGAAATACCATCACCATATTTTGCTGGGGTTCCGTTTTTTGAAACATTAACTTGTTTTGTGGTATAGGGGTTGAATGCTGAAATTAACCCGAAAAAATGACCTGATTGATACATTTTTATACCATCCCAAAGAAGTAAGTTTTGATCGTGCGAGCCACCACGAATATTAATGTTAGATACGGTTTCGTCAATACTTAAAACTCCAGGAAGCGATTGAATGGTTTGTAAAACATCGGGTTCAATTAACCCAGGGAGAATACCAAAAGTTTCAGGTTTTATAGTAATTACACCATCGTTTAACTTAGTAATGCCAGTGGTTAAATAATTAGTTATTATAACTTCGTCTAGCCTTTGTGTTCTGTGAAATGTTGCTTGAGTTTTTAAAGCTTTAATGGCAACAAATCGATTGTTTAATAATTCAAAATCTAGTTTGACTTTGTTTTTTAGAAAATCTAAGACCTCTTCTAAAGTTAAGTTTTCTTTTGGAATAACTACTTTTTTATCTTGAATAGTAGCATCAGCATAAGAAAAGCTAATGTTATATCTAGTTTCGATAATTTTTAAAACAACGGCGAGCGAATGCTTTTCTTTTTGAACAGTTTGAGAACTTAAAGTCGAAATATTCAAAAAAAACAATAGTATAAAGATAGAAAGTGTACCTTTTCTACTCACGCTTTAATGTTATAGTATTGTTGTCTTTACTATATGTTAAGTGTAAAGGTAAGGTAATGTTTTTTATTGCAACATCTATATTATTATGAGGGAAACCAACAGTAACTAACTCTTCAGAATTTATATTTAAAAGCGTAATATCTACATTATATTGTCTTTCAAACTCTGCAATAACTTCTTTAAAAGGTAGACTTTTGAATAGGCTTTCGTTATTTAACCACGAAGGTGTTAAGCGACTTTCTTTTTCTTTAACAATTTGTTTCCCATCAATAATTAAAAATCTGTCTCCAGGCTTTAACTTTGTTTCTTGAGAGTTGTGTGTCACACCAACTAATCCTTCGTAGCAAATAACCTCAAAATAATTGTCCCGTTGTTTTACATTAAATTGAGTACCATAAACCGTAACGGTTCCTGATTTTGTAATAACATTAAATGAAGAACCTTTGGCAACTTTAAAAAAAGCTTCACCATTAAGTTCTACTTCGCGCTCGTGTTTCCAATCTTTTTTATTGAATGCTAACAACGATTTAGCATTAAGCGAAACACTAGAAGCGTCTGGTAATTTTATAGTAGTTTTTTGAGCAAACTTGGTTGTAATTGTAGTATCTAAAGTGGTAGTGTAATAGTATAAACTAAAACAAACAGCAAGTATAGCAGCAACACGCATTAATGGTTTTATCCAATGTGTGGTTTGCTTTTTAGTGCTTTTAATTTTAGACAACACTTGGTCTAATTCGGCAGAAGTATTAAAATCTTCAGCCTTAAAAGCTTGCATACTGTTATCCAACTTTATTAAATCATCATAATCTTCAAGGTTT
Source organism: Jejuia spongiicola (assembly GCF_023502325.1). Classification (NCBI taxonomy): domain Bacteria; kingdom Pseudomonadati; phylum Bacteroidota; class Flavobacteriia; order Flavobacteriales; family Flavobacteriaceae; genus Jejuia; species Jejuia spongiicola. Next base: position 573,010 of record NZ_JAMFLZ010000004.1, read on the forward strand.
TTAAACGCTTCAAGTTCCTGATCATTTAGATCGTTATCTAACCATTTCGATATTAAAATTTCTTTGTCCATAATTCTTATACAACTATATAACAGTTAACTTTTATTTTTTCCTACCCTCTAGTTAAAAAAAATCAAAAAACTCAAATTCCAAATCCCAAAACGTTACACTGAGATTCACAGAATCAAAACTTTTCGTCTTAGCGTTTTTGCGCGAAAAATATTTTTCACTTTCTCTCAATAATATCCAAACGAAACATTTTTAATATTCTATTTCCTAATTCAGATGGTTCACAGTGAGCAGAAATTGTACTTGTCAATTCAATTTGAATTGGTAAGTTTTTCACACTTTCAATTCTTAGAGTGTTATTTCTGTCTGTTATTCCACAAATACTAAATCGACTATATTTTTCTTCAAACCTTCTACCGCTTTTTTCTTTACTTGCTTTTAAAGCAGACCAATCTGAGATTTTACCCATCCCATCTTTATTCTCCTTAATGTTAAATTTGTTAAAATTTCTTTTAATAGTTTCTCCAATAATTTTTTGAGAGGATTTCAGATCAATTACTTCGCATTTTTCTTGTTCATAATGATAGCTGTCTTTTGGTTCCTTAGAAATGGGTGCAACAATAATTTCAGAATGTTTTTCAGAAATATAAACTGTGACAGATTTTATTACTTTCAATTTAGGTTTAGGTAGTGTAAATGGAATACTTCTTATTTTCATGTAAATAATTTTATAATTCCTTAATATCTTCTCTCAATTTCTTTAAAGCACCATAAATACGTTTTTCAACAGCTTTGGTAGAAATATCTAAGAGCGCTGCAATTTCTTTAAAACGTTTTCCTTCAACACGATTCATCATAAAAGCAACCCGTTGTGCTTCGGTTAGATTTGCTAATGCTTTTTGTAGTTTATCATTATACTCAGCCTCTTGCATTAAAAACTCTGGGCTTTCGTTGGTAGACATTTTAGGTTTAGTTTGCTGATGCTTCAATACAACCTTTTGGTGTGCTGCTTCATTCAACATTAAATTATTAGCAGTAGTAAAAACAAAACTCTTTGCTTTATCAGGAGAAATTTTTGCACAGTTTTGCCATAATTTAATGAAGGCTTCCTGTACTTTGTCTTTTGGGTTTAGTAATTCACCAAACTTATAGTATAAAAAGTTGTGTAAATCTTTTGAGTGTTTATTAAATATGGAAGAAAAAATATGTTCTTCACAAATATTATCGTGTAATTGTTTCCCCATTGATAGTTTTGATTGGTGTCACTAAAATAAGGTTTTTTGGAGTTTGGAGTTTGAGTTTTTTTTTTTTTTTTAACTAGAGAGGGTAGGAATTTTTAAAGTTATCCTGTTTTATATTCAAAAAGCTATGTTTAACCCAAATTTTAATATCATGAAAACTAAAATCAGTAAATTATTACTATTACCTTTTTTTGCCCTTTTAATGTTTACGTCTTGTCAGGAAGAAGTTGTAGAAATTACAGATCCTAATGAAACAGAAGCAATTGCTGCCGATTCAATGTTGGCTACTTTAATGAGCTCTGCGTCTACTATGGATGGTTCAAAAGATAATATTATAGACAATGCTAGTTGTTTATCTATCGAATTACCAGTTACAGTTGTAGTTAACGGGTTGGAAATTATTATAGATTCAGAAGAAGACTATAAAGTTATTGAAGCAATTTTTAATGAATTTGAAGAAGATGAAGATCGTTTAGAAATCATTTTCCCTATTACAATAATTACAGAAAATCATGATGATATTGTAATTAACAATGCTGACGAATTAAAAGAATTTGTTAAAGAATGTAAAGGCGAAAATGAAGATGATGACGATATAGAATGTATCGATTTTAAATACCCTATTTCTTTTTCAGTATACGATGCTAACTTTCAGGTTATTGATGTCATAGAAATTGAAAATGATAGAGAATTGCACAAGTTTATTAAACGTATTATTAATAAGGAGGTTTTTGCAAGTCTTAATTTCCCAGTAACCATGGTTTTAGCCGATGGAACAGAAGTAGTTGTTAATAATAACGAAGAGTTAGAAAGCACAATTAACGAAGCTAAAGATGCTTGTGATGAAGATGATGATAATGATTATGGAGATGATGACTTTACAAAAGAGCGTTTAGATGAATATTTACAAGTTTGCCCATGGGTAGTGTATGAGTTTAAAAGAAACAATCAAGATAACACTGCCGAGTATAAAGAGTATGCTTTAAACTTTAAGGAAGATGGTGTTGTAAAAATGCGTGCTAGAAATGGCGATATATTAACAGGTACTTGGAGTACTCGAGTAACTGATAGAGGCGCACTTTTAAAACTAGAATTTGAAACCTTAGCAGACTTTACTTTAGAATGGGTTGTATATGATATTGAGTATGGTAAAATAAAACTATACGAAGAAGGAGGTAACCGAATTATCATGAAGAAAAATTGTGATGTAGTTATTGATATTACAAAAGAAAGAATTGAAAACTATTTACAAGAATGTTTATGGAGAGTTGCTAGATTGCATGTTGAAGGTAATGATAACGAAAAAGACTATATAGGAACACCATTAAAATTCTTTGAAAACAATGTAGTAAAAATTCGTGTAAACGGAGAGTTTGTACAAGGTACTTATGATATTCTTGCATATAATGATGGATTTGTTTTACAGATTAACTTAGATGGCAGACCAGATTTACAGTTAGAGTGGTTGGTTACTTTCTTAGAGCCAGGAATAATTAAGCTTGAATCGTTAGGTAGTAATGAAAATAAAATGATATTAAAAAGACATTGTCCAGATGGTGATGATGATATAAATTATATAGGTGATGTACTTGTAACTGGAGAATGGGAAGTAGCTTTATATAAAGATGGTGACGTTGACAAAACAGAAGAGTTCTTTATGTATACTATCGATTTCTTAGAAAGTGGTTATATAAAGGTTACCGATCCTAATAACGGAATTATTGATGGTAACTGGTTAGCTTATAGATATGAAGGCTTGCATTTAGGAATGCATTATGGTATTGAAGCACCGTTTGATGTTTTAAACCACAGATGGAAAATTAAAGAGATTACTCCAAATAGAATAGAGTTAAAAGATTTAAGCTCAACAGGAGAAATAGAACGCATATTAGTCCTTGAGAAAAAAGAATAATTATGTTTTTGGTAAAAAGGAAACACAACTTTTTCGGTTGGTTAGGTTAATTATTAAGTAAGTTTCCTTTTATATAGGCTGTCAAATTAAAATTTGACAGCCTTTTTTTTCTTCTCTTTTTTATAGAATGTTACTTCTATAATACGCTTCAAATCATTAAATTTGCATTTCTTAAAATTTCAACAAAAATTATGTTTAATAATTTAAGCGATAAATTAGATAAAGCTCTACACGTTCTTAAAGGGCATGGAAGTATTACTGAAGTAAATGTAGCCGAAACTTTAAAAGAAGTACGACGTGCATTACTTGATGCCGATGTTAACTTTAAAATAGCTAAAGAGTTTACCAATAGAGTTAAAGAAAAAGCTTTAGGACAAAATGTATTAACAACGCTTCAGCCAGGGCAACTTATGGTTAAGATTGTTAAAGATGAGCTTACCGAACTTATGGGAGGCGATGCTGAGGGTATTAATCTTTCTGGTACGCCAAGTGTTATTTTAATGTCAGGTTTACAAGGTTCTGGTAAAACAACGTTTTCTGGTAAGCTTGCTAATTATCTTAAAAATAAAAAAACTAAAAAACCACTATTAGTAGCTTGTGATGTTTATCGTCCGGCTGCAATAGACCAATTACATGTTGTAGGAGAGCAAATTGGTGTTGAGGTTTTTAGTGATAGAGGTAATAATGATCCTGTTGCAATTTCTAAAGCAGGTATAGCTCATGCAAAAGCTAACGGATTTAACGTAGTGATTATAGATACTGCTGGTCGTTTAGCTGTTGATGAGGTAATGATGACCGAAATTTCGAATATTCATAAAGCTATTCAGCCTCAAGAAACGTTATTTGTTGTAGATTCTATGACAGGACAAGATGCTGTAAATACAGCAAAAGCCTTTAATGATGTTTTAAATTTTGATGGCGTTATTCTAACAAAATTAGATGGTGATACCCGAGGTGGAGCAGCCATTTCAATTAAGTCTGTAGTTAATAAACCTATTAAATTTATTGGTACAGGAGAAAAGATGGAAGCGATAGATGTATTTTATCCATCTCGTATGGCAGATCGTATTCTTGGAATGGGAGATGTTGTATCTTTAGTTGAAAGAGCGCAAGAACAGTTTGACGAAGCTGAAGCTAGAAAACTTCAAAAGAAAATAGCAAAAAATCAGTTTGGATTTGATGATTTCTTAAAGCAGATTCAGCAAATTAAGAAAATGGGGAATATGAAAGACCTTGTTGGAATGATTCCGGGTGCTGGAAAAATGATGAAAGATGTTGATATTGATGATGATGCTTTTAAAGGTATTGAAGCTATTATTCATTCAATGACACCAAAAGAGCGAAGTAACCCTTCTGTTATCAATGCGAGTAGAAAAAAGAGAATTGGTAAAGGTTCAGGAACTTCGGTTCAGCAAGTAAACCAGTTATTAAAGCAATTCAACCAAATGAGTAAGATGATGAAGATGATGCAAGGCGGAGGCGGTAAAAAAATGATGCAAGCTATGAAAAACATGAGGTAACCACTCATGTTTTTTTATTTATAATAATACTTATAATAAGTACCATGACAATTTTAGACGGAAAAAAGACAAGTAACGACATTAAAGAAGAAATTGCGAATCATGTAAAGTCTATGGCCTCAAAAGGAGAACGAGTGCCACACCTAGCTGCAATTTTAGTTGGGTCTGATGGGGCTAGTATGACTTATGTTAATGCTAAAGTAAAAGCTTGTAAACTTATTGGTTTTAATTCTACACTTGTTGAGTTACCTGAATACACTTCAGAAGAAGACTTACTAAAAAAAATTAATGAATTAAATTCTGATGATAATATAGATGGGTTTATTGTACAATTGCCTTTGCCAAAACAAATTGACGAACAAAAAGTTTTAATGGCAGTGAACCCTAATAAAGATGTTGACGGGTTTCACCCAACAAACGTTGGAAAAATGGCTTTAGGTTTACCAACTTTTTTGCCAGCAACACCCTACGGAATATTAGAATTATTAGAACGTTATCAGGTTGAAACTTCAGGTAAAAATGTTGTTGTGATGGGACGAAGCCATATTGTTGGCCGACCTATGAGTATACTAATGAGTCAGAAAAGAAAAGCAGGTGATGCCACAGTTACAGTGGTTCATAGCCGATCAAAAAACTTATTAGAAATCACAAAAAAGGCAGATATTATAGTTGCAGCTATTGGGATTTCGGAATTTTTAACTGGAGATATGGTTAAAGAAGATGTTGTGATTATTGATGTTGGAATTACTCGAGTTCCTGATGCTACAAAGAAAAATGGATATAGATTAGCTGGCGATGTACATTTTGAAAGCGTTAGTAAAAAAGCAAGTTATATTACTCCAGTCCCTGGGGGTGTTGGCCCAATGACAATTGCTATGCTACTTAAAAACACACTTTTGGCTAGAGAAAAGCATATAATTTAATCAAGCTTTTTTATCTAGTTACGTTTTTATTTTAAAAAAACTTATCATTAAATTAATAAAAATTTAACATTGCGTTATATTTGTTTTTAATTGATGACTCTCACAGAAGAAAAAATAATAGTAGAAGAAGACTTTTGGGCTAAATTTGTTGATGGAGATAAAGGAGCTTTTACGGCTATTTACAACTTTAACATAGAAGCTTTGTTTTCTTATGGAATGAAGTTATATCCAGACAAGGATTTTGTTAAAGACTGTGTTCAAGATGTTTTTTTAGATGTTTTTGAGCATAGAAAAAAACTTTCTACACCAAGAAGCGTTAAGCATTATTTGTTTATCGTATTAAAAAGAACCATGTTCAGAAAGCTTAAGAAAGAAAGTAAAAAAGAAAGCTTATCTGAATTTGAAAATTTATCCTTTATTACAGAGTATAATGTTGAATCTAGAACTATAGATAAAGAAGATGAAATCTATAAAAAGAAACTTGTTCATCAAATAATTAAAGAATTAACTCCTAAGCAACAAGAAATATTATATCTAAGATTTACAAAGAATTTTTCTTATAAAGAAATTTCAGAAATAATAGATATAGATCATAATTCAGTCCGAAAACAAGTGTATAGAGCTATAAAAAAACTAAGAGGAAATGACATTTTCAAAGATGTTATTAAAGTTCTTATACTTTATTCTTCAGTAAATAGTTGAGTTTTTTTAGATGCTAATAGATTGATTTTTAAAATATTATTTATTTTTTTGAAAATAATATAAATAAAGTGTCCACAAATAACTTTTTCTTTCCACTATATATTAAACAAAGAAAGTATGGAGCCTTATTCAAGGTATTTAGAAGACAAGTGTTTTATAGATTGGGTTTTCGATCCAACACCAGAAAGTAACACTTTTTGGGAATCTTACATAAAAAGCAATCCAGAAGAAAAAGAAATAGTATATGCTTTAAAAAAGATATTGCTTGGTTTAAAGACTAATGATGCTATTATTTCTAATGAGGAAAAGCAAGAAGTACTTGAGCAAATTTTAAGTAAAACTAATAGCGCTAAAACAAGTAAAGTAAAAACATTACCAGGATTCATAAAAAGATATTACAAATATGCCGCTATATTTATTGTAATTATTACAGCTAGTATTTTTATTAATAAGAATTTCGTTCAAAATAAAAAACTACCATTTAGTGATATAAATTTAACAGCTCTCGATTCCATAACAAGTACGCAGTTAAATTTAGCATCAGGCGAGCAGCTTTTAATTAAAGAAGCAAAATCTACAATTGAGTATAATGATTTAGGTAATATAATTTTAAATGAAAGTGATACTATAAATAAAAATATTGCTTATTCAAATAGTGAAAAAGAGTCTTTAAATACTTTAATAATTCCTTACGGAAGGCATAGTAAAATTACACTTTCTGATGGAACAATTGTGCACCTGAATGCAGGCACACAATTTGTGTTTCCGGAAAAATTTATAGGAGACAAAAGAACTGTGTTTTTATCTGGTGAAGCTTTTTTTGAAGTAACATCAAATAAAGAAAAGCCATTTATAGTAAAAACCATTGTTGAAGAATTATTGGTAGAAGTTTTAGGAACTAAATTTAATGTATCAGCCTACCCGTCTGATAAAGAGGTTTTAACGGTTTTAACTGAAGGAAAAGTTAATGTTGTTGAAGAGAATATATTAAACGACAATAAAACAGTTTTAAAACCAGGCCAATTGGCAGCATGGAATAAAGATGCTGAAAGCATAAAAGTAAAAGATGTAAATACAGATAATTATACTTTATGGACTCAAGGGCTTTTATATTTTGAAAGCGAACCAATGGCAAATGTTATTAAAAAACTAGAACGTTTTTATAATATAGAATTAACATTTGACGAATCTACCAATAAGCTGTATAGTACTAGTATAAGTGGGAAATTGGATTTAAATGATAATTTAAAAAGAACGCTTGAGAATTTAGAAGCTACTGCAGAGCTTAATTTTGAAAAAATAAATAATAGAAAATATATGATAAAATAAAAAAAAACCAGAGAATGCGCCAACACTCTCTGGCTAATAAAAATCTGTTAAACCAACAGATATTGTTTAATTAATAAACCGATCAAATTTATGAAAAAAAAACAGGTTTTCCATAATTCTCTCATGAATTATAGGAAGAAAGCTCTACTAGTGATGAAATGTCTTAGCTTATTTTTAGTCTTATTCTCATTTTATTCTTTTACAGATTTATATTCGCAGAACACGAAACTGAAAATTGATTTAAAAGAAGCTACTTTAATCGATATGATTAAAGAGATTGAAAAACAAAGCGAATTTGTATTTATTTATAACGATGAAATCTTACCTGAATTAAAAAAAGTTAGGGGCGACATTCAATTTAAAAATAGATCTATTCAAAAGGTTTTAGATAGAGTGTTAGATGATAATAAACTTATCTATTCAATAAATGAAAGACAAGTTATTTTAAATAAAAACACTTTATTTAGTACTCCAATTAACTCACAGCAAAACATCATTTCTGGAATGGTAAAAGATGATGCAGGGATACCTCTTGCTGGAGTAAATATAATAAAAGTAGGTACTTCAACAGGAACACAATCAGATTTTGATGGAAACTATTCAATCAATGCAGAAAAAGGAGATCAATTAACATTTTCTTATGTTGGTATTGAAACTGTAACTGTTACAGTTGAAGATAATAATACTATAAATGTTACTATGCTTGAAGATACTGAAAGCTTAAATGAAGTTATAGTAACTGCATTAGGTATTTCTCGTGAAAGAAAGTCATTAGGATATGCTGTAACCGAGGTAACATCTGAAGAATTAACTAAAGTAGGAAGCCCAAATGTTGTAGCATCTCTTTACGGAAAAGCGCCAGGAGTTCAGATAAAATCTAATCCAGGAGGAGTAACAGCAGGTGTAAATGTTTTAATTAGAGGAGTTGGATCACTAGGTTCAACTAATCAGCCGTTATTTATTGTAGATGGAATTCCAATCGAACATGGAGATTCTAATTATAGTAGATGGGGAGGTAGCAACTCTAGTAATGGAGCAGCCGATATTAACCCTGAAGATATTGAATCTTTATCTGTATTAAAAGGAGGAGCAGCTTCTGCTTTATATGGTTCAAAAGCTTCAAATGGAGTTGTAATAATTACTACTAAATCAGGGAACTTAAATAAAAAAGGTTTAGGTGTAGAGTTTGTATCTAATGCTACTTTTGATAAAGTTGCGTATTTGCCAAATTATCAAAACGAATACGGTTCAGGTTTCGATTCTCAAGTTTTTAGAACAAACGCAGCTGGCGAGAATATCTATCATAATACTTGGCCAAGTTTTGGACCTAAAATGGAGGGACAAATGCTTAGATGGTGGGATGGCGAGTTACGACCATATTCTCCGCAACCTGATAATATTAAAGATATTTACCAAACAGGTCATACTATAACAAATACTTTAGCTATTAGTAAAGCAACTAAGGATTATAGCTATAGATTGTCTTATACCAACTTAGGTTATGAAGGGATTTTTCCTGGAGTTAAGCAAAAAAGAAATGTATTTAGCCTTAATTCTAAAATAAAGTTAAATGATAAATTAGATGTAAGTTTCGTTGGGAACTTTTACGACATTACCACTACAAACAGACCTCCATTATTATCTGGACTTAATGCTTATGAGTATCCAAGGTCTACGAAACTTGATTTGTTAAAAGAAAACTACAAACAAGATGGATATTATAACGGACAAATAAGTGGAAATAGCGCTCCAGGAATGGTAAGAAATTTTATGAGTTTTTTATGGAATGCTAATGAGAATAATGATGAAGATAAAAGAGGAAGGCTTGTAGGGAATGTTACTTTAGATTATCAGCCATTTACTAATGTAAATGTGCGTGCAAGAGTAGGAACCGATCTTATAAATACTAATTCTCAAAACGAAACAGCAAGTAGAAACCCTGTTAATAGTGGGCAATACCGTGAAGGTTTTGGTAAAACACAATTGGACTATTTTGAATTATTAACAACCTATAATAAGGACATTAATGAGGATATTAATTTAGCATTAACTGCTGGAGGATCGATTTCTAAACAAAAGCATTCTGATGGTTATGTTAGAACTAATGGTGGTTTAATCGTTCCTAATTGGTTTAGTTTAAAAAATTCTGCTAGAGAAAGAGTAAGTGATGGAAATAGAGATGCAAAAAGAGTAGATGCACTTTTTGGAGTAGCTTCTTTTTCTTATAAGAATATGGTTTTCTTAGAGGCTACAGGAAGAAATGATTGGTCATCTACCTTACCACATAATAATCAATCGTTTTTCTACCCATCAGTAAGTGGAAGTTTTGTGTTTAGTGATTTATTATCAGAATGGTCTTGGTTAGATTATGCTAAAGTTAGAGCATCTTGGGCTAATACAGGTAACGATACTGGAAGTAACTTTTACAGAGCAAATAAAGTATATAGTTATGGTAATTATAACGGTGCAGTTACTAATACTTTTAGTAATTCTGTTCCACCTACAAATTTGGTAAACGAAAATTCGCTTGTTACAGAATTTGGTATAGAAGCTAGAACACTTAATAATAGATTAGGGTTTGATTTAACTTATTATAAAGAAAGAAGGGTAGATCAAATAATTCCTTTAGATATACCATTATCTTCTGGGGCATCTAGTACAATAGTAAATGCAGGAGAACTTGCTAATTCAGGTATTGAACTTCAAATAAATGCTCTGCCAATAGAGACAGAGAATTTTAGTTGGAGAACAATTGCAAATTTTGCAAAAAACAAGAATGAAGTAGTAGAATTAGCTCAAGGGATTGATCAACTTTTTAATCAAAGTAATATAGGAGGAGCTATTCGAAACCTTGCAAAAGTAGGTGTGCCTTATGGACAGTGGGAAGCATATACTTACCAAACAGATGATAATGGAAATAGAGTTATAGATGGTGACGGTTTATATGTAAGAGATGACTCAGAAAGAGTACCTGTAGGTAATTCTACACCAGATTTAATAGGAGGATTTACTAATATACTTACTTATAAAGGTTTCACACTTAACGCTCATATCGATTTTGTTGTAGGAGGAGACATATTTTCTTTTACAAATTATTATGGTACAAATGCAGGAAAGTTAGAAGAATCACTTAAGTATAGAGATGAAAGAAATGGAGGATTACCATATTATAAAGACACAAGTGGTAATTTAATCCAATTACCTTCACATACTTCACCATCTCCAAATGGTCCTGTATACCATGATGGTGTAATTTTAGATGGAGTTACTTCTGATGGACAACCAAATACTACTTTAATTGATGCATTCGATTATTATATAAATACATATTATTGGAATTTCGGTTTTCACGAAGAAGGTCTTTTCGATAATAGTTATGTTAAGCTAAGGGAGGTTTCTTTAAAATATGAGTTTAATAATAGCGTAACCGATAAATTAGGTATAGATAATTTAGAGCTAGCATTAATAGGAAGAAATCTATTCTATATCTATAAAAATGTACCTAATATTGACCCAGAAGCCGTTTTAGGTTCTAGTGCAGGTGAGGCATCAGCCGTAGATTTAGGATCACAACCAGGAAGCAGAAGCCTTGGGTTATCATTAAGAATTAGCTTATAAAAAAAAAGATTATGAAGAAAACATTTATATTAAAAATATTATTAGGAGTGTCTATTCTTATTAGTTCATGTACCAAAGAATTGGATGCCTTATTTTTAGATCCAGATGGGTCTACAGAAACAAAAATAGAGTACTTATTTTCTAGAGCACTTACAGAACAAGGAGCGGGTATGCGTATAGGATATAACCCTTCAGGCTATTATTTAGTATTGAGGACTATATCGCCTTGGATTCAACTTGCTGGTGTTGATGGTAATGATTCAGAAATGATGACAGCCAGTGGTAATGCTATTAATAATAGCTGGTCTTCTTATTATGTAGGTTTTGCACCTAAACTTACCGAAATGCAAATTCAATACGGTTTACTGCCAGATGAAGAAAAATCAAATTATGATATTTATATGAATTTGATTAAAGTGGTAAGAGCAAATGCTACCATGAAGATGACAGATTTATATGGTGATATCCCATATTCTGAAGCATTTAAGGCCAGAGAAGGAAACAATGAGTTCTTTCCTAAGTATGATGCACAATTAGATATTTATACGTCTTTATTAGCAGATTTAAAAGAAGTTGACACCTATTTGTCAAGCTTTTCATTGAATGGCTCAATAGTTCATAATAAATTAGCAGAGCAGGATATTTTAAATGATGGAGATATTACTAAATGGAGAAAATTTGCAAACTCTTTACGTTTAAGAGCAGCGATGCGAATTTCTGATCTTGATAATGCTTTAGCTTCATCTACAGTACAAGATATTATGTCTAGCAACGCTCCTTTAGCGCTTGTTAATGCTGATAATATTTTAGTTAATGCAGAGGCCCCTAATGGTCTTAACATTATTGGAGGCGGTGGCGGCCTTTTTGGTAGAGCCATTGAGGATAGCCCGAATTTAGTATATGCTCCTGAGCATATGTTAAATGTTATGAATGGAAGTAATGACCCTAGAATACCTTATATGTGGGTGCCTAATACAGGTGGAGACTATATTGGTTTACCATCATCTCCTGATACACAAGGAACCCTTACCATAGATAGAGATAACTATGCTTATATTAATGAGGACTTAATGAGGAATAATGAATTGTTGCCTGGTTTTGTAATTACTGCAGCTGAGGTGAATTTTTTATTAGCTGAAGCTGTAATGGAAGGATTTATTTCTGGAACAGCAAAAGACTATTATGATGCTGCACTTACAGAATCGATTAATTTTTACTATGAAATTAATGCATTAAATGCAAGTGCAAGTCCAGTGGCGCCAGATACAGCAGATGTACAAGCCTTTATAGATGCTAGTACAGCTACTTATGATGGAACAAAAGAGCAATTAGGTACACAGAAATGGATCCATTTTGGGCTTTTCCAACCTAGAGAAGCTTACGCATCATACAGAAGGTTAGATGCTCCAACATTACCTGTAAATATTGCAGCTGGTACAACTCTTGTTGTTCCAGTTAGAATTACAATTGCAGATAATGATAAGGTAGTTAATGAAGAAAATTATAACGCTGTAAAAGCACAAGATACCCCTAATACGAAAGTATCATGGGATAAAAATTAGTTTGGTTTGAGTTAGTTCTTAAATTTTGATTGAGGAGTAAGAATTATTAATTCTTGCTCCTTTTCAATTTATATATATATAAGTTTGGTAAAGTATTAAACTGAATAAATGTACTTATAAGTTTTTGCCATTGTCAATTTAGTAAAATTCAATTATCTTGTATGTAGCAAATAATATAGATAGATGAAAAGGAGTTATTTTTTGTTAGGTTTTTTAGTAATATTTTTTTCTGCATATTCTCAAGAAAAACCAATTTTTGAACAAGTTTTTTCAAAACAAACGAATATTAAGTTTAACAATAAAATTGTTGAAACTAAGGAGGATAATATTTTTATTTATGATAATTTTTACGCTGGTGCAGGAGTTGGATTAGGCGATGTAAATAATGATGGTCTTTTAGATGTTTATTTTTGTGGTAATCAAGTCAAAGACAAATTATATATAAATAAAGGAAATTTTGTTTTTGAAGACATAACAAAAGAAAGTGGTATAGAAGATTTGGACATAGGTTGGTCTTCTTCTGTCTCCATGATAGATATAAATAAGGATGGTTTATTAGATGTTTTTGTGACTAAAGAATTGTATGATGATAAGCCAGATTGGAGAAGAAATAAACTATACATAAACCAAGGAGGTAACAAGTTTGTTGAACAAGCTCAAAAAGTTGGATTAGGCGATACTTTAAGAACTAGAGGTGCGGCCTTTTTTGATTATGATAAAGATAACGATTTAGATGTTTTTCTTTTACACCAGCCCCCAAACCCAGGAATTTATTCAAAATATAGAGCATTGAGTGATGACGGGCGCCTTTTAGACAATAAATACGCCCCACGACTTTATGAGAATAGAAATGGAGTATTTTGTGATGTTTCAAAAGAAGCTAATATTTTAGATCCAGGTTTTTCTAATGCAGTTGCTGTTTCAGATTTAAATAATGATGGATATCCAGATTTAGTAGTCGCTAACGATTTTGAAGCTCCTGATAGATTTTATTTGAATTTAGGAAATGGAACTTTTAAAAACATTGCCAATGATGCTTTTAAGCATACTTCTTTTTATAGTATGGGAGTAGATGTTGCTGATATCAACAATGATAACTTTTTAGATGTATTTGTTGTAGATATGGTTGCTGAAGACAATTTTAGGTTAAAGGCGAATATGAGTGGAATGAATCCAGACAAGTTTTGGAGGATTGTTGATAAAGGGTGGAATTATCAATACATGAACAATGTTTTACAAGTTAACAACGGGAACACAACATTTAGTGATATTGCAAAATTTTCTGGTGTATCTAACACAGATTGGAGTTGGTCTCCATTGATCGCTGATTTTGATAATGATGGGCTTAAAGATATTATTGTTACTAATGGACTGCTAAGAGATATTAGAAATACAGATGCTGATACTAAAATAAAACTATTTATACATGAAAAGATACAAAAGTATTTAAGTGAAAACACTAATATAGAAGGTGTAGAGATATGGGATATAGTATCTCATAAAGAATTATCAGAAATCTATCCTTCTAGTAAATTGCAGAATAAAGCTTTTAAAAATATTGGAAACAGTGAATTCAAGGATGTTTCTAACTATTGGGGGCTAAAAAATAAAAGCTTTTCAAATGGTTCTGCTTATGGTGATTTGGATAATGATGGAGATTTAGATTTAGTAATAAATAATATTAATGATCAAGCTTTTGTTTTTAAGAATAAATCTCAGAACAACTTTTTAAGAGTAAAATTAAAAAGTAAAAAAAATCAGCCAATTTTTGGAACTAAGGTTACTATCAAATATGGAGATAGTGAAAGCCAACTTATCGAAATAACAAGTGTAAGAGGCATGTATTCTACTAGTGAGCATATTGCTCATTTTGGTATAAATAAAATATCCGTTATTAACGAAGTTATTATAGAGTGGGCAAATGGGACAAGAACGATTCTTAAAAATGTACCATCAAATAAAGTAGTAGAAACATATTTGGAAGAGGGTGTTGATAGTAAAGGAGAATTAATAGATAATACAAACATTTTGTTTTCAGATATTACTTCATCTAGTAAGTTAAAACATCAGCATATAGAAAATGTTTTTGATGATTATGGATATCAGGTATTATTACCACATAAGATGTCTGAATTTGGGCCAGCATTAGCAGTTTCAGATGTTAATAATGATGGGCTAGATGATGTTTTTGTAGGCGGATCGACAGGTTATAGTGCAACATTATACATTCAAAATAAAGATGGAATGTATTTAAAGGGCTCATCAGTTTTATGGGAAAAGGAAAAAACATATGAAGATATTGATGCTTTATTTGTAGATATAAATGGAGATGGATTTAAGGATTTATATGTTGTAAGTGGGGGGAATGAATTTTTAGCAAATGATTTAAATTATGAAGATCGGTTATATTTAAATAATGGTCAAGGCGATTTTTATAGAAAACCATTAAAAGGCTTAGATAAAATTAGCGGTTCTGTAGTAAAAGCTAATGATTACGATAATGATGGTGATATAGACCTTTTTGTAGGAGGTAGGCATTTACCACATCAATATCCATTACCAACATCAAGTATGTTGCTTAAAAATGAAAAAGGACAATTAACAAACGTTACCAATTCTTTGGCTAAAGAACTAAAAAATATTGGTATGATAACCGATGCAGTTTGGGTAGACTATGATAATGATGGAGATTCTGATTTACTAATTGTTGGAGAGTGGATGCCTATTACAGTTTTTGAAAATGATGAAGGTAAATTTACCAGAGTGTTTTTGAATGATTTTGATAACACTACTGGGCTTTGGTTTAGTATTGAAAAAGGAGATTTTGATAATGATGGAGATATTGATTTTGTTGCAGGTAATTTAGGACTGAATTATAAGTATAAAACTTCAAAGGATGAACCTTTTGATGTATACTATTCAGACTTTGATAAAAATGGAAATGGTGATTTAGTTTTGGGTTATTATGAAAATAATAAGCATTACCCATTAAGAGGGTTTTCTTGTTCATCTCAACAAATTCCCAATCTTAAAAAAAATATTAAGAAATATGATTTATTTGCTTCTTTAGAAATAGATGATGTATACGGAAAAGAAAACTTAAAGAATGCTTTACATTATACAGCAAAAACTTTTGCTTCTTCTTATATTGAGAATGTAGGAAATAACCGCTTTAAAATATCATCTTTACCTTATCAAGCACAAATTTCTAATGTCAATGATATTTTAGTAAACGACTTTAATAATGATGATAATTTAGATGTGTTAATTGTAGAAAACATGTATGCCTCTGAAGTTGAGACACCTAGAAATGATGCAGGAACTGGGCTTTTAATGTTAGGAGATGGGAAAGGAGGGTTTCTTCCTGTAGCTAGTAGAGAAAGCGGGTTTTTTGTTAGAAATGATGCTAAGAAGGTGAAAATAGTAAATAATGAAGAGCGTTTAGTTTTAGTTGCTAATAATAATGGATTATTACAAGTGATTAAAATAAATGATTGATATTTTTTAAAATAGCAAAATATCACTTTGTTATATAATTTAAATATTAAATTGCGCTATGAATTCTTCATTTTTCAGTGCAATTTTTTTGTCAAAAAGGGTGTCAATTGGCAGTATAGAACATATATTTCCAATAGTTGTTTCTATTTTATTTTGTGTTTTATTAATTAAGTATTCCAAATTAAAGTTAAGAAGAAAGCAACAATATAAGGCGTTACATATATTAGGATGCTCAATATCTTTTTTTGTTATTATATTCCATTTGTATAAAATGAGTTTAGGCAACTATAATATTGCCACAGATCTACCTTTGTATTTGTGTAGTTTTATGGCATTGTTAATTCCCGTATTTACTTATTACAGGAAATTTTGGATGTTCGAGGTATTGTTGTTTTGGATTATTGCTGGGACTACGCAGGGTGTTTTAACACCAGACATACCAGAAGGGTTTCCTAGTTTCGATTATTTTAGATATTGGGTTGTACACTTGGGACTTTTAACCGTTATTTTTTATGCAACGATTGTTTTTAAGATGAAACCAACTTTTAAAAGTGTTTTTAAATCTTTTTTTGCGTTACAGTTATACGTGATTTTCATGGTTATAATTAATTATGCTTTAAATGCCAATTACTTCTATTTGAATAAAAAGCCACAATCTGCCTCAATATTGGATTATTTTGGAGAATGGCCATTATATATAATTGTGGTGCAAATAATAATTATCCCTTATTTTTTATTGATTTACTTACCCTTTTATTTGGCTAAAAGAAAAAGTAAGACTTCAATTATTAAATATTAATAATTTACCTGAGTTTTATTTAAATTCATTTTAAAAATGTCTACCCCTAGAACTTGCTTAACCAAAAGCTCACATGAAATATAAAACGACTAGACTAGTC